>MKTT01000145.1 GCA_001898385.1 Planctomycetales bacterium 71-10
GGCCGGGTACGTGGCGATCTTCGAGTGGGCGAACAACCTGAAGCGGGTCACCGACGATTTCCTGGGGCTGCTCCTCGGGCTACCGCGTTCCACCGATCCGGGATCATGAGCCAATAATCCTTGAGGGATCACCACCGAGGCTCAACCATGGGTCGAATTCGCAAGCGACACTCGGCGGCGTTCAAGGCGAAGGTCGCCCTGGAGGCCGTGAAGCAGGACAGGACGATCGCCGAGCTGGCCAAGCTGCATCAGGTCCACCCGGTGCATATCAGCCAGTGGAAGAAGCAACTGCTGGACGGCCTGGAGGCCCTCTTCGAGAACGGGTCGGCGGGACGCCGACCCGACCCCGAAAAGCTCCAGATCGACTTGTACGAGCAGATCGGTCGGCTCCAGATGGAGCTGGCCTGGGTGAAAAAAAATCTGGCGGCTGACGGTGCCGCTCGGCGAGGTTGGATCGATCCGCAGCACCCAAGCTTGAGCGTCCGCCGCCAGTGCGAACTGATGGGCCTGGGCCGCGCCAGCCTCTACCGAGAGCCGGCCCGCGAGTCCGACGAGGACCTCCGGCTGATGCGGCTGATCGACGAGCAGTACCTCGCCACGCCCTTCTACGGCAGCCGTCGCATGGCGGCCTGGCTGGACCGTCGCGGCGAGTCGGTCAACCGCAAGCGCGTCCAACGGCTGATGAGGATCATGGGCCTGGAGGCGATCCAGCCCGGCCCCAGGACCACGAACAGGAGCCCCGACCACGAGAGCCACCCGTACCTGCTCCGAGGCGTGACGATCGACCGCCGCGACCAGGTCTGGTCCACCGACGTGACCTACCTGCCCTTGGTGGACGGCTACATGTTCCTGGCCGCGGTCATCGACTGGCACAGCCGCTTCGTCCTGTCGTGGCGGCTGTCGAACACGCTCGACGGCCGCTTCTGCCTGGAGGCCCTCGACGACGCCCTGCAAACCGGCCGCCCCGAGATCTTCAACACCGACCAGGGCTGTCAGTTCACCGCCAACGCCTTCACCGGCAGGCTCAAGGAGGAAGGGGTCGCGATCAGCATGGACGGCCGCGGTCGAGCCCTGGACAACGTGTTCGTCGAACGGCTCTGGCGGTCCCTGAAGTACGAGGAGGTCTACCTGAAGTCGTACCGAGACGTCCCCGAGATGGAAGCGGACCTGGAGAGATGGTTCGCCTTCTACAACCACGAACGGCTTCACCAGAGCCTGGACTACCGCACCCCCGCCGAGGTCTACCGAGACCCGACGCCGGTCAACCCACGAGGAAAGGAGACGCCCCAGACCATAACCTAAAATCGGGGCCGAGTGGTCTCGACATTGGGGTCCACTTCACGGGTGGGAAGCGTCTGGTTAACCTAGCTTGCTTCCATCCCTAAAGAATTAATTGAGGCGCCCTTGAATGCCCTTCTCATCGTTCCGTCTCGCGATCTCGGACTGGCGGACAACACGAAAGGTGGTCCGGGAGTCGATCCGGGTGCGCGGCGTATCGGGAACATTTGCCCAGATCTTTCGCCAGGTTTATTACAGCATTCGCAAGTTGTCCCCCTCACGTCGCCGAGCCCGCCGCGTGCGAGAAGAGGCGCTGAACGCGTCTTATCGGGATTTCGACATGGTCTACGGAGTGGACACGACGACACCGATCCCGATCGAGACGCTGGCCACCGACAGCGATAATTGGTTATTCGGCAACAGGTATGAGCCGATCGTTCCCCGCGAGTTTCACGACATGATGCATGCTGCCGGTGAAGTGGCCGAGGGGCGTGTCTTCATCGATCTAGGCTGCGGCAAGGGGCGGGCATTGCTGTTAGCGTCCGAGTACCCCTTTAAACGTATCATCGGCGTTGAGTTCGCCTCAGAGCTAGTCCGGCTGGCGCGCGAGAATCTGCTACGCTATAGGAATACTCGCCAAGTCTGTCGGGATCTCGAGGTTATTGAGGCCGACGCCGCGACATACTCGTTCCCCGACGACCCACTCGTGATCTATTTATTCAACCCGTTCGGTCCCGAGGTACTAGCGCCTGTCGTTGAGGCGGTCCGCCGTGCACTACATCGCCAACCCAGGCCGGTTACTATCCTCTACTATAAGCCAGTCCACGACAGGCTCTGGGCGGGCGTTCCCGAGTTGCAGCGGGTGACAGCTTTCCCGGGAGACTCCCGTTCGCTCAGCTATTCCATCTACCAGAGCTCACAGCCATGTGTGGGATAGTCGCCATTCTCGACAAGACCGGCGCGGCCCGGATGGTGCGCTCTGAGTTGGAGCGAATGACGCGCACTCTGGTCCACCGCGGACCCGACGCTCAAGACTACTACGAATCGCCGGCGCTGGGAATTGGCGTCGCCCGGTTGGCGATCGTGGACCCAGACGGCGGTCGGCAGCCGATGAGCACTCCGGACGGCCAGTTGGTTTGGGCCTGCAACGGCGAGATCTTTAACTACATCGAGCTGCGGGGCGAGTTGGAGCGGCGCGGGCATCGCTTCCACACCCGTTGCGACATTGAGGTGATCGGGCCCCTGTACCAGGAATACGGAGAGGGGATGCTGTCCCGGCTGAACGGCCAATTCGCACTGGTTCTCTACGACGCCCGGAAAGCCCTCATCCTGGCGGCGAGGGATCCTATCGGAATAGCCCCGCTATTCTGGACGGAGGTCGACGGCCTGCTGCTGATCGGCTCGGAGATAAAGAGTCTGCTGGCTCATCCCTCCTCGCCGCGCGAAGTTGATCTAGTCGGGCTCGACCAGGTGTTCACACTCCCTGGACTGGTCGGTCGGCGGACGCTGTTCCGCGGTATACGCAGCCTGCCTCCTGGGCACTTACTCCGGGCTCGGCCGGGCTCCGAGGCTGCGGACGAGCCTTACTGGGATCTGGACTTCCCCGCCGAAGGGGAGCCGGTCGAGCGGCGGGGACAGGAGGAATGGCTCGATGAACTCGACGAACTGCTCCTGGATTCGGTCCGCCTCCGCCTGCGCGGAGATGCCCCCGTGGGGGTCTACTTGAGCGGTGGGCTCGACTCGATGCTGGTCGCTGACGCCGTGCGTCGAGTACGGGGGCCTGATGCAGAGATTCACACCTTCGCGATTGATTTCACCGATCCGCTGCTGTCGGAGGGCAAATTCCAGCGGCTTGCAGCCCGGTGGCTGCGGACACTTCACCACGGCCGGCCGTTCGAACGCTCGGACATCGCGCCGCGGCTAAGGAAGGCGATTTGGCATACCGAGTGCGCGCTCAAAGAGACGTTTAACACTGCCGCATTGGCCCTATCCGAACTGGTGCACGACAGTGGGATGCGGGTGGTGCTCACCGGCCAAGGGGCGGACGAATTGTTCGCGGGGTACATCGGCTACCGGTTCGATGAAATCCGCCGATCCCAGCCCGACCTCGGGAACTCCGCCTGTTCACCCGAAGAGGTCGCGTTGCGGGAGCGATTGTGGGGCGACGCGGGCTTCTTCTACGAAAAAAATTACTCCTCGTCGCGGGGTGATCGGCTTCGGCTTTACAGTCCAGTACTACGCGAGCGGTTCAGCGAGTTCGATTGCCTCGAAGCCCCACTGGCCGACTCAGATCGGCTGCGCGGCCGCCATCCCGTCCACCAGCGGTCCTATCTGGATATCAAGTTTCGCCTGGCGGAGCACTTGCTCGGGGACCTTGGCGATCGGATGACTTACGCCCACTCGGTGGAGGGCCGCCACCCGTTTCTCGACCCGCGGGTGGTCGACCTGGCGCGGCGGCTTCCCCCGAGCCTTAAGCTCCATGACCTGCACGAGAAGTACCTACTCAAACTGCTCGGGATGCGATACCTGCCGCGGCCGTTCACTGAGCGTGAGAAGTTCGGGTTCGCGGCGCCGGGGGTTTCAGCGTTGCTCGGGGGGGAATTCCCGTACATCGACGACATGCTGAGCTACGATCGCATCCGGCGCCAGGGTATCTTCGACCCAGACGAGGTCGAACACTTGAAGGCGCGTTATCAGGAACCCGGCTTCCGGCTCAACGTCCCGTTCGAGGAAGATTTGCTCGCAACCGTGCTGACTTTTAGCGTTTTCCTCGACGTATTTGATCTTAATCCCGGCGTGTAAGGATCGCGCCGCTGGGGCGGCCCGGCGCATGGATGAGGCTGAGGCGGTGGATCTGGCCGGCCCGACCTGGTTTCACGGCCGTGGCGGGCTGTCGAGGTCAACCTCAAGGACACGGGGGATAGCAGCGCCCGGCGCGTGCACAAAGAAATGATCCCCGTCGAAAAGGCGAAGACGGAACCCGCCCGGGGTGAACCCTTCCCAGCCCCGCACCTTCTCCACCGGGACGGCAGTATCGTCCCGGCCGGCGTAGGCGGCGATCGGACAGGCAGGCGGGGGGCCTGGCTCGTGGGCGTACAACTCCCCGAGGCGGAAATCGGCGCGCAGGGCAGGAAGCAGCAGGGCGAGCAGTTCCGGGGGTGCCGGGACTCCCCCGGAGACTCCCTGCTCTCGGCGGACGATCTCCAAGAATTCCCGGTCCGGCAACTCGTGATATCGAGTTCCGGCGCGGCAGCTAGGGGGGCGTGCGGCGGCGACGATCAGGCAGGTCGGTGGCCGATCGGCGGGGGCCCGCCGGGCGAGTTCGTACGCAATCAGCCCGCCCAAGCTGTGGCCGAACAGGGCGTACGGCAAGTTGTCCAGGTGCGCTAGCCGGGGGGACAGGTCGGCCACTACCTCCGCAATGGTGTCGAGCGGGCGCTCATGGTACCGGTTCGCCCGGCCGGGTAGTTGGAGGATGGCTAGGTCCGAGTCGGGGCGGAGCAAGTGGCGCCAGGGGCGAAAGACCCCGGCCGATCCCCCGGCGTGCGGAAGGCAGACGAGGCGTCGACGCGGCTCGACCGGGCCGGCGAACCGGATCACACCGTCGGACACACGTTGCTCTCCGTCCGATTCCCCAAGAAATCCTCCCGAATCCGCGCGAAGCGCTCATGATCGCGCCAGCGCCCGGCCACCTTGAGGTAGCGCGGTGAGAAACCCTCCCTGCGGAAGCCGCAGCGCCGAACCAGGGCCAGGGAGCGAAAGTTGTCGGGCTGAATGTTTGCCTCTAGGCGATGCAGTTTGAGTGCGCGGAAGGCGTGTGCCAGAACTAGGTTGAGCCCCTCCGTCATATACCCCCTACCCCCGTGCTCGGAGAAGCCGTAATAGCCGAGATAGCCGCTTAAGAACGCTCCCCGGATGATCTCGTTGATGTTGACAATGCCGGCGATCGCGCCCGTGTCGTTTCGGCAGATGGCGAAGGAGCGGTTCGTAGGCAGTTGCGAGCGACGGATCCGCTCCGCGAATTGTTCAGGTGTGACGGGAGGATGAACCCATGGCCGATGGTAACGGATGTCCTTTCGTGTCTGGGTAAGCACTTCGCCCGCGTCGCTGGCGAGCAGGTCGCGAATAAGCACCGAAGAGCCGCTTCGTAGCGAGACCGATCCCGGGTCGTTCCTGTTAGGCACTGGAATAACTCGCATGTCGTATCGAAAGAGCCGAACCATCCCTCATCCGTTTGGCCCCTCAAGAGATCGCGACGGTCGCTAGGGTCGCCATCAGGCCGTCGAGCCGGTCCCCGACGGCGCCGTAGCCGATTCGCTTCGGGTCGTACTCGCAACGGATATGGACGCATCCGTCGGCCGGGTCGGTGCGCACGACCAGGTTGAGCGCAGGGTGGAAGCGATCGTAGCTCCCTGATGCAGTCGCGTGCACGGCCCGGGGCCAGGCGCCCTGGCGCCCGTGTGGGAAGTGGATGTAATTGAAACTGACACCCATCGCCTCGGCTCGGCCCTCGGCCCGGAGCAGCCGCCAGCAGGGGAATGGGCCGTGACGGTCGGCGTCGAGCAGGTGACCCTGGACCGCCTGGACCTGCTCCGCGACGCTCCCCGGAACCGGCCTGAGAACGACCGGGGCGAGGTGCCAGAACAGGCCGAGCGGCCGGAACGGGTCGCTCAGACGGTCGGAACGACCGTTGCTGACTGTGGCGACTGCGACCGGGCCGCCCCCGAAGTCCGGCGCTAAAGCCTGCCCCCAGGCCCAGAGATAGACGGCCTTGGCAGTCACGTGCCAGCCCCGGGCCGCCTCGGCCACGCGGCGGGCTACGTCGCCGGGGACGAGTCGATCCCGGAATTCGTCGCCGCGCCCCTGGACCACCGGCGCCGGCCACCGAGGGGCCTGCACGGCCTGGCTCACCTCGCGCCAGTATCGCGCCGAGCGATCGTCGGTCTCGGCTGCGCGCATCAACTCGATCAACTCGCGGTAGACCCGCCCGTCGTCGGGCCCGCCGGGCGCCGCCTGGGCACCCGCCAGGCCCGCGACCAGCTGATTGAAGAACTCGACGTTGCTCCACCCGTCGAAGAGGGCGTGATGGATGCTCAGCAGGAAAATCCCGGTGTTTTCCCCCTCGCGCAAGAACGCGAAGCGGAAAGGCGGTACGTCCGGGTCGTGGGGCCCGAGAGGCCGGCGCCGATCCTCGATCAGCAGCGATTGGAGGGTAACCGCATCGATCGTTACACCCCGGTCCTCCACCCGCCAAGGCAAGGGGGCCGCGGGCCGCACTCGTTGCCGGACGGGGCGGTCCCCGTCGCCGACGAACTGCGTGCGGAAGATAGCGTGACGGGCGACGAGATTGCGCAGGACGGCGTGCAGCCGGTCGGGGTGGACGTTCGACCCCTCGAAACGGACCCATTGCTGGTAATGGTAGGCGGGCTCGTCGGGGATCGGCCCACCGTAGTGCTCCAGCATCATGGCCTGCTGATCGGACAGAGGGAATTCCTCGGCGGGTCGCGCAACGGCCGGCGCGCGGTCCGCCGGGGCCGGCGCCGCGCGGTCGGCGACGGCCTCCGCGAGCAGGGCAACGGTTTGGCAGCGAAACAGGTCGTCCAGGCTGACCGGCAGCCCCAGCTCGCGCAGGCGCTGGACTACCGCGACGGCATCCAGGGAGTGCCCGCCGAGGCTGAAGAAGTTGTCGTCGGGTCCGACGGCTGGCGTGCGCAGGCATTCCACCCAGACGCGGGCGATCTGCTCCTGTAGGGGCGACGCGAGGGCCCGCACCTCCGACTTCCGGGTCGGCGGCTCGATGGGTCGTGCCAGCAGGGCGGTCGAGTCGAGCTTCCCGGAGCGCGTCAGGGGGACCTCCCCAATGCGGTGGAACAGGGATGGGACCATATATTCCGGGACGCGCGCTTCCATGTGAAGACGGAGTTCTTCATCGAGGTCGGCGTCTGCCTGATAGAAGACCTCCAGCCGAATGCCGCGCGCCGTCGGTCGGCCAACCGCGGCGGCCCAACGGACCCCGGGGTGGGCTCGCACATGGGCCTCCACTTCCGCATTCTCCACGCGGTAGCCCCGCACCTTGATCTGGCGGTCGGCTCGGCCCTCGAAGACCAACGCGCCATCGCCGCGGCGCCGGGCAAGGTCGCGCGTCCGGAACATGCGGGCGCCAGGCTCGACCGACCACGGGTCCGGTGGAAACGCATCGGCAGTCAGGTCGGGGCGGTTGAGGTAGCCGGCGGCGACCTGCCGGCCGGCGATGTACAACTCGCCGATGGTGCCGTCGGGGACCGGCTGGCTCCGCTCGTCGAGCAGGTAGATGCGAGTGTTCCAGACCGGCCACCCAATCGGCACCGGCCCGACCGCGCCGCGACGGCAGCGCCAGGCCGTGACCTCCACGGCCGCCTCTGTCGGCCCGTACAGGTTATACAGCTCGCAGTCGGGGAACACCTGGAAGAACCGGTGCTGGAGCGCCTCGGGCAGCTCCTCCCCGCTGCAGATCACCCGGATCAGGGTGCGGCAGTGCGCAGCCCGTGGCTCGCGCAGGAACGCGTCCAGCATGGATGGGACGAAATGAACGTGCGTGATCTCCTCCCGCTGGATTAGGTCCGCCAGGTAAGTCGGATCGCGCTCCCCGTCGGGCCGGGCGAGGACCAGCACCGAGCCGGCGACCAGCGGCCAGAACAGCTCCCAGACCGACACGTCGAACGAGTCGGGCGTCTTCTGGAGCAGCCGATCGGTTGTGTGCAGCGGGTCGGTACCCTGCGCCCACAGGATGCGATTGACGATGCCGGCGTGGGTGTTTATCACCCCCTTGGGCACGCCGCTGGAGCCGGATGTATAGAGGAGGTATGCGGGGTCGTCCGGCTCGGCGAGTGGGGCCGGGAGTGGGGCAGTCGCGGCGACGGCGTCGCGGACGGCGTCGAGGTCGATGCACCGATCCGGTGCGACGACCGCACGAATCACCTCGGGGCCGCCCGAGTTAAAGAGGACCAATTCAGGCGCCGCATCGGCGAGGATTGTCTCCAGCCGCTGCCTCGGCAACCGGGGATCGAGCGGCAGGTACGCCAGGCCGACCTTCAGAATCGCCAAGGCACTTACGACAAGGTCGGCCGAGCGCGGCAAGCCGAGAGCGATTACGCGTGAGCCCGCCCCTGCGCCGACCGGCCGGCGCGCCAAAAGGTAGGATGCGAGGCGGCCCGCCGCGTCGTCCAACTCCGCGAACGTCAGTCTCCCTGCGACCGAGCGGAGCGCCTCGGCGTCGGGCCGCTGCCTAGCGGCCCGACGGCAAAGCTCCGGCAAGGTTAGCTCGGCGGGCAGCTCTACCCGAGTCTCCTGCCGGGTGATGGCGGCGGCCCAGTCGGCCGTCGCCACGAGCGGGACTTCGGCGACCGCCAATTCCGGGGCGCCCAGCAGCCCATCAAGGAGTGTCAAGCACGCCCGGCGCCAGGAGGCGACGATTTCGTCATCGAACAGGTCGGCATTGTACTCCAGCACGCCAGTGAGCCTCCCGTCGTCCTCGCGGAAGTTGAACAGGAGATCGCATTTGGCGTTTACGACGTCGACCTCGAAAAGTTCGAGGGCCGCTCCGGCACCCGCAACGGACGCGGGAGGCTGGAGCACCAGCATCACATCCGCCAGCGGACGCCGCCACGGGTGGCGCGCCGATCGAAGGTCGGCAACAACCAAGTCGAACGGCACGTCCTTATGCTCCAAAGCCTCCATGACCTCCTGGCCGACCCGGCGAAGGAGTGTCACGAAGGTGTCGTCGGCGCGGAGGCAGACCGGCAGAACCAGCGTGTTGAGGAAGAGCCCTATGACCTGATCGGCACCGGCGAGGTCACGCCCCGCGACTTGTGTCGCCAGGTGCACGTTGGGCACCCGGCCGAGGCGCGTAAGGAACGCGCCCAGCCAGGCGGCAAGGGCGGCGAACACGGTCGCGCCGTGGCGCTCCCCGAGATGACGCAGGCGCGACCAGCGAGTGCCATCAAGCGTCAGGTCGAGGTGCCCAGCTGTTGGGACCGCAGATCCCCGGGGGCGACTCACCGGTAGCTCCAGCGCCGTGTCCGGTTCGAGCCGCCGCCGCCAGTACTCCAGCTGCGCAGCGTACGCGCCGCTCGCGAGCCGATCCTGCTGCCAGCGGCAGTAGTCGTGATAGCGGAACGGCGGCTCCGGCAGCGGCGGGGCACCGTCGAACAGCCCGTGCGAAAGCTCGGCGCGGAGCAGGCGAGCGGAGAACCCGTCGCAAATGATGTGGTGCGTGGCAAGCGCCAGGATGGCCCGATCGGGTGCCAGGCGACACACGGCACCGCGCAGCAGGGGAGGCCGCGAGAGGTCGAAGGGCCGGGTGGCCCACCTGAGGATCCACGCCCGCGCCCGCTCGGCACGCTCATCGGACGGCAAACTGGACAGATCCACGTCCTCGAACGGCGCCTCGGCGTCGGCGACGACCCGCTGGACCGGGCGGCCGTCCACCTCGACGAACCCGGTCCGGAAGACCGAGTGCCGAGCGACGAGCCGGGCGAAGCACCGCCTCAGCGCGTCGCTAGATACAGCGCCGCGGAGGTGGTACGCCTGCCACATGTTGTAGGCAGACGACTCCGGCTCGGCGTGGTGGTGGAACCAGAGCCAGCTCTGGGCAGAGGATAGCGGGGCTAGTCCCGTCGGCGGGCCGGGGGCCACGCCGTCGGCGACGCTCGTGGCCCCGCAACGAAGCCTATCGAAGGCCATTTGCCGAAGCCGTTCGAGGCGCGCGCGATCGTTCGAAGTGCTGCCCATGTCAGAGCCTGCCCTCATCCAAAAGCTTGATCAACTCCTCCTCGCTCAGGTTCTCAACACGAGAGCGGAGCGATTCGTCGATGTGCCGGGCGAGTGAGCGGATGGTCGGGTGTTGGAACATCGCGCGCAGCGGAATCTCCAGCGTGAAAGCGGCCCGCGTCCGGCCGAGCACGATGGTGGCGAGCAGAGAGTGTCCTCCGATCCGGAAGAAATTCTCGTCGGTGCCGATGCGAGGCCGCTTTAAGTATTGGGCCCAGATGTCGTGGAGCCGCTGCTCCGTGACGGTCGCCGGGGGCTCGGCCGGGACTGCTACGGCAGCCTGCGCCCTCGTTACGGAGAGTTCCAGGAGGCGCCGGCGGTCCACCTTGCCATTCGCTAGGACGGGCAGCTCGGGCAGGTGGACGAAATCGGCGGGGATCATCGCTGCTGGCAATCGGGCCTGAAGGCCGATGAACAGATCTTCCGCTACGAGCGGCCGGCCGTGGCGCGTGGAGTAAAAGGCGACAAGCCGCTTCTCCCCGCCACAGCTCTGGTCGTGGGGGAGGACCGCCGCTTGGTCGACTTCCGGTTGCTCCTTCAGCACGGCTGCAACCTCGGCGGGATTGACCCGCTGGCCGCGGATCTTTAACTCGTCATCCCGTCGCCCGGCGATCGTGGCGCGGCCGTCCGGACGCCAGCGGCCGAGGTCGCCGGTCCGATAGAGTAAGCGTACGCCCGTCCCCGGCCGGGGATCGGGGCGAAACGCCCCGGCTTCAGCGTCGCTTGTCAGATAGGCTTGGTGGGCGTACCGGTGCCCGATGTGGATATCGCCAAGCTCGCCAACGCTGCAAACGACGTCCCGCTGGTTGAGCAGTACCAATTCCGCGTGTTCGATGGGCCGGCCAATCGGTTGGACGCCCGGCTCGGGGGGATCGGAGACGATGTCGAAAGCCTTGATCATCATCGTCTCAGACGGGCCGTAAAAGTTGACGACTTGGGCGTTCGGGGGGAGCAGGGCACGTCGGGCACGCGTGACCAGCGACCCGCTCAACGGTTCACCCGCCAACGCGAGTAGCCGGAGATCCGAGAGTGGGCCTCGTCCCTCACCTCCGGCGTGCAGCCAGGCTTCCAAGACGCTTGGCGTCGTGTGAATAACGCTAATGTGCTCATGTCCAAGATAGTCCAGCGTCTTCTCGACGTCATCGAGCGTCCGGGGGGTGGGCAACCGCACGCTTCCGCCGACTACGAGCGGTGCCCAGAGATCGCGCAGGACGGCGTCGAACGACAGCGAGGTTATCTGAGCAACGCGATCGTGCTCGGACAAACTGAACTGCCGAGCTTCCCACAGGAGGAAGTCGGCGAGCGCACCGTGATTGCCGAGGATGCCCTTGGGGCGCCCCGTAGTCCCGGAGGTGAAAAACAGCGTTGCCAGGTCCGAGGGACCGATCTCCGGAAATGTGTCCGGTAGGACATATTCCGAGCGGCATAACCCGTCGCCCCGAGACAGGTGAAAGCACGGAACTGCGAGGGCAGCGGGCTCGGGGCCGTCGACCGCGATCAGCAACCGGGTAGCCGCAACCTCGGCCATCAGCCGCTGGCGATCCGGCGGGAGAGATGCCTCCAGTGGCAGAACGACGGCGCCACTACGGAGCACGCCGAGCATCCCCACGACGAAGCCGACCGATTTGTCCCCCGCGAGGGCCACGACGTCCCCGGGCCGGACTCCTCGAGCCAGGAGGGTCGCGGCGACGGCGCCGGAACGCTCGATCAGCATACGATAGGTCAGTTGATCCCGCCCGCAACTAACCGCGACCGCATCCGGTCGGCGATCGGCCGTGCGCTGGACCCGGCGCCCGATGTCAAGCCAGTCGTGATCGCTGCGCGGTACGGCCGGTGGAGGTGCCTCGCAGAGGGGATAGTCGAGCACCGACCGGCCGGGCTCCGCCGTGGCCGCTTCGACAAGTCGCCGATACTGGTTGATGAGCTCGCGCATCCGTGGCTCACCGAACAGATCGGTGCTGTATTCGAGCTCACCGGAGATCCCCCCGCCGTCCCGCAGTGTGAGCGTCACGTCGAACTTGGAAGTCGCGTGCTGCACCGCTTCTAATCGGGCCGAGACGCCCGGCCAGGGGGCGGAATCCAGGTCCATCAGCCCGGTGAACATCCGGAACATCACCTGAAAAAGTGGCGTGCGCGACAGGTCGCGGTCAGGGCTGACGGCCTGGACGACTCGGGAGAAGTCGACGCGGGCGTGGTCCTGGGACTGGAGGACCGTCTCGTGGGTGCGCCGCACTAGCTCGGCGAAGGTCACCGGCCCGCTCGCATCGATACGATAGGCCAACGTGCGAACGAACATGCCGGCGGTGCGGTCGAAGCGTGGGTCCTCCCGCCCAAAATGGTCGGAGCCTATCAGAAGGTCGTCCTGGCCCGTCAGCCGGTGCACCAGCGCCACGAAGGCGGCTAAGAGCACGACAAACGGCGTGGATTGGCAGCGGGCGGCCAGGGCGCGGACCGCGTCGCCGAGCGAGGCCGGGTAGGCCACCGGGAGGACGGCTCCGTTGAGGGTGGGCATCGGCGGTCGTACGCCGTCGGAGGGCAGTTCGACGACGGGCAGCGGGCCTCGGAGCCGTTCACGCCAGAAGTCGAGGTCGGCCTCGTCGGGCGCGGGCTGTGCGGCAACGCTCTCGAGGAAGTCCACCTCTGGCGGAGGTCCAATTTCACCCCGCCACAGGGCGAACAGATCGTTAAGGAGAAGCCCAACCGACCAGCCGTCGGCGAGTACATGGTGGGCGTTAAGGTAGAGCAGGTGGTTCGCCTCGTCCAGCCTGAGCAGCCAGAGCCGGACGCAGGCCCCGCGATGTAGGTTGAATGGCACGAGGGCATCGGCCTCGATCAGCCGCCGCGCAGCCCCGTCCCGCTGTGCCGCAGGTAAGGTTGTTAGGTCGTGAAACTCGACCGGGACGTGGAGGTTGTCATCCACGACTTGGGCCGGCTCGCCGTCCTGTTCCTGGAAGCGCAGTCGGAGTACTTCATGCCGCTGTCGCAACCGGTCGAAGGCATCCTGAAGCGGGGCTGCTAGCAGTGGCCCGCGCAGCCGGACCAGCGTCGGCATGTTGTACGCGGCATTGGACGGCAGCAGCTCTTGGACCAGCCAGAGGCGTTTCTGAGCGTCGGTCAGAGGGACAGGCCGGGAGCGGTCGACCTGGGTGAAGGCAGGCCGCGGGGTGCTCTGGCCCGCCGTGCGGACCGCGGTGGCTAGTTCGGCCACGGTCGGATGAGTCCAGACGGTGCGGACCGGGAGGTCCACCCCCAATCGCTCGCGGAGGAGTGCAACGAGCCGGACGATCATCAGTGAATGCCCGCCCGACTCGAAGAAGTTGTCCGTCACGCCGGCGGCCGGCCGGCCCAGTACATCGCCCCACACAGCGGCAACCGCCCGCTCCATCTCGTCGCGCGGCGGGACAATAGGACGTCGTAACTGCCGATGGCGCCAGATCTCCAGAAGCGCGGAGCGGTCGGCCTTGCCGCTGCCGGTGAGCGGCCACCGGGGAACGGCTACTACGGCCGCGGGGATCAGCGCTGTCGGAAGGCGTTCCTCCAGGAAGCGCCGGCACCGTGCCTCCAGCCCGGGGCCAGCGGTCGCCTCGTCCCTCGGTTGGCAGAACGCCAGCATGGTATAAACGCCGTCCTGCTCGACCGCCAGTACGCGTGCCGCCCGGATCTCGGGCTGCTCGGCTAGGACCGCCTCGGGCTCACCCGGGTGGATGCGGACGCCGTTGATCTTGATCTCGTCGTCGAGCCGGCCGACGTAGACGAGATTTCCGGCCCGGTCGAAACGGCCGAGATCGCCGCTGAGATACAGCAGGTCGTCCGGATCATCGCAGGCCGGATTGGGCACAAAGGCGGCTGCCTGCGCGTCGGGGCTGTTGACGTAGCCAGCAGTGCGGTAGGGCGTGCGCACGGCAATCTGGCCGACCTCCAGCGGCCCGCAAGGACGAAGGTCGTCGTTCAGGACGTAAACCTCGGTGTCCGGGAGCGGACGGCCCAGCGGTAGGACCCCCTCGGGTGGGTCATCGGGGACTCGGTAGAAGGTCTTGCTCACCGTGGTCTCTGTCTGGCCGTAGAAGTTGAAGACCGACCCGGTGAAATTGGGGTAGCAATCACGCAACCGGCGCACGAGCCGTCCGGAGAGTGGCTCGCCGGCCAAGGCCACGACGCGCAGTTCGCCTAGCGAGGATGGCCCTGGCATTGCAAGCCAGTTTGCAAGCAGGCTTGGCATCATTTGAACGATCGTGGGTACCCGGCCAACCGTCCGATGCCCGAAGGGGTCGCTGCGCAGGTCGTCGTCATGCGGGGCGAAAATGAGGGACGCGCCGGAGACCAGTGCCAAGCCGATCTCCTTGAGCGCGCCGTCCACTGTAAGACTCGCCGTCTGCAGCACGCGGTCATCCGGGCCAACCTCAAAGAGCCGGGATTGGAACGTGACGAAGTGGCTCAGCCCGGCGTGTCGCCCGAGGATGCCCTTCGGCCGTCCCGTCGTCCCGGAGGTGAACACAAGATAGGCGGCATCGGCCCCGGCCGGGGTGGCTCGATGCAGGTCACTCACCGCGGCCGGCGTCGTCCGCACGAGCCGGCGCGTGTCCAAGTCGACCTCAGCAACGGACAGCCCATCGGAAGGGGCGTACGGCAGCGGGCCACCCGCGGCTCGGACAAGCCACCGTGCCCCGGCCTCCGCGCGGAGCACGTCCCGCCGGAGAGCCGGGAGGCTTGGGTCGAGGCCCAAGAAGACGGCCCCGGCTTCCCAAACGGCGAGTAGGGCGGCGATGGCGGCTGGCCCGCGCGGCAACTCCACGGCCACGACGTCCCCGGCGGTCAGTCCGTGAGCCCGGAGGCCCGCGGCGAGCTCCGCGACGTCGCTCGAGAGCTTTGCGCGACCGATGACACGGTCCGCTTGGACTATAGCGGTACGGTCCGGCTCGCATGCCGCCCATTGGCGGAATAGTTCTAGCACGGTCGGTTGCGGCGCGGCCCGCATCGGGATGTCGAGTCTCATGGCGTCGTCCGTCCCCCAACATCAACTCCAGAGTCGGATCAGCGTCGCAACGTGCTCCAAGCTCTCCAGGACCAGCGGCCGCTCGACCCCGAAGTCGACCAGACAGGCGATCTCGTCGATGCCCAACCGTGCCACCTGCTCGACGAACGCGGACGCGGTCTCGACCGTCCCCAAGAGGGACGCGGTCTCGAAATAGCGATCGAAGGTGACATCCAGCAACTCCTCGAGGACGGCAGGATCGATCTCCTGCGCCGGAGCCTCCAGCCCTCCGCTGATGACGCCGCCGGCCGCGGCCGCCTGAAGCTCTAAGTCGACCGCGGATCGCAGATATTCACGCATCCAGGGCCGCACAGTCTCCCGAGCTCGCCCGGCGTCGGTGGTGAGATAGGTGTGGAGCATCAGGGACACGACCCCCGCGTCAGGATCGTGCCCGGCCACAGCCCAAGCCCGACGATAGGCGTCAATCTTCTCAGCCAGCCCGGCGCGATCCTGCTGGATCATGTGCGTCAGGACGTAGGCGCCAAGGCGGCCGGCGGACCGAAAGGTATCGATGTTGCCTGACGAGGTGATCCAGAGCGGTAGCTGCGGCTGGACGGGCCGCGGGAGAGTTCTGATCTCGATCGTGCGCCCGGTCCCGTTGATTCGAGTGACGGCCCCATCTTGCCAGAGCCGCCTCAGTTGTTCGATCTGCTCATACATCACCACGTGACGGCGGTCGTAGCGGTCGGGGAAGAGCACAAAGTCGTTGGCATTCCAGCCGGAGCCGAACGAGATCGCGACGCGGCCGCCGGAGAGCTGGTCAACTACAGCCCAGTCTTCGGCGATTCGAACGACGTCGTGCAGCGGCGCGACCAAGCTCCCCGCACGCAATTGAACGCGTTCGGTGATCATCGCCAGCGCGGCGGCGGTGACCGCCGGGTTCGGAAACAGGCCCCCAAACCGCGTGAAGTGCCGCTCCGGAGTCCAGACGGCGCAGAAGCCTAGCCGGTCGGCCGCGCGGGCGGCCTCCAGCATCAGTCGGTAAGGCGCATCCCCGGCCGCATCCCCGGAGAAG
Source organism: Planctomycetales bacterium 71-10 (assembly GCA_001898385.1). Classification (GTDB taxonomy): domain Bacteria; phylum Planctomycetota; class Planctomycetia; order Isosphaerales; family Isosphaeraceae; genus Paludisphaera. The sequence goes on from MKTT01000145.1 coordinate 16,134, forward strand.
AACATCAGGCTGAAGCGCATGGGTCCGGCTTCCCTCATCCAGTCGTTGCGTACCGGGCCGTCAGCCTGCTGACCTCACCGTAAACCGGTAGGGCATGCGGCATCTCCCCAGCCTGCAGACAATAACGTAACTCTTCGCGGTATGCATCCCATCGGAAGATCTGCAACGGCCACGAGATTTCAATGCAGTTAGCTCCACGGCGCAGCCGATCGGCTGGGACCTCCAACCGAGTGTCCCGCCAGAGCGCGGAGAAGCGAAGCTCCGCGAACCCCGAGCCGTTGACTGAAACCGCGCATGTCTCGCCGTCGGCCGGCTCGCCCGTCGGCATCCGGTAGGTGACGTCGAGGTGCACCGGCCGAGGCCCAGAGGTCGACAGGTAGACACGTAGCACCGGTTCGGTGCACTGGACGAACGCCGGCTTCGGCCCGAGTGTATGCCCCTCGCGTCCGCGGAAGGTCCGCGCCCGGTAGGCATAGGCAAGTAAATCGACCGGCCCGCACTCCGGGGCGTGCTCGCGGACGAGGAGGTCGGCTAGTTCATCGTCCCGCCCCGGCTCCGCGATGGCTTGGAGCAGGGCCTGATTGAGCTGGTCGTCAGCAAACTTGTCCCACTCAGTCGGGTTGCGGGGGTGGAGGTAGCGAGCGATCATGGGCTGCCGAGCCAGCTCGTCGAACGGGCCGCACATCCAGCGTGGGGCGGTGCTGTTCTGAACTTGCAGCAAGGCAAGCATCAGCGGCTTCACTCCGGCGTCGAGTTCCGCCGCGCGGCGGCAGTGTCGCATGATGGCAGGGTATTCCTGGCCGTAGTGAGCGTTGTGGACCGCCGCGAGGAGGTGGGTGACGGCCTGATCGGCCGGTGACAGCCCGGGAGCGGCCGCGCGGCAGTGGGCGCGTAGCTCGGCCTGGGGCCGCTCGTCGCCAGCCGACCGGAGAACTTGGGCAGCGGCTGCGGCGGTCGCCAGGGTGAGCCCGCGCAGGTTGTGGTGGCAGTAGTCGAGGAACAAGCGGCCATCCGGGATTTCGCCGCCAAGCTCGTCGCGGAATAACTTGGGGAGGTCGACGACCGCGATGCCCCGCTGCCGACACGCGGCCCGCATCGCCTCCGCTAGGGGTGCGGGGCAACGCGGGGTGGCGGGAACCAGCAGCCCACATACGGCGTCGCGGGCCGCAACGAAGGCCGCGTCGGCCTCCGCGGTGCGTCCTTCGGCCAGCAGCGACCGCGCACGCAGCCGTTGGGCGACGGCGCTCAACCCGCCGTCGAGCTCAGCCATGTGGTTGGCCGTAGCGAGGGCGGACTGCGTATCCCCGCGCTCCAGCGCGGCGAGCGCTCGTCGCCGTGCAAGCATCCAGGCGACGTGGGGATCGCCCGGCAGGTACGGTAAGAGGACCCCCGGCTCGTCATCCCATTCCGCCAAGTTGAACTCGGGGATCAACACTACGCCGGGCGCCCCAGTGGCTGCACACGTATCCGCCAAGGAGGCAATGGCTCGACGACCGACCCGCGGCAGCACCTCGCGCACGGACTGCTCGTGTGCATACCGGTATCCTTCGTCTGCGTGCTCGGACCACTGGTCGATCTCCCGCGGGGTTCGGTGCCCTTGGTCAAGCCAGTTGTTTCCGGCCCAGCAGACCACGGCGTCGGGCTCAAGTTGAGCAGCCTGCCCCAGTAGGGTGACTAGGCCGAAGGCGGTGATGTCCGTGCGGGCCAGGTCCAGGACCTCCCATGGGCCGGCCCCGCTTCCGACGGCCTGGAGCATCGCCTCGAGCATCGACGCCGGTGTCAGAGCCGGGTCGTAGAGGTATCCTCGCGCCGCGCTCTCACCAATGAGGACCACCCGACGGGCGCCCGACTTCGGTGGCAGCCGCTCGGCCGTACCCCAGGTGCGAAATTGCGAGCGCAGTTGAGGTAGGCGGACAAAGGCGCCGAGCTGCGCGTCCAGCCGCCAGATGCCGACAGTCCCGGGCTCGGGCTCCTCCCGTGGGGTGCCCACCTCTCGGTCAGGATCCGGTTGGGACCACGTCATCGCAACCCCCAAGCTCACAAGAACGTGTAGACCACATTGCTCACCGCCTGGAATGAGTCGGGCGCTGTCTCGTGCCACCATTCCACCCAACTCGCAGGCAGCCCGGCGCGCTCGATGACGAAGTCCTCCAGCACCAGCGTGTCAATGTCGGAGCGGATGAAGCACAGCATCGCATCCAGAGGCGTGCAGACGATCGGCTCGCCGCGCAGGTTGAACGACGTGTTAAGGAGCAACGGGCATCCCGTCCGCCGGCCGAATGCATCCAGCAGCCGGGCGAAGCGCGGATTCTGCCTTGGGTGGACCGTCTGCACTCGGGCGGACCCGTCGACGTGAGTGATGGCCGGCAGGGCCAACGGCGAGCGCACGGGGAAGGTTTCCAGCATGAACGGTGATGGGCCGGGCAGGTCGAAGTGCTCGGCCGCCACCGCCTCCAGCACCGCCGGCGCGAAGGGGCGGAAGGCCTCGCGCTTCTTCACCAAGGCGTTGATCCGGTCACGCATGTCGTCCCGGCGGGGGTCTCCCAGAATCGATCGCCCTCCGAGGGCACGTGGGCCAAACTCCATCCGCCCGTGGAACCAGCCGATCACCTGGCCACCCTCCAGACGCGCCGCGACGTCCGTGATCAGCCTCGCCTCGTCGCCGCGGAAGTCCCGATAGCGGGCCGGGCCAGCGGCGAGCAGCCGGGCGATCCCGTCGACGGAGTATGCCGGGCCGAGGAAGACGTGGTCGAGCGGTTCTGTCGCCGGCCGCTCGCCCGTCAGGCGGACGTGCGCAAGCGCGGCCGCGCCGAGGGCACCGCCGGCGTCGCTGGCCGCCGGCTGGACGAACACTCGGAAAAACGGGCCCTCGGCGCGGATGCGGTGATTGGCGACGCAGTTCAGGGCAACGCCACCCGAGAGGCACAGAGCTTCCGCTCCGGTCTGCTCGTGCAGCCACCGCACCTTGGCCAGCAGCAACTCGTTGAGGACTATCTGGAGACTTCGAGCGAGGTCCTCTGCGAAGGGGGTCAACTCGCTCTCGGGTGACCGCGGCGAATGGCCGAGCAGTTCCGCCAGGGCGGGAGCGTACATGGTGTCGCCGTCGAGGAAGCCGAAGTACTCCAGGCGAAGCTCGAAGTTCGGGCCGTCGTGCCGGCCGACGAGGTCCCAAAGTTGATCGACGTACCGGGGCCGGCCGTAGGGGGCCAAGCCCATCACCTTGTATTCGCCATCGTTGACCTCGAAGCCGAGGAACGCGGTGATCGTGCTGTAAAGTAACCCGATTGAGTGGGGGAAGTTCACCGCCGCGAGCTGTCGGATCTCGGCCCCTCGCCCATGGGCGAACGTCATCGTCTCCCACTCGCCCACCCCGTCGACCGTCAGGATCGCCGCATCCTCGAAACCGGAAAAGAAGTACGCCCCCGCCGCGTGGGACTGGTGATGCCTGACGATCTCGATGGATCCCTCGATGCCGAGGACCCGGCGGATGTCCCGGAGCGGGCGGTCGGCATCGGGACCCGCCAGCCCGGGGCCGGCGCGCCTCTGCGACATCCAGGATTGCCGCTCGGCCTTTAGCAGTGGGTTTTCGTAGTAAGCAACGCAATCGACCTGAGGCAGGGTCAGGCCGGCCTCTTCCAGGCAATAGCGGAACGCCCGGCGTGGGATGGCAGGGTCGTGCTTGCGCCGGGTGAATCGCTCCTCCTGCGCGGCGGCGACGAGCCGGCCGGCGCGGAGCACGCAGCAGGCTGCGTCGTGGTAGTGGGCAGAGATCCCGACGACATTCGGTGACATGCTCGCTCCTGGAGCAGGGCCCTAGCCTCAATCGGATCGGAGGGTGAACCGACCGACCGGCCGGGTGGGCGACACGGCCGCCTGCCCAAGCAAATCGTGAAAGTGACGAAGGATCAGCTCGGCGGTCTCTCGCTCGAAGCAGTCCTCGGCGAACTGGGCCGACAGCCGAAGGCCGTTCGCGGAGGGGACCGCCAGTAGTTTCAGATCGACCTTCGTGAGTGGCAGCTCGATGTCGAACGACCTCAACGTCAACGTGCCGAAGCGCAGAGCTTCCGACTCGGATTGATAGACGAGCATCGTCTGATCGAGCGCGCCCCGGCCGGAGCCGTTCGCGAAAGACAGCCTTTCTAGTGGGACGTCTTGGGCGTCCAGTGCGGCGACGAGAGCCGCGTGCTCGCGCCGCATCAGGTCGAGGAACGGCTCGGCGGGCTCAAGCGTGTTGTGCAGGAACAGGGAATTCACGAACGGCCCGAAGGTCCGAGCGAATCTGGGCTGGGTCCGCCCGGCGGCCGGCGTGGTGATTCCCACCTCTCGGGTCGCTGCGTAGCGACCCAGCAGGAGTCGGAAGGTGGCGAGGAGTACGACGAACGGCGTCGTCCGGGCCTGGCGGGCCAGGCTTGCGATGCCCACGGGGTCCCCGTCCACGTGGCAGATCCCGCCGGGCCGTGTGCCGCTCGCCGATCGCTGGCCGGGGTCGCGATCGTACGGCAGGGCGAGGGGGCGCGGAGGGGTCGCGAGACGCTCTGACCAGAGCTTAGCCTGCCGCTCGAAGAGCGCCAGTGCCTCTGGCCCGTGCTCCCAGGCCACGTAGTCCGCATACGACGCCGACTCTGGCGGGGGCTCCATCCCCGCAAGCAGCCTCCCCAACTCGTCACGGAAGATATCTAGCGTGACACCGTCGGCGATGAGGTGGTGGAAATTAAACGCCAGGACGAAGCTCTCAGGACCGGTCTGCCATACCTGGACACGCCATGGCGGGCAGGCGGACAAATCGAACGACCGCGTGGCGAACACGGTGAAGTCCTCGGGGGGCAGACCCTCCTGGAACGAAAGGACGCGTTCCTCCGAGGCCGCACCAATCGTGCCGATCAATTCCCCGGCTCGCTCCCGGTACGTCGTCCTCAGGACGTCGTGCCGGCGCTGCAAGGCTCCGAGCGCGCTGCGGAAGTCGGCCTCCGTCAGCGGCACCCCGGTGAGGATCAGTCCGCCGGGCATGTTCAGGCCACCGCGCCCGGGGTCGAGGCGTTCGAGGTACCATAGTCGCTGCTGCGTTGCGGAAACCGGCACCTCCGCGGGCGGTGGGGCGCCCGGGGCGAGGCGGGGTCCCGACGCCGCGGGCGGACGCTGCGCTACGTACTCGGACATCGCCGCCGGGCTGGGGTAGGCGAACACGTCCCCTAGAGCTACCTCCACCCCGAACTCACGACCGACGCGCTGCGCCAGCGTGACAGCCAGCAACGAGTGCCCCCCGAGGGCGAAAAATGAATCGTCCGGCTCGATGCGTCGGTGGCCGAGCACGTTCTCCCAGATCCGCACAAGCCGGGGGAGCGTGTCGCCATCCCGCGCCGGGTCGGTCCTCGGCTGGGACGCCGCGGGTTCACTGCGGGCTGGAGCGGCCGGGGACTTGGGCAAATCGCATCCCCCAAGGCAGTACCGCTCCAATGTCTGGGTGACGTCCCGAGTGATGGCGGCAGCGGTTCCGGCATCGAACAGTGCCGAGCGGTATTCCAGTGCGAGGCGTGCCCCCCCCGCCTCGGGGTAAAAGTAGAGGGCCATTTCGAAGCGGGACGCCTGCGGCACGATCACCCGCTCGGGCTCGGCGTCACCGAGCCGGGGGTTCGACGCTGCGTCCGGCAAGATCGAAAGCGCGTACTGGACGAGCGTGGGCCGGCAGAGGTCCCGGTCCTTCAGTAAGTCCTGCGCGATCCAGCCGAGCGGGATGCGTCGGTGGGTCAGGGCTAAGATTAGCGCGTCGCGGGTCGCCGCCAGCCGTTCGGTGACCGACCTGCCTCCTCCCGCACGCAGGCGCACCGAGAGGGTGTTGACAAACAGGCCGATGGTCCGCTCGTAGTCCGGACCACCCCGGACGTCGGCGGGCACCCCGATGAGAAGCTCGTCCTGACCGCTGCGCCGGGACAGCACCTCCGCCCAGGCAGCCAGGACTAGGACGAACGGCGTGGCGCCGTAGTAACGGGCCGTCCGCTCTAGGCTCGCGACGATCTCCGAGCTCAGGACTTCCTCGTGGACCGACCCGGCGGCGTCTTGCCTCGAGCGCCGCGGCCGGTCGGTCGGCATTTCGACGGCCTGCGGCGCGCCGGCCAACCAAGCCCTCCACAGCCGTCGGGATTCGGCCGCCTCCGCACTGTCGAGGTCGGCCCGCTCGCTCCGTATATAGTCTAGGTACATACCTGCTGGTCCCGCCGAGGCGGAGCCGGGCTTCCCGGTTAGGCGGTCGTAACGGGAGCCAAGCTCCTGACCGAAGGGGACAAGTGAAAGGCCATCGAAGATGAGATGATGAAAAACGAGGCACAGTCCCCACCGCCCTAGCCCGAGTCGGCAGAGGAGGAATCGGTACAGGGGGCCGCGAGTCGCGTCGAATGGCCGCACTACCTCGCGCTGGCAGGCCGCCAGGAAAGCGGCGCGCGGGTCTGGCTCGGTGCTCAGGTCGCTGGTCACTAGCACTGGCCGCCGCAATGGCTCGATCCAGGCGGCTGCGCCCTCCGCATCGCGCCGAACCGTGCTCCGCAACACGGCGTGTTCGGCCACGATCCCGGCCAGCGCGTCCTCCAGCGCCAACTTGTCGATCTCGCCTCGGAAGAGAAAGGCGTGGCACAGGTTGAACTGGGCTCCTGGGTCGAGCTGCTCCGCGAGCCACAGATCCTGCTGCGTTGCCGAGAGCGGCCAGAGGTCGGCCGAGGGCGGCCCACCCTCCACCTGGGGTGTCGCCACTGCCGTGGCCGCTGCGCCGGTGCCGGCTTGCTCCAGCGCGGAGGCTAGACGCCGGATGGTGGGGTGCTCGAAGACCAGGCGGAGGGTGGCCGGCGGCCCGATGCGGTGGGCGAGCCGGGCAGCGAGCAGCGAGTGACCGCCGAGGGCGAAGAAGTCGTCGTCCGGCCCGACGGTGCCGCAGCCTAGGACCTCCCTCCAAAGAGTGCCCAAGGCCTGCTCCCGGGGCGTGAGTCCAGGGGTGATCGCAGGTTCGTCCGCAGCCCGATCAAATCTCTCCGGCTCGGGCAGACGCTTGCGGTCCACCTTGCCGCTGGCGTTCAGCGGGAATTCGGGCAGGACGACGAAGAAAGTTGGGACCATGTAGTCTGGCAGGGTCCGCTCCAGGCTGGCACGCAGACCGGCGACGAAGGCTGCGGAGGCGTCCTCGGTGAGGACGTAGGCCACGAGCACCTTCCCTAGAGCTCCGACCTCGCGAGCCAGGACCAGACCCTGGCGCACTCCCGGGCAGCGCTCTAGGTGAGCCTCGATTTCCGCAATTTCTATGCGAAATCCCCGGATCTTTACCTGATGGTCTATCCGGCCGAGGAACTCGATCACGCCGTCGTCGTCGTAGCGGCACAGGTCGCCCGTGCGATAGAGGCGCCCGCCCTCGCCGCCGAACGGGTCGGCGACGAACTGCTTGGCGGTAAGGGCTGGCTGCCCTATGTAGCCAGACGCCAGGCACACGCCGCCGAGGTGCAACTCGCCCGGCACGCCCACCGGGACCGGCTCTTGGTCCTCGTCCAGGACGTGGGCGCGGACATTGGCAATCGGGCAGCCGATGGGCACGAAGCCGCTCGGATGTTCGTGGGCGCAGTTCCAGGCGGTGACGTCCACTGCGGCCTCGGTCGGGCCGTAAAGGTTGTGGAGCTGGCAGTGCGGCAGCACCTCGAAGAAGCGCGCCCGCAGCTCGGGGGAGAGCGCTTCGCCGCTGGCGAACACCTGCCGCAGGGTCGCACAGTCGGTGGTGTTGGCACTCTCCAGGAAAGCGGCCATCATCGACGGGACGAAGTGCAGGGTCGTCACCCGCTCACGGGCGATGAGCCGGGTCAAGTAGACCGGGTCCTTGTGGCCCTCGGGGCGTGCGATCACCAGGCCGGCGCCGTTCATCAGCGCCCAGAACAGCTCCCAGACCGACACGTCGAACCCGAGGGGGGTCTTTTGGAGGACTCGATCGTCCCGCCCGAGCCGATAGGCATCCTGCATCCAGTCCAGGCGGTTGAGGATGGCCGCGTGCGGGACGACGACGCCCTTCGGCTGGCCGGTTGTGCCGGAGGTGAAGATGACGTAGGCGGGGTCCTCAGCCCGGAGCGGCCGCCGTAGCGGTTCGGCTTCCTCAGCCTCAGCTGGGCACTCTGCCAAGATCACCGCCCACGGGCCGTCAGGGACCCGTGTGCGGCATTCGGCAGTCGTCACGACCTGGTGGGCACCACTCTGCTCCAGGATGTTGCGGATCCGGGCCGCCGGCAGCGTGGGGTCGATCGGGACGTAGGCGCCTCCGGCCCGGATGATGCCTAGCACGCCGGTCATCATCGCGAACGATCTCTCCAGGAGAAGGCCGACCGTCTGGCCCGGCCCCACGCCGCGCGCCGCTAGGGCCGCCGCGATGCGGGCCGAGCCCTCCCCCAGCTCGGCATAGGACAGCGACCGCCCCTCGAAGCACAGAGCGATCCGTTCGCCGCCGGCTCGGCATGCGTTCGAGATAATTTCCGGGATCCAGCCTCTGAAGGGGTACGTCCGAGCGGTCCGGTTGAAGTCGACGAGGATGCGGCGCCGTTCCTCCGACGACAGGCACGTCGTCCGAGCGACCGGCCGGCTAGGCTGCTCGATCAACCCGTCCACCAAGCGGCGGTAGTGCCTGGCGAACTCGGTCATCCGCCCTTCCTGGTAGCGGTCGCGGTGGTATTCGACTTGACCAAACGCCCCGCCGGTAGATTCCCCTAGCCGGACGACAATCGGAAAGGGAGAGAAACGCTCGCCGATCGGGCGGATAGTCATGCGGAGTTGACCGACTGCCACGCGAGTCGAGGGCCGTCCCAGTGCGAACTCGGCGAACGCTGCCCCTTCGGTGTCCGACGTCCAGGCGAACAGGTGATGGAGAGGAGGCGGCGCGGGGACCAGCGGTCGAAATGCAGCATCGAGGGCAGCGTCTTCCGCACGTCGCACCGACTCTAAGAAAGAGGCGAAGCTCTGGCGAGGGTCGATCCCTACGCGCAGAGTTGTGAACACGTCGCCCTGCTCGGATGGGAGAAAGATGCCGAGGCCCAAATCCTTCTGCCGGGTATAGATCCGGAGGAGTGCCAGGTAGGCGGCCAGATAGATCGTTCGCACGCGGAACCCCACGGCGTTCGCTAGGCTGCGCACGGCCTCGGCCGGTGCGGGCCCGCAGTCGCACGCCACCACGCCACACGAGCCCGATGGCGCGTCCCCCCGACCCGGGATGGATAACGACAGGTCGGGCCAGTCGAGCGTGAGATCGTCCCGGCGGGCGTAAGTTCCAGCCGTGACCGCCGCGTCACTGACAGCCTCCTCCCCGGCTCCGGCGAGGCAGTCGGCCAAAACGTTCGGGAGCTGGGACAGCGAGCCTGGGGAAAGGAGCGTGCCATGCCAGGCCAAGAGCAGATGTTCCGCTCGACCTCCGGCCGCGAGGAGCCGAGTCCGCCAGGGTAAGTCGTCATCATCGACGAAAGGTTCCCTCTGCAGCTGAGCAAGCTCACGCGCCACTGCCTCGTCCTGCCAGCGAGCCCTATCCATCCATGCGTGATTGACGGTGGAGCCTGGGACAATGCGGGAGGACCACCTATGCTCGTTCCGGGAGAATCGACGCCGCAGGTGAGGCCTCATGCCAAGGCATCGAAGGGCTACGTGCCAGGGTTGCGGGTCGGCCGGTGCCTCAATGCGCAGGGCGAGGCCCCAGGAGAGCGTGAGGCCCGAGCCCGGCGAGTCCTGCAGCGGGAGCAAAAGGGCACCGTTGCGATCTGCGGGTTTCATGTACGGCTTCCCTCGGTCGAGCCGCCCATCCCGCGGACGATTACTTCGGCGAGAGACTGAACCGTGCCGTGCGTAAAGACGTCTAGTAGCGTCAGGTCCGGCCACAGGGCGCTGCGGATGTGCGCCAGCAGGTCGAGCAGCCGGACGGAGTCGCCGCCCAGCTCAAAAAAGTTGGCATCGAGCGGGATGGCCGAAACGCCGAGAACGTGGGCCCAGATGGCGGCGAGGGACTCCTGCACGTCCTCGGGCCGTGGGGCACCGGGCGGGAACGGGCGGTTCAAAGCGACCGCATCCAGCAGCCGGGCGTAGTCCGTCTTGCCGGTGGCCAGCTTCGGCAGCGATGGAGCCAGGACGATCTCGTCCGGCATCGTGTGGGCTGGAAGCCGCGCCTTCAACGTTTCCCTCAACCCGTCGGAGGAGGGCCCGTCGGGGCCGGGGACGGCTACGGCGATGATCCGGACCGGGTCCCCCAGCACATCGACAACGGCCCAGTCGGCCGGCTGGGCGGAGGCGACGGCCGCCTCAATCTCGTCCAACTCGATTCGCACGCCATGCCGCTTGACCTGCCGATCGGCCCGACCGCGGAAGTGGACCAGCCCGTCGTCCGTCAGGAGGCCTCGGTCGCCGGTCAGGAGCGTCACCTCGGCGGAGTCGACCTCCCGGCCCGTGTGTACAAATCGCCCTGACGTTCCGATCGGGTCACCCAGATAACCTGCCGCGAGGTCGCGACTAATCAAACTGATCTGCCCGACATGGCCCGCCGGCAAGGGAGTCTGGTCCTCATCGAGGATCTCGACTCGAGTGCCCGGAATTGGCCATCCTAGCGGGACGATATCCCCGGGATCCCTGAAAGGATACTGGATAGGGTAGTACAGTTTTATGACCGTCGATTCGGTCGGACCGTACAGGTTCATCAGCGCGGGAACCTCGCCGGCCAGGTGCTGCCATTCTCGAACGGTCTCCGCCCGGAGAGCTTCCCCTGAGACCATGATGAGCCGTAACGAGGCGATGGCAGCGCGCAGGTCGCTGCTTCCCCCAGCGGCCCGGACCAAGGCGCGGAAGGCCGTTGGGATAAGGCAGCAGACGGAGATCTGATGGCGGGCCAGCCAGGACAGAAGGGCCGGGCCGTCGAACCGAAGGCCTTCGGGCCCGACCACGACGCAGGCCCCTCCGCACAGGGGGACCAGCCACTCCTTGAAGGAGAAGTCGAACCCCAGCGGGGCCAACTGGCTGTAGCGATCGCCGGGCACGGCCCCGACCGCATCGATCTGCCATCGAATGTAATGCACCAGCGAGTGTTGTTGGCCAGCGACCATGCGAGGCGTCCCCGTTGACCCGGACGTCCCAAGCAGGTAGGCGGGTTCGTCCGCGGAAGCGGCCAGTTCGGGGGCGCTGGCCCCCGCCGACTCGAGGAGATCGGCTATAGGGATCACGGGGACGCCGCGCCGGCGGGCTTCGCGCGCCACGCCCGACGGCCTGTTGCCCGACCCGACGAGGAGCAGACCAGGCCGGGAGGTGGCCAAGACCTCGTCGATTTGCTCGGGCGGGCGAGAAGAGTCGATTGGTAGGAACGGTGCCCCGCAACGGAAGACGGCCATGGCGGCGGCGACGGCAGCCACGTCGCGTTGCGCGCACATGCCAACCGGTCCCGCCGTCCGCACAGCCGCGATCCGGCGGGCCATTTCGGACAGCTGGCCATAACGGTACGTTTGCACGCCATCCGTCAACGCCGGGCAGTCTGCGTAGACGGCCAACGAATGGGCGAGCAGAGCAGCGACTGTCTCCGCGGGCAACTCTGCCGAGGTCGTTCCTGGGTGTCCGCCCATCTATTTAGTCTCGATGAACTGCATCATTGTGTGCAATCACGGTCTCGCCGAATGAAAGACTCGAGTACAGTCCGGACGTTCAGAACACGGCGCCCGCCTGGGTCGGGGGGCAGTCGCTCACCTGGCGCCGGAATCTGGCCGGTTCCAGATTCAAGTTGTCGGCGAGGGTCTGCAATTCGGAGTGTCCGGCTGCGTCAACTGGGAGCCGGCCGGCCCCGGGAAGCGTAAACTGAGCCGACCTCAGGAACGAGCGGATCTCCTCGGCCGTCATGCCCTTGCCGAGCAGGTAGGGCAGCGCCCAGAAGTCGAACATATACATCGGCATCCAGACGGACTCGGTCACCTCGTCGAAGATGCGGTCGACGGCCCGACGAGCCTCCGACACGTCCATGGTGTCGTGCGACCAGTTGTAGCCCTGCCCCCTCAACCCGAAGCGTTCGGCCTCGCGAGCCACCGGCGCCCGAGGGTTGTACCAGAATGGCTCGGCCCGATAGAACGTAGGCGCGCAGTCATTCAGGAGATCGATGGCGCGCTCGATCGATCCATCTCTCTCACCGGGAAACCCCGTGATAAATGAGGCGAAGCTAAGAATCCCGCGTCGATTAAGCTGCTCGATGCCACGTCGGTACTGGTCGGCAGAGGCCCGTTTGCTCATGTTCCGCAAGACCCCGTCGTCAGCCGACTCGATGCCCAGGAACACACCGCGGCAGCCGCTTTCGGCCATCAGATCGAAGGTATCCTCGCCGCGGACGTTCGAGCAGCGGAAGTAGGAGAACCAGGAAAGGCCGAATCGCTGCTCAATCATCATCCGACAGAGTTCCCGGAAGCGCGATTCCGGTACGTTGAATGTGTCGTCGATGAACACAACGTTCCGGACGCCCCGGGCGGCCAGCTGGGCGAGTTCCTTCCTCACGACCTCTAAGTCAGCCAGGGACAGCCCGCCCGCGCGGACGGGGTAGTCACAGAAGCTGCACTTGAAGGCACAGCTCCGGGCGGTGCGCATCTGGACGGTCTCGCCCATCTCCTCATCGTGGAACAAATCCCAGTCGACGGCGTTGTCGTTGAGGGGGTTGTCCTCGGCAGGTCCTGGTGTGAAGAGGTACCGCTCCCCCTGGCGTACGTAGCAGTTGGGGACCGGTCGCAGGTCGTGGCCAGACGCTAGCCGCCTCACCAACTCCGCCAACGCGGCCTCCCCCTGGGACTCGCGGACGTAGACATCCGCGTCCATCTCCTGAAAGGCGCGGTGCAGTTGATCGGGGTTCAGGTCGGATACAAGATTATTGATAAGCGGCCCCCCGACGATAATCACCGCACCGGGCTGCAGCTGGCGGATCCGGGAGCAAATGTCGATGACCGGGAGCGGGGTCAGGTAAAAGGTGGTGGTGACGGCGACGGCGAGCGGCCGTTCCAAGATCAGCAAGTCCTGGAAGCGGGCTTGGTCGCCGGACAGGAAGCTGACGAATTCTGCGCCCAGGCCCCGCTTCCGGAGGTAGGACGTCAGGTAAACGGCGGCAAGGTTGGGGACTTCGGTGATATGATACCAATGGTCGCCGACGCCGCCCCGGCGACGCTCCGAGTTGTTGACGAAGTAGGATATCGCGTCGAGATAGGGGAGCCGGTGCCCATCGACGAGGAGATGATCTCGCTGGAAGATGCCATATTCGGCAGATTGCTGGCCCTTGCTCAGCGCCATCTGCTCGTGGAGCAGGAAATCCAGCTCGTGATAGCCGACCACGAGGCAGTCAAGCATGACCGATTCCCTTTTCATCCTGTGATGCCGACTACTTTGCCCAGCGTTTTCATGGACAAGGCACTTTGGTCCAGGCTGCGACTCCCTCACCCGTATCGACTCGCACCGGCGGGTAGATCGAGTGGCCCAGGCCTCCGCGAGCCTCGGAAAGGATAGGGGTACGACCTCACGATATTGGTGCGGCGAGTGCCGGGCAACGTGGCACTGGCGGATCGCCCCAAGTTTGCACGCCTGGACGCCACGCTTGCCTCGTGCGGTCACCAGAAGGCGGAACGCGCGCGTCCGGCCTCGTCGATATGATAAGACGGTCGTTTGGCTGGGCGGTTGCCCTCGAACCGGGTCATCAGACCGATGATCATGAGACAATCGGCGTTAGATGTAGTCAATCACAAAGTTCGGCGGATAGCGAAGGGGCTTGGCATGTCCGCTCGATCCGCCGCGGCTCCACCTCTTCCTTGACGAGCCCCGTGGCTCCCCCTATCGTGAGGCTCAGAGCAGGAAAACCGTTGGTTTCGTTCGGAGGGTCACGAGGTAACGTGAATCTCGCGTCCGGGGTCTGTTCGAGTCGGCCACTGATTGGCGTGCTCGGGGGGGCAGGCCCTCTGGCCTCGTCGGCCTTTCTCGCCTCGGTCTACGAAGGAGGCGTCTCAGACCCCGAGCAGGACCAGCCGCGGATCCTATTGCTCTCCGATCCGAGCCTCGACGATCGGACGGCCATGCTCCGGACCGGCCAACGCCGACGACTCGCGGAGGCCGTCCGGGTGAGGCTCGAACAGCTGGAGGCCGGCGGCGCCCAGTTCTTAATCCTCTGCTGCTTCACCGCCCATGCGGTTGTCCCCTTTTTGCCGTCCCGCTTGCAGGAGAGGTTGGTCCGCTTGCCGGATGTCGCCCTCGGCCTAGTGGCGAAGCGTCGCGAATCGACTCTGGTGCTTTGCACGGAAGGTGCTCGCTTGGCTCGGCTCTTCGAATCTTCCCCGCTCTGGTCGGACGTAGCCTGCCATGTCGAGTTTCCGGATGCTATGCTTCAAGAGCACGTCCACGACCTCATCTACCAGCTGAAGACCGGCCTGTCACCTGAGCGAGGCTTGAACCGGCTCGAGACCGTCCTCGGGACGGGAAGTGCCGGCGCCCTGCTTTGCGGCTGCACCGAATTCCATCTGCTGTCGCGAGCCCGGAGGACTTCAACCGATTTGTCATCCCCCGCGTGGATCGACCCCCTTGAGTACCTAGCCCTTGCGATCAGGGACGGCCGTCTGGCTGACACGGTCTCGGGGCTCGGATCGGTCCACACGCCCGGACGGCTGCCCGGCTATTGAATACAGCATAGCTAACGAGACGGGACCGGTATGCGAATCGGGACCCCGGCTCGCCGGATGAATGACGCCAGCAGCTTCGGGTTCCGCTGCAACCTCGTCAACTCCGCCGTCACCGCCGCTCGCAACTCGGACGTCCCCTCGGGCGTGAAGTTCGCCAGCCGACCGTGCTTGGTGTGCTGCCACACCCCCTCGTCCGGGTTCGCCTCCGGCGTGTACGACGGGAACTGCTCCGTACGGATCGACGGATGCTCCGCCAGGAAGGCCCGCACCGCCTTGCTCCGGTCGTGGACGTTGCCCCGGTCCCACACGATCCGCAACGGCCAGGGCATCTGCCGCCGCAACTCCCGCAGGAACTCCACCATCCTGTCGCCGTTGACGTTGGTGTCGTCCGGCAGGAGTTGGAAGCACAGGCCGAGACGACGCCGACGCCCCGGGCTGACGGTGATGCAACTGATCGCCGAGATCCGGTCGTGGCGGTCCCAGCCTCGCAAGATCGGCGTCTGGCCGATCGGGGCGTAGGTCCGCCTCACCGTCGGGGTGAGCATGAAGCCCGACTCGTCGAGGAACACCAACGTCTCACCACGCCGACGGGCCTTGCGGACGATGTTGGGCAGGGCCTTACCCCTTCAGTGGCGGATCGCCTCCTCATCCCGCTCCTTGGCCCGTCTCTCCGGCTTCTGGCTGCTCCAGCGGAGCCGAGCCTTGAGGATCTTGCGGACGTGCTCGACATGGAAGGTGATCCGGAACAGTCGCTCGATCAGGACCGTGACCCGGGCGGCGGTCCACAACTCGGTCTTCCAGCCGTGGTGCTTGGCCCCCTTCTTCAACTCGTCCTCCAACTGCTTGAGTTGGTCGGAGTTGAGGCGGGGAGTGGGCCCAGGGTGGGGCTTGGCGGCGAGGGTCTCGAGCGATTGCTTGGCCTGCTTCACCCAGGTGTAGACCGAGGACCGGCCGCAGCCGAGGAAGTGGGCGACCTCGTCGGGGGACTCGCCCTGGTCGACGAGCTCGACGGCCCGGATGCGGCGGCGTTGGAGTTCTTCTGCGGTGCCGATGGGTCTCATGACCATCGGTACGACCGTCAGGCCAGGCCGGTTCGGTTGGCTACGCTGGAGTCAATAGCGTCCCGCAGTTGCACTCGCGACAAGTAGTGGATCCCGAAAACTGGACCGCCGAGTGGCGGCGTAGGCACCAGGCGACGCCGCGACATAGCCACTGGAAGAAGCGGGCAGCAATAAAACCATTCAGGTACGTCGGTAGGACGGGCAGTGAGGATGTGGCCCCAGACCGGCTTAACGAGCCCGTCAGCCGTCCACCGGCCGGAGGTCGTCGAGCCAGACGGCTTGGTCGTCGCGGTGACATATGAGCAATCTTCCGGTGTCCGCCGGGTCCTTTGCCTCGTGGTAACGGAGATAAATTTGCCGGGCGTCGACCGACATCACCTCGACTTTGCCAGTCTCGTGAGAGAGAACCAAGCGTGCCCGTCGGGCCAATCCAGAGCCGCGCCGCATGGCTTCCGAAAACACCTGCCAGGTGCGGACGATCGGCAAACAATATGGCTCGTTGCCCGCGGTCGGCCGGCATTGAAAGACGTAATACTGTGGACAACCGATATATGACAGCGTCTCAAACAAAGCGGCGAGCACGCCGGGATCGTCATTGATCCCCCGAATGACTGGACACTGGTTAACGCAGATCAGCCCGTTGGCAAGGCAGCAGGCGATGGACTCCAGGGCCGGTTCGGTCAGTTCCCGAGGATGATCGAAATGTGCCATTAAGTATATACGCCGGGCGCCACCAGAAAAGGTGCGGAACGCGGCCTGCAACTCGGAGTTGTCTAGTATGCACCAAGGATTGAAGGCGGGCATCTTCGAGCCCAAGCGTATGACGCGCACGTGAGGAATCGCAGAGAGGCTCGAGAAGAGGTCGGCCAACCGGTTGGCGCGAATCAATAGAGGGTCGCCTCCCGTCAGCAAAACGTTGTTGATTTCCGGGTGAGCTGTTATATACCTAATGCCTTCCGTGACATCGTGCATAACTTCATCATTTTCATTCATAAACAGACGTTTCCGAAAGCAATAACGACAGTAGGCGCCGCATGCCTTGTTGCATAGCAGAAGCGCAGTGTCTTTGTATTTGTGCTGGACACCTTTGGCGACGGTTACGGAGAGTTCATTGCTTGCATCCAAAGATCCCCATTCGTGCAATTCCTCGACGCGAGGGAGGATGAGTTGACGGATCGGGTCGTCGGGGTCCCCCCAGTCCACCAACCCGAGGTAGTAGTCCGAGACGCGGAATGCATACTGCTTAGAGACTGACTCCAATTCGGCTTTCGCCTCGTCTGAAAGGTGGACGATCTTCGAGAGGGAACGGAGGTAGTTGACGCGGGTAGCAGGGATGTGCGGCCCGATGTCAGGGCCGCCCGATGTGCTTTGCTGAGGCTCGGACGAGCGGATCCTCAACGAGTCGTTATTCATGGTTTCGATCCGCCCCTGTCTGTTTCAAGATCGAGCTGCCGCAATGTGTTTGGGTAATATGAGTCTGACACCGATCGCCGAGGATTGCCTATCGACTGGTATTGCGGAGACCAGCTTGCATGTCGCTGGCCCAGAACACGGTGAAGCACGCGGGGCGCAGCTTTAGCTGCTTGCATCGGATTCTCCATTCGACTCGGCTCCCGAGTCGAATGTATAGCGGTCTATTGTTGTGTGCCAGGCCCGAGGCTCGCGGCGTCTCCGGCCGATGGCCTTCTTCGCCTGGCGCACGTGCTTGATGGCCTGCTCTAGGTCGGACGTCCGAACGACCTGCTCCAGGCCAAAACGTTCGGCGACGCGAGCTAGGGCCAGGACAACCGCGTTACGGATGTCGCCCCCGGACAGCCCTTCGGACCTCGCCGCGAGTGCAGCCCAGTCCACGGCTTCGCGGCCGGGCACGCGTGAAGTGATCATCCGCTCCCAGATCCGGAACCGGCCCGGCTCGTCTGGCAGCGGGACCGGGACGTGCTGCATAATCCGCCGCACGAACGCCGCGTCGATGTTCCTGGCAAGGTTCGTCGCGAATACGACGATGCCCTTGGCGAGGTCGAGTTCCTTCAGCATGACGGCCCGCGAGACGTTTACGCTGTGGTCGGCCGCTTGGGTCACATTCGTCATACGACGGCCCAGGATCGCGTCCGCCTCGTCGAAGAAGAGCAGCACAGGGCTGGGCGTCGCTTGATGAACTGCGCGAAATACGGCTCGGATCTTCTTGGGGGTATCCCCAACATACTTCGATTCGATCTCGGCGTAGCTGACGTCGAGAACCCGCAGGCCGAGTTCGGAAGCTAGGGCCTCGGCGAGCATGGACTTGCCTGTGCCCGGCGGGCCGTAGAAATTCACTGCCTTGCTCTGCCCGATCGGGTCGACCTCGACCAGCCCCCACTGGTGGTAAATCAAATCGTGGTTGCGGATTCGGCTAAGCAGGACGGTGATCTGGTCACGGGTCGCCTCAGGCAGGATTACATCACTCATCCGGTACTTCGGGTCGCGTACCTCAAACTGATCGGGCTCGACTGCAGCGGTTTCGGCCGTTGCCGTGCGTTCCTTGGACGGATCGTCGGAAGCAGGCTGTCCATCGGCCGCACGGTAGAGATCCCGGATCCCCTTTCCCTTCGGTATCGGCCTGAATTCCATCGGCGGATCTCCGGGCGAGTGGGAGTGGTCAAATCACGTCGGTCAGGTCGAGCACCTTGCCCGCGGAGGCAGTGGATACCTTCTTCTGGATGTCTTCGAGAGCCACCCGCTCCGAGCTGATCTCGACCTCACGCTCCGACTGCTTGGCCGAGAGGATCACGTTCACCATCTGCCTGGCGGCATGCTGTGCCTCATCCGCGACCAGCACAATCCTAGCGAGAATCCGTGCGGACGCGAGGCTCGGGTTCGATTTCCTCCAGGCCAGAACTCGGTCCCGAAGTGCATTCCACCAGGCGCTGAAGTGCGTGGCGATGTCCTTACCCGTCACCTGCTCGACAACCATGTCCGCCACGACGGCGGCCGCCACCGCGCCGAGGATGGCAGCACCGATCTGCCATACCAGGTCGATCATGCAAATCCTCCGGCCATGGCCTCATTCCGGTCGTAGAGCACGAAGGAGTGGTCGGACCCTCCTTCTCGATTGAATAGGGTCCGGACCTGATCTGGCAGGTCGTCGCGCGACAGGTCGCAGGCCATCCTGCCGACGAGCCCTTCTTCCTCGCCGCTGTCCAGTAGCGCGATCACCGTGCGGCGATAGGTGCTGAAATCCTTCTTGGCGAACTCGCATTCGATGCGGCGAAGCCGCTTGGTCATCGGGTTGGGCCGGCCACGTTCGATAGTGTCGAACAGAGCCGACGTCAGTGCGGCGCGCTCCTCGCCGAGTTCGTCGGCCATCCAGGTCGCGACATCGTTGACGACTCCCCCCCGGAATCGGCTGGCATGCGCCGCCTGCGCCGCCTGGAACCAACGGTAGATGAGGTACGCCCCCACCACGACCGTGGCCGTCGTTAGGATTCCGCGCAGCATCGGTCACCTCCAAGATTACAACTTCAGGTCGAGCTCTTCCGGCTTGATCCCTTCCCGATCGGCTTTCTGTGCCACAAGCCTGGATAATCCCGCGGCGACGTCAACGGTCACCGGTCCGCCCGCCTCCAGCAGTACCTGCTCACGAAGCTTGGGCGGAAGCTCGGCGATCGGGACATCTCGCCTCACAGTCGTGACCTGCTCGGCGTGCGTTTCCGAGACTTTCACGGCCGTTCGCGTGGTGACGGTAACCGAGTTGGCGCCGGTTTTCTTGTACGTGCTGGTCGCCCCCATGATCTGTTCCCTGAACGTCCTCCAGTAATGCTTCAACCCGGACCGCGCGAGGGTGACTTTTCCATCCATCCAGTTGACGACTTGGAAGATCGCCTCCCCCAGAATCTCGGAGATGTGCCGGCGGATGAAGGGTATGACGTCCTCGAACAGGGCCGCAGCGAAGTAATTCCACAACACCCCGATGATCGCCCCGATCCCGGCGGCGGTCGCGAGGCCGATTGTAAACGGCTCCATGACTAGCTCCGCGAGGCCTACCTCTTTATAGGGGGTTCCACGCCGCGTCGCCCCTTCGATCAGATGGCGGGTGGCGGGATGACCCCAGACTCATCGGGCAACCGCTTGCTCTTCTCCTTGACCGCCTTCTCAAACTCGGGCATCAGGTCGAATTCGACCGGCGCACGGGGGTTGCGGTTGAGCGAAGTGCGGGCGTCCTCCGGCAGGTCGTCGCGATCGACCATGTCCTCCACCACCAGATCATCGAGGGTGCCGTCGGCGGCCTTCACTCGTACCGTCGCCACGCGCTTGTATCTCGTCGCGGTCTCACGTTCGTATCTGGTTTTGAAGCCAAGGACTCGAGTCCTAAAAACCTCGAAAGCCCGTTTCACGGCCGAACGAATGAGCGAGACTTTGCCGTCGAGCCAGTTGAACAGGCCGAAGATCTGCTCGCCGACCGCGTCGGAAACGTTGTGGCGAATCCAGGGAATGACGTGTTCCGCCATGACATCGGCGATGTAATGCCATAAGGCCAGCGAGCCAAAGAACAGGCCGACGGCGATCAGGACGGCGATAGTAATCGGATCGGGCATTGTCTGGCTCCCAGGGAATGCTGGGTGAGGCCGTCCACCGCAAACAAGGACGCGGCCGGACCCGCGTTCTGCACGAACCTTCAGATCGCTTCGGCCTCGTCAAAGATCAGGCACGTCGCCTCGCGACCGCCCCGACGCAGTCGCTCGGTACGCATCACCTGGGGCACGTCGTCATAGGACGAAGGGAACTGTACGGGAATGGCGGCGAGCTTCTCCTTCCCGTCAGCCTGAAACACCATCAGGGCATCATACTCGATCTTATTTGCGGCCAGCCATCGAGCGGTCAGTTCGATCCTGCGGACACCGACGAGAGGGGTCCCCGCCGGGCTCACCCGGTCGTAAACCATGCGCCGGACCGTCGGCCCGATCGTGGACCGTCGAACACCGAACCGACCCGAGGCCCACGCGGTCAGCGCCCGCAGGGCGGCATCGCTTAATGTCTGGAATTGCGGGTCCTCCACCATTCGTCGACCGATGGCGCGGCGCTGGACCTCGGTCGACGCGACGATTTCCTGATAGCCGCCGTCCTCAATCCAGGTCAGCAATTCGGCCGCCCGGTCCACCACCCAGGGCTGGCTCGACTCGAACTGCTGACCGAGTCCGAAGATTCTGGCCATCATGCGATCATCCATACTGGCCCGGTAGCGGATCACCTGCTCAATCAGGGCCCTGGTTCTTAACTCCGGGTAGGAGCGAATTGGGAATCCGGCCTGCTTCATCAGCACGCGGAAGGCCACCTCGCGGCTCTGGCAGGCGAGCATGCCGGCGCGGTCGGCGGTGTAGGCCGTACGCCGATACCACGCGGCCAGCATCGGTCGCAAGGTCACGTTGGAGAGCAGGTCGGCAAGTCCGGCGGTCATCATGGCGGCAGCGTTCGCTGTGCTCTGGAGCCAGCGGGCGAGCGTGCGATACTTCACGTGCTTGGCCTGAAAGTGACCCAACTCGCGGCCAAGGAGGAAGATCTGTTCGGCCGGGTCCAGGATGCTGGTTGCCATCGCGCCCATCAGGATGTACGGCTCATCCACGCCGAAGATTTCCGCCGCCATTTCTCCTTGGTAGGAAACGAACAATCGAGGGGGATTGGCGATATCGAGCACCCGACATGCCTCGGCGTAGGCGGCTGCTGTTGTGGGCATCGACGTTCTGGTCACCTCGAGCGCTCCGCCGAGCAGCCCGACCTCGCCCGACTGCTTGAAAAAGTCCGTGAACCATGTGACCACCGGGCCGAGCGCGGGGACTGCCGACAGCCCGCTTAGAATCATCCGGTCGGCCGGGTGCTGGTAGGCCACCGGCGAGATTCCGGCGAGCGGCTTGCGACGCCAGCCTCCCGGCGCGACGCCCCGGACGACCGCCGCTAACACGGCGTCAGCTACCGGCTGGGGCGTGTCCAGGAGCAGCGCAACGGGATCGGCACACTCGGCCACGATCGACGACAGATGCGCGACACACTCGGCGTCGAAGGCCGCGCTCACTCCAAGGGCCGAGCGGACCTTACCGGCGACCTGTCTGGTCCGATCGTCGAGTCGGGCGAGGGCCCAGACGTACGCCCACATAACCATGAGCTCGGGGTCAGTCGGGAACGAACCTCCGAGCCGCGCCACGAGATCCGCGGGCGCGATGGGCGCCACCCCGTCTTCCGGCAGCCTGCCGTGCAAGAGCCACCGGAACAGGCCTCTGGCCACGCGCGACGGCGGTTCGTACTCTCCCCCGGGTCGGCCGGCCACCCAATCGATCGGCGCCTCGGCTGCTTCACGTTCCAGGCCGGGTGCCTCGTTGCCCGATGTTGGCGCGCTTCCAGGCGGTGGCACCGCGCCGCCCCACGGCATTGTCGGGGCGCTCCCGGGTGGCGCCATCCCGGCGGCCCACGGCGGTGGGGGGGCAAATAGGGCACGATAAACCTCGGAATCGATCCGCTCGATGTGGTCGGCCACCGTGGACATTCCGCCCTCCTCAAGCTCAAAGGCCATATGGCAGAAGCGACGCGACCGGCAGCCTGTTCGGGCTCGTCTAGAATCCGTCTTCGTCGGTGAATATCCCCTCTCCGTTGCTCAGGAGATTCAAGGTATTGCGATGGTCGCTACAAGGCAAATTAATAACTTTGGGGCAAAACCTGCTTCCTGGTGGTGTCCTACGATGATTGCGCGGCCGGACGGTTGAACCATTCCGGCCATGTCCATACGTGATCGGTCAACCCGGCCGCCAGTGCCGGC
>MKTT01000146.1 GCA_001898385.1 Planctomycetales bacterium 71-10
GTTGATGAGATATCGCATGGCGGGCGGCTCCGTCCTCGGTCGTCGATCCGCCTTAAATCCTTACCGGATCAGCCCTCGGACAGTCAACACGGCCTAGGCATACGCCGGCCTCAAGAGGATCGCCGGCGTCTATCTTCCCATGACCGTGGGGGGAGGACCGCGTCCGGCCCACGAGGGAGAGGGGTTCGATCGCTCCGACGGTCTTGGTCCCTGCCGCCTATTCCCGATGGGTCGGCGCCTTCGCGGCTGCTACTCCGGGAGGCTCGCCGCCGGTCCTGAAAGGGGTGAAGAGAAGATGCGCGAGCCGAGCGAAGCCGTAACCTGCATCGGGCTCGGGATGCCGACGGCGGCCGTGCTCGTCAGCCGCCGTCCGCGAGAGTATGCAAGGCGCCGGAGCCGCACGCCTCGGAACGCGGCGCGACCTCACTCCGGCGCGAGGAGGACGACCCGCGCTCGCCTTGCTATCGCCCCAACTCGGCCAGCAGCCGTTCCAGGTCGGGCAGGTCGACGGGCTTGACGAGGTGGCCGTCGCAGCCGGCGGCGCGGGAGAGGACGCGGTCGGCGTCCTGGCCCCAGCCGGTGAGGGCGATGATGATCACGTCGCGGCCCCAGGGGGCCTCGCGGATGCGGCGGGCGGCGTCGTGGCCGTTGAGGCGCGGCATGCCGACGTCCATCAGGATCGCGTCGGGGCGGAAGGCCTCGGCCTGCGACACCGCCTCCAGGCCGTCGTGGGCCGTGCGGACCTCGGCGCCGAGGATGCGCAGGAGCTGCGACATCGAGGCGGCGGAGTCCGGGCTGTCGTCGACCACCAGGATCCGCCTCCGGGCGACCGGCCGGGCGGGGGCCTCGGGGGGGGAGGCGGGGGGGGCCGGCGGGCCGGCGGACGCGGGGAGGCGCACGGTGAACGCGCTGCCCAGGCCCGGCCCGGCGCTCTCGGCCTCGACGGACCCGCCGTGCATCTCGACCAGACCCTTCACCAGCGCCAGGCCGATCCCCAGGCCGCCGGTCGACCGCTCCAGGCTGCGGTCGACCTGCGAGAACATGTCGAACAGGCGCGGGATCGCCTCGGCCGGGATGCCGACGCCGTCGTCCTCCACGCGGACCGCGACCGTCGCCCCCTCGACGCGCGCCGACAGCCGGATCCGGCCCCCCCGGGGCGTGTACTTGGCGCTGTTGGTCAGCAGGTTGCTGAAGACCTGGGCCAGGCGCGTGAGGTCGGCGAAGAGCGGCGTCGGGGCCTCGGGGAGGGCGACGGCCAGCTCGTGGCCGGCCAGCTCGATCGCCGGCCGGGCCGTCTCGACGGCCGAGGCGACCACCTCGTCGAGCGTCGTCCGGGCGCGGCGCAGCTCCATCTTGTTCTGGTTGATCCGCGAGACGTCCAGGAGGTCGTCGATCAGGCGGACCATGTGGCCGAGCTGCCGCTCCATCATGCCGCGGGATCTGGCCAGCGTCTCGGCGTCGGGGGCCAGGCGGAGCAGGTGGAGGCCGTTGCGGAGCGGGGCCAGCGGGTTGCGCAGCTCGTGGGCCAGCAGCGCCAGGAACTCCCCCTTGCGGCGGTCCTGCTCGAGCAGCTCGTCGTAGAGGCGGGCGTTCTCGATGGCCACGGCGGCGATGCGGGCGAGCTGGACGACGACCGCCTCGTCCTCCTCGGTGAAATCGCCCTCGTTCTTGTCCGAGAGCTGGATGAGGCCGAGGTTGCGGCCGTCGCGGCCGACGAACGGCACGGCGAGCCAGCCGCGCATCGGCGGGTGCTCGGCGGCCCGGCCGCTGAAGTTCCGCCAGGCGGGGTGGGCCTCCAGCTCGGCCTGGGTCAGCCGCATCGGCCGATTCGTCTTGAGGACGAGGGTGTAGATCCCCGCGCCGGTGGGCTCGACGTCGTAGTCGCGCCAGCGCTCGTACTTGTCGGAGAGGGAGACGGTGTTGATGGCCTGGGCCCAGTCGTCGCCGACGGTCAGGCTGGTGACCGACTGGTGGGCCCCGACGACGGCTCGGGCCTCCTCGGCGACGGTGCGCAGGACGGCGTCGAGCGAGCCGGCGGCGTGGATGGCCAGCCCGGCCCGGTCGACGCGGCGGAGCATCCGGCTCAGCTCGCGCTCGCGGTCGAGCAGGCGGGCCAGCCGCTCCTCGTCCAGCCGCCGGGCGGTCACGTCGACGGTCACGCCGTCGAACCGCGTGGGCGCGCCGTCGGCCGCGTAGGAGGCCCCGCCGATGGCGTGGATCCACTTGACGGCCCCGGTGGCGGGGTCGACCGTCCGGTAGTCGACGTCGTAGGGCGTCCGGCCGGAGATGGCCGCGTCGACGGCCCGGCGGGTCGGCTCGCGGTCGTCGGGGTGCATCCGGCCGTAGAAGGTGTCGATCGTCACCCGCGCGTCCGGTTCGAGCCAGAAGTGCCCCTTGACGCGGTCGTCCCAGGTCAGCTCGCCGAACGGGAGGTCGCAGTACCAGAACCCGACGCCGGAGAGGCGCACGGCGTAGTCGAGCC
This sequence comes from Planctomycetales bacterium 71-10, assembly GCA_001898385.1. Lineage (GTDB taxonomy): Bacteria > Planctomycetota > Planctomycetia > Isosphaerales > Isosphaeraceae > Paludisphaera. The sequence continues at coordinate 2,483 of MKTT01000146.1, forward strand.
GGGCGCGGCTGTCGGCCAGGGCGCGCTGGGCGGCCTTCGCGGCCGAGACGTCGCGGGCGATCTTCGACGCGGCGACCACCCGGCCCTCGTCGTCGAGCACGGGCGACATCGACGCCGAGATCTCCACCGCCCGGCCGTCCTTCCGGACGCGGACCGTCTCGAACGGCTCCACCCGCTCGCCGCGGCGGAGCTTCTCCAGGATCACGACCTCCTCCCCGCGGCGGTCGGGAGGGATGATCAGGTCGACGAGCGGCCGGCCCACGGCCTCCTCGGCCGTCCAGCCGAACAGCCGCTCCGCGCCGGAGTTCCACGACCGGACCACGCCGTCGAGCCCCTTGCTCACGATCGCGTCGTCCGACGTCTCCACGATCGCCGCCAGCCGGGCCGTCGCCTCCTGCGCCCTCGCCCGCTCGGTCACGTCGCGGAAGACCAGGACGGACCCGATCGCCTCGCCCCGCGCGTCGAACATCGGCGCGGCGCTGTCGTCGATGGGGCGCTCCGTCCCGTCGCGCGCGATCAGGATCGTGTGGTTCGCCAGCCCGACGACGACCCCGTCCCGCAGGGCGCGGAGCGCGGGGTTCTCGACCTCCCGCCGGGTGTACTGGTTGACGATCCGGAAGACCTCGATCAGCGGCCGGCCGGCGGCCTCGGCCACGGACCAGCCGGTGAGCGACTCGGCCACCCGGTTGAGGAACGTCACCCGGCCCGTGGCGTCGGTGCTCACCACGCCGTCGCCGATGCTCGCCAGGGTGATGCGCAGCCGCTCCCGCTCGGCCTCCAGCGCCTCCTCGGCGCGACGACGGGCCTCCAGGATGCTCCGGGCGTCGCCCAGGGCCGCCTCGAAGGTGCCCGGTCTGTCATCCCCGGTGGGCGCCATCCAGTGTCTCCACGCGCGAACGGTCGCCTTGCGAAGGCCCCACCCTCAGATCGGCAAAGTATACCGTCGTCGCCCCCGGCGTGCAAAATCGGGGCCGCCCACGGGCCGGGAAATCGGCGCGCGGCCCCGTTTTCCGAGTGCGCCCCGGCCCGTCGCGTCGTCATCATAATGATGGACGGGGTGCCGCGCGGGCGGGGGGAGGTGCGATGGCCGATCGGTCGGGGGGAAACGACGCCGGGCTGGGGGACCTGCTGGAGCGCCACCGCGCGCGGCTGCGGGCCACGGCCGGCGGGATGGTGGGCCCGGCCCTGCGGCCCCGGGTGGATCCGTCGGACCTCGTCCAGGAGACGTTCCTCCGCGCCAGCCGAGACTTCCCCCGGTTCGAGGGGGGCGACGACCGCACGCTGCTGGCCTGGCTGCTGAAGATCCTGGCGAACCACCTGACCGACCAGGTGAAGCACCACCGCCGGCTGTCGCGCCGCTGCGACCGCCAGGGCTCGCTCGACGCCCTGCTGGAGCGCCCCGGCTCGGACGCCCGCCGCGCCCTGGCCGACCCCGGGCCGTCGCCCAGCGCGGGCGCCGCGCGCCGCGAGCGGGCCGTCCTGCTGGCCGACGCCGTCGATCGGCTGCCGGAGGACTACCGCGAGGTCTACCGCCTGCGGACGCTCCACCACCTGCCGTTCGAGGACGTCGCCGCCCGCATGGGCCGGTCGTCCGGGGCCGTCCGCATGCTCTGGGCCCGCGCCCTCGAACGCCTCTCCGCCGAGCTGGGGGGCCGCGCGTGACCCCCGACGACCGCGACGAGTCCGAGCTGGCCCGCGCGCTCGACGCCTACCTGATCGCCCTGGAGTCCGGCCTCCCGCTCGACCCGGCGCTGCTGGCGGCCCTCCACCCCGACATCGCCGACCGGCTGCTCGCCTGCATCGCCGTCCTGGACGTCACCGGCGGCCCCCGCGCCGGCGACGACGACCCGCCGGGCGCGCGGCTGGGGGACTTCGCGCTGATCCGGCCGATCGGCCGCGGCGGGATGGGGGTCGTCTTCGAGGCCCGCGAGGTCAGCCTGGATCGGCGGGTGGCCGTGAAGATCCTGCCGTTCGCCGCGGCCCTCGACCCCGTCCTCCTCGGCCGCTTCCAGGTCGAGGCCCGCGCCGCGGCGAGGCTCCACCACACCAACATCGTCCCCGTCTTCTCCATCGGCTGCGAGCGCGGCGTCCACTATTACGCGATGCAGCTCATCGAGGGCCGCTCGCTCGCCGACCTGATCCGCGACCTGCGCGGCGACGCCCCCACCCCTCGCACCGCCCCAGGCCGCGCCGACGAGCCTCCCCCCACCGAGCCCGCCGCCGCCACGGTCTCGGCGGCCCTCCCGGAGCCTCCCCCGCCCCGGCCGCCGGGCCCGTCGCACCACCGCCGCGTCGCCGAGCTGGGCGTGCAGGCGGCCGACGCCCTGGAACACGCCCACCGCGAGGGCGTCGTCCACCGCGACGTGAAGCCGTCGAACCTGATGGTCGACGCCAAGGGGACCCTCTGGATCGCCGACTTCGGCCTGGCCCGCCTGGAGGCCGACGCCGGCCTGACCCTCCACGGCGACCTGCTGGGGACGCTGCGCTACATGAGCCCGGAGCAGTCCTCCGGCGACCCCGCGCTCGTCGACGCCCGGACCGACGTCTTCTCCCTGGGCGCGACCCTCTACGAGTTCCTGACCCTCCGCCCCGCCCGCGTCGCCGCCGACCGCCAGGCCCTCCTCGCCGAGATCGCCGACGGCGAGCCCCGGCCCCCGCGCTCCATCGACCGGAGGATCCCCCGCGACCTGGAGACGATCGTCCTGAAGGCCCTGGCCCGCGAGCCCGACGCCCGCTACGCCACCGCCGGCGCGATGGCCGACGACCTGCGCCGCTTCCTCGACGGCCGCCCGATCCTCGCCCGCCGCCCCTCGCCCCTCGCCCGCGCCGCCAGGTGGGCCCGCCGCCGCAAGGGCCTGGTCGCCTCGGCCGTCCTGGCCGCGCTGCTGGGCGTCGCCTCGCTGACGGCCCTCGCCCTGGCCGCCCGCAATCGCGACCTGGCCCGCGCCCAGCGCCGGGCCGATTACGTCCGCGACGTCGCCCAGGCCGGCCAGCACGCCCGCCGCAACGACCTGGACGAGGCCGTCCGCCTCCTCTCCCAGCACATCCCCGGGCCGGGCGAGGAGGACGAGCGCGACTTCGCCTGGCGCTACCTCTGGCGTCTCGGCCACACCCGGCCCAAACGCCTGGAAGGCCACAAGGGCGACGTCTACCACGTCGAATACTCCCCCGACGGCCGCGCCCTGATCACCGCCGGCCAGGACGCCACGATCCGCACCTGGAACGCGGAGACGGGCGCCCCCCTGCGCACCTTCCGCGGCCACGAAGGCGACGTCGACTGGGCGACCTTCTCCCCCGACGGCCGCGCCATCGCCAGTTGCGGGAACGACGGCAGCGTGCGCCTCTGGGACGCCTCCGACGAGACGAAGCCCTCCCGCATCCTCGGTAAAGGAGACCAGGAAGTCGTCGCCGTCGTCTTCTCCCCCGACGGCCGATCCGTCTACTCCGGCGATCACGCCGGCCGACTGACGCGGTGGGACATAGCGACGGGCCGCGGCGAGTCCGCCCCCGACTCGCTCAGGACGCGAGTCCAGTCGCTCGCGATGGCGTCCGACGGCCGCACCCTGGTCGTCGCCTGCGCCGGGGGGCCGGGGATGCGATGGCTGGACCCAGCGTCGTTCAGGACGATCGCCGCCGACGGCGATCTCGCCGACGCCAACGGCGTGGCCGTCGCCCCGTCGGGTCGGCACGCGGCCTCGGGCGACCGGCGGGGCCGCGTGCGGATCGGCGACCTCGGCGCGAGCGGCCCCGACTTCCGCACCCTCGCCGAGATCCCGGGCCTCTCCATCGAGAGCGTGGCCTTCTCGCGCGACGGGCGGAAGCTGGCGGCGTACGGCGCGGGCGGCGACCTGTGCGTCCTGGACGTGACGTCGCCGAGCATGATCGACCGATTCGCCGTCGGCCCCGGCCGGCCCTGGGGCGTCGCCTTATCCCCGGACGGCCGCACGCTCGCGACCGCGGCCGAGGCCGGATGCGTGGAGATCCGGGACGTCGAGGGCGGGGCGAGCCGCCGCGACTTCGGCGCGGACGTCCCGTGCGATACGCCCGTCGTCGTCGGATGGTCGGACGAGTCGCTGACGACCGCCCGGGCCGATCCCTCGAGCGTCCGGTTCCTACGCTGGACCTTCGCCGACGGCAAGGTGGGCGAGGTGCGCACCGTCCGGGCGAACGATCCTTATCTCGTCGCCGTCTCGGACGACCAGGCGACGGCCGCCTTCTGGCACGTCCCCGGCTCGCCCCGGATCGAGGTCGTCGCCCTCGACGGGCGTCCGGCGCCCTCGCCTCCGCGATTCCCATCCGCTCCCGACCGCCGCCGGGACTTCACCTACCAACTCGTCTTCTCCGCGGACGGGTCGCGCCTGGCCGCCACCTACCCGGCCGACGGCCCCGTCACCGCCGTCTGGCGCGTGGGCGAAGGCCCGCCGCTCGCGCCACCGATCGCGATCGAGGCGGCGGAGCGCCTGACGTTCGCCCCGGACGGAGCCCGCCTCGCCCTGCCGAAGGTCGAGGGCCTGACCGTCTGGGACCTGACGACGGGCGGCCTGGTCGACCTTCCCAGCCACAGCCCCATGTGGCCCACTTCGTCCGCCTTCTCCCGCGACGGCTCGCTCGCGGCCGGCGGCTACGACACCCCGGGCATCGTCGCGGTATGGCCGCTCCGATCTCCCAGGTCGTCGCCCCTGATCCTGGGCATCCCCGACGTCCAGGCCCTCGCCTTCTCACCCGACGGCCGCCTCCTCGCCGCCGCCGACGCCTCGGGCCGGACCGAACTCCTCCGGATCCCCTCCGGCCTCCCGATCCTCTCCCTCGACGGCCCACCGTCCCAGACCTCGGAACTCCGATTCTCCCCCGACGGCTCCCGCCTCACCCGCCTCGCCTACGGCGGCGGGGCGGCGATGCGCATGACGACCTGGTTCAGCGAGACCGCCCCGGCGACAGGCGCTCGCGGTCCGGGCGACCGACCCTGAGAATCCTTTCACGACGACCGTGACATCCCGAACCCAACGTCGTCTCTCGTCTCGGCGGCATGAAGTCGATCGTCCCGCCGACACACGGCGATCCTGATCGGACTGGGCCGTGCGTGCGACTTCCGGCCCTATGGGCCCGCGAGCGCCCCCCCCCGACGAAACCTGACACGACGGCAGGAGCACGATGAGACGAGCCATCTTTTCCATCCTCGGTATCGCAGCCCTGTGCACGAATCCCGCGACGGCCGGATTCGTTACGAAGCCATGGGGCATGTCGATCAGCTCCCAGTACGTCGCAAGCGGAAGCAACAGCTCTCCCGTCATCTCGTTGCACGGGGCGACCCCATTGACGCTCCCCGAGACGACGTATGCTCCGGGTCGGGGGACGATCTCGACGTCCGTGCGGGCCGGCACCGACTATTCCGACTCCACCTATCAACCCGCCGCGACGTTGGACGGCCATGTTTCCGTAGGCGGATACGACCCCTCCGTGACCACTTACAGCTCGATGGAACTGGGGATCACCAGCCAGATCCAGACCACGCTCCAGCCCCCGATCAGCCAGCAGGAGGCCAATGGCCGTATCGTTTTCCAATCCTCGTTCAGCATCACCGGGCATCTCGCCGAAGGCGACATCCTGATGTTCATCGTCAATTCCCACGCCGAAACCAAGACTAGCGGGGGCGGCATCCAAGGGATCATGGATTATTCACCGACCCGTTCACCGGCCACGCCCTGGCAGACCATCAATCAGGCCGGGGATTTCAGCTTCACCTTCATCGACACCCGCGTCATCTCCGGAACCTATCAGTGGTGGGCCACGAATAATAATATTGCGCACACCTGGTATGTCAGCGCGAACGTAGATGTCGTCATCTACCATCACAACGGCCCCGGGACCACGTCCGTCACCATCGACCCGGGTGTCACGATCCGGAATTCGGCCATGGTCCCCGAGCCCGCCTCCCTCGTGCTGAGTGCCTTGGGATGCGCCGGCCTGGCCTGCGTCGGGCGCATCCGTCCCCGGCGGCCCCGTCACGCCACGCGGGGCGACGATCATCCCGCTTGAAAGGCTGACCCTCGCCTACCCCGGCGGGGACGGGACCCGCCGTAACATGAGCGGCCCCCCCCCGCGCACGGCTCCAACTGACAGTCGGACTCCGACTTCGCTCGCCATTTCAGCGAGTTCGGATCCGTCGAGCGACCTCGAGCCCTCATCATGAGCGATCCGGGTCGCGACTCCGCTTCGAAGACGCCCGGCAACGCCCGGGCCGGGGTTCTCCCCGGCCCGCGGGGACGAGCCGAGGATGATGGCGTCGTCAAACCATCAGGAGGTTTCCACGCGGGATCGATAATAGTCGAGGTGCAGATGCGCAATCGTCGGGATGTTCGCTTTCGGCCGATGGGCCATACGCTCGAAGGCCGGGCCCTCATGACCACGACCGCCGCCGTCGTCACGACGGGGGCCCCCGCCTTGCTGGCGGCGTCCTGGGAAGGCGGGGCGACGCCGCTCGGGTCGTTCGCACCGGGGCAGACGTACAAGGGGATGATCGGCGGTTTCTATGCGGACGGGAGCGACGAATCGCCCCCCGAGCTGACCGCGGCGGCGTCGCAGGCCGCATCTCGGATCGTCCCCCTCAATGCCCGAGGGACGCCGGCCGCGTCGGGGCGGATCGGCGTCGTGGCCATCGGCCAGAGCACCACGGAGCAGTGGTTCTCCACGTTCGCGAACTCGGCGCGGGCCCGTCGCGGGGAGATCCGGCCGGGCGTCACCTTCATCAACGGCGGCCAGCCGGGGAAGGTCTCCGTCTCCTGGGCGACCGAAGGCGACACCTGGGCCGAGCTGTCGAAGCGCGTGGGCCGCGGCCGGCTCCAGGTGCAGGTCGCCTTCCTCGACACGGCCTTGATCTACGGCCAGAAGATCGGCGGCCCGGCCGAGGAGGCGCGGGTCTATAGCGGCCAACTCTCGGCCATCATCGCCCGCGCCAAGCGACTGTACCCCAACCTTCGGCTGGTCTACGCCTTCCCCTTCCACTGGGCGGGCGCCTCGGCTCCCCAAAAGGCCGTGACCGAACCGGGCGGCTATGAGATGCAGTTCGGCATCCGGCGGGTCGTCCTGGAGCAGAGCCTCGCCGAGCCGGTCGTGGTCTGGGGGCCCGACGTCTGGTCGCAGACGAAGGATCCCGCCCTCTATTCCGACGGCGTCCACTGGAGCAGCGCCGGTCGCGCCGTGATGACCGACCTGACGTGGCGATTCCTCGCGGACGACCCCGAGGCCGCCCGGTGGCTCTGGCGCGGGGCCTGATCGCTCGGACTGCAAGAATCTCCTGAAAACCTGGAACGCCGCCCCAAGGACCCGCGATCGTCCCGATGGAGGATCGTGGGTTCTTTGACAATTCGTGGGGATCGGACCAGGCGACGAGCGGCCCGCGCTCATCGCCCGCGGCGCGGAGCGGAGACGACCTGGCCACCGCCCCGGCACCCGACGGGCCGGCGACCGAGTCGAGGCCGATCGACGGAATTCCGGTTCGAAAACGACGAACGAAGCCGACCAGAACCGCCACAACCCACCGGAAACCCGGAAGTTACAGCGATGCAACAGCCGGCTTCGTCCGCGAACAAAGCCATCCTCGGGGGTCGGCTCAGAGGCCGGGGCCGAGGAGGTCCTTGACGGCGTCGCGCTCGGCGATCAGCTCGGCGGCGGAGGCGTCGAGGCGCTTGCGGGCGTCGTCGTCGATGGGGACGTTCGGGACGATGGACCAGGCGCCCTCGCCCTTGGAGGTCAGCGGGAAGCTGTAGATCAGGCCCGAGGGGATGCCGTAGCTGCCGTCGGAGACGACCGCCGTGCTGAACCACTCGTCGGCCGGGGTCGGGTGGTAGAGGTTCGCCACCGTGTCGATGGCCGCGTTGGCCGCCGAGGCCGCCGACGACGCGCCGCGGGCCTTGATGACCGCCGCGCCGCGCTTGGCGACGGTCGGGATGAAGGTCTCGGCCAGCCAGGCGTCGTCGCGGATCACCTGCGGGGCGGGGACGCCGGCGATCTCGGCGTTCTTGTAGTCCGGGTACTGGGTGTCGCTGTGGTTGCCCCAGATCGTCACCTTCTTCACCGACGAGACCGGCACGTTCGCCTTCTTGGCGATCTGCGACGTCGCCCGGTTCTGGTCGAGCATGGTCATCGCGAACCAGTTCTCGGCCGGGACCCGGGGCGCGTGGCTCTTGGCGATCAGGCAGTTGGTGTTGCAGGGGTTGGCCACGGTGACGACGCGCACGTCCTTCGACGCCGCCTCGTTGATGGCCTTGCCCTGGCCGGTGAAGATCGGGCCGTTGGCGCGGATCAGGTCGGCGCGGGTCATGCCGTCCTTGCGGGGGAGGCCGCCGACGAGGATGACCCAGTCGGCGTCGGCGAAGGCGACCTCGGCCTTGTCGGACGCCTTGACCTCGGTCACGAGCGGGAAGGCGCAGTCCTCCAGCTCCATGATCGTCCCGCCCAGCGAGGGGAGGGCCGGGGTGATCTCCAGGAGCTGCAAGGCGACCGGGCGGTCGGGGCCGAACAGGGCGCCCGAGGCGATCCGGAACAACAGGGCGTATCCGATCTGGCCGCCGGCGCCCGTGATCGCGACCCGGATGGGAGTGGACATCTCTGAATCTCTCCAACTATAGAGAAGGCAGGGGTTACGGTTTCGGTGGCGACGCGGCCCGCGCCGCCGCGCCCGGCCGGCGGGCCGGCGCGGCGCGGAGGTTGGCGAGCATGAGGGCCGACTCCCTGGGCAGGTGGCGGGCCCCCGCCAGCAGGACGAAGCCCGCCGCGGCGAGCGTCGGGGCGGCGAACAGGAAGGCGGCGGCGACGTTCTCCGGCGGCCGACCGCCGACCGAGCGGGGGACGGCCCCCAGCGCGGCCAGGATCCGGCCGAAGGGCGTGGCCATGGCGTCGGGCTGGCCGAAGACCTCGGCGCCCCACTGCAACAGCCGCGGGGCCCAGGCCACGCCCAGCAGGTGGGCCACCGCGACCGTCGCGCCGCAGGCCACGCCCCTCATGTTGGGCGCCGCCGCCGCCGCCACGATCGCGAAGCACGGGCCGAGTCCCGCGAACAGCAGGGCGACCGTCGCGAACAGGGCCCCGTACTGCCAGGGTCGCGTCGGCCCCAGGGCGGTCGCCAGCCAGCACGGCAGCGCGAGCCACGCCGCCAGCGCGGCGACCAGGAAGTACGAGCGGGGCTCGCGCCGGCCCCAGAGGTCGGCCGCCCAGGCGCCGACGAGCAGGCCGACGGCCGCAGCCGCCGGCGCGAGGGTCGCCGCCGTCCGCGCCGCCAGGGCCTCGGGGAGCCCGCGCACGCCGACGAGGAACGTCGGCAGCCAGGCGTCCAGGCCGCCGATCGCGAAGGCGGTGAACGTCAGCCCGAACACCGCATAGGTGAAGGACGAGTTCACCATCAGGTCGATGTAGCCCTCGGCCGACGCGCCGGCGGCCTCGTGCTCGCGGAGCCGCGCGATCGCCACGCCCTCGCTGACGCCGCGGACCGGGTCGGGGAGCATCAGCGCCACCAGGGCCAGGGCCAGCGCCGGGGCCCCGGCGGCGAGGAAGGCCGTCTGCCAGGTCGCGACCGACGCGACCGCCGGCCCGAGGTTCAGCGCCAGGGCCATGCCGACCGGCCCGGCCAGGAAGTAGAGCGCCAGCGCCCGCGCCCGGACGGTCCGGGGGAAGACGTCCATGACGAGGGTCAGCGCGGCCACCCCGAACGTGGCCGTCCCCGCCCCGACCAGGGCCCGCGCCCGCTGGAGCGGTTCGAAGGAGGTCGCCAGGCCGACGCCGACGCTCGCCAGGCCGAAGACGGCGATCCCCAGCGCCAGGATCCGGGCGCGGCGGGTGTGGTCGACGAAGTAGCCCAGCATGGGCGCCCAGAGGGCCGCCGCGACCAGCGGCAGGGCTTCCAGCCAGTCGGCCTGGTCGTCCCAGAGGTCCAGCTCGCGGCCGAGGGGTCCGATGAGCGCCGCGAACAGCCCGCGGTCGACGGCCGCGAGGAGGTTGGCCGCGGACAGGAAGCCGAGCAGCCCCCAGGCCCACCACGGGGCCGGCCGGGGCGTCGGCGGGGGCTCGGCCCCGGGGGGCGAGGCCCCCTCGCCCGCGATCGGCTCGTTGCTCGGCTGGGTCACGGACCTGGGCCTCCGCTGCGGTCGCCCCCCGGCCGCGCCGGGGGCGGGCCGGCATCTCGGGCCCTTCGGAGTCGATCGTACCCCCGGGCCGGGGCGGGGTCCAGGGGCGAGCGGGGCGCCGGCCGGTCCGCCCGGGCCGGTTTTCCCGAAAGCCCGGGGCCGGGAGTGCCGATGATAGGGGACGTATCGGGAGGGCCCGGCGCCGGCGGTCGATCGCGGCGCCCCAGGTCCCGGGGGCGGAGCCCCCGAGGCCGACGGCCCGGAAGGCGAAAGGCCGACCCGGTTTCGACCGCCCTCGGCCGCGCGCCGCCCCGCCCGCAACAGGGCGCGGCGGCGGCGCGGCGACCTGGGAAAGGAGTTCCCCATGCGTTCCCACAAACGGTTGGCCCCGGGCCTGCTGGGCCTGGCCCTCGCCGCCCCGCTCGGCGGCGCGGCCTTCGGCCAGTCCTACGCCCCGGCCCGCCCGGCGGCACCGATCGCCGTGGCGGCCGCCCCCAAGCACGAGCACAAGGGCCTGATCGGCCGCCGCAGCTGCACCGAATGCCAGCGTGCCCGCGCCAAGGCCCGGGACGGCGTCGACGTCCCGCCGCCGCCGTCGGCCATGCCGGCCGGCCTCGCCCAGCACGGCCACGGCCACGCCCACGGCCAGGCGGCGCCGGCCGTGGCGCCGGGCTCGACCGGCTGCGTCGAGTGCGAGCAGGACGCCGCCGCGATGGGGGGGACGATCGTCCCCGGCTCGATCGTGGTGAGCGACTCCCGCGTCGCCCCGCCGGGCCGCGCCGTGGTCGGCGGCGGCGAGACGATCGCGGCCGAGTTCCCCGCCGGCCGCGCCGTGGTCGGGGCCGAGCCCGCGCCGATCGGCGCCGCCCGCGCCAGCCAGGGGAACTTCACGCCGGTCGCCGGCGCCATGGCGGCCTCCGCCGCCCCGCGCGACCCGTCGGTCATGCCGTCCAGCCTGATCCCGCCCCAGACGGCCATCGGCGGCGACAACGAGACCAAGCGGCCCAAGATCATCACCCACCTCCTCGACATCCCGGACCTCGGCCGCATCGGCCGGGTCGCCCGCGAAAACCGCGAGCGCGCCAAGCGCGAGAACCACGCCTCCATCTCCTACGGCGAGGTCAACGGCCCCGTCACGGAGCTGCCGGCCTCCGTGGTCTTCGGCAAGGGCCACTGACCCGACGCCACCGGCCCCGGCCGGACGCGACGACGACGACGGATGGTCCGCCTCCCCGGCCTGTAGCGGGGGGGCGGGCCTTCGCGCCGTTTCGAATCCCGGAAACCGTCGAGGCCCCGCCCGCCCCGCGCCGATCCCTTGTGGCAAGGCCAGAGATGGCCGCAGGTGATCACCGGAGACGCCCCGCGCAGGACGCCGGGGAGCCGCGATCCACCGCTCGCTCGCGACCGGACGATTCAGGAGGATACACGCGACAAGGTAAGGGATTGACCATGCGTTGCTTCGGTGAATGGCGAGGGGCGGCGATCGCCCTGGGTCTGGCCGTCATGCTCGGGACGAGCCTGTCGGCGTCGGTGAAGGCCGGCGGCTGGTTCCACGACACGCTCCCCAAGGAAGTGCCGGCCTACGACTTCAACACCGGCGGCGAGTACTTCATGCCCCCGGTCCCCTACGGCCACTACGCCAAGGATCCCGGGGCCCACCTGGCCAAGGGGATCGGCATGGTCGCCGGCCCGGTCCACGGCCTGAAGGGTAAGCTGGGCGGCCTGGGCCACGGCGGTCACGGCCTGGGCCACGGCGACGGCTGCGGGCCGAACGGCTGCGGGAACGGCCTGGGCCACGGGCTCGGCGGCGACGGCTGCGGGCTGGGATGCGGCCTGGGCCACGGGCTCAAGTCCAAGCTGGGCTCCGGCTGCGGGCTGGGATGCGGCCTGGGCGGGCACGGCCTCGGGTCCGGCCTCTGCGGCGGCGACCCCTGCGGGTCGGCCGACAAGGGCTGCAAGCCGGCCAAGCACTTCGGCCCGATCCACCCGACGGTCGTCGCGACGTCGCAGTCGGCCCCCTCGGCCCAGGCGGTCGTGGCACCGACCGGGCAGGGCGGCTGCGGGATGAACGGCTGCGGACTCGGCGGCCTGCACGACCACCTCTCGGGGTTGGCCGGCAAGCTGAAGTGCAAGTTCTGCGGCGGCGGCGGCTGCGGCGGCTGCGGCGGGATGGGCGTGGGCGACCCCTGCTCCGGCTGCCACGGCAACGGCTGCGGGCTCTGCCGCGGCTGCGGCCTGCTGGGCAAGCTCAAGGGGTGCGGGTTCTGCGGCGGTGCCGGCTGCAAGCACTGCCTGGCGGGCCTCGGCGGCCTGAAGGGCAAGCTCCACGGCCTGCTCGGCGGCATCGCCGGCCCCAAGTACGACTACTTCGTCGGCCCCGGCGGCCCGGTCCCCCTCACCCCCGGCTATACCCCTTATATCGTCACGACCCGATCGCCGCGGGACTTCTTCGCCTTCCCGCCCCGCACCCCGGAAGGGTTCTGACCGATCTTGGATCCTGGAACCGTGACGGCCCGAGGCCCGGCGCGCGACCCGCGCCGGGCCTTCGTCGTCCCCTCGACCGGGGAGGAGCCCCGGCCCGACCGCCCTCACGCTCGATCCGGTAGGAGACGATGCCATGCCCGCACGCCCCATCCGACGCGCCGGCCTCGCCGTCGCGATCGCCGTCGTCGCCGCGGCGACCGGCGTCGCCCGCGCCCAGACCCCCCCGCCCCGCGTGCCCGAACTCCAGGAGCGCAGCGGGCTGGTGATGCGATACACCGACCCCCCCGGCCGGCTCCCCCCGGACAGGCTGCGCGACAATTTCTACGCCACCCGCTACGCCGACCGCGGCCTGGTCAAGCACCTGCGGATCAACCCCAAGAGCCAGGGGCTCTACGGCCTGGGCTGGAAGGGTGCCGACACGGAGAGCGTCTACCCGTTCTTCTACGGCAACCCCGGCACCTCCACCATCACCCCCGAAAGCAAGCCCTGGCCCCGGCCGCTGCGACTCTTCCAGGGGATGGCCCACCCCTACAAGCCGGTCGGCATGTACTATGCGGAAGGGACCTACGTCCCCATCTACGACATCGACCCGGTCGTCCCCGGGCCCGGCCCCTACCCCTTCCCGTTCTACTTCAACTGGAACAAGGGGGGCTGAGGCCCGACAGCGGGCATGGCCGCTCGCCTTGCCCATCCCCCCCAATCGCCCGGCGGAAAGCCCGAGCCCCCCACGACTTGGGGGGCCGGGCGGCTCGACGGGGTCCTTGACACCGGTTGGGCGTTGATATAGGTTGTCCAAACTCGTTACAAGGCAAGGCGTCTTCGTGCGCTCGGACCGAACCGCGAGCCGTCTCCCTTGGGGTGCGACGCCCTCCCGGCCGCAGGCCGGTCGGCCCCGCCGCCTCCCCCCATCGCCGTCGTCACACCTTGGTGCAGAGTAGAGGCTCCATGGACAACCCGATTCAGGTCGACCTGGGCCGAATCGCGCAAGACTTGCAGATCCGGCGCGTTCAGGTGGAGAGCGTCGTCCAGTTGCTGGACGAGGGGAACACCGTCCCGTTCATCACGCGCTACCGGAAGGAGCGGACCGGCAACCTCAACGAGGTGGTGATCCGCGAGATCCAGGTCCGGATCCAGCGCCTGCGCGACCTCGCCGAGCGCAAGGAGACGATCCTCAAGGCGATCGAGAAGCAGGGCAAGTCGACCCCGGAGCTGGAGGCCGCGATCCGAGGGGCGGAGAACCTCAAGCGCCTGGAAGACCTGTACCTCCCGTACAAGGCCAAGAAGCGGACCAAGGCGTCGGAGGCCCGCGAGAAGGGCCTGGAGCCGCTCGCCGCCCGCATCTGGAACCGCGACGAGACCCTGACCGACCTGGCCGCCGCCGCCGCCGAGTTCGTCGACGCCGAGAAGGGGCTCGACTCGGTCGAGAAGGTCCAGGAGGGCGTCCGCTACATCCTGGCCGAGGCCGTCAGCGAGATGGCCGCCGTCCGCGAGGCTGTCCGCAAGGCCGTGTGGAAGACCGGCAAGGTCGTCACGTCCAAGGGGGAAGTCCCCGAGGGCCAGGGGCAGGAGTACCGCGACTACTTCGACTACAGCGAGCCCGTCTCCCAGGTCCCGCCCCACCGCGTCCTGGCGATCAACCGGGGCGACAAGGAAGGCCCGCTCAAGGTCAAGATGGAGGTCTCCCGCCCCGACCTGGAGGCCGCGTTCTTCGGCCAGCTCCCCCTGGAAGGGCACCCCCAGGCCGACGCCTTCCGCGCCGCCGCCGTCGACGCCCTGGAGCGGCTGATCCTCCCCAGCATGGAGCGCGAGGTCCGCCACGACCTGACCGAGACGGCCGAGAAGCACGCCGTCGACGTCTTCGCCCGCAACCTCCGCAGCCTGCTGCTCCAGCCCCCCATCCCCAAGCAGGTCGTCCTGGCCATCGACCCGGGCCTGCGCTCGGGCTGCAAGCTGGCCGTGCTCGACCCCAACGGCGGCCTGCTGGAGCAAGGGATCGTCTACCCCCACGCACCCCAGAACCGCCGGTCCGAGGCCAAGGCCGCCATCAAGGACCTGGTCGGCAAGCACAAGGTCGACGTCGTCGCCATCGGCAACGGCACCGCCTGCCGCGAGACCGAGGAGCTGATCGCCGAGATCATCGCCGAGGGCCAGGAGTTCAGCACCAACCCCGAGGCCCGCGCCGCCGCCCAGGCCGCCTACGAGGCCGCCCGCAAGGCCCCCGCGCCGGCCGCCGCCCCCGAGCCCGTCGCCGAGGAGGCCCCGGTCGCCGAGGCCGAGGAGGCCGCCGAGGTCGCGCCTGACCCCGAGGTCGCGCCCGAGCCCGAATCGGCCGCCGAGCCCGAGGTCGCTCTCGAGGCCGTCGCCGAAGCCGTCGCCCCGGAAGCGGCCGCACCGCCGCAAGACCTCGCCGCCGAGGCCGCGGACCCCGGCCCCTACGTCGTGCCCGACGGTCCCGAGGACGAGGACGACGAGCCGGCCGACGAGGAGCTGCCGCCGATCTCCGGCGGCGCCCCCGACTCCTCCGCCCCCGAGGCCGAGGCCGGTGCCGGCGAGGGCGAAGGCATCCAGAACGGCGACGCCGAACGCCAGACCCACCCGACGGCCGACGCCGAAGCCGCCGCGCCGGCCGCGACGCCCGAGGAGCCCGCCGCGACGCCCGAGGCCGCCGCGGCCGAGGCGACCGGCGTCGAGCACCAGGCCGTCCCCATCCCGGCGGAGGCCGAGACGGCCGCCGAGGCCCCGACCGCCGAGGCCAAACCCGCCGAGGCGAAGGAGGGGGGCCGCCGCGAAGGGGGCCGCCGCGGCAAGAATCGGGGCTCGCGGAACCGCAACCAGACGCCCCCCCAGCAGCTCCCGCCCGCCCCCCACCAGGCCGACGAGCAGATCGCCCGGCTCGCCTACGTCATCGTCAACGAGGCCGGCGCCAGCGTCTACTCCGCCAGCCCGATCGGCCGCGAGGAACTCCCCGAGTTCGACGCCACCCTCCGCAGCGCGATCTCCATCGGCCGGCGGCTCCAGGACCCGCTCTCCGAGCTGGTCAAGATCGAGCCCCAGAACATCGGCGTCGGCCTGTACCAGCACGACGTCAGCCCGAAGCAGCTCAAGGAGTCGCTCGACGCGGTCATCGCCTCCTGCGTCAACTTCGTCGGCGTCGACCTGAACACGGCCAGCGTCCCCCTGCTCCGCTACGTCTCCGGCCTGAACCAGCTCACGGCCCGCCGGATCGCCGACCGCCGCAAGGAGAAGGGCGGGTTCTTCACCCGCGAGGAGCTGATGGACGTGGAGGGGGTCGGCCCGGCCACCTTCACCCAGGCCGCCGGCTTCCTCAAGATCGGCGACGGCCCCCACCCGCTCGACCGGACGTGGATCCACCCCGAGAGCTACGCCGCCGCCGCCAAGCTCCTGGAGAAGTTCGGCCACGGGCCGGAGGTCGTCCGCGACAAGGAGAAGCTCCCCGAGCTTCGCGCCCGGCTCGCCGAGGTCGACGTCCCCGCGCTGGCGAAGGAACTGGAGGTCGGCGAGCCGACGCTCAAGGACATCATCGAGGCCCTCGGCCGCCCCGAGCGCGACCCCCGCGACGACCTGCCCAAGCCGATCTTCAAGAAGGGGATCCTCAAGCTGGAGGACCTCACGGCCGGCATGGAGCTGAAGGGGACGGTGCTGAACGTCGTCGACTTCGGCGCGTTCGTCGACATCGGCCTGAAGGACTCCGGGCTGGTCCACATCAGCCAGCTCGCCAACCGCTACATCAAGAGCCCGCACGACGTGGTGAGCGTCGGCGACGTCGTGACCGTCTGGGTCATGTCGGTCGACCAGGACCGCAAGCGGGTCTCGCTGACGATGGTCAAGCCGGGCACCGAGCGCCATCGCGGCGGCCCCGGCGGCGGCCGTCGCGGCGAGGGGGGCCCGCAGGCCGGCCAGGGCCAGGAAGGCCAGGGCCGTCGCGGCCGGGGCCCGCGCCCCGGGCCGTCGAGCCTGACCAGCCCCCCCGTCGGAGCCGCGCCGATCGACTCGCGCCCCGAGGGGGGCGATGCCGGCCCGCGTCGCGGCGGCCCCGGCGGGAGGCCCCCGGGCCAGGGCGGATTCCGCCAGGGCGGCGGCCCCGGCCAGGGCCGCGGCGGCCCGCGCGGCGGCGGCGCCTTCGGCCGCGAGGGGGGTCGCTTCGGCGGCCCTCGCCCCGAGCGGCCCGAGTCCCCCCCCACGCCCCGCCCGTCCAAGCCCGCGCCGCCCCCGCCGCCCCTCTCCAAGGACGCCCTCACCGGCAACGTCCCGCTCCGCACGTTCGGCCAGCTCAAGCAGTTGTGGTCGGCCCGCGAGGAGGACGCCCCCGGATCGGAGGGGGGCCAGACGCCGCCGGACGCCCCCAAGGCCGAAGGCGAGCCGGACTCGCAGTAACACGAAGGGGGGCCGTCGTCGGACGACGGCCCCCCCGACGTCAACGCATCCCGCACGGACGAGAGCTTCATGGGTGTCTTCGCCTGGCGCAACCTGCTGACCCGCCCCATGCGCACGATCCTGGCGCTGATCGGGCTCTCGATCCCGATCCTGGGCGTGCTCGGCCTGTTCAGCCTGTCGGACGGGCTGCGGAACATGGTGGGGGACACCCTCAGCCAGATCGAAGGGGTGATCGTCCTCAGCGAGAACTCGCCCAGCCCCGTCGCCAGCTCGATGACGACCGACGTGGTCGACAAGATCCGGGCCATCCCGGGCGTGCGCTCCGCCGCCCCCGAGGTCTGGCGGCTCGCCCCGGACATCGAGGGCCGCGGCATGACCAGCCGCCTCATCGGCGGCGTGATGACCAAGAGCTGGGACAGCCTGCTCGACCAGCCGGTCGTCTCCGGCCAGGACATCCCCGCCCACGCGAACCTCCGGAGCGCCGTCTACCCGCGGGCGCTGAAGACGCGCGGCGAGGGACGGTTCCTGGACGAGGGCGACGTCGGCAAGCCCCGCATCGTCATCAGCCGGAAGCTCGCCAAGCAGCTCGCCGCCGACCCGAGCAAGCCCAAGAAGGTCGGCGACAAGCTGAAGATCTCCAACACCGACTTCGACATCATCGGCATCTACGACACCGGCTCGATGCTCCTGGACGTGGTCATCGTGATGGACATCCACATGGCCCGGTCGCTCCTGAAGATGCCGGCGGACTCGGTCTCCAGCATCTACGTCGAGGCCGACACGCCCCCCGGCTACCAGGCGGTCTGCGAGGCGATCGAGAAGGCCGAGCCCGGCGTCAGCGCCCGCAGCATGAACGAGGTCCAGGCGAACTTCGGCATGCTCATGGGCGAGGTGGACAAGGTCCTGATGCTGGTCGTCAGCCTGGCGCTGGCGGTCGGGATCGTGGGGATCGTCAACACGATGCTGATGAGCACCACGGAGCGGTTCGTGGAGTTCGGCGTCCTGCGGACCAACGGCTGGTCGCAGGGGGACGTCCTGCGGCTGGTGACGACCGAGAGCGCGTACCTGGGCCTGCTCGCCGGCGCGACGGGCTGCGTCCTGGCCTGGCTGGGGACGGCGGTGGCCAACCAGTTCATCGGCGGGGGGATCCGCCTGGGCGTGACGCCCGGGTCGCTGGCGCTGGGCCTGGGCCTGTCGGTCGCGACGGGCGTGCTCGGCGGCCTGTACCCGGCCTGGAAGGCCGCGCGCATGGTCCCGATGGAGGCCATCCGGCTGGGCTCGCACTGACGCCCGACCCGAAGGAGTCGCGATGATCGACGTGGTGGACGTCTGGAAGTCGTACAAGAGCGGCGCGCGGGAGGTGAACGCGCTGCGCGGCGTCACCTGCCACATCGAGAAGGGGCGGTTCGCGTTCATCGTCGGCCCGAGCGGCTCGGGCAAGAGCACATTGCTCTACACCCTGGGGGCCGTCGACCGCCCCACCCGCGGCAAGATCGTCGTCGAGGGCCGCGACCTCACCGCGATGACCGAGGCCGAGCAGAACGACTACCGCCGCGAGCGCGTGGGCTTCATCTTCCAGTCGTTCAACCTCATCAGCAACCTGTCGGCCCTTGAGAACGTCCTGATCCCGTTCCTGCCCCGGGGCGTGACCGCCGCCCAGCGAGCCCGCGCCCGGGATCTGCTGTCGCGCGTGGGCCTGGGCGACCGCCTGGACCATCACCCCTATCAGCTCTCCGGCGGCGAGCAGCAGCGCGTGGCCATCGCGCGGGCGCTGGTGAAGGACCCGGTCCTGGTCCTCGCCGACGAGCCGACGGGCGAGCTGGACAGCAAGTCGGGCGACGAGATCTACCGGATCCTCCGCGAGTTGCAGGAGTCGTCCGAGACCACGCTGGTCGTCGTCACCCACGACCGCCGGTTCATCACCCCGCAGGATCTGGTGCTGGAGATCCAGGACGGCCTCCTGGCCGGCGACGACGACGCCGAGCCCGCCGGGGGCCGCCGCTCGGGGGCCGACGCGGCGGGCTGAGCCGTCGCGCCCGCTCCGTCGCCCAGGATTGAGCAGGTGGACGTCGATTCGCGGAAACGGCCTGTCGCGGGGGGGCCGGCCGTGGTAAGACTGCACTGAACGCCTGCATCGACGTCGACCGAGACGGAGCGAAGCCCGGGAGCCCCGCCATGAGCACCGCCAAGCCCGGACGCCACGAGCCCGCGACCAGGCCGTCGCCCGTCGTGGCCGCCTCGTACGACCCGGCGTACCCCACCAGCGACGGCAAGCCGATGGCCGACAACATGACGCAGTTCCGGTGGATCGTCACCATCAAGGAGGGCCTCGACGCCCTCTTCGACGATCGCCCGGACGTGCTGGTCGCCGGCGACCTCCTCTGGTACGCGACCGACGGCGACCGGGCCGACGTCATGGCCCTGGACGTGATGGTCGCCTTCGGCCGCCCGAAGGGCGAGCGCGGGTCGTACCTGCAATGGAAGGAGGAGGACGTCGTCCCCCAGGTCGTCTTCGAGGTCCACTCGCCCAGGAACACCGCCGCCGAGATGGCCGAGAAGCGCCGGCGGTACGACGCCCGGGGCGTCGAGGAGTATTACCACTACAACCCCGCGACGGGCGCCCTGAAGGCGTGGCTCCGCGGCCCCGACGGCTTCCGCGAGATCAAGCGGGCCGACGGCTGGACCAGCCCGCGCCTGGGCGTGACGTTCGAGGCCCCCCGGCGCAAGGACGGCCTGGTGATCCATCGGCCCGACGGCGAGCGGTTCCGGACGTTCCAGGAGCTCAAGCGCGACGAGGACGCCGCCCGGCGGATCGCCGAGGCCGAGACCCGTCGCCGCCGCAAGGCCGTGCGCGTCGCCAGGGCGGAGCGCCGGCTCCGCGAGGAGGCCGACCTCCGCGCCGACGAGGCCGACCTCCGCGCCGACGAGGCCGGGCACCGCGCCGTCGAGGCCGACCTCCGCGCCGAGGCCGAGCGCCGACTCCGCGAGGCCGAGCGCCAACTCCGAGAGGAGGCCGAGGCCCGGGCCGCCCGACTGGAGGCGAGACTCCGGGAGTTGGAAGGGGGGTCGGAGTAAGGATGCCGCCCCGTCGGTCGGGAGGCGATTGGACTTGAGCCGATTTCCGGGGTCTGCTACGTTCCCGCCCGGATCCGATCGGTTCCCGACCCCACCGGAAGGCAAGGAGGCCTCGTGGCATGGACCGCCGCACCGCGCTGAAGCTGACGACGCTGCTCGGCGGCCTCGCCCCGTCGAGGCTCCTGGCCCAGGAAGACGACGCAGGGGGGGCGAAGGCGAAGCCCCGCAAGGACCCCGGCTTCCGGCCCGCCGGCGCGACGGCCGCCGAGGCCGAGGCCGACCCCCGCCCCATCCCCGAGGCGATCGACGCCGACGACCAGCCCCCCGCGGGCTTCGTCAACGAGCCCGGGTTCCAGTGGAAGCGGTTCCCGATCGCCAACTACACCCGGGCCGCCGCCGAGCAGAAGTCCCCGCAGAAGGCCATCATCGACTGGATCTTCCGCCGCACCGGGACCGCCGACTGGCACGGCGACAAGACCGCCGTCCTGGCCGCTAGCAAAGCCGAGCTTCGGGCGTACAACAGCCCCGAGGTCCTCGCCCAGGTGGCCGACGTCGTCGAGCGCTTCACCGACGCCATCGAGGACTTCCTCTCCATCCACATCCAGGTCGTCGCCGCCGCCGACACCCGCTGGCGCTACGCCGTCTACTCCAAGCTGGAGCCGGTCGGCGTCGGGCCCCAGGGCCAGCAGATCTGGACCCTCGCGCTGGAGGACGCCGCCCACGTCCTGGCCCAGTTGCAGATGCAGACCGGCTTCCGCCGCCTGGTCGACCAGAGGGTCGAGGTCGTCAACGGCCAGACGCTCACCGTCCGCACCTTCGAGCCCCGCACCTACTCCGGCGGGATCGAGCGCGTCAGCGCCTCCGGGACCGGCTACCAGCCGAAGTCCGACAAGCTGGAGGAGTCCATCGTCCTGCGGCTGAGCCCCCTGCTCTCCTACGAGGGGGACTCGGTGGACGCGGCGGCCGAGCTGACGGTCAACTCGGTCCAGGCGTTCCAGCGGACCAAGATCATCGCCCCGCGCGAGGTCGGCCCCAGTGAGATGTCGATCGACGTCCCGATCGCCTACCAGACCCGGCTCGACCAGACCCTGAAGAACTGGCGGCTGGGCCAGACGCTCCTCCTCTCCGGCGGCATCCACCCGGGAGTCATCGACAAGAAGGGGGGCTGGCTGGGGACGCCCCTGGGCGCGCCCAGCAGCACCGAGGTCCTCGTCTTCCTGGACGTCGAGGTCTCCAGCCGGGCCCAGGGCCGAGGCCGGGGGGCCGAGGTCGAGGCGTCCGCGCCCGCCGATGAGCCCCGGCCGAAGGCCCAGCCCGCGGCCCGTCGCCGGGAGTTCGAGGACGAGGAGCCGGAACGCCCCCGCGGCCGCAAGCCGGGCGGGCGGGCCGTCCGCGGCCCCGACATCAGCATCGAGGACCCCTGATCGCCCCGAAGTTCCGACTTCCTTCGACTCCGCCGTCTGACGTATCATGGCGGCCAGATCACCCGCAGAGACGATCCGCGGCGCGGCCCCACCGGCCGGCGGGCGGCGAGGAGCGCCCCCGACCCGATCGCGGCGGATCCGGCACCAGGAGGCTTGCACCGTGACGTTCGACCACGCCCGCTCGACGATGACCCACCCCGCCGACGCCGACGCGAACGACCCCGGGGCCACCGACTTCCCGCTCGACGACGAGCGCCGCGAGTGGCTGCTGAACAACCTCGGCGAGCCCCTCTGCCGCAAGCTGGGCGTCTACCGCATCCCGCCCGATTTCGTCCTCTCGGTCGTCATCCCGGTCTACAACGAGCGGAAGACGATCCACGAGATCCTCCGCCGCGTCCGCGCCGTCCCCATCCGCAAGCAGATCATCCTCGTCGACGACTGCTCCAAGGACGGCACCACCGACGTCCTCCGCGAGCTGGCCCGCACCGACGACGACCTGACCATCGCCTTCCACGAGGTCAACCAGGGGAAGGGCGCGGCGCTCCGCACCGGCTTCAAGCACGCCACCGGCGACGTCGTCATCGTCCAGGACGCCGACCTGGAATACGAGCCCGAGCAGTACCCCGAACTCCTCCAGCCGATCATCGAGGGGAAGGCCGACGTCGTCTTCGGCTCCCGCTTCATCGGCGAGACCCACCGCGTCCTCTACTTCTGGCACTCGGTCGGCAACCGAGTCCTCACGCTCCTGTCGAACATGTTCACGAACCTGAACCTGACCGACATGGAGGTCTGCTACAAGCTCTTCAAGCGCGAGATCATCCAGAGCATCCCGCTGAAGAGCAACCGCTTCGGCTTCGAGCCCGAGGTGACCGCCAAGGTCGCGCGCTACCGCATCAAGGAGGACGGCGTGGAGCGGGCCTGCCGGATCTACGAGATCCCCGTCTCCTACCACGGCCGCACCTACCTCGAAGGGAAGAAGATCGGCGTCAAGGACGGCTTCCAGGCCCTCTACTGCATCGTCAACTACGCCTTCCGCGACTGACGAGGCCGGCCCTCATCAAGTCCTTCTCCCCTTGAGGGAGAAGGATGCTTGTCGTCGGACGACTCCTCAAGAACAGACCGTCGGAGGCCCCATGCGACCGATCGGACGACTCCTGGCCGCGACCCTCTGCGCCGGCGCGCTGGCCACGTCGGCCCTCGCCGCGGCCCAGGAGCCCCCGGCGGCCGACGCCCCGAAGGCGAAAGCGGAATCGAAGCCCCGCGCGAAGGCCGCCCGGCGCGACCGCCCCGGCACCTACATGGGCCGGCCGATCGCCGACGTGATGTCGTGGCAAGGGGCCGAGTGGCTGTTCCGCGACACCCGCGTCGAGGAGGAGCAGCCCGAGGCGATGCTCGACGCGCTGGAGATCCAGCCGGGCATGACCGTGGCCGACGTCGGCGCGGGGGCGGGTTACCATACCGTCCGGCTCGCCCGCCGCGTGGGCCAGAAGGGCGTGGTGCTGGCGACCGACGTCCAGCCCCAGATGATCGCCATGCTCAAGGACAACGCCCGCGACGCCGGCGCGCGCAACGTCCGCCCCCTGCTCTGCACCCAGCGCGACACCAAGCTCCCCGCCGGCGAAGTCGACCTGATCCTGATGGTCGACGTCTACCACGAATGTTCCGACCCCGAGGGGACCCTCGACGGCATGCTCGCCGCGCTCAAGCCCGGCGGCAAGCTGGTCCTGGTCGAGTTCCGCGGCGAGGATCCGGACGTGCCGATCAAGCCCGAGCACAAGATGACGCTCGCGCAGGTGCGCCGCGAGGTCGAGCCCCGCGGCTTCGCGTTCAAGACGTCGCACGAGTTCCTCCCCTGGCAGCACGTCATCGTGTTCGAGAAGCCCGCCGACGAGAAGTCCGACCGTGCCGGCGACCGCTGAGGTCGAGGGCCCCGAGCCCGCCGGCGACCGCCTCGCCGTGGCCGCGCGGGTCGCGATGGCGGCCGGGGTGCTCGCGCGCCTCTGGTGCTTCGCCACCCAGGGGACGCGCTCCCTGGTCCGCGACGAGGTCGCGGTGGGAATCAACCTGTTCGACATGGGCCCGATCGAGCTGGCCACCCGTCCGCTCGGGCAGGACCAGGCGGCCCCGGTGGTCTTCCTCTGGATCGAAGACGCGCTGGCGACCCTCTCCGGCTACGACGAGCGGGCGCTGCGCCTGCTCCCATTGGCGGCGTCGATCGCCGCCCTGCCGCTGGCGCATCGGTTCGCCCGCGACGTCTTCGGGCCGCTCGCGGGCCTGATCGCCGTCGCGCTCATGGCGTTCTCGGAGCCGCTGATCGCCTACGGCGTCCAGCTCAAGCCGTACTCCAGCGACGTCCTCGCCGCCCTGCTGTTCCTGAATGCGGCCCGATGGGCTCTGAAGGGGGGCGAGACCCCGCGGCGATGCGCGGCGGTCGGCGCGCTGGGCTCGGTCCTGGTCTGGGCCAGCTTCCCGGTCGTCTTCGTGATCGGCGGCGTGGGGCTCGCGCTGATCGCCGGGGCCTTCGCGCGCGGCGACCGGGCCGCCGGGGCCCGTTGGATCGTCTCGATGGCGGCCTGCGCCGGCTCGTTCCTGGCGGGCTATGCGCTGATCTTCCGACACTATGCCACCAGCGCGTACCTCCTGGAGTGGTGGCGGTTCGCGTTCGCGCCGCTGCCGCCGCGGTCGGCCGAGGACTTCCGGTGGTACGCGACGAACCTCGGCCGGATGTTCGAGCAGGAGTTGGGGATCCGGCACTGGTACGCCGCGGCCCTGCTCTGGGCTTTGGGGATCGCGGCGACGGCGCGGGGTGCCTTCGGGCCGGGCGGCCGGACCGCCGCGGCGATGCTGCTGGCGCCGGTCGCCCTCAACCTGGCGGCGTCGGCCATCCACAAGTATCCGTTCAACGAGCGGACCATGCTCTACGCCGCGCCGCTGACCGCCACGCTGACGGCCGCCGGGGCGGCTCGGCTGTTGACGACGCCGAGGACGTCGGCCAGGCTGGCGGGCGTCGCGGCGCTGGCGGTCGCCCTCGCCCATCCGATACGGGTCCAGGCGGAATACGCCCGGAATCCCGAGGCCCGGGCCCTGGAGGACGTCCGGCCGACGCTCGCCTTCCTGGCGGAGAAGGGCCGGCCCGAGGATCCGATCTACGTCCACTGGGACGCGGTCGCCTATTACGACTTCTACGTCGTCCGTCTGAAGTATCTCGGCCTGGACCGTCGGACCGCCATCGTCTCGCCCCGCCTGCCGCCCCGGAGCGTCGAGGAAGCGGCGGCGCTCTACGAGGAGGACGTCCGGCCGCTGCGGGAGCACCGCCGGGTCGGCGTGCTGCTGGGCTTCGCGTTGCCGCGCGACCACCGGATCCTGCTCGGGATCCTGGACCGCCACGGCCGACGGACGGACGGGATCCGCGCCTCGCTCGGCGCGGCGTATTTCTACGACCTCGCCCCCTGAGCCGTCACGTCCCGCGGTCGTCGCGATCGCCGCGCCCGCCGACGGCCCCGGTGCGGATCAGGAAGTACAGCAGTTGCGAGACGCCCGTGAGCGTCGCGGCGACGTAGGTCATCGCGGCGGCGTTGAGCACCTTGCCGACGACCTCGTCCTCCTGGGGCGAGACCAGGCCGGACTCCTGGAGCATCGCCCGCGCCCGACGGCTGGCGTTGAACTCGACCGGGAGGTTGACGACCTGGAACAGCACGGCCAGCGAGAACAGGCCGATCGCCACGTACATGAGCGCCGGCCATTGCATCGCGACGCCGCCGATCAGCAGCAGCATCGACGCGTTCGACCCGAGCGAGGCCAGCGGGACCATCAGGTTGCGGACGACCAACAGCGGGTAATGGGTCGCGTCCTGGATCGCGTGCCCCGCCTCGTGCGCGGCGACGCCCACCGCGGCCAGCGAGTCCTCCTGGAAGTTCCCGGCCGAGAGCCGGAGGATCTTGTGCGACGGGTCGTAGTGGTCGGTCAGCTGCCCGGCGACCGGCTCGATGGCAACGCCGCGGACGCCGCCCTCCTCCATCACCACCTGCGCCGCCTGCGCCCCCGTCACGCCCGACGACGCCCGGAACCGCGAGCCCTCGCGGTACGCCGCCATGATCCGGGCCTGCGCCCAGCCCGCCAGCGCGAGGGCGGGCGTCACCAGCAGGAGGTACAACGGGTCGGCGCCGAAGAACATGGTGCGGATCCTCAAGGATGGTTGAAGGATGCGACGTCTCCCTTTGCAATCAGTATGCCCGAATCCGGCGTCGACGAGCAGACCCGATCGTAACACGGCCGGCCGGCCGGCCGTGTTACGATCGGGGCGGCGGATCATCCCCGCGGGTTCGAATCCGGAGGCTGGCCATGCTCGACGGACTGGACCGGGTCGACTGGGATCGGCTGACGCACGCTTATGGTCCGGCCGGCGACGTGCCGGACCGACTCCGGGCGCTGACGTCACGCGACGAGAAGGTGCGGTCTGAGGCGTGCGAGGGCCTGCACGCCACCATATGCCACCAGGGGTCGCGCTATCGGGCCAGCGCGCCGGCCGTCCCGTTCCTCTTCGAGGTCCTGGAATCGCCCGGGGCGTCGGCTCGTGCGTCGCTCATTCGGTTGCTGGAGGGCCTGGCGGTCGGCTATGCGGAGTGGCACGTCCGGCGCGGCTTCGACCCGGTCGAGGCCCACGCCGACGCCGACGAGCTGGACGACCCGGACGCGGCCCGTGCAGCCGAACCCGACGACGAGGAGGACGACGAGGCCCCCCGCATCGCCCTCTGGAAGCGGGACGCCTACGAAGCCGTGCGCAATCGCCTGGAAGTCTTCCAACGCCTGACGCGCGACCCGGAACGGGCGGTCCGCCTGGCGGCGGTGAAGATCCTGGCCTGGTTCCCGGACGAGGCGGCCGGGTCCGCCCGCCTCGTCCGCGAGATCCTGGACGGCCCGCTCGACCCGGAGGAGACGGCGAACGCCCTGCTCGCCCTGGGCTATCTCGCCCACGCCGGCGGCGACGCCTCCGACGCGCCGAGGCTCCTGGCGGCGCTGGACGGCCCGCCGGCGGTCCGGCTGGCGGCGGCCATCGCGCTGGCCGTGATCCTCGGGAGGTCGGCCCCGCCCGAATGCCTGGGCGTCCTGCTCGACGCGGCCCAGGACCCGCAGGGGACGACCGCAGAGGCCGCCGCGGTCCGCTGGCACTGGCTCGGCCCGCTGGCCCACGCGGGGGCCGCCATCCAGCTCATCGGCCCCGCGCCGGAGGGACCGACGCTGGCCGCGCTCTGCCGCGCGGCCGAGCGGGTCACGGAGTCGATGGCCGGCGCCGAGGTCTTCTCGGCCCTGCTGGGGACGGTCATCCCCGACCCCGAATCGATCGCGAGGGATCCCGCGACGGGGTTCCGCCGCCTGGCCCCCGCGGGCCTGACGGCCGACCAGAGGCGGGCCCTGGAAGCCATCGGCCGCGCGCCGGTGTGGGACGTCCAGCCGTTCTTCGACGGCCATCTCATGGACGTCGGCCTGGAATACGGCTTCTCCTGGGATCCGGGGCGATTCCGGGCGCTGCTGGAGGAGGCCCGGCGGGCTGACCCGCGGGCGTGATCCCCCGGCCCGACCTCGCGGTCACGGCCTTGCGACGGATGGAATCGGGACGGGACGTCGTCGCGGGGCGGGGTCGCTCGTAGCAAATCCCGATCCGCGCGGCGAGGCGCTCGCTCGGGGAGCCTGCGACGGGGTGCAGCCCATGCTTGTCCGCGCCTCGCAGCCGCGGCATACTGACCTGGGTCGTCCGCGTTCAAGGAGCCCCTCCAATGACCTGGAATCTCGCCGAGGCCAAGGACCGATTGAGCGAAGTCGTGAACCTCGCCCTCACCGAGGGGCCGCAGACCATCACGAGGCGCGAGGACGCCGTGGTGGTCATCTCGGCCGAGGATTATGCGGCGTTGAGGCACAAGAAGGTCGACTTCAAGGAGTACCTCCTGCAAGGGGTCGGCCTCGATGAACTCGACCTGAGGAGGGACCAAGACCCCGGACGGGACGTCGACCTGTGAAGGCCCTGCTCGACACCAACATCCTCGCCGAGTTGGTGAAGCCGAACAGCAACCCGGCGGTGCATGCGGCGCTCGCGGAGATTCCCACGCCGAACGTCTTCCTGAGCGTCCTCACCATCGGAGAGATCGTGAAGGGCCTCGCCCTGATGACTCCGGGGCCGAAGAAGCAGGCCCTCACGCGATGGCTCGCCGGGATCGAGAACGATTATCGTGAACGAATCCTGCCGCTCGATTCGGAGACGGCCCGCATCTGGGGGGAACTGACCGCTCGTGCAAGGATGAGGGGCCTCGTCATCCCCCCGGTCGACGGGCTCCTTGCAGCCACCGCCCTCCGCCACGGGCTGCACGTCATGACGCGGAATACGAAACACTTCGAAGAGAGCGGGGCCCTCGTCATCAACCCGTGGGAACCCGCATGAGCGACCGTCGCCCAGGCCCCGTCGCCGGGGGCCTGGACAGGCTCGGGCCGCGTCGCCCGAGCCTGTCCGATGGACCAGCCCCTCCGGTCAATGCCCCGGGACCGGCGGCTTCAGGTAATCGCCCTGGAGATAGCGGACGATCATCTCCACGTCCTTGTCCGGCATCTCGTCCTTGGGCGACGCGGGCATGCGCTGCTTGTCTTCGAGGTAGCCGTACAGCGACGGCTCGGAGGGGCGGCGGATCATGCGGCGGATCCAGCGAGGGGAGCCCCAGGCGAAGAGGTCCGGGGCGTCGCGGAGGCCGCCTTCGGTGTAGCCGTCGATCAGGTGGCACTTGCCGCAGTCCTTCACGAACAGCTCATTGCCCGGGTGGTCGGCGACGCCCGGCGAGTTGAGCCAGTCGTCGACGGTCTGGTCCTCGGGGATCTTGGCGAAGCTCGCGACGAACTCGGCGACCTGGTCGAGCTGCTTGGCGTCGAGCTTCGTGGCCTTCTTCCACTCGGCCATGCCGTCGCACTCGGGGGCCTTGCCGTAGTAGGCGTCGGCGCTCGGGTCCTCCAGCAGGCCGCGGATCCAGGCGAGCGAGCCGAAGTCCTTCAGGTCGGGGGCCGACTGCTCGCCGGTCCCCTTGCCGTTCAGGAAGTGGCAGCCCAGGCACTTCTTCTCCAGCAGCGCCGAGCCGCGCGTGAGCGGGTCGTGACGGAACAGGTAGCCGGCGCCCTCGGGGGGGATGCCGAAGTCCGGGTGGGCGGCCAGGAACAGGGCCCGCTCATTGGCGGAGTCGGCCCGCTCGCGGGCGATGGCGTAGGCCGCGCTCTGGGCGTCCTCGCGGAACGACTGGATCGTCAGGAACGTCGCGCCGCCGGCGAACAGGAAGGCCAGCGTGCACGCCAGGAAATGTACGGCCTTCGACGAGATCACCTTGTCGAGCAGCGGCAGCAGGGCCAGCGTCGTCATCAGCGCGCCGGGGACGGCGATCGAGCCCACCCATTCCAGCCGGCCGGGGAAGAACTTGAGCATCTGGAAGAGGAAGCGGAAGTACCACTCCGGCCGCGCCGGGTAGTCCGGGCTCGACGGATCCGCCGGGGAGTCCAGCGGCG
Organism: Planctomycetales bacterium 71-10; assembly: GCA_001898385.1. Classification (GTDB taxonomy): domain Bacteria; phylum Planctomycetota; class Planctomycetia; order Isosphaerales; family Isosphaeraceae; genus Paludisphaera. Next base: position 31,512 of record MKTT01000146.1, read on the forward strand.
CGCCCCCTTCCCAGAGGACCAGCCCGAACATCACGCCGAGGATGGCCGTGACGACCAGCGCGTTGCGGAACGTCTGGTCGGGGAAGTAGGTCGCGACGGGCCCCTTGCCCGCATCCTCCTTCGAGACGCCTTCGGGGGGCTTCAGGCCGTGGCGGTAGCGCAGGGCGAGGTGGGCGCCCAGGGTGATCGCCAGCAGGACCGGCAGGATCCCGACGTGCAGGCCGTAGAACCGCGTGAGGGTCTGGTTGCCGTACTCGGTGCCGCCGACGACCACGGTCTTGATGTAAGGGCCGATCACCGGCGCGCCGCCGGCGATGTTGGTGGAGACCTTGGTGGCCCAGTAGCCCTTCTGGTCCCACGGCAGTTGGTAGCCGGTGTGGCCGAAGCCGATCAGCAGGCTGAACAGCACCAGGCCCAGCCACCAGTTGACCTCGCGGGGGGCGCGGTAGGCCGCGGCCAGCAGCACCTGGAGCAGGTGGACGGCCGCCAGGACCATGACCGTCTGGGCCCCGAAGTGGTGGAGGCCGCGGATCACCCAGCCCATCCACATCTGCTTCTCGATGAAGTAGACGCTCCCCCAGGCCGTGGACGACCCCGCGCTGTAGGCGGTCATCATCATCAGGCCGGTGAACGCCTGGACGAGCAGGACGGCCAGCAGGGCGGAGCCGCAGACGTAGCCCCAGCGGGGCCCGCCGGGGAGGCGTTCCTCGCGCATCGACCGCAGGCGCGAGCCCAGGCCGGTGCGGTCCTCGAACCAGTCGGCGATGAGCTTACGCAAGGGGGATCTGCTCCTCAGCGAGGGTGCGGAAGCGCTCAAACTTGACGCGGACGACCGGGTCCGCGTCGTCGGACAGCTCGACCTTGAGCCGGTCCATCGGCCGCGGGGGCACCTGGTTCTGCGGCGTCCCCTCCAGGTCGAAGGCGCTGGTGTGGCAGGGGCAGATGAAGTGCTTGCCGTCGTCGGCCATGTTGATGGCGCAGCCCAGGTGGGGGCACTCGGCCGAGTAGGCGACGACGGCCGGCTCGGCCCCCTCGGGCTGGCGGACCAGCCAGACCGCGCCGGCCGGCTCCTTGGGGTATTTCACCCAGGCGTCCACCTGGTCGCGGACGATGCCGAACGCCTGCGGCACGCCCACCTTGAGCTGGCTGAGCGGGACGAGGCCCTCGAAGGCGTCGGCCTCGGCGGCCCCGCCCTTCTTCCGCAGGGGGGTGAGCAGGAAGGCGGCGGCCGGCACGGCGACCGCCAGCTTGACCAGCCCGCCCAGGAACCACGTCCCCAGGCGATGGAAGTCGCGTCGATTCATGCGGGTGTCTCGTCAAGGAGGGAGGGCGCGGGGGGCCGGCGGGCGGGACGACGGCCGCTCGGCCGAGGGTGCGGGGCCTCGGCGCGGGGGGGCTTGTGGGGAGCCCCCGGGCGTCTGCGATTCCGGCGTCTATCGTGGCGTGCGGATCAGGCCGGATCAAGGGCCTTCCGGACGGCCGCCAGCACTCGCTCCACCGCGACCTCCAGCGGCGCGTCGATGCTCAGCCCGGCCGCCGCCTTGTGGCCACCGCCGCCGAACTCGGCCGCGATCTTCGCGCAATCGGCCCCGGCGCGGGAGCGGAGCGAGCCCTTCACGCCCCCCTTCTCCAGCTCCATCAGCAGGATCCCCATCTCCACCCCGCGCAGGCTCACGGTGTAGTCGACGAGGTCCTCCGTGTCCGGCGGGATCGAGCCGGTGCGGTGCAGGTCGTCGCGCGTGACGGTCGAGTACGCGACCCGGCCGCCCAGGTCGGTCTTCATCTTCGACAGGAACTCGCCCGTCAGCCGCAGCCGGCCCAGGGTGCCGCGCTCGAAGAGGTCGCGGTAGATCCGGTCGATCTCCGCGCCGGACTCGATCAGCTCGGAGGCGGCGATCAGGGTCGAGGGCTTCGTGTTCGGGTGCCGGAACCAGCCCGTATCCATCGAGATCGCCGTGAACAGGCCGGTGGCGACCTCCTTCGTGAACGACCCGCCGAGCGCCTTGACCGCGCGCATCACGAGCGTCCCGGCGGCCTCGGCCGTGGTGTCCTTTAGGAAGATCGCCCCCAGGTCGTCCTGGCTGACGTGGTGGTCGACGACCACCCTCGGCCCGGGAAACGCCCGGACGAAGTCGGCCATGTCGCCGAGCTGCGACCAGGCCGAGAGGTCCAGGATGACGAGGACCTCGCGGTCGGCCAGCGTCGCCGGGTCGATCGCCCGGAAGTGCTCGAAGAACGTGCCGTCGGGGTCGAGGTAGTCGTACCGCGGCGGCGTCTGGCTCGTGTTGACGACCCGGACGTCCTTCCCCTTCTGGCGCAGGAGCCCCGCCATCCCCACCTCGGAGCCGAGGGCGTCGCCGTCCGGGCGGATGTGGGTCGTCAGCAGGAAACGGTCGTGCTTCTCGATGAGGTCGGCGAGCGGCGTCCAGTCGATCATGTCGGGCTCGGGTCCAGGTTCCAGCGGCCCATCGCAGCCGATCGGGGGCGCCTCCTCGTAGGCTGGGTCGAGACCCAGCCCGGGATACGCGACGCCGGCTCCAGGCTGGGTCTCGACCCAGCCTACGAAAGCCCGGCGGCCCGGCGGCGTCGGCCTGCATAAAAAGTTGAACGGGATCGATTCGATTCAGGTCGTGTATTCGTCCGGCCGGAAGCGGTCGGGGTGCTCGCGGATCCAGGCGACGGTCTCGGCCAGGCCCTCGTCCAGGCTGTAGCGGGGCCGCCACTTCCAGAGGCTCTGGGCCAGGGCGGTCCCGGCTTGCAGCCGCTCGACCTCGCTGGCCGACGGCCGCACGCGGTCGGACTCGGTCTCGACCTCGATCGGCCGGCCGAGGATCGTCCCGATGCGCTCGACCAGCTCGCCGATCGTCACGTCCGAGCCCCGCCCGACGTTCACCACCCGCCCCACCGCCGCTTCGCACGAGGCGATCGCGACGAACGCCTCGGCCGTGTCCTTGACGTAGGTCAGGTCGCGGCGGGGGTCCAGCCGGCCCAGCTTCACCACCGGCCGCGTCAGCGCCTGGCTGATGATCGTCGGGATGATCGCCCGGGCCGACTGCCGCGGGCCGAACGTGTTGAACGGCCGCAGCACGGAGACCGGCGTCCCGAACGACCGGAAGTAGCTCTCCCCCAGCGCGTCCGAGGCGATCTTCGTCGCCGCGTAGGGCGACTGGCCCCGCAGCGGGTGCTTCTCGTCGATCGGGACGTACTGCGCCGTGCCGTAGACCTCGGATGTCGACGTCAGCACCACGCGCTCCAGCCCCTTCGACCGCCGGCAGGCGTCGAGGACGTGGGCCGTCCCGTTGACGTTCGTCTGCACCACGTCGTACGGGTTCTGGTACGAGTACGGGATGGCGATCAGCGCGCCCAGGTGGAACACCTGCTGCCGACCCTCCATCGCGCGGTTCACCGCGTCGGGGTCCTTCAGGTCGCCGCGATGCACCTCGATCTCGGCCAGCACGTCCTTCGGCAGGTCGTCGAGCCAGCCGCGGTCGTCGCGGCCGTTGTACCGCACCAGCGCGCGCACCTGATGTCCCAGGCGCACCAGGCGTTCCGTCAGGTGACTGCCGATGAAGCCGCCCGCGCCCGTAACCAGGACCGCCTTGCCCATCTCCGCCTCCTCTCGCCCCCCCCGTTCGAACACCGCCGGGACGCCCATCTTAGGGCGCCCGCCCCGTCTTGACCACGCGAACCCCCGAGCAATCCTCCCGACCATCCCGGCCCGAACCGCAACCGCCCCGCAGGCCAGAGCCCCTAGCCGACGCGCAGACTCAACGCACAACCCCAGAGCTACGCAGTTTTCCAACAATTCGCAAAGCGTCGAGTCAACCTCGTCGATACCTCTTAACCAAGGAGACATCGAACAATTTCAGGCACGCCCAGGACATCGCACGGAATCGACGACCGATGAATTCGTCACGACCCGGAGATCGACCCATGACGCTACGGCTCGTCTTGATCAGTTTGGTGGCGGGGTTGGGCCTCGGCCTCCCCTCCTGGCCGACGATCGAAGGCTGGGTCGCCGGCGCTCAGAAGTGGATGAACGCCCGCCTCGCGGCGGCCGACGACCGCGAGGGCGAGCGGCACGTCGTCATCCACGACCTGCTCGCGGCGGAGATGGAGCGGGCCCACGCCGCCCGCCAGGCCCGCCGGGCCGCCGCCGCGTCCCCCCTCGCGCCCCGCCCCGCCCTCATCGCGGTCGCCCACTCGACCGCCCCTCGCCGTCCCGCGGCCGCGGCCACGCCCGCCGCGCCCTCGCTCCCGATCCCCCTGCCGAAGCTCGACGACTTCCTGGCCGCCGCGGCGACCGCCCCCGTCCCCGCCCCCGAGGCCCCGACCCTGGCCGTCGCCCGCCCGGACGACCTGGCGGTGCTCGCCTGGGGCCGCATCCGTCCCGGGGCGTCCCGCCTGGCGGCGGCGATGGCCGCGGGCCTCCGCGAGGCCGCCGGGCGCGACCGCGACGCCCGCGCCTTCGTCGCCATGGAGGGTTCGGACGACCTCTACTTCGACGCCGCCGTCCCGGCCGAGCCCGCCCCGCTCCCCGCCGAGGCCGTCGCCGCCGTCGAGGGCCCCGAACCGCTGGCCATCGAGGGGCCCGCCCCCGAGGCCCTCGCCGTCGAGCCCGCCCCGCTCCCCGACTTCGACGCGATGGAGCGGAGCGCCGACCTCTACTTCGCCGCCCCGATCGTCGATGAATCGGCCCCCGCCCCCGAGGCGATGCTGGCCGAGGCCCCCGAGCCGGCCGCCATCGAGGAGGCCCTGGGCCTGGCCGAGCTGCCGGCCGACGTCTTCGCCCCGGTCGAGGCCGGGCCCGTGGTCGCCGTCGTCGTCGCCCCCGAGCCGACGCCCGCCTCGCCCGAGGTCAACCGGGCCGTCCGCCTGACCGGCGAGGCCCTCTCGGCCTGGATCAACGTCCTGACCGGCCCCGCCCTGGTGACCGCCTCGCACGGCGGCGCGGTCGCCCGCTGAAAACCCGGGATCGACCGAAACGCGACGCGGCGGCCGGGAGGGCTCCCCTCGGCCGCCGCGTCGTCGCGATCCGGGATCGCCGGCTCAGGCCCCCTGCTCGACCTGGGAGAACAGCAGGAGGCTGGCCTCCTCGTCGAAGACGGGGGGCGGGGAATCGTCGACCGCCTTGCGATACCCCAGGCCGACGGCCACCTTGATCACCTCGGCGTACGAGGGGAACGACTTGCCGGAGAGTTCCTTGAAGCGCTGCATCGCGTTCATGAACTCCATCTCGTCGTCGGTGTACTGCTTCTCGAAGGTCGTGGGGTCGATGCGCTTGCGCCGCTCCTTCTTCTCGCGACGCTCGGCGGGCCGGGGGGCTCGGGCCTCGGCGGGGGCCCCGGCGCGGCCCCGGCCCCCGAAGGAGCCGCGGCGGTCCTTCCCCTCGCGGCGGTCGTGGAAGGCCGTGTTGGGCGGATAGGCGGAGAAGTCGAACGAGCCGGAGTCGGGCTTGGGGTCGTCCTGGGCGTCATCCATCATGAGGTTGCCTCCGGCCGCCGTTCGGGCGGCGTCGTTCCCCCCGGCGGGCCGACGGCCGCCTCGACCGCGCCTCATCCGGATGAAGAACCAGTAGGACGCCCGAAACCGGTTGTCAAAGGGCCCGCGGCGCGAGGGGGCCTACTCGACTTCGTCGTCCTACATGATCGGCCCCCCGAAAGGCTGGGCTCCCCCACGCCCGGAACGAATCTTTTCTGCCCCCATTCAAAAAATCTGACCGTCACGGATTTTGGGGGGGGTCGTCATGACGGCCTTCCCCCCTCGCGGGGGAAGGTGGCCCGCAGGGCCGGATGAGGGGGACGACGAGCGAGACGGCGGTCGGACTGCGC
>MKTT01000147.1 GCA_001898385.1 Planctomycetales bacterium 71-10
GGCTGGTCGTGGGGAGGCTGCGATAATACATCTGGCCGCGATATCGAAGCCGTATCTGCGTCGATCCCTGGCAGTCGGCGGGCGGAGTAATGGCCGACGCCCCCGAGAATGAGCTTCCAGAGACGTAGACGTTGATGAGATCCACGAAGAGAATCTCGGCGATCGTGTCCTGGACGGCTCGGGAACGTTTGGTCTCTGAAAACAGGACGGTGTTGCTTGTGCCGTCGGTGATCTCCGAGAGCTTCACCGCCGAGGCGGCCTGGTAGTCGGGGTTCGGCATCGTCTTGGCTGCGTCGAGAAACGGCGAGCCCCCCGTCATGAGCCGGTAATTGAAAATCCCAGCCCGGCTGGCGTCCGACTCCTGATTTGCGCCCGTGCCCAACTGCTGGGAGGGCGTGTTGCCGAGGCTGCCGAAATAGTTGCTGTAGCCAAGCCCCGAGGAGGAGTACTTGGCGTACTTCGTGGTGTTGCCATCGGACGGGCAGACGTAGGCCGAGATGACCTGATACATCGCCGTGAGTTGCTGGGGCGCGCCGATGCCCACCCCGACCTGCAGATTGAATGAGGAATAGGCCGCCGACTGCTCCAGGAACGGAAGCACCATCGCCTGCAACGACATCCGCGTGGTGTCCGTGGTCGACGTCGCCGACGGGTACGGCCCGATCCCCGGCGGAAACGTTCCGTTGGTCGACTCGAAATTGGCGGAGGCCAGCCCCAGTTGTTTCAGGTTGTTGACGCACTGGGCGCGACGGGCGGCCTCGCGGGCCGCCTGCACGGCCGGCAACAGGAGCGCGATCAGCACGGCGATGATGGCGATGACCACCAGCAGTTCGATCAGCGTGAACCCTCGTCGATACGGAGCCTTAACCATATGTACGGGTCCTTTGAACGAAAAAATCGAGATGAAGCGAGCGCGTACGCGAACCGCAGACGCGGAACCGTTTGACAAGAAAATCCGTTGAATAAACAACGGACTCTATCATCAATGTTGATCTTGATCTGATCTAAGGGTTGAAAATGAAACGTAGCATCGCGCCAACCCTAGAGCGGCGACCGTTTGGGTTGCGCCAGGAGCGGAGGAGGAAACGGGGACTGGCTCCGACGCGCGGCGGAGGTGCCTGTCCCCCTTTCCTCCGACGAACGTGAACCGCTCTAATACAACGACGATTCCGCCTCGTCATCGAAGATTGAACACATATCCTGTAACCCCCAAGCACCAACGCGAACGCACGGCTCGCCGCCACGCGGCGGAGAAATCGCAACGTGACGTCGATTCGGCGACGTGGTGGACCAGGAGTCGTCCGCGACGTCTGGGCCGGACGAATGGTGATTCGCAAAGCGCGCGCCAACCCCGAAGGCAATCCATAACCCGCCTGGCTTCAAATCCTTAGGCGCGGACACGGCGCCCCTCGACAAGACTTGAGGAGACGAGGGAGAACCCGAATTCCGGGCACGGTGATCGCAAATCGGGCAAGCGGCTAATCGTGCGAGGCCGGCGGCCTGGGGACAGAGACGCGGTGGAGGTCGGAATCGACGCTGGGAGGGGCGAGCGCCGGGGCGGCGAGCTTGGGGGCCGGCTCCACGGCGGCCGTCTGGGGGGCGGGAAGCTGGGGGGCGGCCTTGGGGACGGTTTCCGCGACGGCCGCGCGGGAGGCCGGCGTCGCCGTCGCCGTCCGGGTCGGTTCGTCGCCGTGGTCGGATCTCGCCCCCATTCGAATGAGGAGGTGGTTCGAGGCCCCGTTGGGGGTCGCGACGCTGAGCTCCAGCAGGGGGTCGCCCTGGGCATTGGGCGTGGGGCGGGCGTCCTTCGAGATCGTCACCTGCATGACGTTGCGGCTGACGAGGACGGACTCGGCCGTCTTGCCGCCGGCGATGACGTGGGTGTCGTGGACGCTGAAGTTCTTCCCCTCCAGGAAGATGGTGGATTCCTCGCCCTGCTCCGGGGGCTTGCCGTGCCAGGCGGTCAGCGAGGGCCGGAGCTGCCCCCCGCGCGAGCAGAAGACGCGCGAGTCGTTGTGCTCGGCCGAGAACGGCACGCGGACCACCAGGCGCTGGGTGGGCATCAGGCTCCGGAGCTGGTTGAGCCGCTCGACGGCGACCTGCAATTCCTCGGGGCGGCTGAAGGCGAAGGCGCCGCTGCTGTTGAGGTCGTCGAGCGACTCCTCGGCCTCGACGAGCCGGGCGCCGAGGTCGGACGCCTTCTCGATGACGGAAGTGCGGCCGTCGAGGTCGCCGGAGCGGAACCAGTTGGCGACGGTGACGAACTCGATCTTGGGGATGAAGTTGGGCATGACGATCAGCGCGGTGCACTCGCGCTGGCCGGGCTCGATGCTCTGCTCGCGCTCGCCGTCGCCCAGGTTGTTGCGGAGCATCTGGGAGACGGCGGCCAGGCCGGAGCGGCCGGTGGCCGTGGTCTGGAGCCTTGGGTAGAAGATCCAGCCGAAGGTGCTCTCGCCGGCGCCGAAGCCGACCATCGTGGGGTTGAGCCGGATGGCCGCCTCCTCGTCGGCGAGGGCGCGGTCGGTCGAGAAGATCCCCGCGGCGCGGAGGGGGCCGACGGCCGGCACGCCGCCGATGAGGTCGAGGCCGGTGGAGGACCGCCGGGCGACGGAGTCGGCCACGTTCTGCTGGGCGATGACCGGCTCGATGGCGTAGACCCGCAGCGGCCACTTGGCCTCGGTGTAGCGGCGGAAGATCTCGAAGGCCCGCGTGGAACCCTCGGGGTCGAAGAAGTTGGTCCGGCGCAGCTCCTCGCGGCGGTCGAAGTCGCGGTACTCGGGGACCTGGTCGACGATGTCCTGCTTGAGCCGGGTGTTGAGCGCGGCGGCCTGGAGCCGGAGGACGAAGCCGAGGGCGGCGAGCGTCCGGCGGCGGCCGGCGTCGGGGGACGTCGGGACGCCGTCGCCGGAGGCCAGCATCACACCGGGGTCGCCGGGGCCGCCGGCCCGGGGCCGCATCGCCGCGAGCTTGGTGTAGTCGCGGCGGGCGAGGAGGGCCCCGAGGGCTTCGAACGGGTCGGACTCCTCGGGGGGCGCGGCGCTCTGGCCGGAGGGCGTGCGGGAGGTCGTCGGCGGGGCGGCCTCCTGCTCCAGCATGGTGTAGGAGGCTTCGAACTCGCCGCGGAGCCAGTCGGCGATGCGGGCGGCGCGGTGGTAGGGCTCGTCGGCCAGCTCGCGGGCGAGCTGGCTCTTGGTCTCGTCGCGGAGGAAGGCGATGTTCTCGGCGCCGTAGAAGGCGGGGGCGTCGGCCGCGGCGATCAGGGCGAGCGGGCCGACGCCGGACGCGGAGTTGGGGTCGGCCTCGGCGGCCGGGTCGGGGTCGTTGCAGATGGCCTGCGTGAGGCTGGCGACGGCCTCGTTGACGACCGCGTTGCGGAGCGTGTAGCGCATGGTGTCGCGGTCCATCAGCGACTTCGCCGAGACCGTGATGATGGCCCCCTTCCCCTTCCGGCTCTTGGGCCCCGGCGACAGCGTGACCGGGATGCGGACCAGGTACATCCCGTACCCCGGCCGGTCGGTCAGGTCGTCGCCGGCGTTGATCCGGCGGAGCTGGTTCAGGTGGTTGAGGTAGTGCGAATGCTCGTCGAGGACGACGGTCGGCTCCAGCATGCCGCCGGCCGAGGGGTCGGCGGTGATGGTCGCGGGCCCCTTGGAGGCCGGGAGCGCCGCCTGGGCCGCGGTGGCGGCGGTGGCCGCGTTCTGCGCGGAGATCAGGGAGAGGAGGGCCTTGGTGCGGTCGTCCTCGTTCGTCGTGGTGGTGGTCTTGCCGTCGGTGGTCGTGGTGGTGACGGCGGTGTCGCCCAGCCCGGCGGCGAGCTGGAGGCGCTGGGCCTGGGCCTCGCTGCGGCTGATGGAGGCGTTGATGACCCCCTTGAAACCGGCCTTGAGCCACTGCGCCATCTGGAGTTCGTACTCGGAGCGGAACTTGGCCAGCCGGTCCTGGCCCCAGACGTCGGGCGACTTGACGCCGATGGTCCCCTGCTGGTTCATGCTCCGGTCGAGGCCGTCGATCATCTGCTCGACGCGCAGCAGGGCCGACCGGGGATCGTCCCTGGTCAGGCTGGTGGGGACGGGCCAGGAATTGCGGACGGAGTTGCACCCCCCCGCCGCCAGCCCGACCGCCAGCGCCAGCCCCGCCGCCCGACCCGCCCGCGACCGCGATCGTGCCATGGCCCCCTCGCCCGAAACGCCGGGGTCGTCCGGGACGGCGCGGACCGCCGCCCCCTCCGGACCCCATCCATCGTCGGGCAGTCTGCCGATTTCCCGCGATCCGCCAAGGGGGATCGGCGCGGATTGTAAAAACCGCCTCAAGGGCGTGGGCGAGGCCGGGCGTCGGGAGGAACCTCCGCTTCGCCTGCCGTGCCGCGGCCTCGTAAGGTTCGGAGACGTCGATGCCTGCGTTGCAGACCGAGGTGCGTACCGATCGCAGGCCAGGTTCCGAGGAACGGCCAGCGTCGGGCGGGAAGAAGTTGCAGGCCGATGTGCGGGCCGATAGCGTAACCAGGAGAGGCCCACCGAGCCCCGGCCGCCCGCCCGCTCAATCCCTCCTCGCCACGGTCCCCCATCCGTCTCCCCCTTTATGGAAGGACGCGCTTGACATGAGTCACCTCTCCCGAAGGTCGTTCCTGACGACGTCCGCGGCGGTCGCGGCCGGGTCCTCCTCGCTCAGGGCCGCGCAGGAGCCCGGCCAGATCCCCGGCTTCGACCAGACCCGGACCGACTATGATCGGACGAAGGAGTGGAAGCCCTTCAGCGACCGCAAGGTCCGCGTGGGGATCGTCGGCCACGGCGTCTGCAAGTTCGGCCTGGCCTTCGGCCTCCAGCATCACCCCAACGTCGAGCTGGTCGCGGTCAGCGACCTGTTCCCGGATCGCTGCGAGGAGATGGCGCGGCTGGCGAAGTGCGGGAAGACCTATCCGTCGCTGGAAGAGATGGTGAAGGACGACTCGATCGAGGCGATCTATTGCGCCACCGACGCGCCGTCGCACGCCAAGCACGCCGTCCTCTGCCTCCGGCACGGCAAGCACGTCGCCACCGCGGTCCCGGCCTTCCGGGGCGACATCGAGGACGCGGAGAAGCTGCTGGAAGCCTGCAAGGGCAACCGCGGCCTGGTCTACGCGATGTTCGAGACCTCGCAGTTCCACGACGACCTCTACGCGATGGAGCGGCTCTACGCCGCCGGCGTGTTCGGGCGGCTCGTCTACTCGGAAGGCGAATACTGCCACCCGCATTCGCTGGGGGCCCCGGCGCTGGGCTCGTACAAGGACTGGCGGAAGCGGGGCTGCCCGATGTGGTATCCCACGCACGCGACGGCCTACTACGTCGGCGTGACGCACAAGAGCTTCGTCGAGGTCTCGTGCCAGGGGACCGCCGATTTCGAGGAATCGCGGCGGGCGCCGAATCCCGACGGCAACATCTTCACCTCCGAGGTCGGCCTGTTCCGCACCACGGAGGGGGGGCTCTCCCGGATGATGGTGTGCCACTCGCAGGGGGAATACCTGGAGGCGGGCCGCATCCGCGGCGAGTACGCCGGGTTCAACGGCACGTTCACCGGGGACGAGACCGGGCGGAAGCGCTACGACCAGGCGCTCAAGAACGGCCTCCAGATCCGGAAACCCGCGTTGCCGCCGGGCGTGGAGCCGGGCGGGCACGGCGGCTCGCACGGCTACCTCGGCGACGACTTCATCGATGCCATCCTTCGGGGCCGGAAGCCGGCGGTGGACGTCATCGACGCCCTGAACATGACCGTGCCCGGGTACTACGCCCACCTCTCCGCCTTGAAGGACGGCGAGACGGTCAAGATCCCCCAGTACTCGCTGTAGCTCCCCGTCGGCACCCGACGATCCGCCTGGCGGCCGATCCGCCCCGGCCGCTCGCCCGGGGCGGATCGGCCGCGACGAAACGAATCCCCCGCGTCGCCTCCATCTTCTCAAGCCTGCCCCGCTCGCTAAGATGGGGCCCAGCCTGGGGGGCCGTCGCGGAGCCGCGGGGATGAATCGTCGATGATCGATCGGGCCGACACGCTGTTCGTGCTGGGCTGCGCGGGGCTCGCGCTGCTGGCGACCCCGGCGATGGGGCTGTTCTTCGGCGGGATGGTCCGGCGCAAGAACGTGCTGTCGGCCTTCCTGGGATGCCTGATGCCGCTGGGGATCGTGATCCTCCAGTGGACGCTGCTGGGCCATGGGCTGGCGTTCGGGCCCGACCTGTTCGGCGGGCTGGTCGGGACGCCCGACGGCTCGCTGTTCCGGGCGCGGTTCGAGCCCCGGGGCGACCTGGCGCCGACGGCGCCGGAGTCGCTGGTCCTGGGGTTCGAGATGCTGGCGGCGGGGTTCGCCGCGGCGCTGGCGGCGAGCGCGGGGGCGGAGCGGATCCGGCCGTCGGCCGCGGCGGTGTTCGTCGCGCTGTGGACGACGCTGGTGTACGACCCGGTCGCCCACTGGATGCTGTCGCCCGACGGCTGGCTGCATCGGCTGGGGGCGCGGGACTTCGGCGGCGGGCTGGCCGTCCACGCGACGGCCGGCGCGGCGGCGTTGTGCGTGGCGGTGGCCGTCGGCAAGCGCCGCGGGGCGGATTGCGAGAGCCTCCGGCCCCACAACCTGACGCTCACCGCCGCGGGGGCCGCCCTGCTCTGGTTCGCCTGGCTCGGGCTCAACGCGGGGCGGGCCTGGGGCGTCTCGGCCGGGGCCGTCGCGGCGACGCTGGCGACGCTCGTCGGCGGGGCGTCGGGGATGGCGGCGTGGTCGCTGGTCGAGCGCGTCACCCCCGGCAAGGCGACGTTCCTGGGGGCGTGCACGGGGCTCGTCGCCGGGCTCGTCGGCTCGTCGGCCGGCGCCGGGTACGTCGCGCCGCCGGCCGCCGCGGTGCTCGGGGCGGTCGCGGCCGTCGTCTGCTGCGGCGCGATCCTCGTGAAGGGGAGGCTCTCCTACGACGACTCGCTCGACGTCTTCGGCGTGCACGGCGTCGGCGGCGTCGTCGGGGCGATCGGCCTGGGGCTGTTGGCGGACTCCTCGCTCGACGCCGGGGTCGCGGGGCTGCTGGAGGGGCGGACCGAGCTGATCGCGGCGCAGCTCGTCGCCGCGGGGGCGGTCGTCGGATACGCCTTGGTCGTGACCTCGGCCATCCTGTTCGTCCTGGACCGGACGATGGGGCTGCGGGTCGTGCCCGAGGACGAGGAGATCGGCCTGGACGTCGCCCGGCACGGACAGCGGGCCTACGTCATGGGCGAGGGAGAGCGGATCGGCATGGACTACCGCTGAGCCTCGTTGACGGCCGATCCCGCACCGGCCTAGAATCCCGACATGTCGTCACACCCCAGCCATGATCGCGTCCAGGATCCCGCCCGGCCCGCCAACCGCCTGGCCGGGGAGACCAGCCCCTACCTGCTCCAGCACGCCTACAACCCGGTGGACTGGTTCCCCTGGGGCCCGGAGGCGCTGGCGAAGGCCAGGGCCGAGGACCGGCCCATCTTCCTGTCGGTCGGCTACTCGGCCTGCCACTGGTGCCACGTCATGGAGCGGGAGAGCTTCGAGAATCCGGACATCGCCCGGATCATGAACGCCCACTTCGTGAACATCAAGGTGGACCGCGAGGAGCGCCCGGACCTGGACCAGGTCTACATGGCGGCCGTGCAGGCGATGACCGGCCAGGGGGGCTGGCCGATGTCCGTCTTCCTCACGCCCGACCTGGAGCCGTTCTTCGGCGGCACCTACTTCCCCCCCACCGACGCCCGCGGCATGGCGGGGTTCCCGCGCGTGCTGCTGAGCGTCCACCGCGCCTGGGCCGAGCGGCGGGAGGAGATCGGCCGATCCGCCGCGGAGATGACCGCCCACCTGCGGAACGCCTCGGACGTCGGCCGCGACCGCGAGGCGTCCGGGCCGGTCTCGGCGGGCCTGCTGGACCAGGCGGCGAAGGCCCTGATCCGCAGCCTGGACGTCCACCACGGCGGGTTCGGCCACGCGCCCAAGTTCCCGCACCCGATGAATATCCGGGTCCTGCTCCGCCAGCACGCCCGCACCGGCGACGCCCAGGCGCTCCACGCCGCCACGCTCACCCTGGGGAAGATGGCCCGCGGCGGCATCTACGACCACCTCGGCGGCGGCTTCGCCCGGTACTCCACCGACGAACGCTGGCTCGTGCCCCACTTCGAGAAGATGCTGTACGACAACGCCCTGCTCTCCTCGGCGTACGTCGAAGCGTTCCAGATCACCGGCGAGCCCTCGTTCGCGGCCACCGCCCGCGAGACGCTGGATTACGTCCTCGGCCGCATGACCGACCCCGACGGCCCGTTCTACTCCACCGAGGACGCCGACAGCGAGGGCCAGGAGGGGAAGTACTACGTCTGGTCGCTGGGCGAGGTGCTGGACGTCCTGGGCGTCGACAAGGGCCGGAACTTCGCCCTGACCTACGACGTCACCGCCCAGGGGAACTGGGAGCGTCGGAACATCGTCAACCTCCCGCGGCCGATCGCCGAGTCCGCGAAGTCTCTCGGCCGCGACCCCGACGAGCTGGCGGCCGAATTGGCCGAATCGCGGGCGAAGCTGCTGGCCGCGCGCGAGCGTCGCGTCCCGCCGGGCAAGGATACGAAGGTGCTCGTCGCCTGGAACGGCATGGCGATCGCCGCGCTGGCCCAGGCGGGCCGGGCCCTGGCCGAGCCCCGGTTCCTCGCCGCCGCCGAGAAGGCCGCCGGCTTCCTGCTGATCCGGCTTTGCACCCCCGACGGCCGGCTGCTCCACACATATAAGGATGGCGTCGCCCGGATCGACGGCTTCCTCGACGACTACGCCTGCCTGATCGACGGCCTGACGCGGCTGTACGAGGCCACCGGCGCGCCGCACTGGATCGAGGGGGCCGTCCGGCTGGCCGACGTCATGATCGCCGAGTTCCGCGACGCCGACCGCGGCGGCTTCTTCTACACCGGCGCGAGCCACGAACAGTTGCTCACCCGCCAGAAGGACCTGTTCGACGACGCGACGCCGTCCGGCAACGGCATGGGGGCGACCGCCCTGCTCCGCCTGGCCGCGCTGACCGGCCGCGAGGACTTCGAGCGGATCGGCCGCGAGGCCGTCGAGGCCGCCGCGGTGGTTTTGGAGTCGGCGCCCGCCGCCGCCGGCCAGACGCTGATGGCGCTCGACCTGATGCTGGCCCCCTCGCGCGAGCTGGCCGTCGTCGCCGGGGCCGACCGCGGCGAGTTCGACGCGGTGCTCGACGTCGCGTCCGCCCGCTTCCTCCCCCACGCCGTCGTCGCCCCGGCCCCGGCCGAGGCCCGCGAGGCGCTCGCGAAGCTCCTCCCCGTCCTGCAAGGCCGCCCGGCCGTCGACGGCCGCGTCACCCTCTACGACTGCGAGGCCCGCGCCTGCCGCGCGCCCGCCGTGGGCGTCGAGGCCGCCGTCGCGGCGCTGGGCGGCCCGCGGCCGGCCTGACGGACGTCAGTCGATCGACTCGCCCAGCTCCCGGAGCCGCGCCGCGATTCGCTCGGCCCGCTCGGCCTCGCGTGCGGCCTGCTCGGTCGCCTGCGCGGCGCGTTCGGCCTCGCGTGCGGCTCGCTCGGCCTCGCGTGCGGCGAGTTCGGTCTGCTCGCGGGCGATCCGCTCGGATTCCTCGCGTTTCGCCTGCTCCGCGTCGGCGCGACGGACGGCCGCCTTGGCCTGATATTCGGCCCGGCGGCGGTGCCCTTCCGCCTTGCGGGCGAGCTGGCGGGCCACCTTGCGGTCGTGGTAGACCTTCTGGGCGTGCTCGAACGGCTCGCCGTCGGGGCCGCGGATCACGAGGGATTCGGGGACCGGCGGGGACGGGACCTCGAAGGTCACGCCCAGCCGGGGGCTCGTCCAGCCGTCGGTGTTCCGGATCGCTTCGAGGGATTCGCCGCGGCGGATCCAGCCCTTGAGCCAGCCCTTGAAGGGGTTGTAATAGTAATACTCCTCGACGCCGTGGCGGTCGTAGGCTTCCAGCTTGCGGGTCATCGCCGGGCCGCGGTTGCTCTTGGAGTGGATCTCGAAGACGACGTGCGGCGGGGTTCCCTCGAACCATTGCTTGTATGAGCCGCGATCGCCGCGGGGCCGGCCGAACGCCACCAGGACGTCCGGGGCCATGCGGATCCCCGGGTTGGTGCGGTCGGGATACCAGAGGATGTCGCAGGCGACGAAGACCTCGCGGTCGTGGAACAGCTCGTCGAGCCCCTCCTGGATGGTGACCATCCAGCGGTACTGGTTGGTGCTGTCGGACATCGGCTTGCCGTCGCTGACCGGGAATCGCGGGTCTTCGGGGTCGAGGAACGGCCACGGATCCGCGGCGTCCTCCAGCGATGGCCTGTCGGCGGTGCTCACGGCCGATCCTCCCTGGCGTCGCTCCGGAATCAAACGTTCACATTATTCATAGCACGGGCGGCCCGCGCGGGACAGGCCGATGCGGCGAATCATCGCTGGCGGCGGATCGCCCGTCGGCCTACCCTGGAAGGGCCGCGGCCGGCCGCCCCGCCTCGCCGCGGCCGGACCACCCCTCTCCGGAGTCGCGACATGAGACGTGCGATCATCGGCCTGGCCGCCGGCCTGGCGTGCCTGGGATCGGCCTTCGGCGAGGAGCCGAAGAAGGACGCGAAGCCCAACCCCAACGCCCACTATCACCTGGGGCCCGACTCGCTGCCCCAGGAGGGCGTGCCGAAGGGGGAGATCCGCGGGCCGTTCACGCTCCCCAGCGAAGCCTACCCGGGCACGCAGCACACCTACTGGGTGTACGTCCCCGCGCAGTACGACCCGGCCGTCCCCGCGGCGCTCATGGTCTTCCAGGACGGCCAGGCGTTCAAGGCCGAGGACGGCGACGTCCGCGCCCAGAATGTGATGGACAACCTGATCTACCGCCGCGAGATCCCGGTGATGATCGGCGTGTTCATCAACCCCGGCCGTCGGCCCGACCAGCCCGAGCCCAACCCCCGCAACTGGGGCGACAGGGACACCAACCGCCCCACCGAGTACAACTCGCTGGACGATCGCTACGCCCGCGTGATCACCGAGGAGCTGATGCCGGCGCTCGACAAGGAGTACAACATATCCAAGGATCCGGAGATGCACGGCATCGGCGGCTCCAGCTCCGGGGCGATCGCCGCGTTCACCGTGGCCTGGGAGCGGCCCGACCACTTCCGCAAGGTGCTCAGCAACGTCGGCAGCTTCACGAACATCCGCGGCGGCCACGCCTACCCCGACAAGATCCGCGCGGCCGACAAGAAGCCGATCCGCGTCTACCTCTGCGACGGCCGCAACGACAACCGCGGCGTCCGCAACGGCAAGTACGACCCGAACTGGGACTGGTTCCTCCAGAACGTCCGCATGAAGGACGCCCTGACCGAGAAGGGCTACGACGTCAACTACTCCTGGGGCATGAACGGCCACGGCCAGAAGTTCGGCGGCGCGATCCTCCCCGAGATGATGCGCTGGCTGTGGCGCGACGCCTCCCCCGTCTCCACCGACCCCGACGACGACGTGGAGCGCGACTACCGCCGCCCCGCACCCGGCCGGTGACTTCGATTGGGTCCGTTCGTCGTGGAAACGATTGAACCCGTCGGGCGAAAGGCGTTGATGGATAAGGGGTTTGTGTCGGAAAATCGATGCCCAGGCGCGCCGACTTCGAAGTGGTTCCGGTGCGTCTCCCGTCGATTCGCCGCCTTGGGGACAGGGGCCGGACGTGACCGGGGTGCCTTGTCGGGGCGCGCGGAGGGGGAGGGATGAAGGGAATCGTCCTCGCCGCCTGGGGAGCCGTGGCGGCCCTGTCCGTCGTGTTCGGTCGCGGGTCGTTCGGGCATTGCATCCTGCTGGGGATGGCGACCTTCGCCGCCTTCGGCTGCTGGGCGGTCGGCGGGCTGCTGTGGCTGCTGGCCGGGCGGGGGCCGTCGAGGTGGAAGGAGGCGGGGCGAGACTTCCTCATCTTCGGCGGGCTCGTGCTCGGGATGTGGGCCTCCCTCCCGTTCGGGATCCTGCTGAACCTGCGCGACGTCGCCGAGGCGCGGGCTTTCTGCGAAGCCCTGATCCCGGCGATCGAACGCATCAAGGCCCAGACCGGCCGCTATCCCGCGACGCCTCCGGAAGTCGTCCCGGGCGCGGCCCGGCCGCGCTTGATCGGCGAGGGGCATTTCTACGGCGCCGATGCCGACGGCTACCGCTTCAACTTCAAAGATCCCGCCAAGTTGATGGGCGGCCTACACTACGACAGCCGGTCGGGTCGGTGGCACGAGTGGGACTGAGGCTCAGGGCCGACTCGTCGTCGCGATCTCTGACGCCGGATTGTCAAGGAGCGAGCGAATCCCCATCATTCCTACGGTCCGCGGCGGGGCCGTCGAAATTCCAGGAATCCGCAGCCGGTGCGGAATTCCTGGAGGGAGCCGGATCCCGCCATGGCGTTTGGACGAACCAGGTGAGTGAAGCGAAAGGCCCCGATCCCATGCCCGAGAGGCTGCACGAGTTGGCGAAGGAAGGCGACGCGGAGGGCGTCCGGCGGCTGCTGGCCGAGGGGGTGCCCGTCGACGTGATCGACAACGGGCGGTTCAACGAGACGCCGCTCATGGTCGCCGCGCGCGAGGGCCATTATAAGGTCGTCCAGATCCTGCTGGACGCGGGCGCGAATGTGAACCACGTCGACAATGACGGCTTCTCGCCGGTCACGGCCGCCGGCCGCGCCGGCAAGTGGCCCGTGATGCGGCTGCTGGCCCAGCACGGGGGCGACTTCCATGAGAAGGACGGCCACGGCAAGAACGGCCACTTCTACCTGAAGCGCTGCCGCGGCAAGCGGACCCGGGCCGCCATCCAGGTCGCGTTCGAGGCGAGGGGGAAGTCGAAGCCGGCCGAGGCCGGGCCGGTCGAGCCCGCCGCGGAGGCCGACGACGCGCGAGCGAGCTTGCCGCTCGCGCCGGACGTCGACTAGACTTACGATGGATGAGGCGCCGCCGGCCCGCGGGGCGGCGCGGAGCGATCGGTCATCAGGGGAGGCTCGCCGATGTCGAGACGGAGACGGATCTACCTGGCCCTGGCCGCAGCGGCGGTCGTCAGCCCCCTCTGCTGGGTGGCGGGCTCGCTCCAGGCCGACAAGCCCCGCGACGAGATGATGGAGCTGTACGGCCTCTTCGTCGACGCCGTCGAGAAGGTCGAGGCCAACTACGTCCGCCCCGTGAATCGCAAGGAGCTGCTGGAGAGTGCGCTGGAGGGGATGCTCCAGAACCTCGACCAGCATTCGTCCTACATCAACATGGGCGAATGGCAGCAGTTCCGCAAGCAGATCGAGGGGAAGTTCGGCGGGATCGGCATCCAGGTCGGGATCGACGGCGACTCGGGGCGGCTGCGAGTCATCTCGCCGATGGTCGGCACGCCCGCGTACGAGGCCGGCGTCCTGGCCGGCGACATCATCCTGGAGATCGACGGCCACTCCACCGAGGGGATGTCGTCCGACAAGGCCGTCGAGACCCTGACCGGCCGCCCCGGCACCGAGGTCGAGCTGAACGTGTTGCACGAGGGGGCCGAGCAGCCCACCCCGATCAAGCTCACCCGCGCCATCATTGAGGTCCCCAGCGTCCTGGGCGAGAACCGCCAGAAGGACGGGAGCTGGGACTACATGCTCGACAAGGACAAGAAGATCGGCTACATCCGCATCTCCAACTTCGTCCAGTCGACCGGCGAGGACGTCCGCAAGGCGCTCGACGCGCTGAAGGACCAGGGGGTGAAGGGCCTGATCCTGGACCTCCGCGACGACCCGGGCGGGCTCCTCTCCGCCGCGGTGGAGGTCTCCGACCTGTTCCTGTCGCAGGGGGACATCGTCAGCACCAAGGGGCGGAACACCATCCCCAAGTCGTACGTCGCCCAGCAGGACAGCCCGTTCGAAGACCTGCCGATGGCGGTGCTCATCAACCAGAACTCGGCGTCGGCCTCCGAGATCGTCTCGGCCGCGCTCCAGGACCACAAGCGGGCGACGATCGTCGGCCACCGCAGCTACGGCAAGGGCTCGGTCCAGAACATCATGGAGCTTGAGGACGGCAACAGCGTGCTGAAGCTGACCGTCGCCAGCTACCACCGCCCGTCCGGCGAGAACATCCACCGCTTCCGCGACGCCAAGGTCACGGACAAGTGGGGCGTCACGCCCGACGAGGGGATGGAGGTCAAGCTGACCCCCGCCGAGTACCGCGACTGGTTCCTCGCCCGCCGCGCCAAGGACCTCCCCGCCTTGGCCAAGCTGAACGCCCCCAAGAAGCCGGTGGAGGCGCAGTCGGACGCGGAGAAGGCGGCGGAGAACAAGGAGAAGGTCGAGACCAAGGACGTCCCCAAGGACGACAAGCCCCCGGCCGACCCGACCAAGCCCGAGCCCCCCAAGGTCGCCGCCCCCCCCGCCGCCGCCCCGCCGTTCGTCGACAAGGTGCTCGACAAGGCCCTCGAAGCCCTCAAGGCCAAGATCGACGCCCCCGCCGCGCCGCCGGCCGAGGAGAAGAAGGCGGCGTGACGACGGTTCGGTAAGGAAAACCAGCGCCCTCCTCATCCCTTCGCGGCGAGCCCCCCATCCCCCCTTCTCCCCTCGTGGGAGAAGGTGGCCCGGAGGGCCGGATGAGGGGGGCGCGACCAAGAGCCTGCGACTTCCCCCCTCATCCGGCCTTCGGCCACCTTCTCCCACGAGGGGAGAAGGATGCTCGGCGTCGGCCTGCTCATCGCTCCAAGAGCCCCGCGTGATCCTGCTCGCCATCGAATCGACCTGCGACGAGACCGGCGCGGCCGTGCTGGAAGGGGACGGCGCGGGCGTGCCGCGCGTGCGGTCGAGCGTGGTCTCGTCGCAGATCGGCCTGCACCGCCGCTTCGGCGGGGTCGTCCCCGAGATCGCCTCGCGGGCGCACGTCCGGCAGGTCGTGCCGATGATCGACGAGGCGTTGAAGCAGGCCGGGGTCGAGTTGAAGGACGTCGGCGCGATCGCCGTGGCGATCCGGCCGGGCCTGGTCGGGGCCTTGGTGGTCGGTCTGACCGCGGCGAAGTCGCTCGCCCTGGCGCTCGACGTCCCGCTGGTGGCGGTCGACCATCTGGAGGGGCACCTCTACGCCTGCCAACTCGCCCACCCCGACCGCGAGGTCTACCCGTGCGTCGGCCTGGTCGTCTCCGGCGGCCATTCCAGCCTCTACGCCTGTCGCGGGCCGCTCGACTGCGAACCGCTGGGCGGGACCATCGACGACGCGGCCGGCGAGGCGTTTGACAAGGTCGCCAGCCTGCTGGGCCTGGGCTACCCCGGCGGCCCCGAGATCGAGAAGGCGGCGCGGTCGGGGAACCCCAAAGCCTATGCCTTCCCGCGGACGTTCCTCCGCGACCCCCGGCTGGCGTTCAGCTTCTCCGGCCTGAAGACGGCCGTGCTGTACGCCCTCCGGGGCCCGAACGAGGTGCGCGGGGCCGTTCAGCCGACCCCGCAGCAGGCGGCGGATCTCGCCGCGAGCTTCCAGGAGGCGGTGGTCGACGTGCTGGTCGCCAAGGCTCGCCAGGCTTTGGAGCGGACGGGCATGACCCGGCTGGGCGTCGGCGGCGGCGTGGCCGCCAACGGCCGATTCCGCGAGAAGCTGCTCGCGGCGATGGACGCGATGGGGGTCGAGACGTTCATCCCCCCCCTGTCCCTCTGCACCGACAACGCCGCCATGGCCGGCGTGGCCCTGCTCAAGCTGGCGGCCGGGCAGGTCGCCGACCTGGACGTGGACGTCGCCGCCGGGCTAGTCCGCCCCAAGCAGCAGAAGGGATGAGGCGATCGGCCGCCCGGCAGCCGACGAAGGGAGGGGGACGATGGGGGGGAGCGAGGCGGAATTCCCGGGGCGTCGATTCTTCCTGTCCGACGCCATCGTGCTGGTGGCGGCCGTCGCCCTCATGCTCACGTCGAACCGGGTCGTCCATTGGTTCTGGTCCTGGGGCGATCGCATCGCGTCCTACGGCCCGGTGCAGACGCGACGGATGTCCTGATCCCTCGCGTTCATCGAGTTGAACCTCGTGTTGCTGGCCTTCGCGGTGGGGAGGCGCCGAGGCCGAGAAAGCCTGGCCGGAGGCGCCCCCGGGCTGCACGTCCACCTGGCGATCGCGGCGGCCCTCGCCATCCGGCTGGTGGTGTGGGGCGTGACGGCGCTAGGCGTCAGCGCCCCGCGAGAGTGGTTCGCGCTCGGCCAAAGCCGGTTCCGATGGACGGTGGTCGTTATGAACTACCTGTACAACGGCTTCTGGCACGACGCGGTCGTCGCCGTGGGGACGTCCTGGCTCGCGCTCGCGGTCGTCCGGAAATGGCGCCCAGAGCGAAGCTGGGACGATCGGCTCGGTCGGTGCCTCGGCCTCGCCGTGCCGGCCCTCTACCTCGCGTCCCTGCTGGGCCTGTACTTCTTTTGAATCCGGGCCTCCTCGGCCCCAAGGCACGGCCGTTTCGTCCGGCTCACGACGGCGGCCTGCGCCCCTGCCCCGCACCGCGGCCGGGGGCGTGCATGCCCCGGTAGGCGTTCTGCTGCTGGTCGAGCGTCCGGCGGCGGTCGAGGGCCTGGACCTGGCCGGCGGGGAGGGCCGTCGCGGGGAGGTGTGGCCCCTGGCGGTCGAGGCTCGGGGCGTGGGGGTGCGAACGCATGGGGCGGCCTCCGGTGGGTCGGCGGGCCGACTTGCGGGTTCGGGCCTGAGACCGGGCTTTCCTCGAGGCCGTCGAGAGCCGACAATATCGACGCGGATTGCCCATTTTGGCATTCCGGCCGGGCGGGCGACGGGCGAGACCTGGCGACCTCCGGTACGCGAACCACGATGCAAGCCGACGGACGTCGATGAACACGCGACCGAAATGGGAACGTATCCAGGGTATCGTCCTCGACGCGGTCGGGACTTTAATCGAGCCGACGCCCTCCGTGGCGATGGCCTACGCTGCGGCGGCCGGGCGACAGGGGGTCGAACTGGCCCCGGAGGTCGTCCGGGGCCGGTTCCGGGCGGCGTTCAAGGGGGACCTGGTCCGGGGCGAGGACGGGCCGCTCTCGACCGACGAAGGGGTGGAGCGCCGGCGCTGGCGCGAGATCGTGGCGCGGGTCCTGCCGGAGGTCCCCGATCCGGCGCGGGCGTTCGACGAGCTATGGGAGCATTTCGCCCGGCCGGAGAACTGGCGGGCGTTCCCGGACGTCTCCCCCGCCCTGGCGGCGATCCACGAGGCCGGGCTGCGGGTCTGCATCGGGTCGAACTTCGACGCCAGGCTGCACGGGGTGGTCGCCGGGCTGCCGGAACTGTCGAGCCTGGTGGACGCGATCGTGGTGTCGTCGGAGGTCGGGTATCGCAAGCCGCATGCGGCGTTCTTCCGGGCGGCCTGCGACCGCCTGGGCCTGCCGCCGGATCGGGTCCTCTCGGTGGGGGACGACTTCGAGAACGACGTGGAGGGGGCCCGGCGGGCCGGGCTGGCCGCGCTGGCGTTGAGCCGGCCCGGCGAGGGGCCCGTGGAGGGGCCGAGCGTCCCCGACCTGGCGGCGCTGTCGGGGCTCCGCGGGGCGGAAGCCTGAAGTTCGGCGGGGTCGCTTGACGATGGACGAGAAGGGCCGCCCGGAGGGGTCGGCCCCCGGGCCGGCGGGAGGCCCGACTCGGCTTGCCGGCCGGGGCGAGTTGGATTAGATTCCCGCACGGCCGGGAAGGCCGATGACGGACCGGGACGGTTCGCAGGTCCCCAGGAAACGGATTTCCAGAGACCGGACGGAAGCTCCCCCCCGAATCGTCTCCTTGGTCCTGGTCTGCTCCTTTCAGGGAAGAAAGGAATCGCCAGTGGTCGCAACGGTCGAACAGCTCGCGGCCTTGGTCAGCGGACGCCTCGTCGGCGACGGCAACGTCGCCATCCGGTCGGCGCGCCCGGTCAACGAGGCGGGGCCCGGCGACATCACGTTCATCGAGAACGAGCGCTACGCCAAGCTCCTGCGCACCTCCCCCGCCTCGGCCGCGATCGTCGGCCCGCACTTCCGCATGAAGCGGCCCCCGGTGAAGGACGACCTCGCCGTGATCGAGGTCGACGACCCGATCGCCGCGTTCATCGCCGTGCGGAACCACCTGGCGGGCGGGACCAAGGCGCGGTGGACCGGGGTCCACCCGCAGGCGTGGGTCGCCCCGACGGCGAAGCTCGGCCGCGACGTCGCCGTCTACCCGTTCGCCTACGTCGGCGACGAGGCGGAGGTCGGCGACGGCACCACGATCCACCCCGGGGCCGTGATCGGCGACCGGGCGAAGGTCGGCCGCGACTGCGTCATCCACCCCAACGTCGTCCTCTACCCCGGGGTCGTGCTGGAGGACCGCGTCGAGGTCCACTCCGGCACCGTCCTGGGTGCCGACGGCTTCGGCTATCGCCAGGTGGACGGCCGGCACGTCAAGGTGCCCCACACGGGTCGGCTCGAAGTCGGCTCCGACGTGGAGATCGGCGCGAACTGCACGATCGACCGCGGCACCTTCGAGGCCACCCGGATCGGCGAGGGGACGAAGGTCGACAACCTGGTGATGATCGCCCACAACAACCAGGTCGGCCGCCACAACCTCCTGTGCGCCCAGGTCGGGATCGCCGGGAGCTGCAAGACGGGCGACTACGTCGTCATGGCCGGCCAGGCGGGCATCAAGGACAAGACGACCATCGGCGACGGCGTGGTGGTCGGGGCCCAGGCCGGCGTCCACCGCAACATCCCCAGCGGCCAGCAGGTCCTCGGGTCGCCCGCCATCCCCGTCCGCGAGCAGCGCCGGCTGTTCCAGATGATCGCCCGGCTCCCGGACATGCACAACAAGCTCCGCGAGCTGAGCGCCCAGATCGAGGCCGTCTCGGCGCTCCTGCCGATGACCCCCAGCCACGACGGGACCGTGGGCTTCGGCGACGTGGACGACGCGGCCGATCCCTCGGGGTTCTGACCGGACCGGACCGATCGAATCAAGGAGGCCGAAGTGCCGCTCCTGGAAACGACCCGACGCCTGGGCCGCCTCCGACGGCCCGCGCCGCCCCCCGCCGCCCGCACCATCGGGCTGCTGGCCGGGAGCGGCCGGTTCCCGATCCTCTTCGCCGAGGCCGCGCGCCGGCAGGGCTACGCCGTCGCCTGCGTGGGGATCCAGTACGAGGCGTCCGAGGAACTTCGCGACCTCTGCGCGACGTTCGACGTCGTCGGCGTCGCCAAGATGGGCCGGATGATCCGGACGTTCCGCCGCCGCGGCGCCGCCGAGATCGTCATGGCGGGCAAGGTCACGAAGAACGTGATCTACACCCCCATGCGCTGGCTCCACCTCTGCCCCGACCTGCGGACGGTCCAGTGGTGGCACCGCCGCAACCGGGCCGACAACCGCGACGACTCGCTGCTGCTCTCCGTCATCGCCGAATTCGAGAGGGACGGTATGACGTTCACCTCCGCGCTCGACTACGCCCCGGAACTCCTCGTGAAGGAAGGCGTGCTCACTCGCCGCCAGCCGACCCCCTCCGAGCGGGCCGACATCCAGTTCGGCTGGCTGATGGCCAAGGAGATGGGCCGGCTCGACGTCGGCCAGTCGGTGGCCGTGAAGGAGAAGGCGACGCTGGCCATCGAGGCCATCGAGGGGACCGACCGCTGCATCGAGCGCGCCGGCGGCCTGTGCAAGGCGGGCGGCTGGACGCTGGTGAAGGTCGCCAAGCCTCAGCAGGACATGCGGTTTGACGTCCCCACCGTCGGCCTCGTCACCATCGAGAACCTGCGCAAGGCCGGCGCGCGGGTCCTGGCCATTGAGGCCGACCGGACGATCGTCGTCGACCAGCCCGACGTCGTCGCCCTCGCCGACCGCTACGGCATGACCATCGTCGCCGTCCGCGACGGCTACGCGGCCTAAGCCCGCCGATATCTTCGGGGTCGTCCTCGTCGCCTCGGGCGGTAGAATGACCCGAGGAGGTGAGGCATGGCGACCGCGACGACCGCATCGGCCCTCAATCGGATGCTCGACCCCCCGAGCCGCTCTCTGAGCGTCGAAGCGGCCCGGGTGATCGTCGCGCTGGAGATCGACGCGGCCCTCCAGGACCGCATCGAGGAGCTGGCCGACCGCTGCAATGAGGGCATGCTGACCCCGGAGGAACGGGCCGAATACGACGGCTACGTCGAGGGGGCCGAGATCCTCTCGCTCCTGAAGCTCAAAGCGCGCCGCCTCCTCGGCGGACGTGATGTGGCCTGATGGATTCGGCGACGCGAGAATTCGTCCGCCGACGCGCCGACGGCCGGTGCGAATACGGCTTCATCCGCCAGGGACACGCCGAGACCCTTCATCACGTCGATCACATCCGGGCCCGGCGGCACGGCGGCGGCGACGGCCCATCCAACCTGGCCCTCGCGGGCGTCGGTTGCGACTACGCGGCCTGAGACCACGTCATCCACGCGAGGCCGGCCGCGACTTCCGCGGCCAGGCCGATCGCGACGAACAGCAACATCGCCGCGGGCAGGCTGCACGTGATGCAGGTCAGCCGTCGCAGCCGGGCGACGTCCCCTTCACGATGCGCGAGGATGGCGCGCCGGGCCGCGAAGAACGCGGCGACCGGGTACGCCCATATCGCGAAGAAGGCCAGGTACACGAATGGGTTGCTCGCGGCCGACGGGTCGTCGAAGAGGAAGAGGGACAGGAACAGCAGCATCGGCGTCCCCAGCAGGCCCACCAGGACCGCCTTGTTCGCCTTCAGCATCATGTCGGCCGAGATCCTCATCGGTCTTCCTCCGCCGGGGTCGCTTATCATCGCCTCCGGGAGAACTCTAGGCCGTGTCGACGGAGCCGGCGCGCTTGCGGACGTGGAGGAAGCCGAAGACGAGGCGGGTCGCGTCCCGCGAGCAGCCGGGATCGGGCCGACGCTCAACGCGCGCCCCATCGGGGCCGCTTCCGCCGCCACTTGAGGCGACCCTTGCGCGGGGCGTGGTACGACCCCAGGGTGTGCATGGCGACGATCGAGAGCCACGCCGCGAGCAGCCAGCAGGCCAGGCTCGCCGGGAGGTAGGCCCAGAACGCCCGTTCGCGCAGGGCCAGCGCGGCCGCGAAGGCGAGCCCGACGAGGGCGAGGAGGGCCGCGACCGTCAGGCTGAGCCCGAGGAACGACGGGCCGAGCCGCGCGATCGCGCCGAGGACCGCCACCGGCCGGGCCGCCAGGTCGTCGTCGTGCAGGAACGTCATCATGAGCGCCATCAGGGCGTAAGGGAGCCCGGCCAGGCCGAAGACCGCGGCCTCCACGGGATTCCACAGGCCGCCCGCCGCCAGCCGGTAGGTCGCCAGCGGCAGCAGGCCGACGCCGGCCCCGAGCACGATCCAGAGGAGCCAGGAGCCCAGGCCGTCCAGGAGGCCGTCGGCGTTGCGGTCGGGCGGGCGAGGCGGCAGGAGTTCCCCCTCGCTCGAGGCCGTCAGCACCCTCGCCAGGTATTGGACACTATAGATGATGACCAGCGGCGACAGGATGAGGACGGGCAACGCCGAGATCAGGGCGATCAGGCGGCCCATCGAGGGCACTCCCATCAGCTCGCCGTCGGCGAGGAGCGCCAGGCAATACTCCGGGGCCAGCGTGCCCATCGCCCAGGCCGCGCCCCCGATCGCCGCGACCATCGCCAGGCCCTCGGGCCCCCGAGACGGGTAGAGGAGGCGCGGCGGCCACCACGGGTCCAGGCGCCGCGGCTCGGCATCATCCGGCACCCTCCGCGCAGGCCCGCCCCGCGGGGCGAGGGGCGGGCGAGGCTCGGCGTCCGCGATCGTCCCCTTAGACTCCTCCGGGCCCTGCACCGACGCCGGCGTCGGCGGGTCTTCGCCCAACTCATAGGTCCCCCGCCAGCTCCACTCGCCGTCGGCCGCCTCCGCCGCCTCGACGGGCGGCGCCGGCTCGTCGGGGGCTTCGGGCGCGTCGGGCCACGGCCCGAGGGGCCCGACCACGGCCGCCCGGTCGGGCGCGCTGGACATGGGGCGAGGCGGCTCGGCCGGGTCGAGGTCGTACGTCCCCTGCCAGTTCCATTCGTCTTCCTCGACCGCCGGAGCCGCCGCGGGCTCGGCGGCCGGGGCTTCGGGCCCCTGCCGGAGCATCTCCCACACGTCGTCGTCCGACACCGCCTCGCGCGGAGGGGCCGGCGCGTTCTCGGGCAGCCGGAGCGTGCGGCCGCAGCTCGGACAGCGCCCGCTCTTGCCGGGCGCCATCCCCGCCGCCTTCAACCGCCGTCCGCAAGGACAGACCAGGATCGTCACGTTCATCGCGATCGCTCGCTCATCCGCCTCCGCGCCCGGCGACGCCGCATCGCCCCTAATGACAATTGTAGTGGCATGAGCGGCGGTCCTTCAAGGACAATTGCCGGAGGATGTCGATCGAGTCGCCGGGGCCGTGCGCCGGGCGAGCGTGAACGGCATAGGAACCTGGGACTCGCCGCGGCCTTCCTGATAAGATTGGCGCCGGTCGCGCCGCCTTCTCCCCTCCCGTCCGGCGCACGCCCGATCTCCTCGGCGGCTACGCCCGGTCTCTCGACGCCTCGATCGACACCCTGGAGGACGCCCATGCTTCGCATCCTCGGAACGGCCGCGACGCTCGCCGTCGCGGGCCTGATCGGCCTCGTCCCCCACGCCTGGGCCCAGGCTCCGGTCCCGACGCCCCCCGCCGCCGAGGCCGAGAAGAAGGCCGAGCCGGAGAAGAAGACCGAGCCCGAGGCCCCGAAGAGCCCGGCCGACCCGATCGAGCGCATCAAGGAGGAGGGGGAGAAGCGTTCGCAGGTCATGGCGACGTTGGGGACGCTCACCGACGTCATCGGCCCGCGGCTGAGCGGGTCGCCGGGCCTGAAGCGGGCGAACGAGTGGACCCGCTACCAGATGGAAAAATGGGGGATGGAGAACGCCCACCTGGAAGCCTGGGGGCCGTTCGGCCGGGGATGGACGCTCAAGCGGTTCTCGGCCCAGGTGATCGAACCCCAGTGCATCCCGCTGATCGCCGTCCCCAAGGCGTGGTCCCCGTCGCTGGACGGCGTCCTGACCGCCGAGGTCGTCCACTTCGACGTCAAGGCCGAGGCCGACTTCGAGAAGTACAAGGGGAAGCTCAAGGGTGCGATCGTCCTGACCGCCCCCGCCCCCGACGTCTCCGCCCGCTTCGAGCCCCTGGCCCGTCGCCGGTCCGACAAGGATCTTCTCGACCTCGCCGACGCACCCGAGCCCGGCGGCCCGCGCGAAGGTCGACCCCGCCAGGTGACTCCCCAGGTCCCCCCGGTCCCGGGGGCCCCCGCCCCGCCCCAAGCTCCCCAGCCTCCCCGGCCGCCGATGGGCGACATGAGGGCCCAGATGGAACTGGCCGCGAAGAAGTCGAAGTTCCTCGCCGACGAGGGGGCTGCGCTGCTGATCGACCCCAGCCGCAACGGCGACGGCGGCACGCTGTTCGTCCAGTCGGCGAGCGTCCCCGGGCCGCCTTCCTTCCTGGGCGTCACCCTTCCGGGCCGGCGGCCCCAGGCGTGGGACAAGGACGTCAAGGTGATCCCGCAACTGGTGATGGCCAAGGAGCACTACAACCGCCTCGTCCGCATGCTCGCCGTCGGCGAGGCGATCAAGATGGCCGTCGACCTGGCCGTCGAGTTCCAGGACGAGGACCTGAACTGCTACAACACCGTCGCCGAGATCCCCGGGACCGACCTCAAGGACGAGGTCGTCATGCTCGGCGGGCATCTCGACTCCTGGCACGGCGGCACCGGCGCGACCGACAACGCCGTCGGCTGCTCCGTGGCGATGGAGGCCGCTCGCATCCTCAAGGCCCTGGATCTCAAGCCCCGTCGCACCGTCCGCGTCGCCCTCTGGACCGGCGAGGAACAGGGCATCTTCGGCTCCAAGGCTTATGTCGACGAGCATTTCCGCAAGCGCGGGCCCGGCGGCGAATCCGCGGCCGAGGAGAAGGACGAGACGAAGCCGGAATACGACAAGCTCTCCGGCTATTTCAACCTGGACAACGGCACCGGGAAGATCCGCGGCGTCTACCTCCAGGGGAACGAGGCCGTCCGGCCGATCTTCCGCAGGTGGCTCCGGCCATTCAAGGAGATGGGCGCCCAGACGCTCTCGATCGCGAACACCGGCGGGACCGACCACCTCTCGTTCGACGCCGTCGGGCTCCCCGGCTTCCAGTTCATCCAGGACGAGATCGAGTACGACACCCGGACGCACCACTCCAACATGGACGTCTACGACCGGGCCCAGGCCGACGACCTGAAGCAGGCGTCGATCATCATGGCCGCGTTCGTCTACAACGCCGCCATGATGGACGAGAAGCTCCCCCGCAAGCCCGCCCGCCCGGCGCGGCCCGAAGGCCGCCCCTCGGCCGCCGCGGGCAACTGACCGCGACGCGGTCAATTGGGGGGGCCGTCGATCGGACGCCCCCCGGCGCGGTCCTTCCTCGCGCCGAGGGGGCGTCCTCCGATCGACGATGTCACGCGGACCGACGCGACGGGCGCGTCAGTTGGCGTTGAACGTCCACCAGGCGCCGGCGCCGGCGATGCCGATCCAGGTGATGGTGGGGTCGAGCAGCGCGGCGCGGTGGGCCGGCGAGGCCATCCACATCGACTCGATGCCGGGGAAGCCCCCCATCGCCGAGTTCTGGCGGCGGGCCGGGCCCATGACGTGGTGGCCCAGGCCGCGGGCGGCCTGCTGGTCGTTGTTCATCGCGGCCCAGTTCGCCAGGTTCGGGTCGTACCCGACCGCACCCAGGCCGTAGGAGGCGCGGATGCCGTTGAGCCACGCGGTGAAGCCGTAGGGGTCGCCATAAGAGGCGGCCGGGGCCTGGGCCGGGGCGGCCTCGGCGGCGGGGGCCGCGGCGTAGGTGGGCTGGGCCGGGGCGGCCTGAGCGGCTTCCATGCCGGCGTACGCGCTCTGGTAGTAATACTGAGGGGCGGCGGGCTGCTGGACGTACTGGGTGGGTTGGGTGGTCTGGTAGCTATAGGTGGGAGCGGCGTAAGCGGTCGCGGAGCCGTCCGCGGCCGGATAGTAATACTGCTGCTGAGCTTCGGCCCGCCAGGCGGCCGCGGACAAGGCGACGAGGGATAGGATCAGCCGGCCGACGAAGCGAAGCTCAAGGGTGGGACTGGACAACGGTCGGAACTCCATTGGACCGTGCGAGCGACGCAACGACGCGCTGCGCCCGTAACCGCCGAGATGTGGCCCGAATCCGGGATGGACTCCTTCACGATTCCCGTGCTTTCCTCGCACGGTATGCCAACATGGGATGTGACTCCTTGAAACGCAAACAGTTTTCGGCCGCGTTGAAAAAAATCAACATGGCGAGAGGACGCATTGCGTGCGACTCAATTCATATCTGGGTATTTTGATTTCCGAGGGTCGCCGACGCGAAGGTGACCGGCGGCGCGTCATCGCAACCCCAAATCAGGGCCCGACCATCGCCTCGTCGAGGGCTGCGGCGGGGGGCCGGAAGGGCGGATGCAAGCGGCCCGTCCGGGCGTCCGTCCGCGGCCGTACCGGGGGCTCGCATTCGGACGTTAAAGCATTCCAGGATTTCGTCGGCACCCGTCTTCGCGACGAAAACGGGAGGTTGAGAGGTGCCAGGGCCCGGCGAAACCGGCCCGTCCGGGCGATTGCCCCCGGTGCAAGGTGTGCAACCGCCTCAATCCGACGAGTCGGCCCCCTCCCCCGCCCTGTGGGGTCGCGCCCGACCGTCGGCCTTTAACGCATCGGGGATTCTGTGGGGGCCTTCATCCCTTTTCGGTCGCCGAGGAAAAGGGGCCGGCGTCGGGGGACGCGCGGGGATCGGAGGGAGTCCCGGCAGGCTCGCGTGGATCGATCCATGAGATCGGGCCGTTCGGGCCGCGACGCAGGGCCGACATCTTTCGGCGACCCTCTAGGCTGGGCCCGGCGCGTGTTATAGAATATTGCGGCCGCGTCTCCGGAGGCGGGGCGCAACTGCACACGTCGAAATCGGTTCGGGCGCGTGGGCCGGGTCGGCCCGCGGGCCGGTCGCCGCGATGGGGTCGCCATGCTGGCCAAGCGGATCATCCCCTGCCTGGACGTCAACCAAGGCCGCGTGGTCAAGGGGACCAACTTCCTGAACCTGCGCGACGCCGGCGACCCGGTCGAGGTGGCCCGGCGGTACGACGAGGAGGGGGCCGACGAGCTGGTCTTCCTCGACATCACCGCCAGCCATGAGGCCCGCGAGATCCTCTGGGACGTGGTCCGGAGGACGTCCGAGGTCTGCTTCATGCCCCTGACCGTCGGGGGCGGCGTCCGGACCGTCGACGACGTGCGGGCCCTGTTGAAGGCCGGGGCCGACAAGGTCTCGATCAACTCGGCCGCCGTGCGCGATCCCGACCTGATCCGCGCCGCGGCGCGGCGGTTCGGCCGCCAGTGCATCGTGGTGAACATCGACCCGAAGCGCGTCGACCGCGACGGTCGCGAGGCGTGGGAGGTCCACATCAACGGCGGCCGGATCCCCACCGGGCTGGAGGCCGTCGCCTGGGCCCGCGAGGTCGAGCGCCTGGGCGCCGGCGAGATCGTGCTGACCAGCATGGACGCGGACGGGACGAAGAACGGCTACGACCTGGAGATGACCCGCGCCGTGGCCGAGGCGGTGACGATCCCGGTGGTCGCCTCCGGCGGTGCCGGCAGCCCCGAGCACCTCCGCGCCGTCCTGGCGGAGGCCGGCGCGAGCGCGGCGCTGGCGGCGAGCATCTTCCACTACAAGGAGCATTCGATCCGGGAGACCAAGGACTACCTGGCCGCGCGCGGCGTGCCGGTCCGCCGGCCCTCGGCCGCGCGGGCGTCCTGAGCCGGGGCGTCCCGCGCCGTCCTCATCTCGACTCGACTCGAACCGAACCGATCCCGTCCCGAGGAGAGCCCATGTCCACAGCCGTCGAAGCCAAGACCGATGCGCCGGCCAACGAGCCCGAGGCGAACAAGCTGTTCCGGATGTGCATCAAGTACAAGGGCTCGGACCTCCACCTCAAGGTCGGCATGGCCCCCTCGATGCGGCTGGCCGGCGTGCTCCGCCAGATGCAGCTCCCGCCCCTGACGGGGGCGGACATGGAGCGGCTGATGTACCCGCTGCTGAACCACAAGCAGCGCGACATCCTGGAGGAGGAAGGGGGCGTCGACTTCGCCCACATCATCGTGGACGGGGACGTGGAGACGCGGTTCCGCGTCAACCTGTTCAAGGCCCGCGGCCGGCTCAGCCTGGTCGCCCGGCGCGTGAACAACAAGATCCCGACGTTCGAAGAGCTGCACCTGCCGCCGGTCCTGGCCGAGATCACCCAGTACGACCAGGGGATCATCATCTTCGCCGGCGTGACCGGCTCCGGGAAGTCGACGTCGATCGCCTCGATGCTCCAGTACGTCAACGAGCGCGAGCGGATGCACATCGTGACCGTCGAGGATCCGATCGAGTACACCTACAAGGACGACAAGTCGGTCATCAACCAGCGCGAGGTCGGGATCGACGTGAAGGACTGGGACATCGCGCTGAAGCACGCGGTGCGGCAGGATCCGGACATCATCCTGGTGGGCGAGCTGCGGGACCGCGAGACGTTCAACGCGGCCATGCACGCCGCCGAGACCGGGCACCTCGTCTTCGGGACGATCCATGCCGGCACGGCCCCGTCGACCATCGGCCGGTTGCTGGACCTCTTCCCGCGCGACATGCACTCGTCGCTGCGGCAGTCGCTGGCGTTCAACCTGAAGGCGATCGTCGCGCAGAAGCTGCTGCCGACGACGAAGGAGTGGGCCGACAAGGGGGTGACCCGCGTCCCCACGAACGAGATCATGCGGATGAACCCGACGGTCAAGAAGCTGATCCTCAACGAGGAGGACACGAAGCTCGGCGACGCCATCCGGATCGGCATGGGGGAAGGGATGCAGGACTTCACGGAGAGCCTGCGCCAGCTCGTCGTCGCCGAGAAGATCGAGCGGGCCGTGGCGTTCGAGGTGGCCCCCCAGCCCGAGTCTTTGAAAATGGCGCTCAAGGGGATTACCATCAACCAGCCCGGTATCCTATAACGGTTTCCAAGCGGCGAGGCCGCCCCGGCGAGGCCCGCCGTCGGCCTCGCCCCGCCATCCCCGGCGCGAGGGTCGTCGCGAGCCGGGGGCCCGGGATCGCCGAGCGGATCCGCCCCACGCCCGCCGGCCCCTCGGCCGCCCGACGACGGACGTCCCCGCGCCCGATCGCCCCCGCCGGGTCACGCAGCCATGAAAGGTCAGCAATGATTCGTCCGTCCCTGGTGCTCGCGACGTCGACCTTTCTGATCGGGACCCTCGGGGTCGCCGCGGGGGCCGACGCGGCCGACCTGCTGGGCTTCGCGCCCCTGCTCGCCCAGGCCGCCGACGAGGGGGCCGCCGCGTCCGCCGCGCCGGCCGTCGAGCGCGGGCCGGGGTTCTATCTGAACCTCTACAAGTTCATCCCGGTCGTCCTGATCTACCTGCTGTGGGCCCGCACCACCGACTGGGTCGAGCACGACGGCCGCGACCTGAACAACCCCAAGGCCGAGACCTGGAACTGCGTCGTCTTCTTCTCCGGGATCCTCGGCCTGGCGATGGTCTTCTCGATCCCGATCTACCCCGTCGGGATGACGCTCCTGCTGCTGGCCTACTTCGTCCCGATCCTCACCTACGTCTTCATACGCAATCAGACCGTCTCCGACGACCAGAAGGTCCTCACCCCCTACCACCTGGGGGAGATGACCAACGACCTGCTGGCCCGGCTGGGGATGCGGCCGATCTTCAACAAGAACGCCGGGACCGTCGACCGCGCCGGGCCGCCGATCGTCTTCATCGGCAAGTCGTCCGGCTCGGGCAACAAGGAGGATCCGGCCCGGGTCCGCCAGGCCGAGGAGTCGCGCTCGTTCATGGCCGCCAAGGAGCTGGTGTACGACGCCGTCCTCCGGCGCTCGACCGACATCCACCTGGAGCCGACCGCCGACCAGCTCTCGGTCCGCTACCGCATCGACGGCATCCTGCACTCGGCCGAGCCGTTCGACCGCGCCACCGGCGACGCGGTGATCAACGTGTTCAAGGTCCTCTCGGCGATGGACATCTCCGAGAAGCGCAAGCCCCAGGACGGCTCGTTCGGGGCCAAGCTCTCCGGCCGCGACCTGGACTTCCGCGTCGCCACGTCGGGGTCGAAGGCGGGCGAGAAGCTCGTCATGCGAATCCTCGACAACTCGGCCGGGATCACCAAGCTGGAAGACCTGGGGATGCGGCCGAAGCTCATCGAGCAGGTGCGCAGCCTGGTCACCCAGCCGCACGGCATGTTCCTGGTCTGCGGCCCGACGGGGTCCGGCAAGTCGACCACGCTCTACGCGGCCCTCCGCGAGATCGACCGCTACCAGCGGAACATCATCACGGTCGAGGACCCGATCGAGTACCACCTCGACAACATCACCCAGATGGAGGTGAACACCAAGTCGGGGCAGACCTTCGCCACCAGCCTGCGGTCGATCCTGCGGCAGGATCCCGACGTCATCATGATCGGCGAGGTCCGCGACCAGGAGACGGCGAACATCGCCTGCCAGGCGGCCAACACCGGCCACATGGTCTTCTCCACGCTCCACTCCAACGACGCGGTCACGGCCCTGTTCCGGCTGCTCGACCTGGGCGTCGAGCCGTTCATGATCGCCTCGGCCCTCTCGGCCGTGCTGGGCCAGCGGCTCGTCCGGCTCCTCTGCGACGCCTGCAAGGAGCCCTACAAGCCCAAGCCCGAGTTCCTGAAGAAGGCCAACCTCCCCGTCGACAAGGTCGACGTCTTCTACCGCCGGCCCGAGAACCCCGAGCAGGTCTGCCCCCAGTGCGGCGGCACCGGCTACTTCGGCCGCGCCGGCATCTTCGAACTGCTGGTCCTCACCGAGCCCATCCGCGAGATGCTCCGCGAGAACCCCTCGCTCACCAAGATCAAGGCCGAGGCCCGCCGCGGCGGCATGATCTACCTGCAGGAAGACGGCCTCCGCCAGGTGATCCAGGGCCGGACCTCCATCGAGGAGCTGCTCCGCGTCGTCAAGTGACCAGCCCCCGCGAACGCGGCCCCGGACCCGCATCGACCGCCGACCCCAGCCGAACGGGAAACCACCCATGCCCTCCGCCCTGCTCGACGCGCTTCTTGTCGCCATGATGCTCTTCATGACCTACGTCCTGACGAGCGAGGGTGCCTGGGGCGCGGCCCTGATGTTCTTCAACGTCCTGT
The DNA here is from genome assembly GCA_001898385.1 of Planctomycetales bacterium 71-10. Classification (GTDB taxonomy): domain Bacteria; phylum Planctomycetota; class Planctomycetia; order Isosphaerales; family Isosphaeraceae; genus Paludisphaera. The sequence continues at coordinate 30,126 of MKTT01000147.1, forward strand.
TCGGCGGCCTGATCGCGTTCAACTTCTTCGAGCCGCTGGCCGACCTCATCGACTCCACCGGCATCGGCTGGAGCTTCTCCGAGACGCTGGCGATGATGCTCATCTTCTGCGCCTCGGTCCTGCTGCTGCGCCTGGCCACCGAGACGCTGGCCCCGGTGATGGTGCGGTTCCCCAACCCGGTCTACCAGGTCACCCGGCTGTTCTTCGGATTCGCCACCACGGTCGTCACGTTCGCGATCATCCTGCTGGCGTTCCACGCCGCGCCGGTGCACAAGAAGATGTTCGGCTCCATCGACTACAACTCGAAGCCGCCGTTCGGCATGGGGATCGATCACGGCTGGCTGGGCTTCTTCCAGTTCACCACCGGCGACATCTTCGCCCGCTACGGGTCGGGGGGCCGCGACCCGTACAGCACCTACGGGAAGACGGGGAACCAGCTCATGCGGGTCCAGCTCTTCGACCCCCGCGGTCGGTGGCTGCTCGACAAGCAGGAGGCCCGCCCCTACGGCGAGGGTGCCATCGTGGAAGAGGGATCCGGCGGCGGCGACGCGCCGACGGGCGACGCCCCCCCGCAGGGGGGCGGCCAGCCGGGCGCACCGGCCGGCTCGCGGCCGATCGGCGGTGCCGTGGCCCCGACGGCCGGGCTCGGCCAGCCCAACTGAACCGACCTCGGGCCTCAGCTGCCCCCGGGGAGCGCCGCCGCGGCCGACGTCGGCCCGTCCGGCGCGGTCGACGTCATCTGGATCAGGTCGAGCCGGACCTGATTTTTCGCCCCGAACGCCTGCTGGATGCGGTAGACGGCGGCCTTGTTGGTCGTCGTCTCGATCACGAACAGCGGCGCCCAGCCGGCCCCCATCGTCCCGAGTTGCCCCGTCGTCATCAGGAAGCGCGGCTTCGCGCCGTTGTCGACGTCGAGCCCGAAGTCGGCGACGAGGTCGCGCTCGCAGAAGCCGTCCAGGTGCCTGGAGCCGCCGCCCCCGACGCGCCGGAAGTTGGGGATCGTGGCCTTGAGCTTGCCCGCCTTGTAGTCCAGGTAATACAGGGCGTCCTCGGGGACCTGCACCTTGGTCCCCTCGTCGAACCGGACGGCGATCGGCCCGGTCGCGACGATCGACTCGCCCGAGCGGTCCCCGCCCCCCGCGTGCATGGGGCGCGACGCTCCGCCCGCCAGCCAGGCCCCCAGGCCCATCCCGACGACCAGCCCGAGCGCGGCACCCAGCCCAGGACGCTTCGCCATCATCTCCGCCTCCTCGCGTGGATCGTCCCGAAGCCGCGAACCCTCGCGGCGGCGGCATTGTGCGGGGGCTCGCCCGGCCCGTCCAGCCCAACCGGCCGCCGGCTTCCCCGGCGCGGCATAATGGGCTGGGGAAGGCCGCGCCGGTCGGCCCTCGACCCTCGCCTTCCGGGAGCCCCGCCGTCATGACCTCGACGCTGCTCGTCGCCCTGTCCCTGGCGCTCCAGGTCCCGCCCCCCACCTCCGGCGACGACGTCGGCAAGGCGCTGGCGGAGGAGTCGCGGTCGCTGATGGCGAAGGAAGCGGCGGCGCTCGGGGCACTGGCCGACCGGCTGGCGAAGGACGGCGAGGCCAAGGGGTCGGACGAGGTCCGCAAGCTCCTGCCGAAGCCCGCCGACGGCCCCGGCACGCGCCTTACGCCGCTGCCGGACGTCGTCGAGCCCCATCCGAAGCCGATCGCCGCCGAGGCCGCCTGGCGCGGCGGGGTCGAGACGATCCGCAAGCCCGTCGGCGAGGCGTTCTTCGACCTGGCGAAGCGGGCCGCGGACGCGACGCCGCCCCACATGGGCCGCGCGGCGACGGCCCTGCGCGAGGCGATCGTCCGGATCCCGGACGATGCCGAGGCCCGTCGCCTGCTGGGCTACGTCCCGCACGAGGGGGGCTGGGCGAAGCCCTTCGCCGTGGATCAGCTCAAGGCGGGGAACGTCTCCCACCCCACCTACGGCTGGATCCCGGAGGACTGGGTCCCGCACCTGGAGCTGGGCGAGTTGCCGGCCCCCGCCGTCCGCGGCCGGCCGGCGACCTGGCTCCCCGCCGCCGAGGCTGACCGGCTCCGCTCGACCTGGCGCAACCCCTGGCAGATCAACACCGAGCACTTCGAGATCCGCGCCGACGTCCCGCTGGCGGAGGCGATCGCGTTCGGCCGCCGCATCGAAGCGTTCCACGACCTCTTCTTCGTCGTCATGGCCGACGCGATCGGCGACGACCTGCCGCTCGCCCGCCGCTTCCGGTCGCCGACGCTCCAGCCCGACGCGAAGTACCGCCCGCATCAGGTGATCTATTACGCCGACCGCGACGAGTATCGGGAGCGCATGCGACCCGTCGCGGGCCCGCAGGTCGGGGCCGAAAGCCTGGGCTACTACGACCCTCGCGCCGTGAAGGGGAACCGCCGCCCGGCGTACTTCTTCCGCGACGCCGACGGCCAGTTGCCGATGGAGGCGACCCTCTATCACGAGGTCTCGCACCAGCTCCTCTTCGAGTCGGCCGGGCCCAACGCCTACCTGAGTAACGCGGGCGACTACTGGGTCTTCGAGGGGTTGGGGACCTACTTCGAGACCGTCACCGCGATGGACGACGGCTCGCTGGAAGTCGGCGGCCTGGTCGGGGCCCGGCTGGCCGAGGCGGTGAAGTCGCTGGGCGCGCGGAAGTTCCTGCCGCTGGCGGACTTCCTGCGTCAGGACCAGTCGGCGTTCAACCGCGACGAGCGGATCTACGTCAACTACCAGCAGGCGACGGCCCTGGCCGTCTTCCTGATGCAGGCCGAGGGAGGCGCGCACCGCGAACCGTTCCTGGACTACGTCCGGGATGCGTATCGCGGGAGGATCAAGCGGGGGTCGGGGCGATCCCTGGAGGACCGCCTCGGAGTCCCGGTCGACGAGATCGAGCGGAAGTTCAAGGCGTTCTACGCCCCGTACATCGGGGGTTGAACGCGAGAGGCGGGCCGCTTCGGCCGAGGCCCGCCGCACCCGGCGTCCGGGCTCACTCGCCGACGTACGGCAGGAGGGCCATGTAGCGGGCCCGCTTGACGGCGGCGCTGGACGCCCGCTGGAACGCGGCGCAGCTGCCGCTCCGCTTGCGGGAGAACATCTTGCTCTGGTTGGTGCAGAGCTTCTTCAGCAGGCCGATGTCCTTGTAGTCGACGTAGGCCGGGCGGGGGCAGCCGTCCTTGGTGCAGAACCGGCAGCGATTCTTGCGGTTGCGTCCGAACTTCTTCCGGGGCATAAACTTACCGTCCTCAGCCGCTGACGTAGAGAAAGAGGATGCACGAGCGACGCCGCAAAGGCCCCGCCAGGCGTGATGCGCCGATGGTGTGGCAAGCTGACAGTGTAAAACGGCCGGCCGGCCCCGTCAAGTTGTCATGCGTCTCGCGCCGGCGCTTCGGAGCAACGGGCTTCAAGGGAGACGAATCTTAAGTCTGACCCCTCCCAGCGCAAATCGGCCAAGGCCTGGCATAGATTCCTCATAACGATGCCGCCCTCCACCGCTTCCAGGGCATCTAGGCACGCAAGGTTGCATGGCTGTCGGCATGCTGGCTATGGTGTCAGGTGTTACGCCCTGGTGATTTTGCGGTAAATATTCGTGTGCGAAGATTTGGTCTGGAGTTATTCTTTGTCATTGTTTTGACGCGTCTTGAATGCACGCCCTGGCTGGGAATCGTTGCGGTCGTGAGTCGCTTCACGCTCTCGGAGGCTGTTTCGATGAGGAAACTGATCGTTAAGGACTACTTGAAGGCCGCTGACAGCTCGATCACCCCGGATTTCGGTCGGGTCGTGGCAGAACAGGATAAGGAACTGGCCGACTACTACGTGGCTCCTGAGCGCTACGTGGACAGGGCCGTGAATATCGCGGACGCCGCCACGTTCTTCGTGGGCCCGAAAGGGATTGGGAAGTCGGCGATCCTGCAGATGGTCCGCCTAACGCGTGCGTCCGAAGAGAACCGAATCATCAACATCGCGCCGGACGATCTGGCATTCTCGGCTCTAGCCAATATCGAGGCCAGCACACCGCTGATGAAGGACGCCAGTAATAATCAATGGTTGTTCAAGTCGTTGTGGGATTATGTGTTGTCTTTGGAAGTCCTACGGAGGGAGTTTCAGGAGAGGAGCGCCTATGAAAATCATCTGAAAAAGCTGTTCAAGAGCGAGAACGAGAGGAAGGCGCAGTCGCTGCTGAAAATAAGCCTGAGCGACGACGGATCGCTGCAGAGCCTGTCGAACACAATCCTACAGCTGGTCAAGGAGGTTGAGATCTCGGCCGAGTACGACAATGCCAAGATGTCAGGCAAGGTGACCGTGGACGGGAAGCCATCGGGGAAGGGCGATTACCTGAATCTGCTCGGGCTGGTGAACTCCGTTGCGAAGAGCTTGCCGCTCAGCCTGAAGCATCCGTACTACATCCTAATCGACGACTTGGATTTGCATTGGAGCGACACTCAGATTCAGAACTCTTTCATTGCCGCGCTCTTCCTGTCGCTGAGGTCGCTGAGCAAGCCACCCATCAAGTGCGTCGTTGCCATGAGGGACCACATCTATCGGAGCCTGCCACTGAAGGACCGTGACAAGTTCCACGATTGGGTCTGCGAGCTAGATTGGGATTTTGTCAACGTGAAGAACATGATCACGAAGCGGGTGCAGCGGAAGCTCAAATGTCTAACGCATGAGGTATGGGGCGGCGTGTTCCCAGAGAACGCGTTCGACAAGATGTGGCATCATACCTTTGGACGCCCTCGGGAACTGGTCAGGCTCGCCTCGTTATGTTTCCAGGAAGGTAGAAGGCAGGGGCATCTAAGCGTTGAGGAGACAGACGTCGCGGCCGCCATCCGCAAGTTCTCCGACGAGCGGATCGGCGATCTGGCGAGCGAAGTTCAGCACGTCTATCCGAGCTTCGACCTCCTAGTAAGGAAGTTTGCGGGGTGGCCGAAGGAGTTTTCGCTGGAGGATTTCAGCGTGAAGTTCGCTGAATACATCGATATGGAGGTCCAACTACAGGAAGGCTACTCGGCTCGATACGCCTGGACCCGAGGGTTCACTCAGGAACCGAAAAACCTCGCTCGAATCTTCCTAGAGACCGGCTTCTTCATGATCAAATCAAATCGCAATACGCCGCCTAGGAGATACGACGTAAAGAATCCTCAGGACATCACCGACGATACCTGGTTTGCCATCCATCCCACCTACTGGTACGGACTCAATCTTATCGGATCCAGCGATTTCTGATGATCAGCGTCGGCACCGGCTGTTTCGCGGCCCCGTACATTCCGGGGTTGCATCCATGGGGACCGAGGCTGCTATTCGATTTGTTAATTCGACGCATGAGGTAGCGTCCGCCGGACCTGCCGAGACTTATGGGGTCAGACTTTGTGCTTGATTTCGCGTCGGCGGTCGGTCTCCTCGGCCTTGACCTCGCCCCTCCTCCTCACCTATGATAACCGAAGCCCGGTGTATCCCTGGGCCAATGAACCGGAGCCGCACTTAGCATGATCCTGTCGCTCGCCAGCCTCGACATCCTCCTCCTGGGCCTTATGGGCCGTCAGGGTGGGTCGTCGTAGGGCCGGCGAGCTTCTGAATAGAAGCGATCAACGGAACCCCGAGGACCACCCGGCCGGTGGACCTCGGGGTTCTTTTTTTGGGCTCAGCCCTCCCGAGATCCGCCGGCCACGGCCCTCGACTCCGGCGTTCGCCTTTGCGGGCGAGGCTCCGAGCGTCGTAAAATGAAGGAAGTCTCCGCGGCGGGAATCCGCCGCGACCGAACACGAGGAACGAGCCAGCCATGAGCGCCGATCCGAATTCGCCGAGCCCGGCCGCCGATCAGGACCGCGTGCGGATCTTCGACACCACCCTGCGCGACGGCGAGCAGTCGCCGGGCGCGAGCATGAACCTGGGGGAGAAGCTGGAGATCGCCCGGGCCCTCGCCGCGATGGGCGTCGACGTCATCGAGGCCGGGTTCCCGATCGCCTCGGTCGGCGACTTCGAGTCCGTCCGGGCCATCGCGACCGAGGTCGCCGGCTCCACCGTCTGCGGCCTGGCCCGTTGCAACGACCGCGACATCGATCGCGCGTGGGAGGCCGTCCGATACGCCCAGAGCCCCCGGATCCACGTCTTCCTGGCCACCTCGCCCATCCACCGCGAGCACAAGCTGAGGATGTCGCGCGAGCAGGTGATCGAGCGGGCCGTCGCCGGCGTGCGCCGGGCCGTCGCCGCGTGTAAGGACGTCGAGTTCAGCCCGGAGGACGCCGGTCGCACCGAGCCCGAGTTCCTGCGCGAGGTCATCCAGGCGGTCATCGAGGCCGGCGCGACCACGGTGAACATCCCGGACACCGTCGGCTACCTGATGCCCCAGCAGTACGGGGCCATGATCGCCGACCTGGCGAAGAACGTCCCGAACATCGGCCAGGCCGTCATCAGCACCCACTGCCACGACGACCTGGGCGTCGCCGTCGCCAACACGCTGGCGGGCGTCGAGG
>MKTT01000148.1:0-36612 GCA_001898385.1 Planctomycetales bacterium 71-10
AAGGGGAGAAGGATGCTCGGCGTCGGCCCGTCCGGATATCGCGCGGCCGGCATGTCCGCCGCGCCTCCCACGGCCCTCACCCGACGCTGCTCTGACGCCCGCGGTCGCGGCTCGCCCCGGCCCGTCCAAGGCCGTCGGCCGCGGGATCGGCCTGGACCCGGGCGTCCGGAATAGACCTTCATGAATTCAGGTCTCGGCTTGCAGGATCCTTCGACTTCCGGCATGTATCCCCGCATGTGGGGCTTCGTAAGCCCGTCATCGTTCCGCGGCCCACCAGACGTGAGAGGAGGGGATATGAGCCTCGGGAAGACATCCCTGGCGGCGGTCCTGATCGGCCTGTGCGTGTCGGCGACGGCCGACGACTCGGCGGTGACCGTCGGCAGCACCAGCTACTCCACGTCGATCGCGGTCCGGTCGGGCGACAAGCCGATGCGGCTCAAGTTGACGGGGGCCGTGATGCGGACGAAGTGGACGTTCAACGTCTACTCCATCGCGAGCTACGTGCAGGAGGGGACCGCCGTGCCGACGCCGGAGTCGCTGGCGAGGGCGGCCGTCCCGAAGAAGCTCTGCCTCACCTTCGAGCGTGCGGTCGCCAGCGCCGACCTCGCCAAGTCGTTCCGCGAATCCGTCGCGATGAACCACCCGGCCCCCGCCTTCGCGGCCGAGCTGGACGCGCTGGCCGACTACTTCGACGCGCATCCGGTCAGCAAGGGGAGCAGCATCTGGCTCAGCTCCGAGCCCAAGGGCGGATTCCAGTGCCAACTCCACGGCGCCCCGGCCGTGACCATCCCGAACGACGCCTTCGCGCGGGCGGTCTGGGAAGTCTACCTCGGCCCGAAGAACCTGGGCTCCGCCATCAAGACCGGCCTCACCTCCCGCCTCTGAGGCGACCTCGCCCGTCGCCGACGCGATCGTTCGGCCCCGGTCGTCGGCAGGCTCAGTAAGTAGATGTTACGAACGCGACGCTGCAAGGACGGGCGTGGTCTCAAAACCGGGGTCCACTATACCGCCCGAGGAGAGCGCAAAAACTGCACAGATCGATCTAAGACGGGGATAACGCCACTTATGGGACGGACTCTTTACGTAGTAGTCTTCGGCACATTGGCGCGCTACAAATACCCAGGAGACGTCATCGCAATGGCTAATGAATACATCAGTAACTCAAATAACATAAATACTCGCCTTTGGATATTGTTGCGAGGCTCGCGTGCCGCTAGTATTATCATGGCAGAAAGCATGAACAGCGGAAACGTGACTACTGACACTCCGGCCGCACGCTCAAAGGCGATTGAGAATTTAGACCTTGGGAAAACCCCTACGCTTTCCATGTAGTATGGAACCGCGAGGGCCGCTGCCGTTACGTGCGCTGATATATGAATCTTGATCGCAGTGAGTTTCATGTTTAGTATCCCCCCCCAGTAGCCGTTTACGCCCCGGCGGGGACTGAAGTGGACCCCGATGTCGAGACCACTCGGCCTCGATTTTAAGTTATGGTCGGAGGCGTCTCCTTCCCTCGCGTGCTGACGGGCCTGCGGTCGTGGTAGACCTCGGCGGGGGTGCAATAAGCCAGGTTATGAGGCGGCCTCCACTCGTCGAGACCTCTCGACCCCGGGTCGGTGCATTCGCGCACTTGGAGTCGCCGCCGGCCCGGCCAAGTCGGGCCGGCGACGCCCTCGGCCGGCCGGCCGATCAATCGTCGTCCGGCTCCATGTCTTCCATCGCGTCCATGCCGGCGCCGACGGCCACGGCGAGTCGTGCCGGGGCCTGCGAGGCGGCCTCGGGACGGGCGGTGGCGCCGCGGGCGCCGAGGACGCGGACGTTCCCCTGGCCGACGACGGAGCCCATCTCCGAGACCATCCGGTCGTCGTACCGCACCTTCAGCGAGGCCCCCGCGCGGTAGATCACCCGGCGGACGTTCTCCAGGCCGAAGATTTCGAGGTACAGGTCCAGGTTCCCCGGCCGGACGCGGACGATCCGCAGCAGCCGCTCCAGGTCTTCCTGCTGCTGCACGCCCTTGCGCAGGGTGACGATCACCCCCTTGGCCAGCTCGGCCTCGGCGTTCTCGATGGGGATGAAGCGCGTGACCTCGATCTCGGCGGGGTCGCGGCTGAGGTTGATCGTCCCCTTGATGAAGCCGATGGCGTCGTCCTTGACGAGGTCGCCCATGCGGGCGTATTCCTCGGGCCAGAGCATGGCCGGGGTGGTGCCGTGGAGGTCTTCGAAGGTGAACTTGGCCATGCGGGTCAGGCCGGATCGGCTCTTCTGGACGTTGCGGACCTGAAGGCCCGTGACGAGGCCGCCCAGGATCACCTCCATCCGGTTGCCGCCCCCGCCGCCCCCGCGGAAGCCGCCGCGGCCGTTGGCCGGCGCGGCGCCGCCGTTGGCCTCCTTCAGCCGCGCCGCGGCCACGGCGATGTCGGTCGTGACGTGGGTCGCCAGGGCTTGCAGCCGGTCGGCGTGGGCGGTGAGCGGGTGGCTCGACATGTAGAAGCCCAGCGCCTTCTTCTCGCCCGAGAGCTTCTCCACGTCGGGCAGCTCGGGGACGTCGGGGAGGTTGGAGGCGACCGGACCGGCGGCGGGCGCGGCGTCGTCCTCGTCGAACAGCCCGCGCTGGCCGCGCTTGCGGTCCTCCTGCTTGGCCTGGCCCCCCTGCATGGCGCGGGGGAGGATCGTGAGCAACTGGCTGCGGCGCGCGCCGAGGAAGTCGAACGCCCCGGCGCGGATGAGGGTCTCGGCCGCCGCGGCGGAGACGTCGCGGTTGGAGACGCGCTCGAAGAAGTCCTCCAGGCTCTTGAACGGCCCGTCCTTGGCGCGGGCCTTGATGATGGCCTCGACCGCCTTGGCGCCGACGCCCTTGATCGCCTCCAGGCCGAACTCGACCTTCCCCTCGGTGTGGACGGTGAAGGTGGCCTCGCCGCGGTTGACGTTCGGCGGCAGGACCTCAATCCCCATCCGGCGGCAGTCGTCGATGTGTTCGACGAAGAACTTGTCGCGCTCGGCCCCGCCCATCTCGGACGAGAGGACGGCGGCCATGTACTCGGTGGGGTAGTGCGACTTCAGGTAGGCCGTCTGGTAGGCCACCAGCGCGTAGGCCGTGGAGTGCGACTTGTTGAAGCCGTAGCCGCCGAAGAACTCGATCAGCTCGAAGATGCGGACCGCCTGGTCCTTCTCCAGCCCCTTGGCGACGGCCCCCTTCACGAACTGGTCGCGGCCCTCGGCGATGATCTCGGTCTTCTTCTTCGAGATCGCCTTGATGCACGCGTACGCCTTGGACAGCTCGATGTCCCCCAGGCGGTTGAGGATCCGCATGACCTGTTCCTGGTAGACCATCACGCCGTAGGTCTCTTCCAGGACTTCCTTCAGCACCGGATGGAGGTACGACGCCTCCTTCCGCTTGTTCTTCACGTCGACGTACTCGTCGACCATGCCGCCGTTCAGCGGGCCCGGGCGGTAGAGGGCGTTGGTGGCGATGATGTCCGCGAAGCGGTCGGGCTTCATCTTCACCAGCAGGTCGCGGATGCCGGCCGATTCGAGCTGGAACACCCCCTTGGTCTCGCCGCGCTGGAGCAGCGCGAACGCCTCGGCGTCGTCGAGGTGGAGCGACCCCAGGTCGAGCTTGTCCTCCGGGTGGCGCTCGGTGATGAGCTTGACGGCCGCCTGCAACGTCGTGAGGTTGCGCAGGCCGAGGAAGTCCATCTTCAGGAGGCCGGCCTTCTCGACGTCGCCCATGTCCCACTGGGTGCAGACGACCTCTTCCTTGTCGCCGCGGCGGATGACCTGGAGCGGCACCAGCGACTCCAGCGGCTGGTCCGCGATCACCACGCCGGCGGCGTGCGTGCTGGCGTTGCGCGCCGAACCCTCCAGCCGGCGGGCGAAGTTCAGCAGCTTCTCGACCTCGGGCTCGGCGTCGGCCATGCGCTTCAGCGCCGGCTCCTCGGCGATGGCCTCGTCGAGCGTGATGTTCAGGCGGGTCGGGATCAGCTTGTTGATCTCCTCGACCTTCGCCAGCGGCATGTTCATCGCCCGGCCGACGTCCTTGATGGCGGCCTTCGCCTTCATCGTGCCGAACGTGCCGATCTGGGCCACGTTGGCGTCGCCGTACTTGCGGCGGACGTACTCGATGACCTCGTACCGCCGGTCCTGGCAGAGGTCGATATCGATATCGGGCGCCTCCGATCGGTTCGGGTCCAGGAACCGCTCGAACAGCAGGTCGTACTTCAGCGGGCAGACGTCGCTGAGCCGCAGCGCGTACGCCACGATGGCCCCGCACGCCGAGCCCCTGGCCAGCGCGGGGATGTTGTTCTCGCGGGCGTAGCGGACGAAGTCCCAGACGATCAGGAAGTACGAGGCGAAGCCCATCCGGTTGATGATGGCCAGCTCGTGGTCCAGCCGCGCCCGGACGTCCGCCGGGGCGGGGGACGGGTAGCGCTCGCGCAGGCCCTGCTCGCACAGCTCCCGCAGGTACTCCTCCGGCGTCTTCTCCTCGGGCGGCTTGAACGAGGGGAACTGGCGCTTGCCCAGCTCGGCGCTGGCGTAGTTCTCCTCGACCATCTCGGCGATGAGGGTCGACTGCTTCAGCGCCTCCTCGTGCCCGGCGACGGCCGCGTACATCTCGTCGGGCGAGCGGACGTGGAACTGGTCGGAGATCCGGGCGCCGGAGTCGTCCACGAACCGGGGCTTGTCCAGCGGCTGGTCGATCGTCTTGCCGGTGTTGATGCAGAGCAGGACGTCGTGCGCCAGGTGGTCGCCCTGCTTCAGGTAGTGGGCGTCGCTGGTGGCGACCATCGGCATGCCCAGCTTCCGCGCCATGTCGACCTGGCGCTCGCGGGCGTCGCGCTGGATCTGGAGGCCGTTGTCCTGGATCTCGATGAAGAAGTTGCCCTCGCCGAACGTCTGCTGGTACCAGATGGCCAGCTTCTCGGCCTGTTCGAAGCGGTCGTGCAGCAGGTGCTGCGAGAACTCCGACCCCACGCAGCCCGACAGGCAGATGAGCCCCTCGCTGTAGCGGGCCAGCAGCTCCTTGTCGGCGCGGGGCTTGTAGTAATAGCCCTCCTGGTACGACCGCGACGTGAGCCGCAGCAGGTTGCGGAAGCCCGTGCCGTTCTTCGCCAGCAGCGTCAGGTGGTACGCGAACTTCTCCTCGCCCGACCCGCTCGACGAGCGGTCCGTCCGCTTGCCGGGGGCGACGTAGGCCTCGATGCCGACGATCGGCTTGACGCCGGCGTACTTCGCCTCGCGCAGGAATTCCACCGCGCCGAACATGTTGCCGTGGTCGGTCACGGCGATCGCCGACATCCCGCTGGCCTTCACATGCTTGACCAGATCCGGGAGCTTGTTGGCCCCGTCCAGCAGGCTGTAATGGCTGTGGCAGTGGAGATGGCAGAACGATCGGCTCGACATTCCGGATTGCCCCCGTCGCGAGGATGACGCCGGTTTTCCATGTACCGGCGTCCAGTCGAGTATATCACATCGGCCCGGGCCGTCGCCCCTCGGATCCCGACGGCGAGGCGCGCGGGGGGCCGATCCGCCCAACCGCTCTAGGCGGGATCGGCGGGTTCTGGTAGAGATCCCGCCTGTCCGGCCCCGGGACCGCGGGGCGCGGGCGACACCTCGCGACGGATCGGATGAATGCCAACGGGGCGAAGGGCCGGACGTCACGTCCTTCCGGCCGGCTTCGCGCCCACGTCGGCCGGAGGGCCCGCGATCGTGCGGGCCGGGGCGCGACGAATCCGCCAAGGAGACTGGTGCGATGGATCGCCGCCGCTTCGTTCCCCGGCCCGAGGGCATGGAAGGCCGGATGATGCTCTCGACGGCGTCGCCCGGCTCCGCCGCGGCCTCGACGGCCGCCGCCTCCACGCTGACCGCGACCGCCACGGACACCAACCTGCCGATCACGATCCAGGACAAGATGACCCGGATCGACCGGCTGCCGCTCAACCTGCGGGCCACCGACCGCAACCGCGCCCTGCCGCGCGAGCTGATCGAGCCGATCCAGCAGGCGATGACCGGGTCGATCAGCTCGCTGGGCCGGGCCGACCCCCAGGCGATCGAGATGTTCAACGGCGTCCTCCGCGACGTCGTCAGCCGGCCCTCGCTCCGCGCCCAGGACGCCCAGGCCCTGAACAACGCCCTGACGAAGGTGCTGGTCTCCGCCGGGGCCTCGACGGAGGAAGTGGACACGATCGCCACGAACCTGAAGGCGCTGGCGACGACGGTCAACACGGCCCAGGCGCAGCCGGTCTTCCTGACGACGAACGACTACGCCACGGTCCTCCAGATGACCCTGATCGTCGGCCAGCCGATGCCCGCCCCGAGCCTGCCCAACCTGGCGCAGGCGTCCGGGACGCAGCCGTCCACGGGGCATTTCGTCTCCCGCACGACGCTGCCGAAGTTCGTGGGGACGTACCAGGCCCAGGCCATCCTCCAGATCTACGACGACGCCACCGGCCAGGTCTACGGCCAGGCGCAGGCGGCGAAGAACGGCCAGTACACGATCCAGTTCGACCAGGCGCTGGACGTGGGCGCGACGTACAAGATGCGGATCCGCGCCGTCGACGAGCTGGGCCACGTCGGCCTCTCCAGCCGGCCGTTCACGGTCAAGGTCGTCCTGCCGCCGGGCCAGGGCTGACGACTCGCCTTGCACGGCGGGCCCGGGCGCTGGCATAATCGCCGTTCTTCGAACGGATCCGGTTCCGAAATCATGATAGGGATGGGCAGGTCGTCATGAAGGCCAAGACGAAGAACCGCAAGAGCAGCAAGTGGCGGAAGAAGGCGAACACCTCGCCGGTCGCCAAGGGCCGCCGCACCAAGTTCCACGGCGTCCGCAGCCCCCGCAAGCGCAAGCACCTGGGCGGCAAGGGCCTGTAAGACCGGTCCCCGCCTCAGCCGGCCTCGACGAACGAGGCCGCCGTGCGCCGCAGGCCCTCGGCGAAGTCGACCGAGGGCTTGTAGCCCAGCTCCTTCGCGACCAGGTCCAAGCCCGCGAGCGAGTCGCGCACGTCGCCGGCGCGCGGCGGGAGGAGTTCCGGCTCCAGGTCGGTCCCCAGGATCGCGTTCAGGGCCGCGACCAGGTCGAGCAGGCTGACGCGCCGGCCGCCGCCGACGTTCAGCGCCGCGCCCCCCAGCGGCTCCTCACGCCGCATGGCCAGCAGGTTGGCCCGGACGACGTCGTCGACGTAGGTGAAGTCCCGCGTCTGGAGGCCGTCGCCGTAGATCCTCGGCCGCTCGCCGCGCGACATGGCCTTGAGGAACAGCGAGATGACCCCGGAATACGGGCTGGACGGATCCTGCCGGGGGCCGAAGACGTTGAAGTACCGCAGGCTGACGCCGTCGAGCCCCATCGTCCGCGCGTAGACCCGGACGTAGTGCTCCCCCGCCAGCTTCCCCGCGGCGTAGGGGCTGAGCGGGTCCGGGACGATCGATTCCACCTTGGGTAGCGTCTCGGTCTCGCCGTAGGCGCTGCTGGACGCCGCGAACATCACCCGCCGCACCCCCGCTCGCCGCGCCGCCTCCAGCACGTTGAGCGTCGCCGTCGGACCGCTCTCGTGCGATTGCAACGGCTCGGCCACGGAGCGCGGCACGCTCGGCACGGCCGCCTCGTGGAAGACGTAGGCGACCCCCTGCATCGCGCGCTCGCACTCCGCGAAGTCCGAGGCGCTCGCCTCGACGAACTCGATCCGGTCGCGCACCGCGTCCAGGTTGGACGCCCGTCCCGTCGACAGGTCGTCCAGCACGCGCACGGCGTACCCCTCGGCCGCCAGGGCTTCGACCAGGTGGGACCCGATGAATCCGGCCCCTCCGGTGACGAGGACCCGTTCACGATCGGCTCGGCTCATGCGTTCCTCGGCTCAGGGGGAGGGCTCACGCCCGGACGATCTTCGCCCGACCGCTTTCCACGCCCTTCAAGGCGTTGCGGGTGTCCACGATCAGGCCGGCGTGGGCGACGATGGTCGGCCAGTCGTAGGCGGAGTGGTCGGTGGCGATCAGCAGGCAGTCGCGCGAGGCCAGGTACTCCGGGGTCAGCTCGCGGCTGGACATCCGGAGGTTCGGATACTTGCGCATCGGCGGCAGGGTCGGGATGTGGGGGTCGTTGTAGTCGACCTCGGCCCCCTTGTGGAGCAGGAGTTCCATCAGCTCGAAGCCGGGGGACTCGCGGGGGTCGTCCACGTCCTTCTTGTAGGCCATGCCCAGGATGGTGATCTTGCTGCCGCGCACGGGCTTCGAAAGGTCGTTCAGGGCGTCGGCGACGCGGCCGACGACGTAGGCGGGCATCGACGTGTTGATCTCGCCGGCCAGCTCGATGAACCGCGTCGCCATCCCGTGCTTGCGCGCGACCCACGTCAGGTAGAACGGGTCGATGGGGATGCAGTGGCCCCCCAGGCCGGGGCCGGGGTAGAACGCCTGGTAGCCGAACGGCTTGGACTTCGCCGCCTCGATCACCTCCCAGACGTCGATCCCCATCCGGTCGAACAGGACCTTCAGCTCGTTCACCAGCGCGATGTTCACGGCGCGGTAGGTGTTCTCCAGGATCTTGCACGCCTCGGCGACCTCGGCCGTGGAGACGGGGACCACGCGGACGACGATCCGCGAGTACAGCGCCTCGGCCGCCTCGCGGCTGGCGGCGTCGATCCCGCCGACGACCTTGGGGATGGTGGGGGCGGAGAAGTCCGGGTTGCCGGGATCCTCGCGCTCGGGGCTGAACGCCAGCAGGAAGTCGACGCCCGGCCTCAGGCCGGACTCCTCCAGGATCGGCAGGACGACGTCGCGGGTGGTGCCGGGGTAGGTCGTGCTCTCCAGGACCACGAGCTGACCCGGCCGGAGCGCCTTCGCGATCGCCCGCGCCGACTGGACGACGTAGGCCAGGTCCGGGTCGCGCGAGTCGGTCAGCGGGGTGGGGACGCAGATCAGGACGGCGTCGGGCTCGCCGAGGCGGTCGAAGTCGGCGGTGGCCTCGAAGCCGCGTTCGAGCATGGACCGGATCACGTCCGACCCGATGTGGCCGATGTAGCTGCGTCCCTGGTGCAGCCGGTCGATCTTGGCGGCGTCGACGTCGAAGCCGAGGACGGGGACGCCCCGCTCGACGAACGCTCGCGCCAGCGGCAGGCCGACGTACCCCAGGCCGATCACGCCGACCTTGACGTCGCCCGCCCGGATCTTCGCCGCCAGCCCGCCCATCCGACGCCCCCCTCGACCACCCCCGGCGCGACCGCGGCCCCGGGCCGTCGATCATACCGCCCGGCGCGGCGGTCCCGGAAGCGAGGTCTCGGGATGGGGCGTTCGACGTCCCCTCTCCCGCCGGGAGAGGGCGGCCCGAAGGGCCGGGTGAGGGTCGTGGGGTTTCGAGGTCGCCGCGGCGATCGACGCCCCCCCCTTGAGGTGCTCCGTCGAAGGCATCGGAGTGCGAGTAGGAATCCCCCCTTCTCCCCTCGTGGGAGAAGGCGCCGCGGAGCGGCGGATGAGGGGGGCGCGACCGGGAGCCAAGGGATTCGATCCTGACGCCGGCCGTGGGATGCGAAGGCGGTCGCCCCCTCATCCGGCCTTCGGCCACCTTCTCCCACGAGGGGAGAAGGATGCTTGGCATGAGCCCGCCCGGGCGTTGCATGGCCGACATGCCCTCCGCGCCTCCCACGACCCTCACCCGCCGCTGCGCGGCCGCCCTCTCCCGGCGGGAGAGGGGACTTCATCGCGCGGGTCATCGCCCGTTCAATCCCCCTCCGGCACCCGGACCGGGTGTTCGCGCGCCCCGGCCGCCTCGACGATCGGCCAGGAGGCGCGCAGGTCGTCCTTGTAGGGGCCGATCTTCTCGACGGGGATCGGGTGGAAGGCGATCCCCGGCGAGGCCGCCCGCAGCCGGTAGTCGTCGCGCGCGGGGTCGACGAACCCCGGGTCGGCGACGGGCGAGTGGCGGTCGTTGCCGGCCTCCTGCCACGACCGCCATTCGTCCAGCTTCTCGACCTCGTACAGCGAGACGTCCCGGACGAGGAGAGCCCCCTCGCGGTCGGGGAAGTCGACCCGGGCGCGGAAGTCCTTCATCGCGGCGTGGTGGCCGGGTTCGCCGGGGCCGGGGATGGCGAAGGTGCATTCGAAGTCGGTCCAGTCGGCCCCGGGCTTCGCCTCGTTGGGGGAACTCGCCCAGAAGAAGGCGCCGGCCTCGTAGCCCTGGAGCATCACCTGGGCCCTCGCGCCGGGCCTCGTCGCCTTGAGCTTCGCCCGCAGGCGATAGGCGGCGCCGGGCTTCGCGGGGAAGGGGCGACTGACGACGATCGGGTAGTTGTCGCGGGGCTTCGACGCGTCGAACGCGGCCTCGATCCGGATCGCCCGCCGGCCGCCGTCCTCGACGAGCCCGGCCTTCGACTTCGGCGTGAAGATCTGCCATTCCCAGTCGGCCGGGAGCTTGCCCACCGCACCGTGGGCGAAGTCGGCGTTGGGGACCAGCTCGCCGGAGACGTCCTTCCCGGGCCTCGTCACGCCGGTCCGGATCGGCCGGCCGCCGGCCCACACAAGGTTGTGGTTGAAGACGTTGCGGTCGAACGGCACGTTCGACGTCCGGACGTAGGCCGCGTCGTCCTTCCAGGCGACGATGTTGTGCTCGAAGACGTTCCCGGTCATCACCAGGCCGTTCGGCAGGGGCGCGTCCTTCGGGTGGACGGACATCCCGCGCATGGCCTTCCAGGCGGGGTTGCCGATCACGCTCTCATATCCCGGGACCATCGTCTTGAAGTGGTCCTGCCACATGGTGCTGTCGACGGTCCAGCCGCTGTATTCGACCTGGTAGAGGCCGTTGTCGACGAACACGTTGTTCTCGATGCGGTTGTCGCGGGCGCTGTGGAGGTGGATCCCGGCGCGGGAGCAGCGGTAGACGATGTTGCCGACGACGTCCACGCCGCCGGTGTTGTCGTCCAGGTAGACGCCCCAGGCGAAGTGCGGCGAGACCCATCGGCCCTCGGCGTCCTTGCCGAAGCCGAGCATGTCGTGCATCAGGTTGAACCGGATGATCGTCCCGCGCGAGCCGATCCAGTCGCGACCGCCGGTGTAGACGGCGCCGGTGTCCTCGGTCTCCAGGTTCATGTGGCGGATGTGGTTGTATTCCAGGACCAGCTTGTTGCCGTGGAACAGGATCCCCATCCGGGGGCCGTCGTGGATCAGGTTGTGCGAGGCGACGTTGCCGACGCCGTCCATCGAGATCCCCACGCCCTGCTTGTACAGCACGCCGACATGGTGAATGTAGTTGTTGTCGGCCCGATTGTCGGCCTTCGTCAGCGAGGGGACGTCGCCGCCGCCCAGGTAGATCCCGTGCGAGCCGACGTCCGAGACGTCGCAGCCGACGACCCGGTTGTGCGAGCCCTCCACGACCGCGACCGCGCCGTGGTTGTAGTCGCCGACGCCCCGGATCGTGCAGGCGGCGACCGTGCAGGACTCGGCGTGATCCAGCAGGAACGCCTCGCCCGTGCAGGCTTCCAGCGTGAGGCCCCGGAACGCGACGTGCGCCGCGCGATCGATGCGGACCAGCGTGGAGACCACCGGGACCGTGACGGCTCGGCCTTCGAGCGGCCTGGGTGGGATGAGGTAGAGCACGCCCGATTCGCGGTCGACGTACCATTCGCCGGGGGCGTCCAGGTCCTCGCGACCGCCGCGGAAGTAGTAGCGGTCGCCGGGGCGGATCGGGTACGAGGCGTCGGCCGTGGTGGTGACGAGGCGTTTGTCGCGATCAACGGCCGCGATCGGCAGGATGTTGTTCCACCAGTTGAAGCGGGGGAAGACGAAGACCTCGACCTCGCCGGGCTTCGCCCACGCGCGGGCGTCCTTCGCCTTGTAGTGCAGCGCGTTGCGGGGCTCGCCGGGGACGTCCTGGTACATGGGGACGCGGTCGCCGTCGGCGAACGCCCAGCCGCCGCCGTAGGGGTTGTCGGCCACGGCGTTCGGGTATCGCGCCAGGGGGAGGCGGACGCCGTCGAGGAACAGCTCGCGGAACGCGAGGTCCGCGAAGCCCTGGGCCTTCAGGTCGGCCTCCAGGATCGATCCCTCATGGGGCGTGAAGTCGACGACGTCCCGGCCCCCCCGGATCACGACGGCCTCGCCGGGGTGGGCGCGGTAGACGATCGGGGCCGTGGCCGTCCCGCCGTCTTCCTGACTCAGGACGAACGTCCGCGGGAGGGCGTAGACGCCGCCGCGGAGCAGGACTTCCACGCCGTCGCGGGCCTCGGGAGTCTTCTTGAGGCCCCGGACGACGTCACGGGCCTTCTCCAGGGTGGCGAGCGGGGCGTCGGCCCGGCCCGAGCCGGCGTCGTCCCCCGTCGCGGAGATGTAGACCTTCAGCGGCTCCGCGCGGGAGGCCCCGGCGAAGGCCCCGAGCCCGAGCGCCGCCAGCGCCCGCAGGAACACGCCGCCCGACGTCCGGCCGATCATGACGCGACTCCGAGTGGATGCAGAAGCCAGCCGACCCGCCCGGAGGATATCGCGCGCCGGGGCCGTGGGATAGCGTTCGGCGGATCCCGGGCGATCGGGCGTCCTGGCCTGGAATCGGCCCCAGGGTCGTCGTATCATTCGGCTTCCGCGCGCCGGCCCGGGCGGAGATCCGGGCACGGCGCGGCCGTCGGGACGGAATCGGTCCGCCCGCAGCAACCGCCACCTTAGCGATGGTCCAGCCGCCCATGATCCTGTGCGTGACGCTGAATCCGTGCTTGGACAAGACGCTCTCGGTCCCGGCGTGGAGGCCGGGCGACCTGGTCCGCGGCCGGTCGACCCGGGACGTCGTGGGGGGCAAGGGGAACAACGTCGCCCGCGCGTTGAAGCGGCTGGGGCGCGATCCGAAGCCGGTGACGTTCCTGGGCGGGGCCGTCGGCGAGACCTGCCGCGCCCTGCTGAAGGAGGCCGACGGCCTGGAGCCGATCGCCGTGGCCACGGCCTCGCCGACGCGCGTGATCCTGACCGTCTCCACCGAGGGGACCGCCGAGCAGACCGCCTTCTTCGACCCCGACCCGGCCGTCACCGCGGCCGAGGCCGACGAGCTGGTCGCCCAGGTCGAGCGGGCCCTGGCCGGGCCGGGGGTCGAGGCCCTGACGCTCTCCGGCTCCAGCCCCTCGCCGGCCGCCCACGGCGTCTACAGCGAGATGATCTCGCTGGCGAAGGCGCGGCGGATCCCCGTGTTCCTGGACACCTACGGCCCGGCGCTGGAGGCCATCTGGGGCTTCTGGCCCACGGCCTTGCAGATGAACCGTCGCGAGGCCGGCATGCGGCTGGGCCGGCCGGCGAACGACGACGACGTCGTCGACCTGCTGCGGTCGTGGCGACGGCGGGGCGTCGCCTGCGGCGTCGTGACCGACGGCCCCGACCCGGCGTTCTTCCTCTTCGGCGACGTCCTCTACCGCGCCACGCCGCCGGAGATCGAGGTCGTGAACCCGATCGGCTCGGGCGACTCACTCCTCGCCGGCCTGGTCGACTCGCGGCTCAAGGGCCTGGATCCCGAGGCGACCATCCGCCGCGCCATGGCCTGCGCCGCCGCCAACGCCTCCGTCTGGGACGCCGGCGCGATCGAGCCCGAGGCGGTCGAGCGGCTGGCGGAGCAGGTCGAGGTCGAGGTCGAGGCGCCCTGACCGGCCGACGGGCCGGGGAGGCCGTCATACGCCGTCCGGCCCCCGCAATGATCCGCATTCTTTCCGACCGTCCGGGGATATGGGGCGGGCTGCGATGACGAGGGTCTTCCCCCCTCGCGGGGGAAGACAGACGCCGAAGGCGTCCGATGAGGGGGACGCGAAGCACAGGCACCGTTGGATTTCGCAAGCCCGCCCGGATGGGCCGTCCTTGCGACCCGACGGCCGTCCGGCGCGTCCCCCCCCTCATCCGGCCCTGCGGGCCACCTTCCCCCGCCGGGGGGGAAGGCCGTCAAGAACAGCCGCCCCAAACTCCGGGACGGTCAGCCTTTTTCATTGGAAGCCGCCGCCCGTCCCACCCACTGGCGGCGGATCGTCCAGGGCCTTCACGGCCTTGCGGATCTCGTCGATCAGCTTGAGCTTCTGGGCCAGGTCCTGCATCTCCTCGAGCGTCAGCTCGCCGCGCTCGGCCTTCTCGATCTCCTCCAGCCGCCGCGACGGCCGGGCCCGCTCGGCACCCATCCCCCCTTCCGCCCCTTCCGGCGAGGTGATGACGAGGATGCCGTCCTCGACGTAGTAGACCAGCCCGAGCTGCTTCAGCGCGAGCTGGAGCGTCCGCCGCAGCGGCACCCCGTCGAGGTCGATGGAGATCGGCGAGGTGATCGTCTTGTCGGCCTGATTCAGGCCGATGGGCTCGACGTACACGGGGATGGCGTCGCCGACGACCTGCTTGATGTACTTGAGGACGTCCTCCAGCGGCGTGTCGTTGGGGAAGTTCATCGGCAGCGGCTCGTCGAGCTTCGCCAGGATCTGCGCCGTCTTCGGGTTGGAGTCGCCGGGCCCGTCCGAAGTCCCCGGCCCCGACGGGTCGCCGGGGCGGGGGGGGGCGTCCCCCCGCGTCGCCCACAACTCGGCCTCGGCGAGCATCGCGCCGGCGTCGGCGCCGCTCGGGAGCGACGCATCGCCCGGGGCGACGCTCGGGAACGGGATGCGAGCCAAGACGCTCATCCGGGCCCGATGCTCGGCGAACGCATCCTTGCGGGCCTGCTCATCGGTCGCCAGGGCTTGCTGGGCGTCCAGCCAGAGCCTGGAGGCCCGATAGACGCGGTCGATCGCCCGGTAGTCGCGACGAAGCTCCTCGACCGCGGACCGGTAAGCCTTCGTCGAGGCCGCGAGCAGGCGGCCCGCCTGCGCCTCCGACGGGCTCTCGTCGGGCTTCGCGGCCGGGCCCGGCGCCCCGGCGACGGCCGGCGTCGCGGAGGCCGCGGGCTGCGACGGGGCCCC
This sequence comes from Planctomycetales bacterium 71-10, assembly GCA_001898385.1. Lineage (GTDB taxonomy): Bacteria > Planctomycetota > Planctomycetia > Isosphaerales > Isosphaeraceae > Paludisphaera. Next base: position 14,874 of record MKTT01000148.1, read on the forward strand.
GCCGGCCGGGCCGGACGCCCCTCGCTGGACCTCGGCCGGATCCTCGGCGGCCTCCTGGCCGGGCGACTGGCGCGGGGGCTCGGCCGGCTGGGAGTCCGCGGGGGGCTCCTGGCCCTCGGGGCGGGCGGCGGCGAACCCGGCCCCCGCGGCGGCGACGAGGGCGGTGGCCGTCAGGGCGGCCGTCAGTTTGGTGGCGATCATGGCTCCGCAGGCTCCTTTCGCGAGGCGGACGACGGGATAGGACAGGACGGATTTCCACGCGACGCCCTCCGCGACCCGCCCGGCGGCGGTCGCGACGGCGTCGACGAGGGGGGCGGGCACGGCGGCCGAGGCCAGGTTCTCCAGCGCGAGGGCCCCCGCGCCGGCCGTGACGCCGCGGCGGGCCAGCCGCGGGCCCAGCATCGACCGGGCCCGCGCCAGGCGGCCCTTGACCGAGCCGACCGGCCAGCCCAGCCGGGCCGCGGCCTCCTCGTGGGTCAGCCCCTCCAGGTAGCAGAGGGCCACCGGGGCGCGATACCTCCAGGGGAGGCGCTCGACCTCCTCGTCGATCACGCCCCGTAGCGCGAAGTCGGGCGAATCCGGCTCGCAACCGGGTTCGACGGCCAGGCCGTCGCGCTCGCGGGCCCGGCGACGCGCCCGGTCCATGCGGGCTCGCCGGGCCACCTTGGTCGCGACGCCGTGCAGCCACGCGGCGAGGACGTCGCCCGGCCCCAGCGACCGGGCGCGGCGGATCAGGACCAGGAACGTCGCCTGGAACGCGTCGTCGACGTCGGACGGCTCGATCAGGATGCGCCGGCAGACCCCCAGGACCATCGGCCCGTGCCGCGCCGCCAGGGCCTCGAAGGCCTCGCGGTCGCCCCGCCGCGCGTACCGCTCGAGCAGCCGGGCGTCGTCGGCCCCGGTCCAGGTCCCGCGTTCGAAGAGTCTCTCGACCGGCGACGCGACGCGACTGCGGCTCATGGACGGCTGGCTCCTCGTTCCCGGCGTTCACCTCCATCATGCTCGGGGAGCCGGGCGCGGATACGACTTTTTCCGGAATCCGCCCCGCCGCGGGGTGTAGCCCTGTTTCCCGGATTTCGCACCGTTCCTCGAAATGACAGGTGGTCCGGGCGGTCCGCCCGGACGTCGACCGGTCTCGGAATGGGGACGTCCGGGCGGACCGCCCGGACCACCGTGAAGGATTCGTTTCCTCCCGATTCGAGAGCTAGACCCCAAGCCGCGTTCCCGATTGCCGGACGCCCGCGTTTCTGGTAGTGATAAGCGCGGAATCATCCAAGGAGGGACCGCCATGGACGCGACCATCCCGACGATCGGCTTCGCGGGCGACCTGGGCGACCCCTGGGTCGCGGGGATCGCCCGGGCGCTTTCCGGGTTCGACCTCGTCCCCTGCGAGGAGCCCGGGGGGGGCCTGCCCCGGCGCGCGTTCGAGCCCGACGCGGGGCTCAAGATCCTGGTGATGCACCGCTCGCGGCTCTCCCCGGCCGACGTGGCCCGGCTGGAGGAGCTGCGGCGCGAGCTGGGCCCGGCCGCCTGGCCCCGGATCATCCTCTGCGTCAGCCCGTACGTCCGCTACGCCGAGATCGAGCGCTGCGCCGCGCTCGTGGAGGCGGTGACGCCCGAGGCCACCGCCGCCGAGACGCTGCCGCACCAGATCGAGCGGATGCTGGAGCACGTCCCCGGCCACGCCGACCGCTCGCGGCGGGGGGCGACCCCGGTCGAGGTCGTCAGCTCCGACTACGAGCTGCGCCGGGTGCTCCGAGAGGCCGCCGCCCACGCCGGCTATCGCGCCACCGACGCCGCCGCGCTGGCCGTCGGGCCCGAGGCCGCCGCCGGCCGGGCGCTCACGGTCTGGGACGTGCCCGTGCTCGAACCGCGGTGGGAGGAGCGGCTAGAGCGCCGATGTCGGCTGGGCCCGGTCCTGGCCCTGCTGGGCTTCGCCGACCGCGCCGCCGTCGCCCAGGCCCGCGAGGCCGGCGCCTCCGCCTGCCTGGACCTCCCCTGCGCCCTGGACGACCTGATCGACGCCCTCGACCGCATGGCCAAGGGCTTCGTCCGCCCCCGCGCCGAGCCCGCCCACGCCGCCATCGCCCGCGGCGCCCGGCCGAGGCTGCGCGTGGCCCCGGGCGTCGGCTAGCCATGGGAGGTCGTCGGCACGAGAATTGAATCATCCCATCTCCCGCCGGGAGAGGGCGGCCGCGCAGCGGCGGGTGAGGGCTGCGGGATCTCGGAGGGCGTGTCGGGCGCGATGCACGAGCAGGCCGACGACGACGGCCTTCTCCCCTTGAGGGAGAAGGTGGCCGAAGGCCGGATGAGGGGGCGACCGCCGTCGCGTACCCTGGACCGGAGAGACCTTGAAGCCCGAAGCGTCCGGTCGCGCCACCCCTCATCCGGCCCTGCGGGCCACCTTCTCCTTCAAGGGGAGAAGGGCCTTGATCGCCGCGGTCGTCTCGAAGTCCCACGACCCTCACCCGGCCCTCCGGGCCGCCCTCTCCCGGCGGGAGAGGGGATTCCGCATTCGCCCTCGTTCGGACGCCGCACCGGACCGTATCGCCCCCAACCCGACCCCCACGACGAGCCGCCGATGCCCAGGGTTTCGCCCCGACCGCCCGCAGCCGCCCCGGCCTCGGCCCCGCCCGCCGGGGACGAGCTGAAGAACCTGACGCGGCTGATCCAGCAGGCCCGGGGCTTCCCCGAGGTGATCGCCGCCCTCCGCAACGGCCGCGCCGCCACCATCGACGGCGCGTGGGGCTCGGCCGCGGGGCTGGTCTCCGGGGCGCTGGCGCTGCACGCGCCGACGTGCCTGGTCGTCGTCCTCACCCACGTCGGCGACGTGGACGACTTCCGCGACGACGTCGCCGTCTTCTCCGGGCTCAAGCCGGAAGTCCTCCCGGCCTGGGACAAGCTCCCGCGCGAGCAGGACGCGCGCGACGAGGTCTTCGGCGCGCGGACGCGCGTCGTCGGCCGGCTGGCCGGCGGGCTGCCGCCGAAGGTCGTCGTCACGTCGATCCCGGCGCTGTTGCAGCCGGTGCCCAAGCCCGACGTCCTCCGCAGGATGTCGCGGCAGGTCCGCGTCGGCGACGTGACGCCGGTCGACGAGTTGGCCGCCTGGCTGATGGGCCGCGGCATGCAGCGGGTGGAGGTCGTGGAGGTCCCCGGGGAATTCAGCCTCCGCGGCGGCATCCTCGACGTCTTCCCCACCGACTCCACCGACCCCGTCCGCATCGAGTTCTTCGGCGACGACGTCGAGTCCATCCGCCCCTTCGACGCCGAGACCCAGCGCTCGCTGGACCGCTGGGACAACGTCACCATCGCCGTCCCCCCCGCCTTCGACCCCGACCATCACGACGACTTCGGCCCGGCCACCGACGCCTTCCCCGAGGGGACCTGGGTCGTCCTCGTCGAGCAGCACGACCTGCGCGAGGAGGGGAAGCATTACCTCTCCCGGGTCGACGACCCCCGCGGGCTCTACACCGTGGAGAGCACGTTCGAACGCCTGGTCCGACGGCCGACGATCGCGCTGTCGGCGCTCGCGGCCGACTCGCTGGAGGCGACGTGCCACCTGCGGATCGAGAGCGTGGAGCGGTTCTCGGGCGAGCTGGCGCGGGTCAAGGCCGAGCTGGAGACGGCCGCCGGCGGCGACCGCGTCGTCATCGCCTGCCACAACGCGGCCGAGGCCGAACGGCTCCGCGAGGTCTTCGCCGACTCCGACCTCGCCCGCGACGGCCGCCTGGTCACGGCCGTCGGCCGCATCCGCGCCGGGTTCCACCTGACGGAGGGCGAGACGGACACCCTGGTCATCGCCGACCACGAGCTGTTCGCCCGCGCCGACGTCCGTCGCACCACCTCGCGCCGGCGCTACGAGACACGGGCGATCGACAGCTTCCTGGACCTGAACGAGGGGGACCTCGTCGTCCACGTCAACCACGGCATCGCGAAGTACCTGGGCCTCCAGTTCGTCGACAAGGCGGGCGACCACGCCGAGGAGACGCTCCTCCTGGAGTTCGCCGAGGGGACCCGGCTGTTCGTCCCCATCGCCAAGATCGACCTGGTGCAGAAGTACGTCGGCGGCGGCAAGATCGCCCCGCCCCTGTCGAAGATCGGCTCCTCCGCGTGGGACAAGCGCAAGAAGCGCGTCGAGGAGGCCGTCGTCGACCTGGCCCAGGAACTCCTGGACATCCAGGCCGACCGCGCCAGCCAGCCCGGCTTCGCTTACCCGGCCGAGGACAGCCACTGGATGGCCGAGTTCGAGGCCGCGTTCCCGTTCGACGAGACGCCCGACCAGCTCTCGGCGATCGAGGCGATCAAGGAGGACATGGCCCAGACGAAGCCGATGGACCGCCTGATCTGCGGCGACGTCGGCTACGGCAAGACCGAGGTCGCCATCCGCGCCGCGTTCAAGGCGGTCGACGCCGGCAAGCAGGTGGGGATCCTGGTGCCGACGACGATCCTGTCGGAGCAGCACCACCGCAGCTTCGCCGCGCGCATGGGCGAGTTCCCGTTCGTCATCGAGGTCGTCAACCGCTTCCGCCCCAAGTCCGAGATCCGCGACATCCTCAAGCGGGCCGCCGAGGGGAAGGTGGACGTCCTCATCGGCACCCACCGGATCTTGCAGAAGGACGTCGCATTCAAGGACCTCGGCCTGATCGTGGTCGACGAGGAGCAGCGGTTCGGCGTCGAGGACAAGGAGTGGCTGAAGACCCTGCGCTCCACCGTCGACGTCCTGACCCTCTCCGCCACGCCGATCCCGCGCACGCTGCACATGAGCCTCCTCGGCATCCGGGACATCTCCAACCTGGAGACGCCGCCGTCCGACCGCAAGGCGATCGAGACCCGCATCCTCCGGTACGACGCCGACACCATCCGCCGCGCGATCAACCGCGAGCTGAACCGCAACGGCCAGGTGTACTTCGTCCACAACCGGATCCACGACATCCAGCAGGTCGTCGACCGGCTGAAGTCGATCGTCCCCGACGCCCGCATCGAGTTCGCCCACGGCCAGATGACGGGCGAGCAGCTCGAACGGACGATGCTCCGATTCATCAAGCGCGACTTCGACGTCCTGGTCGCCACGACGATCATCGAGAGCGGCCTGGACATCCCCAACGCCAACACCATCTTCATCAACGAGGCCGACAAGTACGGCCTCTCCGACCTCCACCAGCTCCGGGGCCGCGTGGGACGCTTCAAGCACCGCGCCTATGCCTATCTCCTGCTGGAATCCGACCGCCCGGTCACGCCCAACGCCGTGAAGCGGCTGAAGGCCATCGAGGAGTTCACGTCGCTGGGCGCCGGCTTCAAGATCGCGCTGCGCGACCTGGAGATCCGCGGCGCCGGCAACATCCTGGGCGCGGAGCAGTCGGGACACATCGAGAGCGTGGGATATGAACTCTACTGCTCGCTCCTCGAATCGGCCGTCCGCAAGGCGACCCGCCAGCCCGACAAGCCGCTGTTCGACTGCTCGGTCGAACTCAAGTGGCGCGCGTACCTCCCGCGCGACTACGTCCCGGCCCCCCGGCTCAAGCTGGAGCTGTACCGCCGCCTGGCCCGGCTGCGGACGCTCGACCACCTGGCCGACTTCCGCAAGGAGCTGAACGACCGCTTCGGCCCGCCGCCGAAGCCGGCCGAGAACCTGCTGGCCGAGGCCGAGATCCGCATCCTGGCCGGCAACTGGAAGATCGACCGGATCCACGTCGAGGCCGAGTACGCCGTCCTCACCTACCGCGACGCCAAGCGCATCGACACCCTCGCCCGCCGCCACAAGGGCCGCGTCCGCGTCGTCGACGCCAAGAAGGCGTACATCCCCCTGGGCGACGACCCGCTCACCACGCCGGGGATCGTCGGCGTCCTCAAGGAGCTTCTGGCGGCGAAACGCTGAGCGAGCGGGCGAGCCGTTCGATCTCGGGGCCGATCGCGGCCGTCGGGTCGCCGGCCCATCCCATGTCGCGCATCGCGACGACGGCGCGGGCGATCAGGGCCGGGCGGTCGGCGCGGGCGAGGACGGCGGCGAGGTCGATCGACCGGAGGAGCGACTTGGTCACGGGCCGCTTGGAGTCGGCCGGCGCCAGCGCTCGGAGCAACGCGAGGACGGCGGGGTCGTTCCCCAGGGCGGCGAGGACGGCGGCCTCCTCGGCCGAGCGGCAGGGGAGCAGGTAGCAGGTGTCGTCCAGGACGACGGGACGGCCGTCGACCGGCCCGATCGCGCGGAAGCGAGTCGGCCGGTGGATCCCCGCGACCGCCACCTTGGACGTCGCGAACGCATACGGCCCGACGCCGAACAGGCTGAACGGCGGCCGGCCGCGGTAGATCGACGAGCGTCGGGCGGCGAGTCGGCCGGCGTGGGCGTTCAGATAGGCCCAGAGCCTCGGCGCTTCAGACTCCAGGCCCCGGGTGTCCTCGCCGAGGGACTTGTGGGGGACGATGAGGAAGCGGCGAGGGCGACGGATCCGTTCGTTGCGACCCGCATCCGAAGACGGCGACGAGGCGCCCAACGTCCCCTCTCCCGGCGGGAGAGGGGACGTCTCGGATCCGCCCCCCGCCAGGTCCGCCCCCTTCATCAGCGGGTAGAGGTATTCGGGCTCGACGTCGACGATCTCGCCCAGGCCGTTGCGGAGCGGCCCGTCGGCGGTCAATTCCATGACGGCCGCCGCGTCGTGCTTGATCCCCTGGCGCCAGTCGAGCGAGCTGGGGCCGACGGCGAAGGTGAGCGACGAGGCGGCCTCGAAGTCGGCCGCGAAGCGGTCGCCGACCCAGCCCATCGACCGGGACGAGGCCAGGGCCTCGGGATGGGGGTAGACGGAGACGCGCGAGGAGGGCTCTCCGAGGGTGACGACGAGGAACCCGGCGGCGACCGTCGCGCCGAACCAGCGGCGGGCGTCGACCTCGACCCACTCGGACGAGGCGGACGGGCCCCGGCGATGGAGGCGGTCGAGGACGGCGAGGGCGACGGACGTCTTGCAGAGCAGGGCGATCGTCGCCGGGCCGCCCGAGTGGGCGTCGAGGAGCCGGAGCCAGACGGCCTCGGCGAGGTCGAAGTTCGACGCCCCGGTCATCGCGTCCAGCCCGGCGCGGCCGTCGACGTTCCGGCGCTCGGGCCGGTTGCCGCTGCCGAGCTTGCCGAGCGCGGCGTTCGTCACCCAGGGCGGGTTGCCGATCGCCAGGATCGGGCCTCCGCCCCGCCAGGGGAGGGCGGCGAAGTCGACGGCGAACACGTCGGCGTTCAGGATCGTCGCCCGGTCGCCGACCGCGGCGCGGGCCTCGTCGCAGTACGCCCGCTGCAACTCGACGCCGATGGCCTCGCGGGGGGGGCTCGGCGCATCGAGCGCGGCGCGGAGGAAGTTCCCCCGGCCGCAGGTGGGCTCCAGCACGCGGGGCCAGCGGTCGCCGATCGGCCCGAGCCGGCGCGCCAGCAGCGCGGCCAGCTCGGGGGGCGTCTGGAAGTCGCCGAGGTCTCGGCTCAAGCGCGGGGCCTTCGAGACGAACGATGGCCTTCCCCCCTGGCGGGGGAAGGTGGCCCGGAGGGCCGGATGAGGGGGAAGACGCGCCAGGCGGCCGTCGGGTTCCCGAGCCGGTCGAGCGGGCTTTCGAAGCCCGACGGGCCTCGTGCTTCGCGTCCCCCTCATCCGACCCCTTCGGGGTCTGTCTTCCCCCGCGAGGGGGGAAGACCGTCGGAGGGCCGCTCTCCGGCGCTGCGGGATTACTTGATCTTCGCCCCGGGGACGCAGTCCGGGTCGTCGACGGTGAGGAGGATGACCTTCTCGCCGGAGGTCGCGGCCAGCAGCATGCCGTTGGAGGTCTCGCCGCGGAGCATGGCCGGCGCGAGGTTGTTGACGATGATGATGCTCTTGCCGACGAGCGCCTCGGGGGCGTAGTGCGCCTTCACGCCGGCGACGATCTGCTTCTGCTCGTCGCCCACGTCGACCTGCAACAGCAGCAGCTTGTCGGCGTTGGGATGGGGACGAGCCTCCAGCACCTTGGCCACCCGGAGTTCGATCTTGGCGAAGTCGTCGTAAGTGATGGGGTCGGCCACGGTCCTCGGTCTCTCGCTGGCGGGAATCGTTCGGTCGTCAACGGCCTTCGATTGTGGCCGGAGGCGGCGGGAAATCCAAGACGAAACGGGCTCCGGGCCGGCCCGGTGAATTGCGGCCGCGCGGCCGTCGTCGCACAATAAACCGGCCGGGGCGGCGAACGCCTGGAGTGGACGCCCCCACGACCGGCGACGGCCCCGACATCGGTGAGCGATGCTGATCGAACTGGAAGAGCTGACGAAGACCTACGGGGCGGTGACGGCGCTGGCGGGGCTGTCGGTCGCGCTGCCCGGCGGCGCCATGGGGCTGCTGGGGCCCAACGGGGCCGGCAAGACCACGATGATCCGGAGCCTCCTCGGCCTGATCCGGATCGATTCCGGCCGCGGCCGCGTGCTGGGGATGGACATCGAACGGCAGGCGCTGGAGATCCGCCAGGCCGTCGGCTTCGTGCCGGAGGACGAGTGCCTGTTCCCCGGCGTGACCGGCGTGCAGTTCGTCGCCTACGCCGGCGAGCTGGTCGGCATGCCCTCGCGCGACGCCCTCCGGCGCTCGCACGAGATGCTGGACTACGTCGGGCTGGGCGAGGCCCGCTATCGCCGGGTGGAGTCGTACTCGACCGGGATGAAGCAGCGGCTGAAGATCGCCGCGGGGATCGTCCACGACCCGAAGTTGCTGATCCTGGACGAGCCGACCAACGGCATGGACCCCGCCGGCCGCGAGGAGATCCTGGCCCTCTGCCGCGACCTGGCGGGGGCCAAGGGGATGAACCTGCTCATCTCCAGCCACCTGCTGCCGGACGTCGAGGCCGTCTGCGAATACGTCGTCGTCCTGGGCCGGGGCCGGCTGCTGGCCCAGGGGCGGATCGCCGACCTGAAGCGGCCCCACGACGGCGAGTTCGAACTGCGCGTGCGCGGCGACCAGGAGGCGTTCGCCCGGATCCTCGCCGACCGCGGCGTGAAGGCCGATCCGGTCGACGACCGCCTGCGGATCGCCCTGCCGGCCGGCGAGGGGGTGGCGTCGCTCTGGGAGGCGGCCGAGGATTCGTCGGAGCAGATCCGGATGCTGAGGCCGAGGCGCAGCACGCTGGAAGAGGTGTTCCTCAACGCCGTCGGGGGGGCGGGCTGATGCCGATCCTGGACCAGGGGTATCAGCACTGGGACGGCAAGCTCGCCGGCCACGCCTTCCGCTGGCTGGCGATCACCCGCCAGGGCGTGAAGGCCCAGTTCAAGAACCGTTGGCTAGTCTCCACGCTCGTCGGGGCCCTCGCCCCCGCGCTCCTGCTGGCGGGGTTCCTGATCCTGTGGGGGCTGTTCGAGCAGCAGGCGACGGTCCTGGAGCCGTTCCTCTTCCTGTTCCAGGGCCTCCCGGACGAGGTCCGCCACGGGCCCAAGGGGTTCCGGACGACGTTCTGGACGCTGGCGTTCACGCTGTTCTTCCGGGTCCAGACGTTCTTCGCGTTCGTGCTGGTGATGCTGGTGGGGCCGGACCTCATCAGCCAGGACCTGCGGTTCAACGCCCTGCCGCTGTACCTGTCGCGGCCGTTGCGGCGGGTCGACTACTTCCTCGGCAAGCTCGGCGTGATCGCGACGTTCCTGCTGGGGATCATGCTGATCCCGGCGATCCTGGCGTACCTGATCGGCCTGGCGTTCAGCATGGACCCGGCCGTGCTCCCCCAGACATGGCGGGTGCTGGCGGCGTCGGCGGCCTACGGCGCGATCCTCGCGGCCTCGACCGGGCTGCTGATGCTGGCGCTGTCGTCGCTGTCGCGGAACAGCCGGTTCGTGACGGCGATCTGGGTCGGCCTGTGGATGCTCGGGGGCGCGGCGGCCGACGCCTCCCGGCGCACGCCGGCGCGCGAGTGGGCCCCGCTGGCGTCGTACCCGGCCGACCTGGCCTCGGTCCGCGACGCCCTGTTCGACTACGACGCCCAGTGGGACCGCCTGGCCGACGTCTTCCGCAAGGGCCGCGAGGCGATGCAGGACGCGGCCGGCTTCGGCGGGCGCCCGCGACGGCCGCGGATCTTCGGCATCCCCTTCGGCCCACCGCCGCCTCGCGACGGCCTTGGGCCGCCGGAGCCACCCTCGCCGCCGGGGCTGACGAACGCCGACCCGGCCCGCCCGCCCTGGCCGTGGGCGGCCGGCGTGCTGGCGGGGCTGGGCGTCGCGTCGGCCGTCGTCCTCTCCACCCGGGTCCGGTCGCTCGACCGCTTGAAGTGAGGCGCCGATGAGCACGAGCGACGCTGACGCGAAGCCCCCAGACGACGGCCCGGTGATCGAGTTCCTGGCCGCGTCCAAGTGGTACGGCCAGGTGATCGGCCTGAACAACCTGACGCTCCGCGTCGGCCGCGGCGTGACGGGTCTGCTCGGGCCCAACGGCGCCGGCAAGAGCACGCTGCTGCAACTGGCGACGGGGCAGCTCCGCCCCAGCCAGGGGGAGGTCCGCGTGCTGGGCGTCCGGCCCTGGAACAACGCCGGGCTCAACCGCCGCGTCGGCCTCTGCCCCGAGCAGGACGCGATGTTCGAATGGATGACCGGCCGCAAGTTCCTGCGGGCCTGCGGCGAGCTGGCCGGCCTTGGCCGCCGCGGCGCGCGGGCCGCGGCCGACCGCGTGCTGGAACAGGTCAAGATGACGGCCGCCGCCGACCGGCCCGTCCGGGGCTACTCCAAGGGGATGCGCCAGCGCACCAAGCTGGCCCAGGCGCTGATCCACGACCCCGAGGTGCTGTTCCTGGACGAGCCCCTGACCGGCACCGACCCCGTCGCCCGCCACGAGCTGATGGAGCTGGTCGCCGGCCTGGCCCGCGCGGGGCGGACGATCCTGGTCTCCAGCCATGTGCTGTACGAGGTCCAGGCGCTGACGTCGCAGATCGTGCTGATGAACCGGGGCCGGCTGGTGGCCTTCGGCGACGTCCGCCAGATCCGCGACCTGATCGACGCCCATCCCCACCGGATCGTCCTGAAAGGCCCCGACCGCCGGGCCCTCGCCGCGAAGCTCGTGCGCTGGGACGACGTGGAGGGGATCGAGCTGCCGCGCGACGGGCGGACGATCGTGGTGGAGACCCGCGAGCCCGAGCGGTTCTACCAACGCCTGCCGAAGCTCGCCCGCGAGGCCGACGCGCCGATCGAGGAGATCGAGTCGGACGACGACAGCCTGGAAGCCGTCTTCAAGTACCTGGTGAACCCATGAGCCCGGCCGCCCCCGAAGCCACGACGGCCCCCCGCGCGATCTCGAACCGGCCGCCGCTGGGCGCGATCGCGACGGTGGTGGGGATCACGGTGGCGCGCCAGCTCCGCGGCAAGCGGATCTGGCTGTTCGTCGCGATGTTCGCCCTGCCGCTGGCGATCGCCCTGCTGATGCACCGCTACGCCGAGCCCTACGAGCCCGAGGACGCCGCCATCGGGCTGCTGCTCGTCCTGATCCCCCAGGCGGTCGTGCCGCTGACGGCCCTGCTGTTCGCGTCGAGCCTGGTGCAGGACGACGTGGAGGAGCAGACCCTGACGTATTTCCTGATCCGGCCGATCCCGCGGTGGGCGATCTACGTCGCCAAGGCGCTCGGCGCGGCGCTGGTGACGTCCGCCCTCGCCGCCCTGTTCATCACGGCGACGCTCGCGACGATCTGGTGGGGCGTGGACGGGCGCGGGGCGGGGGACCTGGCCTACGAGGCGGCCGCGCTGACGACGGCCTCGGCCCTGGCGATGCTGGCCTACATCGGCATCTTCGGGCTGCTCAGCCTGCTGACGAAGCGGGTGCTGGTGGTGGGGGTGGGGTACGTCATCCTGTTCGAGGGGATCGTCTCGAACATCCCGTTCCTGGTGCGCTACGCGACCGTGCTGTTCCACGCCCGGGTCCTGGAGCTGCGCTGGCTGGACCTGGACGGCAAGCCGTGGGCGATCGACCCGGCGACGGCGCCGGCCGCGTCGACGTCGCTGGCGTTCCTGGCGGGGGCGTCGGCGATGTTCCTGGGGCTGGGCGCATGGCTGTTCGCGGCCCGCGAGTTCCGGCTGAAGACGCCGGAAGGGGGCTGAGGCCCGCGACGGCCGCGGCGAGGGCGGGGAGAGGTGGAGACGCCCGTCCGCGGCCGATGTCGAAGCCGATCGGGATCGGATCACACGCCGACCAGGTCGCGCTCGTCGGCGTCGACCCCGGCGGCCTCCAGGCCCTGGACGAGCGCGCCGAGCTGGAGGGCCAGCAGGCGGTCTTCGGGCGTCGCCCCGCGGAGGAGGCTCAGGAAGGCTTCGGCGCCGATCATGACGGCCTTGGGCTTGCTGTGGATGGTCAGGACGTAACGGGAATCGGGGTCTTCAAGGTTTTCCAGGACTTTCGGGAGGTCGCGATGGAGTTCGCGACTGCCAATGAAACGAACACGAGAGGGAGACGAAGCCATCAGCATCCTCGGGGCCTTGATCGGCCTCTGGCTGGCACAGTGATCAATCCGAGGCGGGCGGACGAGTGCCGCATCGGATCGGGATCTCGGGCGAAAGGTTCAACAATCGTAGCGAGGCGACGGGCGGGCCGTCAATCGAGGCCCGCTCGTTGCTACGCGACTTGTCGCAGATTTGTTGGATGAAGTTCGCAGGAAGGTTGGACGGCGGGGCGTCCTATGTGGCCTTACGACGCCCCGCACCGCCCGGAAGTCCCCGCTCCCGCCGGGAGTGGGTAGCCGCGCAGCGGCGGGTGAGGGGCGCCGGAGTTCGGAATGCATGCCGGGCGCGCGAAGGCCGAGCAAGACGACGACGGCCTTCTCCCTCAAGGGGAGCAGGGCTCGATGGCGGCGCTTTCCTCGAACTCCGACGACCCGCACCCGGCCCTTCGGGCCGCCCCCTCCCGGCGGGAGTGGGGACTTCGCTCGTTCGCCCCTCGGCTCACGGGTGCTGCGAGGCGTACAGCACGATGTTCACGGCGATCTTCAGGGCGCTTTCGAAAGTGTAGCCCTGGCAGTCGATGGCGGCGTGGCGTTCGAGGGCGCAGCCGAGGTCGAACTTGGAGTAGATCACGGCCCATCGGCCCTCGATCTTCACGCCCTCCAGGTAGGGGAAGGCCACGGCGCCGCCGGCGCCGGCGTTGAACTTCGACTGCGAGAGGTCGAAGCCGACCTGCCTGGTGTAGATGGGGTCGTCCTGCGGGATCGGCTCCAGGGGGTTGTCGGGGAGCATCCGCTTCATCAGCGCGCGGAATGCCACGTCGAACGCCGCGCCGCCGCAGGCCGCGTCGGCGAAGATGATCCCGCCGCCGGGGTGGACGTGCTTGCGAAGGGCGTCGACCTCGGCGTCGTTGAACGCCGGCGCGCCGCGGCCGTGCATGTAGAGGAGCGGGTAGTACACGAGGTTGGGGTCGGTCGCCTCCAGCTCGTAGGGCTGGCGGTCGACGCGGAAGTTCAGCGGCGGCCGGCTCAGGGCGTCGGCCAGGCGCGGCATGGAGAGCGGGGCGAGGTTCCAGTCGCCCTTGTACTTCAGCTTGGCGATCCGCAGGACGCCCCGCGCCGGGGCCTCGGTCCCGGATTCGAGCGTGGGGACCTCGCGCGCGGCCAGCTTGTCCGGCGGCGGCTGGCGGCCGGTGGCGTAGTCGATCACGTTGCGGCCGACCATCCTCGCCTTGACGACCATCGCATGCGCCGGCTCGGCGTCCATCAGGTTCCAGTAGCACGACAGGTCGCCCGGCGAGTAGATCACGGCCGTCCGGCAGCCGTGCTCGATCCCCCACAACGGATGGATCCCCGGCGTCAGCTCGTGTCGCGCCCGCCAGACGGCGTGCTCGGACGTCAGCTCGTGGAGCGATGAGCCGGGCTCGGGGAACAGCTCCTTCATCAGCGCGCGGAACCCGGCGTCGAACTGCGGGTCGCCGCAGCAGGCTTCGGCGAAGAGGAAGCCCCCCTGCTCGATGTAGGCCTTGAGGTTGGCCTTCGCCTGGGGGCTGAGCGTCGGGGCCTTGTGGCCGTTGAAGAAGGCGATGGGGGCCTGGGACAGCTCCACGGGCGCGGCGTCTTCCAGGGCGATGGTCTGCCAGTTCATGAACGAGCCCCAGTCGGCCGAGGTGGCGGCGACCAGGCGGCGGACGTCGTGGGGGTCGCGGTTCCAGTCGTCGCCGGGGCCGTGGGCCAGCTTGTGGACCAGCACGGGGGCGCGGCCCGTCGCCAGGAACAGGAGGGCGAAGCTGGTGGCCAGCGTCGGCTGGTTCTCGGTCCCCTCTCCCATCCAGGCGCCGGAGATGGCGTCCTGGGCGGTCACGAGTTCCTCGGCTCCCTCGCGATACCAGTCGTGATTCCCGATGTAGCGCACGCCCGCGAGCCGCGCGGCGCGCTCCAGGCCGTAGAGGTAGTAGTAGCGCCACTGGGCGTAGGAGCGGGCGTTGACGTTGTCCTTGACGGTGAAGTTCTTCGCCAGCCAGGAGAGGCCGCGGATGACCGGGAAGTCATTGGCGCCGCGGCCGCAGCCGTCGACGCGGCCGTCGACGAGCTTCTCGCCCTCGTCGTCGCTCCAGAGCCCGGTGAGGATCAGGCCGGCGACCCCGGCCGTGGTCATGCTGGACGTGCTCTTGAGCGCGCGGTTGTGGGGATGATACGCCCAGCCACCGTCGGCGTTCTGGGCCTTGCGGAGCGTGGCGCGGCAGCGTCGCCAGGTCTCGGGGCTCACGCGGAAGCCGGCCCGCGCGGCGGCGTCGAGGCCGAGCAGCGCGTATTGCGTGCTGGAGTCGTCGCCGGGGCGGATCTCGGTCTTGCGGTTCGACGTGTGGGCCCAGAGGCCGGGCCAGCCGCCGAGGGAATTGTCGCCCTCCCGGATCTGGGCCGACTCGATCCACGCGACGTTGGCGCCGATCCGCGCCGCGAGGCGCTTGGGGGCGGCCTCGCAGAAGACCATCGTCTGGAGGCCCACGGCGTAGTTGCCGTCGATCGCGTCGGCCGTGAACTGCTCCAGGTTCGCCACCGCCTTGAGGACGGCCGGCGAGTCGGGCGGCTCGCCGGCGGTGAGCAGCGCGTGGGCGATCAGCGCCGTGGTCCCCGCGGGGTGCTGGTGCTGGTTCTTGAGCGCCGGCCAGGAGCCGTCGGGCTGCTGCTGCGACTTGAGGTAGGCCACGCCGCGCTGGATGGCCTGCTGGACCTGCGCGGCGGTGACGTCTCCCAGGGCGGGCGCCGCCGTCAACGCGGCGAGGAGGGTTGCGAGGCAGGTCCGGCGGATCGATCGGCTCATGGGCGGGGCTCCCGGGGTCTGACGCAAGTCTAACCCCGGGAGCCCGGTCGGTCGACGGCCGACTTCACTCGATCGTCACCTTCACGGCGTCGGCCGAGTTGGGGAAGCGCAGGAGGGCGGTCTTCGAGGACTCGTCCCAGGCGAGTTCCGCCGGCTTGCCGTCGACGGTCGCGGACTTCGGGGCCCTCGGCAGGCGGACGCGGACGGAGGCGGTCACGTTCTGCGGGCCGCGGGCGAAGAAGGCCAGGCCGTCGCCGGCCGGGGCCTCGTCGGTGATCCGGCAGGCGGCGGCGATCACCTTCGGGCGGTCGGCCGGGATCCGGTCCAGGTCGATGAGCAGCGATCGCGTCGTCGGTTCGAGCGTCACCGCCTCGCGGACCTTCAGATGGCCGTCGAACAGGTCGACGAACCGGCCGTTCAGGACGTGCGGCGACTCGCCCGGCTTCGACTCCAGGCCGGCGGCGATCACATAGGGGCCGCGGTGGAGGACGAGGTGGTTCGTCTCCCTGTAGTCGACCTTCGCCGCGCCGCACGCCTGCTCGATGAGCTTGCGGACCTCGGCCGCGCCTTCGGCCTTGCGGCTGAGCGCGGCGGGGCTGGACTCGGCCCAGATCAGCGAGCCGGAGCCGACCGGGTGCGCCCCGGGCTTCGCGTCGCGGCCGACGCCCAGGGCCTCGAAGAGCGCCTGGCGGGGGTTGGCGAACCCGGGGCCGCCGGGGGCGTTCCACCACGAGCGGACCTCGTTGTACGGGTCCTTGTCGTCGTCCACGAACAGCAGGACGCCGCCGGCCTTGACCCAGTCGGCGAGGACCGGGTCGGCGGCGTTTGTCAGGGGCTTCATCCCCTCATACGTCATCATGAGCACCTTGTACCGCGAGAGGTCGGCGGCGGTGCGGAGGTTCTCGAGCTGGACGGGCTCGGCCGGGATCCCGCGCTGGATGCACGGCAGGGCCAGGCCGAAGAAGTTGCCGAGGTGCGAGTCCGACGGCTTGTAGCCCTCGCGCTGGAACATGAGCGCGTCGGAGACCGCCAGTCCGATCCCGCGAGAGCCGGATTCCCAGGCGATCTCGGACTGCTCCATGTCGTTGAGCGCGTTCATGACGCCGACCATCTCGGTGGCGTAGTCGGGGGGCATCGGGATGCGGTCGGAGTCCTTGAACCGGCGACGACGGCCGAAGAGGGAGGGCTCGGGCTTGGCCCCGACGGCGGGGTAGCGGCCGTGGAGGACGCGCTCCGGCCAGGGGATGAACTCGTACCGCGAGGTCTCGGGCCAGAACAGCGAGCCGACGACGGTGCATTCCCAGTTCGTCTGGTAGTCTCCCCAGTCGTGGTTGGGGTCGTCCTCGATGGGGTCGTGCAGGAACCAGACGCGGCCGCCGCTGCCGCGGGTGGCGGCGGTCATGGCGCCGTACTCGAAGAACGAGGTCTGGAAGGTGCGCTCGGCCTCCTTCCCCTCGTAGAAGTTCTTGGACCGCGCGGTGCCGGTCCAGACCTGGGCGATGAAGCCGTCGGCGCCGACGGTCAGCAGGCTGGACTCCGGGCTGACGATGTTCCAGAGGGCGTAGTTCACCAGGCTGTGCGTCGGGACGTAGCACTTCACGGACTTGCCGGTCTTCTTGTTGTGCTCCTTCACCGCGTCGAAGACCTGCTTGAGCGCGTCGCGGTAGAGGACGTACTTCAGCTTGCTGGCCCGGTACTGGGCGTCGGCCGACTCGTGGGGCGGGATCCACCCCTCCTTGTAGTGCTCGCGCCAGGCGCGCTTGAAGCCCTCGGAGTAGCCGGCGCGGGCCCAGAACTCGGGCTCCTCCAGGTGGATCCCCTCGGCCCCGGCGTCGATGGCGCGGAGGACGCCCTGGGACAGGTACTTGCCGAACTCGGGGCCGGGGCACATGTAGTAGACGTCGCCGCCGTGCGAGATGACCTTGCCGTGGCGGTCCATCTGCGCCTCGTCGACGTGGTCCTTGCCGTCGAACTTGCCATAGAGGTAGTCCTGGTACTGGCCCCAGGAGACGCCGGTCATCAGGTGGACGATGTACCCGCGCTCCTTCCACTGTCGGATGCGGTCGGGCATGGTCGGGTCGATGCCGTAGACCATCGCCACGTCGCCCGGGAGCTGGAGGCCGGGGTCCCATTTGGCGTGGGTCTGGAACGACGTGCGCTCCTCGACCTGCCGCGGGTCGGGCGTCTGCGCCAGGGCGGGCGCGGCGAGCGCGCCCAGGATCAGCGGGACGGAGAGGGAGGTTCTCGCGATCATGGGGTGGTCTCTCGGGGGTGGGGGTTCAGGCGAGGCCGCGGGCCCAGGAGGCCGGGGCCTCGCGGCCGGCGACCTGGGCCTCGTGCTGGAGCAGCCAGAGCTTGCGGCCGAGGCCGCCGCCGAAGCCGCCGAGGCGGCCCCCGGCGGCGACGACGCGGTGGCAGGGGACGATCACGGCGATCGGGTTCCGCCCGTTGGCCGAGCCCACGGCCCGCGACGCCTTCGGGTCGCCGACCCGCCGGGCCAGCTCGGAATAGGAGATCGCCTCGCCGTAGGGGATCCGGGACAGCTCGGCCCAGACCTTCCTCTGGAAGTCCGTCCCCTCCTGGACGAGCGGGAGGTCGAAGCGCCGCGCGCGGCCTTCGAAGTAGGCGTTGAGCTGCGCCCGGACGTCGTCCAAAAACGCCCCGGCCCCGCCCGATTCGGCCCCGATCAGCCGCGGGTCGGACGGGTCGTCGATCATGTGCAGGCCGCACAGCCGATCGCCGTCGGCCACCATCAGGAGGTCGCCGATGGGGCTGGCGAGGCGGGCGCGTCGGGCGTGGGTCATGGGCGTTTGAGTCCTGTCGCCGATCGAGACGGGCCTTGGATCCATCCCCTCTCCCGCCGGGAGAGGGGACGTCCGACGAGCTTCATCCATGGGCGTCCTCACTTCGCCCTCGACCGGATCTCGTAGGCCGCGGCGTGGACGCGGCGGGCGGCCTCGGTCAGCTCGGGGTAGGCCAGGTCGGCGACGTTCACCAGGCCGATGTTGTAGTTCTCGCCGTCGTAGGAGCGGCCGGCGATCGGCTCGTCGGCGTACTGGAACCAGTGGCAGCCGACGAACGACGGGTGCTCCAGCACGCTCCGGACGTACGCCTCGTAGGCGGCGGCCCGCTCCTCCTGGCTCGACGTGGGGACGAGCCCCGTGTGGAACATGCCGCGGTCGAGCGCCCCGAAGTGGAATTCGCCGATGATCGCCGGCCGGTCGACCTTCGCGAGGATCGCCCACTTCTCGGGGTCGACCTGGCGCTCGTAGATGTTGAAGCTGACGACGTCGCAGAACTCGCCGGCGGCCTCGACCGCCTCGTCGGTCTTCCAGGCGAAGCGGCAGCCCAGGTACATGTGGCCCGGGTCGGCCTCCTTCAGCTCGTCGCGGATCGTCCGGAAGTAGGCGCGGGCGATCTCCTTGACGAACCCGCGGAGGTCGTCGTGGAACGCTTCGGGCCACGAGGACGGCTCGCCCTCGGGCTTCCACGCGGCTTCGAGCGCCTGCCAGTCCTTGAGGTCCGCCTTCCACGCGGCGGCCAGGCGGGCGGCGTCGCCGTACTGCTTCTTGAGGCGGACGACCAGCTCGCGCTTGGCGGGGGACTCGGCGGCGGGCATGGCGAGCGTGCCGAGCGCCAGGCCGATCCGTCCGCGATCGCCGCCGCCGCCCCAGCTCAGCTCGTTGTCGACGAAGTAGCCCAGGCACCAGGGGTCGCCCTTGGTCTTCGCGACCCCCTCGGCGACGCTCCGGCGGACGGCCTCGGCGAACTTCGGGTCGAACGGGTCGCGCATCTTGCCCCAGTAGTCGTCGCCGCTGGCGATCGCGGCGAAGTCGCCCCAGATGCCGAGCGTCGCGACGTAGGGCGTCCGGCCCATCCGGGCGACCCGCGGGTCGGACCAGTTGCCGATGGTGTTGAAGCCCCACGAGGCCAGGCGGTCCAGCGTCGCATCGGCCCAGCGCGCGTCCAGGTCGGGCCCGTAGAGGCGCGACAGGTTCGCGCGGTAGAAGCTGAAGGTCTTCCCCCGCATCACCGGCCCCGAGTGGACGTTGGAGACGAAGCCGTAGAAGGCCGCGAGCGGGTCGCCCTCCTTCGGCAGCCAGGTGAACAGCTTCTCGCGATCCGTGACGATGGTGGAGTGGTCCTGCGTGGTGACGCAGTCGGCGCCCAGCGAGATGAACAGGGCCCCGTCGGGGTCGACCAGCCACCACTTGCCGTCGCGTTTGAGGGCGCGGAAGAAGCCGGTCGCCTCCTCCCTGGGCCCGGACTTCCAGCCGCCGTACTTGTCGCGGTCGGCCGGCGCGGGATGCGCGGCGATCGCGGCGAGGTCGGCGGCGTGCTTCGCCTTCAGGTCGGCCTCGGAGTGGACCTTGCCCGGCCAGTCGTCGCCGGTGTACTGGCCGAAGGGGTCGACGATCCCGGCGACGGGCCGGCTCGCCGTCAGCTCGGCCGAGCGGATTTCGAGGGCCGTCGGCGACTTGGGGGCGTGCATGAAGACCTGGGCGGCGACGACGTGGCCGAGGTCGAACGACTCGTCGCCGTTCGCCGCGAGGTTGCGGTCCCCCTTCGTGCCGGGGAGCGCGCGCATGCCGAGCGCCATCGGCCCTTTCTTGTCCAGGGCGATGGCGAAGGTCCCGGATTCGCCCGGCCCGAGCCGCCCCGGCGCCGTGCGGCAGTGCTTGATCCCGTCGGCCCTCGGGTCGTCGTCGACGCGGACGCCGAACTCGACCGGCTCGCGACCGGGGTTCTTCACGTGGAGCGTCAGGACGCCCGTCGCGCGCCAGTCCCACGGGCGGCCGTCGGGGGCGTCGACGCGGGCGTTGGGCCATTCGGCGGGCTGGAAGGTGATCCGGACGCCGCCGTCGGGGCCGGCGAGGGGCTCGACGACGGCGTGGTTCCCCTTGAGGTCGCGAAGCCCGGGCTCGTCGGCCGGCGAGGCGATGCTGGGGACGATCAGCGCGGCGGAAGCAAACGCGAGGAGGGTGCGTTTCATGGCGTGGTCCCGGCGGGGAGGCCGGGCGCGGGGCCCGGCGGGCGCCGCGACGGGAATGGGGTCGCACGAGGCCCCGGGCGCGGCGGCCCCCGGATTATACCGCGTCGTCGCCTACGAGGCCCGGGGCCGGCCCCGACCGATCGATCGATTCGACGCGGGAGAGCACCCGGCGCAATTCCTCCGGGTCGACGGGCTTGACCAGGTGGAGGTCGAAGCCGGCCTCGCTGGACTTGCGCCGGGCCTCCTCCTGGCCGTAGCCGGTCAGGGCGATGAGGAACGGCCCGCGGGCGTCGCCGTAGCCCTCGCGGATCCGGCGGGCGACCTCGTAACCGTCCATGCCGGGGAGGCCCAGGTCCATCAGGACCAGGTCGGGCCGGCCGGCGGCCAGCGCGTCGAGCGCCTGCGCGCCGTCGGCGACGGCCTCGACCCGGTGGCCCCAGTGGCCCAGGAGCGAGGCGAGCATCTCCGCGCCGTCGGGGTGGTCCTCGACGAGCAGGATCCGGAGCGGTCGCGGCGGGACGTCGTCGGCCGAGGGTTCGGCCGGGGGGGGCGGGGCCGGGGCCGGGGCCGACGGCGCGGCGGCCAGCGGCAGGCGGACGGTGAACTCGCTCCCCGCGCCCAGGCCGTCGCTGGCGGCCTCGACCGTCCCGCCGTGCAGCTCGACCAGCGTCCGGACCAGGGTCAGGCCGATCCCCAGGCCCCCCTGGGCGCGGTCGAGCGAGTGGTCGACCTGGGTGAACAGGTCGAAGACCCTGGGCAGCATCTCCGGCGCGATGCCGACGCCCGTGTCTCGCACGCGGACCGCGGCCCACGCCCCCTCGCGGTCGGCCCGCAGGGTGATCCGGCCGCCGTCCTCGGTGTACTTGGCCGCGTTGTTCAGCAGGTTGACGAGCACCTGCTCCAGCCGCGCGGCGTCGGCCGAGAGCGTCAGCGGGCCCGCCGGCGGCGTCGCCTCCAGGGCGTGGCGGTGCTGCTCCATCATCGGCCGGACGGCCTCGACGGCCCGCGCGACGACGGAGCCCAGGTCGACCTCCTTCGGGTCGAGCTGGATCTTGCCCCGGGTGATCCGCGACACCTCCAGCAGGTCGTCGACCAGGTGGGCGAGCTGCGCCACCTGGCGCTGGGCCATGCCGCGGGCGCGGTCGACCGTCTCGGCGTCGACGCCCGGCATCGACATCAGGTGCAGGGCGCTGCGGATCGGGGCCAGCGGGTTGCGCAGCTCGTGGGCCAGCATCGCCAGGAACTCGTTCTTGCGGCGGTCCATCTCGGCCAGCTCGTCGGCGCGGGCGCGGGCCTCGCGCTCCAGCCGCTCCAGCAGCCGGAGCCGCTGGCGCTCCACGGCGCGGCGGTCGACGACGCTGGCGACGGCGTTGTCGACCGTGCGCCGCAGGGCCTCGTGGTCGAAGCGGCCCTTGATGAGATAGTCTTGCGCCCCGCGCTTGAGCGCCTGCACGGCGATCGACTCGTCGCCGCGGCCGGTCATCATGACGACGGGGAACGGCGTGACGGCGGTGCCGCCGGTCAGCTCCTGGAGGAAC
>MKTT01000148.1:36664-55865 GCA_001898385.1 Planctomycetales bacterium 71-10
AGGACCAGGCGCTCGCGGAGCCGGACCTCCTCCTGCGCCCGCTGGTGGCCCTGCTCCTTCTCCACCCGCACCCGCTCCAGGCCGGGGCGGAGGGCGAACTTCTCGATGGCGTCGCGGACCGTCGCCGCCAGCGTCTCGGCGTCGAGCTGGCCCTTGACGACGTAGTCCTCGGCCCCGCGCTTCATGGCCTGGACGGCGACCAACTCGCTGCCGCGCCCCGTCATCATCACGATCGGGAACGGCGGGGCGTCGCCCCCGGACAGCCGGCGCAGGAATTCGAGGCCGTCCATGTCCGGGAGCTGGTAGTCCAGCAGGACGCAGTCCAGCGCGGCCGACCTCGCGATGGCCAGGCCCTCGACGCCCGACGCCTCCTCCAGAAAGCGGTACGAGGCCGACCGATCCTGCCGGAGGAAGCGCCGGATGGCGGCGCGGTCCTCGACGCTGTCGTCGACGATCAGGATCAACCTCTCTTGCGATGCCATCGGTGTCGTCCTTGCTCGCGCCGTTCAGGCGGAGTTCGTGGGCAGCGCCACGGTCTCGAACCAGTATTCCTTGAGCGCCCGCACCTTCTTCAGGAAGTCGTCGAACCGGATCGGCTTGATGATGTAGCTGCTGGCCCCGGCGCGGTAGCACAGGGCGATGTCGCCGGGGCTCTCCGAGGTCGTCAGGACGACGACGGGGATCCGCCGCAGGTCGGCGTCGGCCTTCACTCGGTCCAGCACGTCGCGGCCGTCGGTCCCGGGGAGGTTCAGGTCCAGCAGGATCACCGCCGGCGCGGGGGCCGCCGCCGGGTCGGCGAAGCGGCCGGCGCGGAACAGGTAGTCCAGCGCCTCGTCGCCGTCGGTGCAGCGCGCGACCGGGTTGAGGACGCCCGACTTCTGGAACGCCCGCAGGACCGCCGTGTACTGCTCGTCGCTGTCCTCGACGACGAGGATGACGTCGCTCGATTCCATCCCGAACCTCCCCCTCAATCGCCCAGCGTGAAGAAGAACGTCGCGCCCTCGCCGGGGCGGGACTCGATCCAGATCGCGCCGCCGTGGCGCTCGACGATCTTCTTGCTGAACGTCAGCCCCGCGCCGGCGCCGCCGCCGAACTTGTCCCGGCCGTGCAGGCGCTTGAACAGGCGGAAGACGGCCTGATGATGCTTCTCCGGGATGCCGATGCCGTCGTCCTTCACGTAGAACGTCGGCGTCCGCGGCGGCCCCGCCTCGCCGCCGATCGGGTCGCGATAGCCGATCTCGATGGACTTCCGCGGCCGGTCGTTGTACTTCACGGCGTTCGTGACCAGGTTGGCGAACAGCTGCCCGACCTGCACGCGGTCGCAGCGGACGACCGGCAGGGGGCGCGGGATGGATACCGTGACGCGGCGTTCGTCCAGCATCATCCGGTGCAGCTCCAAGGCCTCGGCCACCAGCGCGTTCAGGTCGACGTCCTCGTACGAGAGCTGGGCCCGCCCCAGCCGGGCGTAGCGGAGCATGGAGTCGACCAGGTCCTCCATCCGCTGCGACAGCCGCACCAGGCTCTCCAGCCGCGACACCCCCTCGGCGTCCAGGCGGTCGGCGTAGTCCTCCATCAGGAACGTGGCGTAGTGGTGGATGCCCCGCAGCGGCTCCTTCATGTCGTGCGAGGTCGTGAAGGCGAAGGCGTCCAGGTCGCTGTTGCTCCGCTCCAGCTCGGCGTTCAGCCGGGTCAGCTCCTCGGCGCGGCGGACGACCACGGCGATGACGGCGTCGCGCAGGGCCCGCGCCGCGGCGACCTCGGCCGGGTGCCAGGGGAGGCTCTTGAGGTGGACCTCCTCCTTCCATCGCGCGAACGACTTCCGCGGGCTGAGCGTCCCGTCCGGCTCCACGGGCTTGTTCGGGTCGCCCCCCCAGTCGACCGCCTGGATCACCTCGGGGCGGAACCAGAGGACGTACCGGCCCTGGGCGCGGGAGGTCGACGCCGCGATCAGCCCGCAGGCCCGGTCCTTGTACGCCAGCGCCTCCGGGAACAGCCGGGGGAGCGAGTCGGTCTGGAAGGCGTCGCCGTCGGCGTGGATGCGGAGCCAGCGCACCAGGGCGGCGACCTGGTCGGCGTCGGGCGCGTCGCCGACCGTCTCGACCGCGCGGTCCTGGACGACGGCCGCCCCCCGCGCCCCGGTCAGCTCCAGGATGTCGCGGCCCCCGCCGCCGAGCAGGGCCGTCGCCAGGTCGGCCTCCTCGGCCATGCGCCGGAGCAGCCGGTCGCGCACCCGCTGGAGCCGCATCCGGTATTCGTAGCCCTCGCCGTCCTCCTTCGCCGCGAGTTGCATCGACACCAGCGCCGCGAGGAACTCGCACGCGCCGCGCACCGCGGGCGGGACGTACCGGGCCGACTCGTAATGCATGCACGAGAGGAGCCCCCACAGCCGGCCGTCGCGCATCAGCGAGAACGACATGGAGGTCTTCGCCCCCATGTTCTTCAGGTACTGGACGTGGACCGGCGAGACCGCCCGCAGGGCCGCCAGGCCCAGGTCGAGCGGCCGGCCCGAATCCGGGTCGAGCGCCGGGACGATCGGCGACGACCCGGCGTCCACGTCGGCGATCAGCCGCGAGCGGTTGACGTGGTACAGCCGACGCGCCTGCTCCGGGATGTCGGAGGACGGGAAGTGCAGGCCGAACAGCGGCTCCAGGCCCTCGGCCGCGTCCTCCGCGAAGACCTCGCCGTGCCAGTCCTCGTCGAACCGGTAGACCAGCACGCGATCGAAGCCCGAGAGGGCCCGGGTCTCGACCGCGACGACCCGGCACAGGTCGCGCAGGGACCCCGCCCCCTCCAGCCGGGCCATCGCCTGGCGGACGTCGCCCAGCGACTTCTCCTCGGCCGCGGCCCCGTCCTCGCGGGGGTTCTCCAGCTCCAGGATCAGCCGGCCGTCGCGGCGATGGGCCAGGGCGTCGTAGGCGACCACGCCGCCCCGCGCCCGCATCCGGAGCCGCGACGGGTCGGGCCCCTGGGAGTCCTCCGACAGGAGCCGGCGCCGGGCCTCATCGAAACCCTCGGGCGCCACCAGGTCGGCCAGCGGCGAGCCGACGACGGACTCGGCCGCGACGCCCAGGTGGTCGAGGACGTTGGCGCTCGCCTGGCGGACCGTCAGGCCGGGCTCGTCCAGCACGAGCAGGATCCCATGGGGCTGGATCCGGCCCGGGACGCGGATCGGCTCGTCGGCGCAGGCGGCGAGGTTGACGACGGGCTCGGCGGGGTCGGGGCTCCGCGTCATCGTCGCCTCTCCGCGCCGCGGCGGGCGTTCGTGTAAGATGGGGGCTGAAGGGCCATGATCGACCTTCGTCGTCCGGGGCGTCGGCGCGGCCCCGGGACGATCCCGCGGGCCCGGTCCGCTTCGGCCGAGGCTCCCGTTTATGCACTTCCGGCGCCGATCCGACGCTCCGGCGAGGTTCGGACGCAAGTCGCTTCGCCGCCGGGGAGTGCGCTTCGGGTTCCGGCCCTCTCGCCGAGTCGCAAGGCCACGAACATGATGATGTCTCGCCTCAAGGAAGCGACCCGCCCGCGCCACGAGGCCGTCGAGGCCCGGCTCGGCCTCCTGCGGCTGACGAGTACGATGGAGGGCTACGTCCTGGCCCTACGGCGGTTCTACGGGCTCCACCGGGCGGCCGAGGCCGCCTTCGCGCGGGTCGCCGGCTGGGACGCCGTCGGGATCGACCCGGACGAGCGCCGCAAGACGCCGCTCCTGGAGGCCGACCTGATCCGCCTGGGCCTGACGCCCGCCGAGGTCGCCGCCCTCCCCGCCTGCCCGGCCCTGCCGCCGATCGTCGACCTGCCGACGGCCCTGGGGGCGATGTACGTCCTGGAGGGCTCCACCCTGGGCGGGCGGTACATCACGAAGGCCGTGAGGGCGAAGCTGGGGCTGACGCCGGGCGACGGCTGCTCGTACTTCGCCAGCTACGGCGACCGCGTCGGCCCCATGTGGAAGGCGTTCGGCGCGGCCGTCGACGCCTTCGCGGCCGACGACGCGGCCCGCGAGGCCGTCGAGCGCTCGGCCGACGCCACCTTCGCGGCCGTGGACGGATGGTTCGCCGAGGAGGCCGGCGAGCCCTCCCGGGCTTGAGCGGACGGGCCGCGCCACGCCATACTGTGTTGACTTGCGGCCCTCCCCGGCTTAAGGGACTCTTCGGGGGCCGTCCCGCCGCGCGATCAACGGGGATCGGCCGGCCGGCGTCCGAGGTCCCTCGATTAGGGGAAAGCATGGTCGGTCAATCGAAACTCCTCGACAAGCTGAAGGAACTGGCCCGCAACCTCTGGTGGTGCTGGCAGGCCAACGTGATCGACCTGTTCCGCGAGCTGGACCCGGCCCTCTGGCGCGACGTCGACCACAACCCGGTCGAGTTCCTCCAGAAGCTCCCGGCCGACCAGCTGGAGCG
Source organism: Planctomycetales bacterium 71-10 (assembly GCA_001898385.1). Classification (GTDB taxonomy): domain Bacteria; phylum Planctomycetota; class Planctomycetia; order Isosphaerales; family Isosphaeraceae; genus Paludisphaera. The sequence goes on from MKTT01000148.1 coordinate 41,056, forward strand.
CAGGGCCGCCGAGATGGCCCTGGACTCGCGGATCGACTACGCCTTCCGCCGGCTCTCGGAGTACCTCAAGGACACGGACTCCTGGGGTGCCGTCAACGCGACGATCCTCCGCGCCCGGCCGGTCGCCTACTTCTCGGCCGAGTTCGGCCTGCACGAGAGCCTGCCGATCTACTCCGGCGGCCTCGGCGTCCTGGCCGGGGACCACCTCAAGAGCGCCAGCGACCTGGGCATCCCGCTGATCGGCGTGGGCCTGCTGTACAACCAGGGGTATTTCCGGCAGTCGCTGGACGCGAACGGCTGGCAGCAGGAGAGCTACCTGAACACGGACGTCGACAAGCTCCCCATCGAGCCGGCCGTCGGCCCCGACGGCCATCCGCTGCGGGTCGCCGTCGAGACGACCACGGGGACGCTCCACGCCAAGGTCTGGCGGGTGGAGGTCGGCCGGACGCTGCTCCTGCTGCTGGACGCCAACGTCCCGGAGAACAACGAATCCGACCGGGCGCTCACCGCCCGCCTCTACGGCGGCGACGCCCGCACCCGCATCCGCCAGGAGCTGCTCCTGGGCGTCGGCGGCGTCCGCGCCATCAGGGCCCTGGGGATCCGGCCGTCGGTCCTCCACCTGAACGAGGGCCACAGCGCCTTCGCCGTCGTGGAGAAGATCCGCGAGCTGATGGAGGAGACCGGCCTGCCGTTCGGCGAGGTCCTGCGCGACGTCGCCCAGATGACCGTCTTCACCACCCACACCCCGGTCGCCGCCGGCCACGACCGGTTCCCCGCGCCGCTCGTCGAGGAGCACCTGGGCCGGATCCGCGAGGCCATCGGCCTCTCCTACGACGACTTCATGGGGCTGGGGCGGGTCTACCCCCACGACCTCAACGAGCTGTTCTGCATGACCGTCATCGCCCTGAAGCTGTCGCGCTACGCCAACGGCGTCAGCGCGCTGCACGGGGTGGTCTCGCGGCGGATGTGGCACCCGCTGTACCCGAACGTCGCCGAGGAGCAGGTGCCGATCGGCCACATCACCAACGGCGTCCACGTCCAGACGTGGGTCGCGCCGCAGATGGCCATGCTCTTCCACCGCCACCTCGGCCCCGACTGGTCCCGGCGCCAGCGCCACGCCGAGACCTGGGGCGCCATCCACAAGGTCGACGACGCCGAGCTGTGGGAGACCCAGCAGGTCCTCAAGGCCCGGCTCATCAACTTCGTGCGGGCGCGGCTGGTCGCCCAGGCCCGCAAGCGCGGCGAGTCGGATTCGACGGCCGAGCGGTTCGCGGACGTCCTGGATCCCAACGCCCTGACCATCGGCTTCGCCCGGCGGTTCGCCACCTACAAGCGCGCCGGCCTGGTCCTCCAGGACGTCGACCGCATGGTCGACATCATCAAGAACGCCGACCGGCCCATCCAGTTCGTCTTCGCCGGCAAGGCCCACCCGGAGGACCGCTACGGCAAGGAGCTGATCCAGTACATCGTGAAGACGGCGTGGGACGAGCGGTTCCGCAACAACATCGTCTTCGTCGAGGACTACGACATGAACGTCGCCCGGCACCTGGTGCAGGGCGTCGACGTCTGGCTGAACAACCCCCGCCGCCCCCAGGAGGCCAGCGGCACGTCCGGCGAGAAGGCCGTCCTCAACGGGGCCCTGAACTTCTCCATCCTCGACGGCTGGTGGGCCGAGGCGTACGACGGCACCAACGGCTTCGCCATCGGCTCGGGGACCACGCACGCCTCGATCCAGGTCCAGGACGAGCGCGACCACGCCTCGCTGATCGACGTCCTGACCCACCAGGTCGTCCCCATCTTCTACGACCGCGACGCCGCCGGCCTCCCCCGGAAGTGGATCGCCCGCCAGAAGGACGCCTTCCGCACCCTGGCCTGGAAGTTCAACGCCGACCGCATGGTCATGGACTACGTCCGCCGCAGCTACGCCCCCGCCGCCGGCGGCGTCACCTGCCAGTGACCCCCGCGAGGGGGCGGCCCGCGCCGCCCCCTCGCCCCATGACTCCCCCTCGCCGGGGGTGATACAATGACGGTCGGGCGCCCGCGGCCCCCGATCGCAACGTCCCCCGGGCCCCGCGACGCGGCCCGCCACCTCCCAGCCGCCGCGCGTCGGCGAGGTTCGACCGCAGATGAGCACCCAGGGATTCCTCGGCGAGCAGCTCGGCTCCTTCCGGCTGGAGTCCGTCCTGGGCTCCGGCGCGATGGGGGTCGTCTTCAAGGCGACCCACGAGGCCACCGGCCGCAAGGCGGCGGTGAAGATCGTGCAGGGGGAGGTCGCCGAGAACTCCAAGCTGCTGGAGCGGTTCAGCCGCGAGGCCGAGATCGTCAAGCAGTTCCGCCACCCCAACATCGTCCGATGGCTCGCCACCGGCAAGTACAAGGGGACGTACTACTTCGCCATGGAGTACGTCGAGGGGACCACCCTCGACAAGGTCCTCCAGGACCGCGGCCAGCTCCCCTGGCGCGAGGTCGTCGACCTGGGGATCCAGGTCTGCGACGCCCTCCAGTACGCCCACCAGCAGGGCGTGGTCCACCGCGACCTCAAGCCGTCGAACCTGATGGTCACGCCCGACGGCCGCATCAAGCTGACCGACTTCGGCATCGCCAAGGACCTCGACCGCACGGCCCTCACCGCACCCGGCCGGACCCTGGGGACGGCCGCCTACATGGCCCCGGAGCAGATCCGAGGCACGCCGGCCGTCAGCCACAAGACCGACCTGTACGCCCTGGGGGCCCTGCTGTACCAGATGCTCGTCGGCCAGCCGCCGTTCACCGGGGCGTCGGCCGTGGTCCTGATGCACTGCCACATCAACGAGCCCGCCCCCCGCCCCAGCGCCAAGGTGGAGGAGATCCCCAAGGCGCTCGACGACGTGGTCGTCGCGCTGATGGCCAAGGCCCCCCCCGACCGCCCCTGGGACGCCGAGGCCGTGGCCGTGATCCTCCGCGAGCTGCGCGAGAAGGCCGAGAAGAACCAGACCGTCGCCATGGTCTGGCCCGAGGCCGGCTCGGCCGCCGCCAACCCCACCCGCGCCGGGATGGCCGTCGAGCCGAAGAAGAAGCCGGCCGGCAAGGGGAAGAAGAAGGGGAAGTCGTCCGGCGCGATCAGGGCGGTCTCGGCCGAGGACGAGCCGGGCTTCTTCACCCGCGAGCGCCTGGAGGTCGGCGGCCTGGTCGCCGGCCTGGTCCTCGTCGGCGGCTTCATCGCCTACTGGCTCTGGCCCCCCGGCCAGGACTACCTCTACCGCCGCGCCGTCCCGCTGATGGAGTCGTCCCGCCGTTCCGATTGGGTCGAGGCCATCCGCGAGTACGTCGACCCGCTCGACGCCCGATTCCCCGAGCACCCCTACCGCGAGCAGACCCGCGGCTGGCGCGACAAGCTGGCGCTCGACGACGCCGAGGGCCGCGCCCGGCTCCTCGCCAGCCCGACGCCCACGCCGTATTCCCAGCCCCAGACCAACGGCGAGCGCCAGTTCGCCCTGTTCCACGGCATGGCCGCCAAGGCCGAGGCCGAGGGGGACGAGGCCGGCGCCGAGCGCTACTGGCGCGAGATGGCCGGCGCGGTCTCGCAGGACGACCCCGACGACCGCCGCTGGCACCTCCTGGCGACGAAGCGGGCCGACGACCTGGCCGCCCGGATTCGCGACCGTCGCGCGTTCGTCGAGGAGCAGTTCCGCCGCGCCGTCGCCGCGCTCCAGGCCGGCCGCCCCAAGGAGGCCCTCCAGATCCAGGCCATGCTCCGCGAGAAGTACGGCCGCTTCACCGACGTCGCCGACCTCTTCCAGCCCGTCGAGCCCGAGCCCGAGAAGCCCGACGCCGCCGACAAGCCGGCCGAGGCCAAGCCCGAGTAGCCTCGCGACGTCCCCTCTCCCGGCGGGAGAGGGGACGTCGGGCGCGGCTTCGCCGCTTCGGATTGCCCCGGAGGGCCGGAGGAGGGGTGGCGCGACCGGGGCCGTCGGGATGCGAGAGGTCCGAGGGCCATCGCCGAGATCCGAAGCCGATCGACCCCTCATCCGGCCTTCGGCCACCTCCTCCCACGAGGGGAGAAGGGCGTCGTCGCCGGCCCGCTCGTGCATCTCGCGCCCGGCATGCTCGCCGCGCCCCGGCGACCCTCGCCCGCCGCCGTGCGGCCGACGGAGAGGGGACGACTCCGGGCCGTTCAGGGCTTCGATGGAGCCAGCGCGTCCAGCCGATCCAGGATCTCGTCCAGCTTCTCCTCCACGCGACGGAGGCGACCTTCGACGTCGGCGGGCTTCCTCGACTCGGTCGTCGAAACGGGAGCGTCGGCGATCGAGGGGGCCGCCAGAGCGCTCAAGTTGACGGGCTCGCCTCCAGCATATGACAGGAGAGCGGGCAACAAGCTGCGCTGGAGGCTCGGGTGGAGCCGACGCACGGAGCCGTCGACCATGCCCAGGACGTAGCCGTCAGGGCCATCGTCCATCAGTGGCCAGTAGTCTTCGATGTAGGTCGTAGCCTTGCCGTCCTTGATCCACCCCACCTCGCGCTGGAGTTTCGCCATTTCTCCCGGCCGGGTCCATGCCACGGCCTCCTGGGCCACGACGAGGGCCGCGGTCACGGAGGTCCCATCGGTGACGTCCTCGAAGGCGATCTTCCCGACGGCCGAAGTGTCGGCGCGCGACCCGAAGATCGTCCCGGGCGCATCGCCGCCGCGGATCCGAGTCTCGCCCGCCGGGGCGGGGAGGCCGGGAGTCTGGAACACCGCCGGCATCCTCGCGATCAGTCCCCGGTTGTGCGGGCCGTCCCAGGGCTCGTCCAGGTGGAATTGATCGTACAGTTCCTTCTCGTCGAGGTACGGCAGGATCGCAACTCGCCAGCTCAAAAGGGGGCGCCCATCGGGCGCGAGGACGGCCGGCCGCGGGAAGCCCCCCTCGGCGGCCATGGAGTTGTGCAGGGCGAGGAGGATCGTCCGGAGATTCCGGTCAAGTCGCGCGCGGTCCTCCGGCGATACCTTGGCGATCGGCGTCGACGCGGGCTGCGTCGCCTTCTGGATCAGTGGCGGGTCGGCGGTCCAGGCGACGGCCGAGAGGCCGACGACGGCCAGGCCGCCGACGACGGCCGCGGCGGGGGCGAGGATCTTGGACAGCATGGTCGGTGCGACTCCCGAGGTCAAAGCCGCGACGGATCGCGGGATCGCGGCCGGGGCCGCGACCAGCGACAGCGTCGCGCGGAGCAGGGGGGCGGACACGGGGGACGCGGTCGCCCCGGGGGACGAGGCCGCCGCCAGCGCCGTCGCGGGGGCGATCCCCCGCCGCACCAGCCGCGACCGCAACGCCTCCTTCGCCCGCGACAGCCGGCTCTTGATCGTGCCGACCGGGCAGGCGAACGCCCGCGCCGCCTCCTGCTCGGACGAGCCTTGCAGCAGGCAGGCGACCAGGACGTCGCGCTGGGCCGACGGCAGCCGGGCCAGCTCGGCGTCGAGGATGGGGAGGACGTCGGACCACTCGGCCCGCGCGTCCTCCCGCGCCGGGAGGTCGTCCGTCAGCGGCCGGGCCTGGTGCCGGGCCGACCGGACCCGGGCTTTGGCGGCGACGCGCGAGGCGACGCCGTAGAGCCACGGCCCCAATCGGTCCGGGTCGCGCAGGCCGGCCCCCTTGCGGGCCAGGACCAGGAACGTCGCCTGGAAGGCGTCGTCGGCGTCGTGGTCGTCTCGGAGCAGCCGGCGGCAGACGCCCCGGACCATCGGCCCGTGACGCATCACCAGCGCCTCGAACGCGGCCTGATCGCCCTCGGCGCGGAACCGCGCCAGCAGGTCGCCGTCCCGCGAGGGGTCGACGCCCCGGCTCAGCAGCCGCTCCAGCCCCTGCACGATCGCGCCGCGGTCCCGTTCGCCCATCCTCGGCCCCCGTCGGTCGTCTCGCGTCCGCCGATTACTGCCCGGAAGGGCCCCGGAGGTTCCGCCGAATTTCGAGGAGGCCGGGAGAAACCTGGAATCGCGACGCGACCGGCCGCGATTGTATCGGTTGGATCGTCGTTCCTTGACAATCGAGACGCAGTGGACGGCGACCGGGGCCATCCCGGAGGCCGACGACTCGGGCCGCCCATTCCGTCCCCTCTCCCGCCGGGAGAGGGGACGCATCGTCATGGCCCGACGGACCAGGGGGCGTTGGAAAACAGCCTCGCGTTCGACGTTCAAAGCCAATTCGGAAAAACGCAATCCGTTTCACCGAAGCATCTTGCAATGCGAGCATCCGGAATCACGGCGACGAACGGAGCCAACCGCCGGGACTCAGCCCAGGGCGTCGGCGGGATGCTGCCAGGGGGCGCGGTAGGGGGCGCGGAGGAGCTTGGTGGCCTCGTCGTCGCCGACGACGACCCGCTTGCTCGGGTCGTAGACGACGGGTCGGTTGAGCTGCATGGCGATGTTCGCCAGCAGGCACGAGGCGGTCGAGATGTGGCCCTGCTCGATGTCGGCGACGGGCCGGCCGCGGCTGGCGATCGCGTCGAGGAAGTTCCGCATGTGCAGCCGGGTGGCGGGGGCGGCGTTCAGCTCGATGTCGGGCTCGTTGACGTCCTCGGGGTACTTCTCGCGCTCGAAGACGCAGTCGAAGTGGAGCGGCTTCCCCTCGCCCTGGGGGACGAAGTCGGCGCGCATGGTGCTGGCCTTGAGCGTCCCCTTCTCGCCGTAGATGAACAGGGCCCAAGGGTAGTCGGGGTCGGGCGAGGTCCCCCAGGTGCGGTGGTTCCAGGCGACGTCGTACTCGGGATATTTGAACGTGGCGGACTGGGTGTCGGAGATGTTCGACTTGCCCCCCTTCTGCACCAGGATGCCGCCGCTGGAGCTGATCTTCTCCGGCCAGCCCAGGCCGAGCATCCAGCGCACGGTGTCGAGCATGTGGACGCACATGTCGCCGGTGATGCCCGAGCCGTATTCCATGAACGTGCGCCACCAGCGGAGGTGGGGGAGGCCGTCGTAGGGGCGGAGCGGGGCGGGGCCGGACCAGAGGTCGTAGTCGAGGAAGTCGGGCGGGGCGGCGACCGGCGGATCGCCGTTGTTCCGCATGTGATAATAGCAGCAGACCTCGACGTGGCCGATCTTGCCGAGCAGGCCGGCGTCGACGACGTCCTTCCGGGCCTGGATCAGGTGCGGCGTGCTCTTGCGCTGGGTGCCCACCTGCACGACCCGGCCGTGCTTGCGGGCGGCGGCGACCATCGCCTCGCCCTCCAGGACGTCGTGGCTGATGGGCTTCTGGCAGTAGACGTCCGCGCCGGCCTCGACGGCCGCGATCATGGCCAGGGCGTGCCAGTGGTCGGGGGTGGCGACCAGGACGATGTCCAGGTCCTTGTCCTTGAGCATCTCGCGGTAGTCGCGGAACGTCCGGGGCTTCTTGCCGGACTTCTGGCGGGTCGCCACCATCTCCGCGGCGTGCGCCGACTGGTGGTCGTCCGGGTCGCAGAGCGAGACGACCTCGACGGGCGCGACCTGGATCAGCCGGAACAGGTCCGACTTGCCGTACCAGCCGCAGCCGATCAGGCCCACGCGGTACGTCTTCTCGTCGGCCGCCCCGGCGGCATGCACGCCGAGCATCGAGGCCGTCAGGCCCGCGGCGCCCAGCCTCAGCGCATCGCGTCGGTTGGTCATCGTTCGATCTCCGAGAGGAAAGGATGGCCGTCGCGACCGTGCGGACGGCGGAGGACTTCGAAGATCGCACACCGAGGGCCCGGGTTCAACCGACGCCCCCGGCCCTCGCCTCCCCCATCCGAACTCGACGACGGGCTTCGAAGCGAGATGGAGATCGATGCTCGCCCCTCGCCCGCTCATGCGAGCACCCCGGTCACGGGTTCGCCGAGGCAGAGGCGGTGCGGGCGGCCGAGGACGTCGCGGATTTCGAGCGAGGGGTCGACGCCGAGCAGGTGATAGATCGTGGCCGCGACGTCGGCCGGCGTCACCGGGTCGCGCGCGGGGTAGGCGGCCCAGCGGTCGGACGCGCCCCAGACCGTGCCGCCGCGGACGCCGGCGCCGGCGAGCACGGTGCTGAAGCAGTGCGGCCAGTGGTCCCGGCCGTCGCGACCGGCCCCCGCGCCCCCGACGACCGACTGCCCCACGCGCGGCGTCCGGCCGAACTCGCCCGTCCAGACGACCAGGGTCTCGTCGAGCAGCCCGCGCGCCTCGAGGTCGTCGAGCAGGGCGGAGAAGGCCTGGTCGGCGGGGGGCATCAGCCGGGTCTTGAGGTCGATGAAGTTGCGGTTGTGGGTGTCCCAGTAGACGCTCACGTTCGTGGTGCCGTCGTTCTGCCAGAAGACCGTCGTGATCGGCACGCCGGCTTCGACCAGGCGTCGCGCCTGCAGGACGGCCTGGCCGTGGGCGTGCCGGCCGTAACGGTCGCGGACCTTCGGATCCTCCTGGTCCAGGTCGAACGCGGCCAGGGCGCGGCGATCGGTCAGCAGGTCGTGGGCGCGGACGTAATGCGCCTGCATTGCCTGGACCTGGGCGTTCAGCTCGAGCCTGCGGGCCTGGTCCTCGACCGTCCGGAGGAGCTTGCGGCGGTCGGCGAACCGACCGGGCGCGACGTCGGCCGGCAGCCGGATGTCGGCGGCGGCCGGCTGCCGGTTCAGGTCGGCGTCGATCGTGAAGGGGTCGAGCGCCGGCCCGAGCCAGCCCGCCCCCTGGCCGTGGCTGGATTCGACGAAACGAGGGGCCCCGTCCAGGCTCACCGGCATCATCTGGACGAAGGTCGGGAGGGCCGTGCGGTCCTGGTGCTTGCGGAGGTGGGCGAGCATCGCCCCGTAGTGCGGCCAGTCTTCGCCGGATGGGCCGCCCCCCGTGCGGGGGATCGGCCGGCCGGTGAGCAGCTCGTGGGTCGCGGTGGTGTGGTTCACGTCGCCATGGTGCATCGACCGGATCACCGCGAGCCTGTGCGCCCGCCGGGCCAGCATGGGGAAATGCTCGGAGATGTCCAGGCCGGGTACCGTGGTGGCGATCGGCTTGAACTCGCCCCGCACGCCCTCGGGCGCCTCCGGCTTGAGGTCCCAGGTCTCTTGCTGGGCGGGCCCGCCCCACATGAACAGCAAGATGCAGGACTTCGCCCGGCCGAAACTCGAACCGGCCGCCCCGCCGACGACCTCGCCCTGGCCCGCGGTCATCTCGCGGGCCTGGAGGAGCGAGGGCAGGCCCAGATTCAAGAGCCCGAGCCCCCCCGCGCGAAGGAACTCGCGACGCGAGCCGGACCGGAACGACGAACATCCTTCGACCAATCGAGCCATGATGCTCGCCTCGCGCTCGGGAGTGTCTTGGCGGTGACGCGCCACATCGGCCGGCATGGACCGCGAAGGGGGGCGATTCAGCCGAAGTTTAACAGGCCGGGCGATGGTTGGCGATCATCGGGAGCTAGGCCATCCCGGCCGCCGCGGCGCGACGGGCGGCGACGCGGGCGGCGGCCTCCTCGCCGGCCTTGATGCACATCGGGACGCCGACGCCTCCCAGCCAGTTGCCGGCGACCTCCAGGCCGGGGATCGCCGCGACGCGATCCGCGATCGTCGCGATTCGGTCCAAATGGCCGACCTCGTACTGGGGCATCGCCCCTCGCCACCGAGAGACGACCGCCAGCTCCGGTTCTCCCCGGGCGCCCAGCAGCGAGGCCAGCTCGGACGAGGCGATGCGGACCAGATCGGCGTCGTCGGCGTCGACCAGCTCGGGACGCTTCGCCCCCCCCATGAAGACGCGGATCAGCACCGAGCCCTCCGGCGCGCGGCCGGCGAACTTCACGCTGGAGAAGCTGCCGGAGAGGATCTTCCGATCCTCCGCGAACGGCACGACGAAGCCGAAGCCGTCGAGCGGGTGGTCGATCCGGTCGCGACGGTATCCCAGCGAGACGATCGCGCTCGACGTCGACGGGATCCCCGCGATCAGCCCGGCGGCCTCGCCGTCGAGATCGCGGAGCAGGCCGGCGGCGGCCTTCGGCGGCGTGGCGACGATGACCGAGCGGGCGGACAGCGGCTCGCCGTCCACGATCAATCGCCAGCCATCGCCGTCGCGTTCGAGCCGGTCGACCTTCGCGCCGGCCCGGACCGATACGCGGTCGACCAGGGCTTCGACCAGCTCCGACATCCCCCCTTCCAGCCCGGCGAACAGGCCGTAGCGGGCGCCGGAGCCCTCGGCCTTCGGCCCTTCGGCCCGGCCGGCGGCGCGCATGGCCTTGATGAGGCTGCCGTGCTTCTGCTCCATCTCCAGGAACCGCGGCATGGCCGCCTTCACGCTCAGGCGCTCGGGGTCGCCGGTGTACATGCCGCCGACGAGCGGCTGGATGAGGCGGTCGTACGCCTCGCGGCCGAACCGGCGGCGGGCGAACGAGGCGAGCGATTCGTCCGAGCCGTCGCCGCGCGGGAGGACCCGCTCCAGCGCCAGGCGGAGCTTGCCGGGGATGCTCAGGATCCGCGTCCTGACCATCGGCCCGATCTTCGACGGGGCCATGATGACCAGGCCGTCCGGGATCGGCTCCAGACTCCCCTTGCGGACGACGAACGAGCGGCGGCGGTCCGGGTCGGTGGCGATGAGCCGATCGCCCAGGCCCAGGCGGCGGCAAAGGTCGATCGCCCAGGGGACGTTGGTGATGAAACTGTCCGCGCTCCCCTCGACGAGGTAGCCGTCGCGGCGGGTGGTCCCCAGCACGCCGCCGGCGCGGGGGCCGGCCTCCAGGACCGCGACGGACAGCTCCGGGGCGATCTCGCGGAGCCGATGGGCCGCGGCCAGCCCGGAGATCCCGCCGCCGATCACCGCCACGTCCACGCTCTCGCCCGTCTCGTCCCGCATCGTCGCCTCGTCGCCAGGGCCGCGCGGGGCGGGCGCTTCCTTGAGCGGCGGGCCTCGGTCGGCTATCATCGGATCGGAGACTTCCATCCTATCGAGGTCCGAGCCGGGCGTCAGCGACGTCCCGGCCAGCCCGCCATGAGCCATCCCCACGCAGCCGATTCGCCCGAGCGGGCGGCCGGCGGCGCACGGCCCGACTGGACCCGCCGCCGGGACTTCAACCGATCCCCGCTGATCGCCTTCTACGAGATCACGAAGGCGTGCGACCTGGTCTGCCTCCACTGCCGGGCCTGCGCCCAGGCCCGCGCCGACCCCGCCGAGCTGTCCACGGCCGACTCGAAGCGGCTGATCGACCAGCTCGCCCGCTTCCCCGAGCCGCCGCTGCTGGTCTTCACCGGCGGCGACCCCCTGAAGCGGGCCGACCTGTTCGACCTGATCCGCCACGCGAACGCCGACGGCCTCCAGACGGCCATCACGCCCTCGCCCACGCCGCTGGTCACGGCCGACGCGATCCGCAGGCTGAAGGAGGCGGGCATCGGCCGCATGGCCGTCTCGCTCGACGGCGTCGACGCCGAGACCCACGACAAGGTCCGCGGCGTCTCCGGGTCGTTCGCCATGACCCGGCGGATCATGGACGACGCCCGCGACGCCGGCATCCCGGTCCAGGTCAACACCACGCTCACGCCCGGGACCTACGACCAGCTCGAAGCGATCGCCGACCTGCTGGAGCCGCGCGGGATCGCCCTGTGGTCGCTGTTCCTCATCATCCCCGTCGGCCGGGCGACCGAGGAACTCCGCCTGGACGGCGAGCGCTACGAGCGGGCCTTTGAACGCCTGTGGGCGATCTCGCGCGAGCACTCGTTCATGGTGAAGACGACGGAGGGGATGCACTACCGCCGCTTCGTCCTCCAGAGGCGGAAGGAGTCGGGCAAGGCGGAGCCGATGAAGATGTCGGCGCGGGGCTGGGAGGGGGGGCTCCCCGGCGTGAACGACGGCCGCGGCATCCTGTTCATCGGCCACGCCGGCCTGATCCACCCCAGCGGCTTCCTGCCGCTCACGTGCGGCATGTTCCCCTTCAACGACGTGGTCGACGTCTATCAGAACTCGCCGATCTTCCGCCACCTCCGCGACGCCGACTCGTTCGGCGGCAAGTGCGGCGTCTGCGAGTACCGCCACGTCTGCGGCGGCAGCCGCGCCCGCTCGTACGCCGTCACCGGCGACCCCTACGCCGCCGAGCCCGATTGCGTCTACATCCCCCGCGCGTGGGACGAGGCGCATCGCCACGCGGCGATGGCCGAATGAGCCCGGCGACCCTCATCCCGAGGAGGATGAGGGTCGCCCGCGCGGTCACATCGTCCGGTCGACGGCCTCGGCGACGCGGCGGCAATCGGTCATGAGCTGGCCGAAGGCGGCGGGGGTGATGGTCTGGGCGCCGTCGCTGGCGGCCTTCTTCGGGTCCTCGTGGACCTCCAGGATCAGGCCGTCGGCCCCGGCGGCGACGGACGCCTTGGACATGGAGGCGACCAGGCTGGACTTGCCCGTGCCGTGCGAGGGGTCGACCACCACGGGGAGGTGGGACTTCTCTTGCAGGTAGGCGACCGTGGCCAGCGGCAGGGTGAACCGGGTGTGGTCCTCGAAGGTCCGGATCCCGCGCTCGCAGAGCATGACGTGGGGGTTGCCGCGGTCGAGGATGTACTCGGCGGCCAGGAGGAACTCCTCGATGGTCGCGCTCATCCCGCGCTTCAGGAGGGTCGGCTTGCCGGAGTCGCCGACGGCCTGGAGGAGCTGGTAGTTCTGCATGTTGCGGGCGCCGATCTGGAGGACGTCGGCGTACTCGGCGACCATCGGGACGTGCTCGGGGGCCATGACCTCGGTGACGATGGCCAGGCCGGTCGCCTCGCGGGCGGCGGCGAGCATCTGGAGGCCCTTCTCCTTGTGGCCCTGGAAGCTGTACGGGCTGGTGCGGGGCTTGAAGGCGCCGCCGCGGAGGCCGGTCGCCCCCAGCTCCTTCAGCCGCTTCGCGATCGAGACGATCTGCTCCTCGCTCTCGACCGAGCACGGCCCGGCGATCATCGCGACCTTCACCCCGCCGACCTCCAGGCCGAGAGCCTTGACGACGGTGCGGTCCTTCTTGATCTCCAACGAGGCCCGCTTGTACGGGGCCATGATCGGCAGGACCTTCTCGACCCCTTCGCCGATCTCCAGCGTCTCGGCCATCCCGGGGCGTTCCTGCCCGAGAGCCGCGACGACCGTCTGATGTTCGCCCTTGATGACCTGCGGGGTCAGCCCCAGCCCGGCGATCTGCTGCGTCATGGCCTCGATCTGCGCCCCGCTCGCGTCCGGCTTCATCACGACGATCACGGTCGACGCCCTTTCTGTGGTTGTCGGGCGCGGCCCCTCGTCCGGACCTCCCCGCGAACGCCGCGGGGATGGTTCTCCGGAGGGGACGACGGCCCGTGTCGGAGTCTGGAAACACTCGGTTGGGAAACGAAAAAGGCCCCGGTCCTGAAATCAGGTCCCGGGGCCTTGGGTATCTGCTTTGTATGGGGTGGGGTCCTAGCAGGAACCTCCGCACACAGCCCGGCGACCTGATTCGACACTGGTAAAGTACCAGTACCGCCAGCCCAGATAGGAGCCAGGAAACTCGGTCGCGAACAGGCCGAACGTCACGCGGAGGGACCCCGTTCCAACACGATCCATCGGATCAGGAAAGGCGAATCCGACCGGGCCCGGGTGTAGTCCGGGCCCGGTCGAACCGAGCCTCTTGTTCGTAGGCTTCAGATATGCGGCTTGCCCGACGGCAAACCCGTCGGCTGCCTTAGGCGAGCCGCCCCTGGTTATCACTACACACGCAATCACCTCCTTTTCGTTCTAGCCTCCCCGGGCCCGCGGGAGTCCAGCCTCTTCGCGGGAGCGGGCTCTAGTCCGTCGCGCCACGGTAGCGCGATCCAAGAGCGTCGAGGGGCGCGTGTCGCCGGTCTCGACAGGATCACTGTATCCCGGACGACCGCCGGGATCAACAGGGAGCGAGGGAATGCGTCGCCCGATCGGCAGCCCGGACGCCCATGAGATCCGCCTCGGCGTTCAGGAGCCCGTCGGCCGGAGGCGCGACAGGAATTCGACGAACGAGCCGGCCATCGGATAGCAGTTGTCGTAACCCCAGGGGCGTTCGGGGAGCTTGTCCGCATCTCTGAGCCGGAAGAACTCGCGGATGGAGGGGGCGAGATGCGGTAGGTTCTTCAGGGTCTCCTCATCCCAGTAATAGCGCATCCGGACGTCCAGGGCGAAGACCCGGCCGTGGTCGAGGCCGGCGATCGAGAGGCAGCCGGTCATGCTATCGTGGCCCATGCTGATGCAGATCATGTTGCGCGGGGCCACCTCGGAATCGAGGAGGTCGATCACCTCGGTCGCGGAGTGGATCCGCGTGACGGTGATGGCGTCGTCGAAGGGGTTGGGGGCCTTGCATGGGGAGACAGCGTCGAGGTAGCCGCCGCCGTGGGTTAGCAGGAAGTCGCGATAGTCGCGCGGCAGCGGGACGCCGATCAACCTCTCCAGGCGATTGACGTTGGCCTTGGAATCGCCGCCTTCGCCTTGGTATCTCAACCGTTTCAGGTCTTCGGCGACGCCCATGAGATCCGCCTCGGGTTGCATCGGAGGGCGAAACGGTGCGCCTCGCCCGTCAACTCACGAGGCGAAGCTACGGGCTCCATCCGATAGCGTCAAGGGGCCGTCCTCCACCGCGGATCCGGCGCGACGTCGGGCGAGACGCTCGCCATCCCGGGGGCGCACGGCTACCATCGCATCGCGAATCTTCGCGCAAGGGAGGAACCCCATGAGCGACGACGAGAAGGCGATCCGCGAGTTGATCCGCACCTGGCTGGAGGCGACCGAGTCGGGCGACCTGGATCGGATCCTGTCGCTGACGACGGACGACGTCGTCTTCCTGACGCCGGGGCGGCCGGCGTTCGGCAAGGAGGCGTTCGCCGCGGCCTCGCGGGCCTCGGCGGGGCGGTTCGCGATCCGGTCGACGGGCGAGGTCGAGGAGGTGGAG
>MKTT01000149.1 GCA_001898385.1 Planctomycetales bacterium 71-10
CAGTACCAGTGGATCGTCACGATCAAGGAGGGGATCGCCGCCCTGTTCGCCGACCGAGACGACGTCTTCGTCGCCGCCGACCTCCTCTGGTACGCCGACCGGACGAACAAGTATGACGTCGTCGCCCCCGACGTCCTGGTCGTCTTCGGCCGGCCGAGGGGCCACCGCCGCTCCTACCGCGAGTGGGTCGAGGAGGGCGTCGTCCCGCAGGTGGTCTTCGAGATCGACTCGCCGAGCAACACGGCCGCGGAGATGACGCGGAAGCTGGCCATCTACGACCGTCGCGGCGTGGAGGAGTATTACTACTACGACCCGGAGTCGGGCCGGCTGAAGGGCTGGGTCCGCGAGGCCGCCGGCCTGCGGCCGATCGCCGACTTCCGCGATTGGGCGAGCCCGCGGCTGGGGATCACGTTCAAGGCCCCGAGGCGCAAGGACGCCCTGATCGTCCGCGGCCCGGACGGCGCGCGATTCCGGACGTTCCAGGAAGTGAAGCAGGCCGCCGACGAGGAGCGTCGCCGCCGCCGTCGGGCCCAGCGCCAGGCCGTCGCCGAGCGCCGGCTCCGCGAGGAGGCCGACTCCATCGCCCGCACGGAACGCGAGCGGGCGGAGGCCGAACGCCGCCTCCGCGTCGACGCCGATCACCGCGCCGCCGCCCAGAGCGAGCGGGCCGAGGCCGAACGCGAGCGGGCCGAGCGTTTGGCCGCCATGCTGCGCGCGATGGGCGTCGATCCGGACTGAGGCCCGTCGGTCGCGGCGGGTCGCGCGGTCCGGTCGTCTTGGCTTGGCTTTGACGCCGGACTCTGGATCTGGTACGGTCGATCATGAAGAATTGAATCGAAACGGAACGCGGGCCGGAGAGCCCCTCACGCCGACCGTCCCGCCCTCACATCCACGCCTTGGACCGCAGAGCTTTTTCGGAGGACTGTTTGATTCGCCCAGTTAAGGAGGAACCCGCCGCGGGCTTCCGCTCGATGGGCCTGAGCCCCAGCATGCTGAAGGCCCTGGCCGCCGCCCGGTATCACACCCCCTCGCCGATCCAGGCCGAGTTCATCCCCGTCGCCCTCGACGGGCTCGACGTCCTGGGGCAGGCGAAGACCGGGACCGGCAAGACCGCCGCCTTCGGCATCCCGCTGATCGAGATGCTGGAGGAGCGGGGTCGCGGCCCCCAGGCCATCATCCTGGCCCCCACCCGCGAGCTGACCCAGCAGATCGTCGTCGAGCTGAAGAAGCTGTGCGCCAACCGCGCCGACGTCTCCGTCTGCGGGCTCTACGGCGGCGAGCCCATCGACCGCCAGATCCGGGCCCTGAGCCGCGGGATCGACATCGCCGTCGGCACCCCCGGCCGCGTGCTCGACCACATCGAGCGCCACACGCTGTACCTCGGGGACATCTTCCACCTCGTGCTCGACGAGGCCGACCGGATGCTCGACATCGGGTTCCGGCCCGACATCGAGCGGATCATGAAGCGGCTCCCCGTCCCGCACCAGACGCTGCTCCTCTCCGCGACGATCAGCCCGGAGATCCGCACGCTCTGCCACCGCTACATGCACGACCCGGTCGAGCTGAACCTGTCGACCGACGAGCCCTCGGTGGAGACGATCCAGCAGTATTACATCTCGGTCAACCACGACCGGAAGATGGAGCTGCTCGTCCACCTGCTGAGGCGCGACAAGCCCCGCCAGTGCATCGTCTTCACCCGCACCAAGCGCGGCGCCGACCGGCTGGCCGAGCGGCTGCGGCGGACGATCCCCGGCGTCGCGGCCATCCACGGCGACCTCGCCCAGACGGCCCGCGACCGCGTCATGGCCGGCTTCCGCGCCGGCACGATCCCCATCCTCGTCGCCACCGACGTCGTCGGCCGCGGCATCGACGTCGCCGGCATCAGCCACGTCGTCAACTACGACATCCCCGACGACCCGGAGAATTACGTCCACCGCATCGGCCGCACCGGCCGCATGGGGAAGGACGGGGTCGCCTACCTCTTCGTCGGCCCCGACCAGGGCGAGCCGCTGACCGAGATCGAGACCCTCATCAACAAGGTGATCCCGGTCCATCAGGTCGATGGCTTCGAGGTCGTCCGCCAGTCGGCGAACGCCCCCAAGGCGCGCGAGCTGTTCAACACCGTCACCAACCGCTCTTTCCGCTGATCCCCCCCCATCGGCCGCCGGGACGCCCGAGGGCTTCGAACAGCTCGCGGGCGTCGATCGCCAGGCGGCCCCCCTCGCCCGAAGCGCCGCCCGCATGCCGGGCGGCGAACAGGATCTCGTCGCACCGCGCGGCCGTCTCCGCCGCGCGATCGCCCAGCTCGTCCGACCCGCTCGCGGTCGCGATCGTCGCCCTCGCCTCCTCCGGCGTGAGCGCGCCCGGCGGCCGGCCCGCGCCCAGGCGGGCGTACTCGACCAGCGCGTCCAGCACCGCCCGCGCCGCCTCGTCCTCGGGCCCCTCGTGCGCGCCCAGCCTCCGCGCGGACTCCCGCGCGAACGACCTCGCCGCGCGGCGACGGCCTGGGAACCTGACCCGGAACCATCGCCCGAGGCGACGACGGGCGATCAGCAGGCCGACGGCCGCCAGCGCGACCGCGACCGCGGCGGTCGTCGCGACGATCCTGGCCGGGGACGCTCCGGGGGCCGGCGCTCGATAGTCCAGGTCGTCCGGGTCGTAGGCCGGCGCGTCGACGACCGTGAGCCGGACGCCGTTCGACGCCCGCGTGAGGTAGCGTCCGATGCGCGGGTCGTACGACGCGATGGGGACGGGCGGCAGCACCACTTCCCCCGCCTTCATCGGCCGGATCCGGTAGACGAAGGCCCGCGACGGCGGCTCGTCGACCGTCTCGTCGGGCCGCTCGGTGATGCGAGGGTCGATGGGGAGGCCACGGAGCCGGTCGAGGGCCGGCCTCGTCGTCATCCCCCGCGCGCCGGGGCCTTCGATGCGGATCCGGTAGATCGCCTCCTGCCCGACCCGCACCCGCCCCGGCGCGACCTCGGCCGTCGCGGCGAACTCGCCGACCCCGCCGAGGAAGCCGGGCGGCCGGCCGGCGATGGGGGGATTCTCGACGGTCAGCCGGAGCGGGGCGCTCTTGCCCGAACGGCCGTCGATCGCGGCGACGATCGGCGGGACGTCGAGCCGGCCGGGCGCGGTCGCGACCAGGCGGAGCCTCGTCGTGAAGACGTTGTCGCTGGCCGTCGCGCCGCCGATCGCGGTCATCCCCGTCGGCCGGAAGGTCTCCTCCGCGACCCACATCCGCGCCCCGCGGAGCGCCGGCAATTCCAGCTTCGGCCGTCGGTCCCGCGCCGGGACGTCCACGAACACGTCGATCCCCTGCCCCGTCAGGATCTTCTCCGAGCGCACCCGCGCGCGGACGGTCAGGTCCTGGCCGTGGGCCGGGGAGGGGGCGAGGAGGAGCATCAAGAGGAGCCGGGCGAATACGCCGATCGCGTCCCCTCTCCCGCCGGGAGAGGGCGGCCCGAAGGGCCGGGTGAGGGTCGTCGGACTGTAGAGACGGCTTCGGTTCACGATCCGCTCGCCCGTCATGCCCTCCGCGCTCCGGCGACCCTCACCCGCCGCTGCGCGGCCGCCCTCTCCCGAGGGGAGAGGGGAGTTCAACCTCGCCGTCGACTCGCCGAAAGTCCTCACGGCCTCACCAGTCCTTTCCGTCGCCGCGGGGGGCGTCCGGGGGGGGCTCGTCGGGGAGGCGGCGGCGGCGGGCGTCGCGGATGTGGTCGAGGGCGGAGTCGAGGCGGTCGTCGGGCGAGGCCCCGGGCGGGCTCGCGGCGTCGCCGCCGGCCCCGCCGGACCGGCGGGGGCTGGGGCGGTCGGCCTCCTCGCCCTCGCCGGGCGCGTCGGGCGAGCGTCCGTCGGGGCCGGCGCCGGGGCCGTCCTCGGCCTTGGCGTCGCCCCGGCTCTGGGTGCCGTCGGGCCGGTCGTTCGGCCCCGATTCGTCCGGGTCTTCACGATCCTGCGCGGCCTCGCGGAGCCGTTCCAGGATGAAGCGGCGGTTCTCGGCGGCGTCGGCGCGGACGGCGTCCAGGCCCTCGCCGCGCGCGGTGGAGGCGATGCAGGCGTCGTAGGACCGGATCGCCCCGGGGAGGTCGCCGAGGCCGACGGCCGCGTTGCCGATCGCGAAGTCGATCTTCGTCCGCAGCGCCGGGCCGGCGTGTTCGCGGGCCTCCTGGTAGCGCGCGACGGCCTCGGCGTGGCGGCCGAGCTGGTAGAGCGTCGCGGCGACGTCGTAGGCGGGGACGGCGCGGCCGGGGGCCTGCGCGGCGGCCGATTCGAAGGCGTCGAGCGCCTCTTCGAACCGACCGGCGGCGTATGCGGCCCGCCCCCGCGCGACCGCCTGCGCGGCCGTCTCGGGGCCGGCGTCGGCGCCGACCTGGGAGAGCGCCGCGACGAGGCACGCGGCGCGGGCGACGCCTCGCGGCAGGCGTCGGGGCCGGCGGACGCCGTCGCCGGGGCGGCAGGCGGCGATCAGGACGCCGATCGACGCGGCCAGGAACAGCGGGAACCGCTCGGGACGCTCCGAGCCCCGCGCCTCGCGGCGCTTCGCCCGCGCGACCGGCTCGATCCGCTCGCGGTACAGCAGCCCCAGGTCGGCCGTCGCCAGGCCGAGCTTGAGCATCGCCCCGCCGCTCCGCCCGGCGATCGCCTCCAGCGCCTCGTCGGTGCGCCTGGAGACGACGGGCTCGCCCTGGTAGGTCAGCGGCCCGTCGGCCGCGGGGGACGGCACGCGGGCCCCCTCCTTCAGGTCGCCGAGGGCGATCGCGTGGACGACCACGCCCTTCGCCATCGCCTTCTCCAGCGCCCGCTCCCAGCGGCCCTCGTGGTCCTCGCCGTCGGAGAAGATGACGACCGTCCGGCCCTCGTCGGGCTCGCGAGGGTCGAAGGCGTCGGCCGCCGCGTCGAGCGCCGCGCCCAGGTCGGTGCCGCCGGGGCGGACCTCGCCGGGGCGGAGCCGGTCCATCACGTCGACCGCCGCGCCGAGGTTCTGCGTGAGCGGGCATCGCAACGAGCCCCGGCCGGCGAACGCCACGACCGCCGCGCGGTTCGCCGGATCCTTCGCCAGCTCGTCGACGAGCGTCTTCGCCGTCTCGACGGCCAGGCCCAGGCGGTTCGGCGCGGCGTCCTCGGCGGCCATGCTCCGGCTGACGTCGAACGCCAGGACGACGTCCTGGCCCGCGCCGATCGCCTCGCGCGGTTCGAGCCCGATCCGGGGCCGTGACAGCGCCAGCACGGCGAGGGTCCAGGCGATGAGCACGCCGACGGATCGGTCGCCCGGCGCGCGGCCCCACTGGCCGAGCGTCCGCCAGCCGCGCCCGCGCAGGCGGGCGGCCCGCCAGGCCCAGAGGATGAGCGGCGGCAGGGCGAGCAGGAGCCAGAGAAACCGCGGGGTCTCGACGTCCATCGGGGCCTCGTCAGGGGAGCCGTCGCAGCCGGCCGCAGGTCAGCAGGCGGTCGAGGGCGAGCAGGCCGACGGCCGCCGCGGCCCAGGGGGCGAAGCGCTCGTCGTATCGCGTGCGGACCTCCTCGCGGATCTCCGACTTCTCCAGCGCGTCGATCGCGCGGAAGACGTCGTCCAGGGCGTCGGCGTCGGTCGCGCGGAAGGACCGGCCGCCGGTCGCGTCGGCCATGCGTTGCAGCAATTCCAGGTTCGGCCCCTCGCGCTCGGCGACCGCCGGGCGGCCGGATCCGTCGACGCCGTGGACGACGCCCCCCTCGCGGCCGACGGCGATCGTGTGCAGCGTCACGCCGAGGTCCCGCGCCAGCTCCGCCGCCCGCGTCGGGTCGAGCGGATCCGGGACGGCCGGGGCGTTGTTGCCGTCGGTCAGGAGGATGATCACTTTCCGGGACGACGTGGAGCGCCGGAGGGCCTCCAGCGACCAGGCGACGGCGTCGCCGATGTTGGTCCCGTCGTCGCCCGGCCGGGCGGGGCGGACGGCGTCGGCGGCCTCGATCAGCGAGCGGTGGTCGAGCGTGGGGGGCCAGGGGAGTTCCGGGTAGTTCGCGAAGGTCGCCAGGCCGATCTGGTCGTCGGGACGGCCGGCGACGAACCGGGCGAAGGTCTCGCGCGCGGCCTCCAGGCGGCTGATGCGCCGCAGGCCGCCGTCGGCGGGGAAGTCGACGGCGCTCATGCTGGAGCTTTGATCCATCGCGACCACGATCGCGACCCCCTGCGTCGCGATCCGGACCGTCCCGCCCACGGTCTGCGGCCGGGCCATCGCCACCGCCAGCGCCGCGATCGCCGCCCCTTGCAGCGCCGCCGGCAGCCACGACGCCCACGCCCACGGCGACCACCCCCCGCCCCGGAACCCGACGAGGCTCGGCCACGCCACCCGCCCGCGCAGCCGGTGCCGGATCAGCGGCAGGACCGCGAACGCGGCCAGGGCGAGCCAGTAGGGTTGGGCGAGACGCATGATGAGAGCTCGATGGATGGTCGGATCGAAGTCCCCTCTCCCGCCGGGAGAGGGCGGCCGCGCAGCGGCGGGTGAGGGTCGTGGGAGCGCGGAGCGTATGTCGGGCTCGCCGACGTCGGACCGAGGCTATGCTTACAGGTCCGACGACCCTCACCCGGCCCTTCGGGCCACCCTCTCCCGAGGGGAGAGGGGACTTCGATGTTTCGCCTAGTCTTTGTCCATCAGCCGCCGCTTGGCCTCCCGCACCCGCGTCAGGGCCCCTTCGGGGGTCTCGTCGAGGGCGGTGATGTGGCCCATCTTGCGGCCGGGCTTGGGGGTCTTCTTGCCGTAGAGGTGGAGCTTCACGCTGGGGTCTTCCAGGGCCCGTTCCCAGCGCGGTTCGCCGCCGGCCCAGACGTCGCCCAGGAGGTTGATCATGGCGGCGGGGCGGGTCAGGTCGCACGAGCCGAGCGGCAGGCCGCAGAGGGCGCGGACCTGCTGTTCGAACTGGCTGGCGTACGCCGCCTCGATCGTCAGGTGGCCGGAGTTGTGCGGGCGCGGGGCGATCTCGTTGACGAGCAGCCGGCCGTCGGCCGTGACGAAGAACTCGACGCACAGCACGCCCACGGCGTCGAGCGCCTGGGCCACGGCGAGGGCCGCCTCGCGCGCCTCCATCGCCACGATCGGGCCGACGGGGGCCGGCGCGGTCGAGGTCGCCAGGATGTGATTCTCGTGATGGTTCAGCGCGATCGGGAAGGCGGCGGCGCGGCCGTCGGCCCCGCGGGCGACGACGACGGACGCCTCGGCGGCGAACTCCACCCAGCCCTCGGCCACGCACGGCGCCCGCCCCAGGCTCGCCCAGGCGTCGGCGGCCTCGGCGGGGTCCTTCACGAGCACCTGGCCCTTGCCGTCGTAGCCCGAGCTGGCCGTCTTGAGGATCAGCGGCGCGCCCAGCTCGCGGGCGGCCGTCGCCAGCTCGTCGGCCGTGCGGACGGGACGCCAGGGGGCGTGGGGGATGCCGTGGCGGGCGAGGAACGTCTTCTCGCGGAGCCGGTTCTGGCACGTCCAGAGCGTCCGCCAGCCGGGCCGGACGACCCGCCGCCGCGCCAGCCAGCGGAGCGCGGGGGCCGAGACGTTTTCGAACTCCACCGTCACCGCCTCGGCCCGGTCCGCCAGGGCGCGGAGGGCCGGAAGGTGGTCGGGCGGGCCGAGGACCGACCAGTCGGCGACCTGCGCCGCGGGGGTCTCGGGCGTGGCGCTCAGGACGCCGGCGCGGTAGCCCATCGCCTGCGCCGCCTGGATGAACATCCGGCCGAGCTGCCCGCTGCCGACGACCGCGATCGACGCCGGGGGGTACAGGATTCCGTCGCGAGCGGCGGCGGTCATCGGGGCGATTCTCCCACCGCGTCGGTCTGGGCGGCGCGGAACGCGGCGAGGGCCTCGCGGATCGCCGGGTGCTTGCGGGCCAGGATCGCCGCCGCCAGCAGCGCCGCGTTCGCCGCGCCGGCCGCGCCGATGGCCAGCGTGCCGACGGGGATCCCGCGCGGCATCTGGACGATGGACAGCAGCGAGTCCACCCCCTTGAGCGTCCGGCTCTCCACCGGCACGCCCAGCACCGGCAGGATCGAGATCGCCGCCAGCATCCCCGGCAGGTGCGCCGCGCCGCCGGCGCCGGCGATGATGATCTCCAGCCCACGGCCCTCGGCCTCGCGACCGTAGGCGAACAGCCGCTCGGGCGTGCGATGCGCGGAGACCACGCGGGCCTCGTGCGGGATCTTCAGCTCGTCCAGGAGTTCCGAGGCGTGCCGCATCGTCTCCCAGTCCGACTTGCTCCCCATCACCACGCCGACGAGCGGGGCGGGCGTTCCGGTTTCCTCTGGAGGCTTGATCATGGGTTCACGAGGTCTTCGAGGGACAGGGGCGAGGGGCGACGTCGCGGTCCCGGAATCATCGGCCGGAGGGCCGTCGCGGCTTCAGGGCGGGGACGTCCATCCTCCCCATTATCCGACGCCCCCGGCCCCCTGCCCAGCCTTTCGGCCCGGCCGGCGCGAATTGACCGGCCCGGGACCTGCGGGGACAATCGGGCGTGGATTGCGACATCGACGGAGTTGGGGGCCTCGCAGATGACGGATCAGGGCGAAGTGCGGATCGGGATCGTGGGCTGCGGCGGGTTCGGGCTGTACGCGCTCCAGCAGTATGCCCAGGCGCCGGACGTCCGGCTGGTCGCGATGGCGGGCACGGCGCGCGAGGCGTCCATCGCCGCGGCGAAGCGGTTCGGCATCCCGGACGTGGAGGCGGTGGATTCGCTCCTGGCCCGCGACGACGTCGACCTGGTCTACGTCGCCACGCCGCCGTTCCTGCACCATGAGCAGGCGCTCCGGGCCCTCCGCGCCGGCAAGCACGTCCTCTGCGAGAAGCCGTTGGCGATGACCGTCGAGCAGGCCGACGAGATGATCGCCGAGGCGAAGTCGCGCGACCTCCTCCTCGTCGCCAACCTCATGCAGCGGTACAACCCCGTTTACGAGGCCGTCTCGAAGCTGTTCGCGGAGCGGCTCCTCGGCGAGCCGATCCACGCCTTCTTCGAGAATTACGCCTCCGACGAGAACCTGGGCCCGGCCCACTGGTTCTGGGATCGATCGAAGAGCGGCGGCATCTTCGTCGAGCACGGCGTCCACTTCTTCGACCTGTTCGCCGGCTGGCTCGGCCGGGGCGAGGTCGTTTCCGCCCAGCGCGGGATCCGGCCGGGAAGCTCGCCTCCCATCGAGGAGCAGGTCCAGTGCGCGGTCCGCTACAAGGACGACGTGCTGGTCAACTTCTACCACGGCTTCCACCAGCCGGGCCGGATGGACCGGCAAGAGCTGCGCATCGTCTTCGAGCGCGGCGACGTCACCCTTTACGGCTGGATCCCGACCGTCGTGAAGGTCCACGCGATCGCCGACGAGGCCCGGACGAAGGCGCTCGGCGACCTCTTCCCCGGCGCGCGGCTCGACTGCACCGTCGGCTACAGCCCGAAGGACCGGAAGTGCGACGCGAGGCACAAGGGCCTGGACGTCTACCAGATGCTGGAATTGACGTGGGGCGAGGGGGTCGTGAAGTCGCACCGCTACGGCGAGCTGCTCCGCCTGATGATGACGGACCAGCTCGCCTGGATCCGCGACCGCTCGCACGTCCGCAAGGTCACCGAGGCGAACGGCCGCGAGTCGCTGGCTCTCGCCTGCGCCGCCGACCGGCTGGCGCAGGCGTCGGCGTGAGGTTCAGCAACTCGGCCCGGAGGGATCGGACGGCTTCGGAGACCCCGGAGACGGCTCGGGATGCGCCGGGAACGGCGTGCGGTGCTCCGCGGGCTTGGGCATGAACGGGAAGTCCGGCGGCGGCGCGGGGACCGGCGGGGGCTCGTCGGGGGTGGGGATCGCGTCCGGGGTTGGCTTGTCGGGCATGGTTCGGTCCTCCCGCAGCAAAGAGGCGGATGGCTCGGCCTGGAAGCGGAACGAGCCTTCCTCGCGCGAGGAAGGCTCGTGAAGCCTGAGAGGCGGGGGCGTCAGGCCGGCTGCCACTCGTCCTGGACCTGGACGTGATCCCGATCCAGGTGGACGTGGCCGTGGACCTTGGCCACCCACGACAGGGGGATCCGGTGGTGCTGCCCGTCGGGGCTGTCGCTGCGGGTCAGCTTGATGGAGTCCCCTTCGACATGGTCGACCCGGCCGACCTTCGTGCCGCAGGACGCGTAGACGTCCATGTGCTCGCGGATGTCGTCGACGGTGCCGACGGGGCCGGTGCTCTCGTCCAGGGAAGCGGCGGTCTTGTCGGGGTGGTCGTGCGTCATCGTCGTTCTCCTGTGTCGAACCGGTCTATCGGAACATCCCGCGATCGGCGGGTGGGTTTGTCCCTAGGACAACGCAAGGCGCGTGCCGGTCGTGCGGATCGACGCGGCTGTCCCGCGGGGCGTCGGCCGGGGTAAGCTGATCGTCGCGGACCCGACCGGACGACCGAAGGAGCGACCCATGATCCTGCCACGGCTGTTCGAAAAGCTGCTGCTGACGCCCGCCGACGTGAAGCCCTCGCGCGACGACTTCGAGGTCGTGGGGGCGTTCAACCCCGGCGTGATCCGGGCCGGCGACGAGGTGGTGATGCTGGTGCGCGTGGCCGAGCGCCCGCGCGAGGTCCGCCCCGGCTTCACCCCCCTGCCCCGCTGGGACGCCGACGCCGGCCTGACGGTCGACTGGACCCCCGACGACGAGCTGCGGCCCATCGACCCCCGCGTCGTCGAGCGCAAGGCCGACGGCCTGGTCCGGCTCACGTTCACGTCGCATTTGCAGGTCGTCCGCCTGGGCGACGGCCGTTCCGTGCGCGGGATCGACCCCGTGCGGTTCGTCCCCGAGGGGCCGATGGAGGAGTTCGGCGTCGAGGACCCCCGGATCACGGCGCTCGACGGGCGTTACTACTTCACCTATGTTTCCGTGTCGCGCCACGGCGCCTGCACGTCGCTGGCGTCGACGGCCGACTTCCGTTCCTTCGAGCGGCATGGCGTCATCTTCTGCTCGGAGAACAAGGACGTGGTCCTGTTCCCGGAGACGATCGGCGGCGAATACGCGGCGATCCACCGGCCGAACCCGGCGACGCCGTTCAACCGCCCCGAGATGTGGACCGCGACCTCCCTCGACCTGCTCCACTGGGGCCGCCACGCCTGCCTGCACGGCGGCGGCGGTTCTTGGGAGACGGGCCGCGTCGGGGCCGGGACGCCTCCGGTGCGCGTGCCCGACGGCTGGCTCGAAATCTACCACGGCAACCGTCGCCCCACGAAGCCCGGCGAGGTCGGCGCCTACTCCACCGGCGTCCTCCTCCTCGCCCCCGACGACCCCTCGCGCGTCCTGGCCCGCACCCCCGACTCCATCTTCGAACCCACCGCCGACTTCGAACGCCGTGGCTTCGTCCCCGACGTCGTCTTCCCCACCGGCATCGTCGAATCCCCCGCCGGCTACCTCGTCTACTACGGGGCCGCCGATTCGGCCTCGGCCGTCGTGGAGTTCTCGCGGGCCGACCTGATGGGGGCGCTGGAGGCGGTGTGACGAGGCCCGCTTGAAGAATTCCGTCGATGGAATACAATCCTTGGGTGGGAGTTGGGTATGGAATGGGAGGTCCTGTACGACGAGGAGTTCGCCGAGTGGCTTCGGGACCAGGATCGCGAGGTCCGCGTGGCGATCGTGGCTTGCGTGCCGCTGCTCCAGAGTCGGGGGCCGCACCTCGGCCGGCCGCACGTCGACACCATCAAGGGGTCGACGTATCCGAACATGAAGGAGTTGCACGTCCGGAGTTTAAGGGAGCCCTGGAGGGTCCTGTTCGCGTTCGACCCGAGGCGATCGGCGATCCTCCTGGCGGCGGGATGCAAGGCGGGCGACCGGCGATGGTATGAGAAAGTCTTGCCGATCGCCGAGGAGCGATTTCGGCGGCACCTTGAACGATTGGAGAGGATGACCGATGGCGATCAAGGCCGATGATTTCCTCGCCAGCCTCCCCGAAGACGAGCAGGCCGAGATCCGGGGGCGGGCCGCGGAACTCCTCGCCGAAGAGGCGACCTTGCGGCAGTTGCGGGAGGCCCGCGAGCAGTCTCAGAAGGATCTCGCCGAGAAGTTGGGCGTCAACCAGGCGGCGGTATCGAAGCTGGAGCGGCGGAGCGACCTCTACCTGAGCACGCTTCGAGGCTATGTCGAGGCGATCGGCGGCGAGTTGGAGATCGTCGCGAGGTTCCCGGATCGGGCCGTCCGGATCGACCTGCTGTCGTCTCTGGGGAGCGGCGGTCGCAGCATGAGACCGCAGGGGCGGGGCCGCCGCGATAAGGGGCCGGTCCAAGATCCGGGCGGGGCCTGAGCGTCCGCTCGCGCGGCTCCGTCCTATCAGCGGGAGTCGCGCCGATAGATCCTGCGGGCGCATGCGAAGCAACAGTTGATGAACCAAGGCCGATCGTAGTCGTGGGTCAGGATTCCTCGCTTGTTGAATTGGATGGCCATGTTCCCTATAGGGTGATGGCACTCGCAGCAGATGAGTTCTCGATCATGATCCTTCACCCGAGAGAGGGACCATCCCAGACTTCTCATGTGCTGAATGACTCGTCTTTCCTGCTCGTCGGATCGGTCGGCGTTGTCAACCCTTGACCCATCTTCGATCTCTCGCTCTGGGCCGACGGTTGAAGGCGTTGTGCCTGACCTCCGATTTGTGGGTGCGATTATGAAAGCCAAACCGTCGCCGACGCATCGATGGGCCTCGTCACGCTCATCGTCGGTCTGATTCTCGGCCTCCCAGAGCGCGAGGACCTCGGCGAGCGTCAGGTCGTTGCCCGGGTCGGCGAGCTTGGCGTCGAGGAAGGCGCGGAAGGCGGCCAGGTCGTCGTAGCGGTCGGTCGGCATGGCGGCTTTCCGAAAGGGCCTCACGGTTCCAGGCCGCGATGGGCGGGCAGGCCGTGCCTGGCGCGGAATTCGCGCTCGAAGTCTTCGAACGGACGCGATCGACCCGCGGCGACTTCCGCCAACCCCTCGCGGATCGCGCGGAGACTCTCCCCGTGGTCCTCGTCGGCGAGCCCAGGAGAGCGGGGGGCGATCGGGTCGTTGGCGCGGTCGATCGGCATGTCGGCCCCCTTTCGATGTCTCACGCGCCAAGCATAGCACGGCGGGCCTGCGCCCGCGAGCGACGGGATCAGCCGATTTCCGCCATGAAGTCGGCGTGGACGTGGGGCGGGTTCAGCCGGCGCACCGAATCCTCGATGATCCCCTCGATGTTGTAGTCGGAGATTCAGACGGCGAGGAACGGGGCCGGGTCGCCGAAGGCCCCGGCGTCGCGTGCGGCCTCCAGGCCGCTCGCGACGGCGTCAAGCAGAGAATCGGCGTGGGCGATCTCGAACTCGTCCATCACGCAGAACTCGTCGGGCTTCGAGTGCAGGGACCGGAACCGCTCATTCAACGCGGCGAGGATGGCGTCGGCGGTTAGGAACCTGGAATGCTCCCAGCGGTCCCATTCGTCGACGCAGTAGCGATAAAAGCGCTCCGTCCCGTATTCGGGGGCGGCCGGCGGGGCCTCGGTCCTCACGACCGCCGTGAGGCCGTTGATATCGTAGTATTCGCCCGGGAGGAGGGCGTAGCCGTGGATGTCCCGGCCCTCGGCGCGGAGGGACGCGACGTGGGCGCGGACGCCCTCGGCGACCGCGGCGATCAGGGCGGTCCTCGGCTCGGCGAGCCAGGCCCGCAATGCGGCTTCATCCATCTCGGCGCCCCTCTCGTCGGCGTCAGACCATCGCCTTGATGACGTCGTCGACGGGGATGGTGGCGAAGGTGCTGGCGTAGTCGGACATGGCGTAGGGGATGATGAGGACGCCGTCCTTCACCGCCGCGCCGCAGGAGTAGACGACGTTGGGGACGTAGCCCTCGCGCTCGTTGGCGTTGGGTTCGAGGAGGGGTTCTTCGAGCCGGCCGATGAGGCGCGAGGGGTCGTCCTTGTCGAGCAGGAAGGCGCCCATCGCGTACTTGCGCATGGCGCCGACGCCGTGGGTCAGGACGAGCCAGCCGGCGTCGGTCTCGATGGGGGAGCCGCAGTTGCCGAGCTGGACGAACTCCCAGGCGTAGGTCGGCTTGGCGATGGGGACCTTCGTGTACCAGAAGTGGAGCATGTCCGAGTACATCAGGAAGATGTGCTCGTTGTCCTGGCGGGAGAGCGTGCAGTACAGGCCGTTCACCTTCCTCGGGAACAGGGCCAGGCCCTTGTTGCGGACCTCCGGGCCGTTGAGGGTGCTGGCCTTGAAGTGGAGGAAGTCCCTCGTCTCCAGGATCTGGGGGAGGACGACCTTGCCGTCGAAGGCGGTGTAGGTGGCGTAGTAGGTCGTCGAGCCGTCGTCCTCGCGGAACTCGACGAAGCGGGCGTCCTCGATGCCGTTGGTCTCGGTGGGCGAGTACGGGAAGATGATCCGCTCGGAGACGTTCAGGTCGGGGTCGAAGGCGACCTCGTAGTTGGCGCGGACGAGCGTGCGCATCCCCCGGGCCAGCGGCTCCAGCTCGTGGTGCCGGGGGCGGGCCTGGTGGAGCGCCCGCCCGAGGGCCGTCTCCAGTTCATCGACGGAGAACTGGTCGCCCAGGGTGTCGAGGACCTGCTCGGCGAACGGGCCGTCGATCCGCAGTTCCACCAGCTTGCGCAGGAACAGGTGCTTGTCGTAGAGGGTGTTGGGGACGGGCTCCGGGGCGGTGACGAAGCGCGTGGGCTCGTCCATGCGGACGCGGCACGAGGCGTCGACCGTGCCGCTGCGGAAGGTGATCGAGGAGATGTGGCCCTCGCCCGTGGCGCGCAGGCTGATGATGAACCGCCTGGAGCCCTCGGGGACGCCGGACTGGTCGGGCGCCCAGACCATCGAGGGGTTGAACAGCGCGGCGGATTCCAGCGCGTACTCCTGCGTGAAGTAGGCGCCGATGAGCAGCCGGCGATTCTCGCTGATGGGGTGGTCCGTGAGCATCAGCCGGCGGACGTCCTGGAACCGCTGGAGGAAGAACGCGCGGATCTTCTGGTGGCGGTCGCGGAACTCCAGCATGACCTCGTCGAGCTGCGCCCGGACCTGCTCCTCCGAGAGGGCGCAGATGCGGCCGATGATGCGCTCGACGCGGTGGTCGTCGGCCGGCTGGAACGGCCGGATCACGACGCGGCTGTTGTTGGGCCGCAGCACGATGCCGGTGCGGTCGACGCGGGGCTGGGGCCGGCCGACGGCGGCCCCCTCGGTGGCCGTGGTCGTTGTGACGTCCATGCGGGGGATCCTGGTTCGTGGGGTCTTCGTCCGCGTTGACGAGGGGCTCGATCGGGTCGGGACCGGGGGCCGGCTCAGTTCGCCTGCACCTGGCGCTGGTGCGACAGGACGCTCTCGACGAGCTTCATCTCGGCCAGGGAGAGGAGGAAGGCCAGGGTGGATTCGGCGCCCTGGTTCTGGTTGATGCGGTCCTCCTGGAGGCCGTCGCGGCAGCCGCCGGAGGAGGCGTCGTACAGCTCCAGGCCCAGGTCGTTGCCGCCCAGGAACCATTCGAAGGCGCGACGGGCCTCGACGAGCCACGCCGGGTCCTCGGAGGCGTGGTAGGCCTCCAGGCAGGCGGAGACCATCGCCTGGGCCTCCACCGGCTGCTGGTCGAACTGGGCGCGGACGCCCTCGCGGACGTAGAAGCCGTTGCAGCCGATCGGGCGGAAGCAGCCCGAGGGCGCCCGGTGATGCCCGGCCAGCCACGAGAGGGCGCCCAGCCCGACCTGGAGGGCCTCGGGGGGGCCGCCGCTGCGGGCGCTGGCGATCAGGCCCTGGGGGAGCCGGGCGTTGTCGTAGGTCAGGCGGTCTTCGAACCAATCCCAGTCCGCGGACGCGACGGCCCCGTGCAGGGCCAGCAGCTTCTGGGTGAGGAGGTCGCGGGCCTGGCTCGCCGGCCGGGCCCCGGCCAGGCGGCGGAGGTAGTGGCACACGCCCAGCAGGCCGAACGCCCAGGCCCGGGGCGAGGTCGTCTCCAGCAGCGCCGGCAGGGCGCGGTCGAAGAGGTCGGAGGCCCAGAATTGCAGGTCGGCCCGCCGCGAGCGGTGGACCAGCGCGCCCAGGACCCAGATCGCCCGGCCGTGGCTGTCGTCCGAGCCCTCCTCCTCCATCCAGCGGCGGTCGAAGCCCATGAAGTTGCGGAACCGGCCGCGCGCCGGGTTGAAGGCGTAGTTGAGGAACGCCGCGTAGGTCGAGGCCAGGCGGGCCGTCCGGGGCATCGCCTGGCCGAGCTGCTCCAGCATCGTCGTCAGCAGGAGGGCGCGGGCGTTGTCGTCGGTGCAGTAGCCCTCGGCCAGGTTCGGGACGGTGAACGTGGCGTGCTGGATGATGCCGGCGGAGTCGCTCATCCTGTCCAGGTGGTCGAGCCGCCACCCCGGCAGGTCGAGCGGCTGCTCGGCCAGGGTCCGCACCGCCAGGGGCTTCACCGGCACGTCGAGCCGGCTCCGGCGCGCCTGCTGGAACGACTCGACGAACTGGTGGGCCACCCGCCCCCAGATCATCTCGCGGCCCATCAGGTAGCCGCGCTTGCGCATCGCGTGGCGGCGGGAGTCGTCGCGGAGCAGGTCGCGGATGGCCGTCGCCAGGGCCTTCGAGTCGCCGAACGGCGTCAGCACGCCGCGGCCGTCGGCCAGCAGCTCCTCGGCGTGCCAGTACGGCGTGGAGACCACGGCCTTGCCGCAGCCGAAGGCGTACGACAGCGTCCCCGACGTGATCTGCTCCGGGTTCAGGTACGGCGTGACGTAGACGTCGGCCACGCCCAGGAACTCGATCAGCTCCGGCAGGTCGACGAAGCGGTTGTAGAAGCTGACGTTCTCCCGGATCCCCAGGTTCTTCGCCAGCCGCTCCAGGCCGATCCGGTATCGTTCCCCCTGCTCGCGCACCAGGTTCGGGTGGGTCGCCCCCAGGACGATGTAGACGAAGTCGGGGAACTCCTCCAGGATCGCCGGCATCGCCTCCAGCATGTTCTCGATGCCCTTGTTCGGCGAGAGCAGGCCGAACGTCAGGGCGACGAGCTTCCCCTCCACGCCGAACTGGTCCTTGTAGAACGCCGGGTCGACGAACGGCATGTCCGGGATGCCGTGGGCGATCAGGTCGACCTTGGACTCGGGCGCCTTCCAGACGTCCAGCAGGAACGCCCTCGCGCGCTCGGTCATCACGATGACGCGGGCGGAGAGGTCCAGGATCTCGCCCATCACCCGGCGCTGGTCGTGGTCGGGCTCCTTCAGGACGGTGTGGAGCGTGGTGACGATCGGCATCCGCAGGTTGCGCAGGAGCCGCAGGACGTGGCTCCCGGCCGGGCCGCCGAAGATGCCGTATTCGTGCTGGAGGCAGGCGACGTCGGCGTTGCTGAAGTTGAGGAAGTCGGCCGCGCGGAGGTAGGAGTCCAGCTCCTTCTCCTCGATCTCGAAGCGGACCTCCGGCGGATAGTCGTAGCCGCCGGGGACGTCGTTCACCGGGACGACGAAGCAGTCGGCCGACGGGAACTGCGTGGCGACGGAGGTGCAGAGGTCGTGGGTGTAGGTGGCGATCCCGCACTTGCGGGGGAGGTAGTCGCCGATGAACGCGATCTTGCGGACGTCGCTGGTACGGTTCATGTCACCTGGCGAGACGATCAACGGCTGGCCCCGAAGACGGACGCCCGCGAGGGCGTGCAGTGATGCCCGACGTGCACCGCCGAGGACGCGTAGCGGCCGACGCGGGCGGTCGGGAAGTAGTCCCGGATCGGCGGCCTCGGGGCGGGGCGCTCCGGAGCGGCCGCAACCGGCGTGCCGCTGGAGGTCCCACGGGGCCGCGACGTATACGGGGCCAGCGGGTCGTCCGCCGGCCGGCCCGGGGCCGCCGCGCGCCGCAAGCCCTGCGCCCGGCGCCCCGAGGCGGGCTCGCCCGCCGCCGGCCCGCTCGCCGTCCGGCCGAAGTGCGACGCGGGCGCGGACTGGGCCCGCGCCGAGGTCCCGCACGAGCAGAGGACCACGACCGCGGTCGCGCCGAGGATTCTCGCGACGTTCATGGCGAGCACTCCGACCCAGAGGGGCGCCGGCGATGGGGCCGGGCCGAGCCTTACATTACCTCGCGACGCCGCCCCCCGCCAGGGGTGGCCGCGCGAGCGGCCGTCGCGCCTCAGCCCGGATCCATGCCCATCTCGCGCAGGAGGGCCGCCAGCCGATCGGCCCGGGCGCGCTCCTCGCGGGCGTCGGCCTCGGCCCGGGCGCGTTGGGCGCGCTCCTCGCGGGCGTCGGCCTCGGCCCGGGCGCGTTGGGCGCGCTCCTCGCGGGCGTCGGCCTCGGCCTGCTCGCGGCGACGGCGCTCGATCTCGGCGATGCGGCGGGCCAGCTTGCGGTCGCGGATGATGTCCTGGACGTGCTGGAAGAGTTCGCCGTCGGGCCCGCGGAGGACCAGCGAGTCGTCCTCGGGGGGCGTCTCGAACGTGACGCCGAGCCGCGGGCTGGTCCAGCCGTCGGTGGAGGGGATCGGTTCCAGCCCGCGCGGGCCGCGCCGCCAGCCGTCGAGCCGGCCCGCGGACTCCTCCGGGAAGTAGTAGTAATACTCCTCGACCCCCCGTTCGTCGTAGATCTCCAGCTTCCGCCGCATCTTCGGGACGGTGTTGCTGGGGGAGTGGATCTCGAAGACGACCTGGGGGGCGTGCCCTTCGATCCACTCCTTGTAGGAGTGCCGCGGGGCCTTGGGGCGGCCGAAGGCGACGAACACGTCCGGCGCGATGCAGCGCCGGGCGTCGTCGCGGTCGTAATACCAGAGGAGGTCGCAGGCGACGAGGATGTCGGGGCGGTCGGCGAACAGGGCGTCGAGGCCCTCGGCGATCGTCACCATCCACTTGTACTGCGTCTGGTTGTCGGCCATCGGCTCGCCGTCGCTGTCCGGAAACCTCGGGTCGAAGGCGTCCCAGAACGGCGGATCGGCGAGGTGGACGGCCCCCGGGGGGGCCGCGTCGCGGTCGGCGGTGCTCATGAGGGCCTCCCGGGCGTCGATCCGCTTCGAACGTCTCCCGGACTATTCGTAGCACGCCCGCCCGGTCGCCGCCAGCGATCTTGGCCTGGGCGGGGCGAGGGCCCCGGGGATACCATGAGATATGGAGCCCCTCGAACCATCCCCGGCCGCCCCGCCCATGCACGACGTCGCCCGCATCGAACCCCGCGCCGCATCGAACGCCCTCGCGCGCCGGCTCCGGCCGCTGGAGGGGAAGGAGGCGGGGACGCTGATGGTCCACGAGGTCTACAAGAGCATCCAGGGGGAGAGCACCTTCGCCGGCCTCCCCTGCGTCTTCGTCCGGCTTACCGCCTGCCACCTGCGCTGCGTGTATTGCGACACGGCCCATGCCTTCAAGCACGGCCGCGCCATGGCCCTCGACGCCGTGCTCGACGAGGTCGAGAAGCTCGGCGGCGGGCTGGTCGAGCTGACCGGCGGCGAGCCGCTGCTCCAGGACGAGGCCCATCCGCTCATGGCCGCGCTGGCCGACCGCGGCTGGACGGTCCTGCTGGAGACCAGCGGCGGGGTCGCGACCGACCGCGTCGACCCCCGGGTCCGCATCATCCTGGACGTGAAGACGCCGGCCTCGGGCGAGGTCGACGCCAACGTCTGGCCGAACCTCGACCGGCTGAAGCCGACCGACGAGGTCAAGTTCGTCCTGGGCGACCGCCCCGACTTCGACTGGGCCGTCGACGTGATCCGCCGGCACGGCCTGGCCGCGCGCTGCCCGATCCTGATGGGCGCGGTGTTCGGCCGGGTCGACCCGACCGAGCTGGCCGGGTGGATCCTGGAGTCCGGCCTGCCGATCCGCCTCCAGGTGCAGCTCCACAAGATCCTGTGGGACCCGAAGGCGCGCGGCGTCTGACGCCCGGCGTCACCAGCCGAACGTCGACCGCAGGCCGATGAAGTGCTGCACCAGCAGCAGGACGACGACGTATCCCGCCACGCGCAGGAGCATCGCGGAGAAGTTGCCGGCGATCTGCACGACGTCCCTGCCCGAGGAGACCCGCTCCACGCCGCTGCGCGCGGCGATGAAGGCCCCGGCCAGGAACAGGGTGAGGATCGGCGTCGCGACCGCCGCCACGGCGACGATTTGCCTGAGTTCCATCTCCATCACTCGATCACGCTCCCGCCCGGAGGCGCGGCGACTCGTTCCTGAGGTGCCTTCTCGACGGCGCGAGGACATTGAATGCGAAATCGCCCCGGCCGTCGAGCCCAAAAATCGTGGGACGGGCCCCGAGAGGTGCAAGTCTCAGGCCGGAGCGGCCGGGAGCCGGAAAAGTTCCCGCGCGTTGGCCGCGACGGCGCGGGCGAGGTCGGCCTCGGGCATGTCCCGGACCTGGGCCAGCTTGCGGGCCGTCCAGGCGACGTTCATCGGCTCGTTGGTCCGGCCGCGGCGGGGCTCGGGGGAGAGATAGGGGCTGTCGGTCTCCACCAGCAGCCGGTCGATCGGGATCGACGGCGCGACCTCGCGGAGCGCGTCCATCGCCTTGTTCTTGAAGGTGAGCATGCCCGCGAACGAGATGTGCAGCCCGAGCCCCAGGAATGCCTCGGCCTGGTCGCGGGTCCCGTTGAACGAGTGCAGCACGCCGCGCACCGGGGCGAAATCCGCCAGGGCGGCGGCGACGTCGGCCTCGCAGTCGCGGCAGTGGACCACCACCGGGAGGTCGCGGTCGCGGGCCAACTCCAAGTGCCGCCGGAACCACTCCTGCTGGAGCGGGAACGGCGTCCGGTCCCAGTGGCGGTCCAGGCCGGTCTCGCCGATCGCGACCACCTTGGGGGCCCCGGCCAGCTCGACGATCCGCCGCCAGTCGTCCTCGGTCGCGTCGATCAGGCCGTTGGGCTGATAGCCGACCGCCGCGAAGACCCCCGGATGCTCGGCGGCGATCGCGACGACCTCGGCCGAGTCCTCCGCCGTGATCCCGATCGCGACGACCTGATGCACCCCGACCGCCCGCGCCCGGGCGAGGATCGCCGGGAGTTCGGCCCGCAGCCGCTCGTCCTGGAGGTGGGCGTGGGTGTCGACGAGCGGCCCCAGGTTCGTGAGGGGGCCGACGTGCCTACGTTTCTCGCTCACGCTTCTCGCCCGCCTTCCCGGCCCGGGAGCCGATAGCCCAGCAACTCCAGGCGATAGCCCGTCACCTGGAACCCCCGGCTCCGCAGGTCGTCGGCCAGCGCCGGGTCGAGCCGCTCGATGAGCGCGGGGTCGTACTGCGTCGGGAGGTCGTGGATCGCCCCCGTGCGCAGGCAACGGAAATGGTAGTGGCGGTCGCCGCGGGCGTCGTACCGCGTCGGCCCCCCCGCCGCCTCGGGGTTGAGGCGGTCGACCGCCCCGACGGCCGTCAGCGCCTCGAGCGCCTTGTAGACGGTGGCCAGGCTGATCCGGGGCAGCCGCGGGCGCACCGCCCGGAAGACCTGCTCCGCGGTCGGGTGCCCGTCCATCGCCGCGAGCTGGTCGTAGACCGCCAGCCGCTGGGGCGTCGACCGCAGGCCGGCCGCCCCCAGGGCGTCGCTCAGGGCGTCGTGGTCGAGGCGGTTGGACGTCATCGGGCCCCCAGGACGGTCCGGACGGCACGCGCGAAAGCCCGAAGCCGGTCGCGCGACCGGGACGCCTGCCATTGTCGGGATGCTTGACAGAACTGTCAACATCCGGGTAGGATGCATCCGGGCCGGGGCTTCGGTCGACCGGTGGATTCAGCCCGGCCCATGCGGGGTCGGGTTCGTCCTTGCGCGGGACCGCCGTGCCATGTCGTGCGGCCGGCGACGCGGAGGACGGCCCGGAGGCGCTGCCTGCTCGACGGTATCGCGGCAACAACCCGAGCCCCGCCCGACCGACGGGTGAGGCTCGGCTTCGTTGGAGGCCGGCCCATCGGCCGCCCCCCTCGAATCCGCCTCGCGCACGTCGAGACCACCCGGAAAGCACGCCTCGGAGGGTAGGAATGAGCGTCGATTTGGTCCGGATCGTCGATAGCATCCATCGCGACAAGAACATCTCCAAGGAGATCTTGTTCGAAGGGATCCAGTCGGCGCTCGCCACCGCGGCGCGCAAGCATTACCCCGAGGCGGGCGACATCGAGGTCACGATCGACCGCGACACCGGCGCGATCTCGGCCACCAAGGACGGCGAGCGGATGGACCCGGCCGAGCTGGGCCGGATCTCCGCCCAGACGGCCAAGCAGGTCATCATCCAGAAGATCCGCGAGGCCGAGCGCGACAGCCTCTTCGACGAGTTCGAAGACCAGCGCGGCGACCTGATGACCGGGACCGTCCAGCGGTTCGAAGGCGGCGCGGTCATCGTCAACCTGGGGAAGACCGACGCCATCCTGCCGCGGGGCGAGCAGATCCCCGGCGAGAGCTACCACCCCAACGAGCGGATCCGGGCCGTGATCCTGGACGTCCGCAAGGTCGGCCAGCGGGTGAAGATCATCCTCAGCCGGACCCACCCGGACTTCGTCCGGCGGCTGTTCGAGCTGGAGATCCCCGAGATCGCCGACCAGACCATCGCCATCCGCGCCCTGGCCCGCGAGGCCGGCTACCGGTCCAAGGTGGCCGTCACCTCGATCGACGCCAAGATCGACGCCGTCGGCGCCTGCGTGGGCGTGCGCGGGACGCGCATCAAGAACATCGTGGACGAGCTGGGGGGGGAGCGGATCGACATCGTCCGCTGGAACGAGTCGCTCCAGGTCCTCATCCCCAACGCCCTGCAGCCGGCCGAGATCGACGAGGTCATGCTCTGCCACCTGCTGGGCCGGGCGATCGTCCTGGTGCGCGACGACCAGCTCTCGCTGGCCATCGGCCGCCGGGGCCAGAACGTCCGCCTGGCGTCCAAGCTCGTCGGCTGGGACGTCGAGATCATGACGGCCGAGGAGCTGGACGAGGTCATCGAGAAGGCCGTCGCGGCGTTCTCGAAGATCGAGGGGGTCGACGTCGAGCTGGCCGAACGGCTCGTCGAGCAGGGCATCCTCAGCTACGACGACCTGTCCGTGATGGAGATCGCCGACCTCGTGGCCACGATCGAGGGCCTGGACGAAGGGCTGGCCGAGGCCGTCGTCGCCCGCGCCGAGGAGCTGGCCGAGGAGCAGTCGGAGGACCTCCCCCGCCGCAAGTCGGGCCGCAACGCCGCCGCCCTGGCCGACGGCCAGGGCCCGCCCCCGCCGCCGGCCGAAGGCGAGCCGGCCCCCGAAGGCGGAGGCGAGGAGACCCAGGACCCGGACGACGGGAGCGAGCCGGCCTTGCCCGCCGAGCCTCGCGACGAGATCGACCCCGGGTACGACGAGGTCGGGGACGACGAGGCGGCGTCGGACTCGGACGAGGCCGACGAGGAGCCGCGGGACCTCGCCCTGGCCGAGGAGACCTCCAACCGGCCCGCCGCCAACGGCCGCGAGGTGACCTCCCGGCCCAGCGACGCCGACCAGCGCGAGACCAGCCGGCTGGTGACCGACGTCGTCGTGAAGGGGGAGGACCCCCCGACCCTCGACGCCGACCCCGGCCGCGACCCGGAGGTCGCCAAGACCGCCGACGACGAGGAATCCTGAGCGAGCAGCCCCCCCGGCCCGCCCCGGGGCCGGGCCTACCCCACGAATCGAGGATCGCCGCACTCGACCCCCCAACCGCCCCCCGGAATTTCCGCCGCGAGTCGCCGCGGGCCCGTCGATCGGGCTCGCCGCGCGATCCGGCGCGCCGCTACAATAGGAAATATCGAGACGTTCGTATCGCGCCGCGGCCCACGCGGCCGGCCGGAGCCGGTTCCGGGAGGAGTTGCCTTTGTCCACGCGTGTTCACGAGTTGGCGAAAGAGCTGGGATTGAAGAGCCAGGATTTGCTGGATCGGATCCAGAAGTGGAATCTGGACGTGAAGGCGAACGCCCTGGCCGTCGTCGATCCCCCAACCGTGGAGCAGATCCGAGACCTGTTCTCCCGCGAATCGAAGGGGGCCCCCGCGCCCGCCCCGGCCGCGAAGCCCGCCGTCGCGCCGGCCCCCTCCAAGGCCGCGACGCCGGCCCCGGCCGCGACGCCGCCGGCCCCGACGCCCTCGACCGCCGCCGCGCCGGAGCCCCGGCCGGCGGCCCCCGCCGCGGCCCCGCCGACGACCGCCAGGCCCCCGGCCCCCGCGGCCGTCGCGCCGGCCGAGGCGGCCCCGACTCCCGGTCGGCTGGCCCCGACGCCGGCCCCGGCCGCCGCCCCGCCCGCCTCGCGCTCGGCGGGTCCGCTCTCCAGCCACACGCCGCACCGCGGCGCCGCCGCCCCCCGTCCCGAGCCCGGCCCGGCCCCGGCCGGCCCGCCGCAAGGCCACGCCCCCTCGCCCCCCCGCCCCGGGGGGGGGCCCCCCTCCTTCCAACCCCTCAAGCGGAGCGAATACATGAGTTCGGCGGGAATACGCCCCCCGGTCCAGCGCACCGGGGGCCACTCGGCCGCCCCGGTCCATCGGACCGGGGCCTCGCAGGCCGGCGCCCAGGGCGGCGGCCGTCGCGATGAAGGCCGCCGGCCGGGCGACGACGCGGGCGACGCCGCCCGCCGCGACGCCGCCGGCCCGCGCCGCCCGCTCCCCCCCGTGGCGCCCTCGCAGGGCGCCGCCCCCCGGCCCCAAGGTGGGCCGCCCCGCCCGGCCGCGAGCGGGCCCGAGGGGAAGACCCAGCGGGCCGAGAAGCGGATGACCCGCGACGAGATGCTGGCGATGATGCGGGCCGGCCAGATCGGCCCCAACGCCACCGCCGTCCCCCGCCCCGGCGGCCCCGCCCCCCGCCCCGGCGGCCCCGGCGCCCTCGCCGGCCGCCCCGCCGGCCGACCCGGCGCGCCCCCGTCCGGCCCGGCCCGCGGCCCCGTCGCCCGCGGCCCCGTCGCCCCCGGCGCGGTCGGCTTCCCGCCCCCCGTCGCCCCGCCGACCGAGGAGGACGACGATCGCAAGAAGGGGAAGGGCGTCGGCTCCTCCGCCGACCGCGCCGGCCGCCGCGCCCGCCGCAACGAGCGCGCCACCGACCGCCGCGTCTCCTCCCCGATGCCCGCCGCCGCCCTCCTCAACGAGGACGACGAGGCGCGCCGCCGCCGCGGCGGTCGCCGGCCCCACCTCAAGGGGGGCGGCCGGCACTCCTCCACCCTCGCGCCGCGCAAGTCGCACGCCGAGGTGGAGGCCCCGATCAGCGTCCGGACCCTCTCCGAGGCCCTGGGCGTCAAGGCCAACGACCTGCTCCGCAAGCTGATGGCCATGGGCCAGATGGCGACCATCAACGCCAACCTGGACGACGAGCTGGCCGTCATGCTCGCCATGGAATTCGGCATGACGCTCGACGTCGTCCACGAGCGCACCGCCGAGGACGACATCCTCGCCGAGTACGAGCGCGAGTCCGACGAGGACGCCCTCGTGCCGCGGCCGCCGGTCATCACGATCCTGGGCCACGTCGACCACGGCAAGACCTCGCTGCTCGACCGGATCCGCAAGACCAAGGTCGTGCAGTCCGAGAGCGGCGGCATCACCCAGCACATCGGCGCCTACCAGGTCGAGTACAACGGCAAGCCGATCACGTTCGTCGACACCCCGGGCCACGAGGCGTTCACCGCCATGCGGGCCCGCGGCGCCAACGTGACCGACATCGTCGTCCTGGTCGTCGCGGCCGACGACGGCGTGATGCCCCAGACCGTCGAGGCCATCGCCCACGCCAAGGCGGCCGAGGTCCCGATCGTCGTCGCGCTCAACAAGATCGACCTCCCCAACGTCGACACCGCGGCGAACGTCAGCAAGATCTTCGGCGAGCTGTCCCAGCAGGGGCTCAACCCCGTCGAGTGGGGCGGCGACGTCGAGGTCGTCAAGACGTCGGCCTCCACCGGCCTGGGCGTCGACGACCTGCTCGCCACCCTGGAGACCATCGCCGAGCTGCACGAGCTGAAGGCCGACCCCGACCGGCCGGCCACCGGCACCTGCCTGGAAGCCTCGATCTCCGAGGGCCGCGGCGTCGTCGCCACCGTCCTGGTCCGCGAGGGGACGCTCCGCGTCGGCGACGTCGTCGTCTGCGGCGACGGCTTCGGCCGCGTCCGGGCCCTCTTCGACGACTCCGGCCGCCAGGTCGAGGAGGCCGGGCCTTCCTTCCCGGTCGAGATCTCCGGCCTCGACGTCGTCCCGGTCGCCGGCGAGAACTTCGCCGTCACCGACGACATCGCCCGCGCCCGCGAGGTCGCCGACGCCCGCCGCACCCGCACCCGCGACGCGGCCCAGGCCGAACGCCAGACCGTCACGCTCGAGAACCTCTTCAACAAGATGGCCGAGCGCAAGGTCAAGTCGCTCAACCTGATCGTCAAGGCCGACGTCCAGGGCTCCATCGAGGCCATCATCAAGGAGCTGGAGAAGCTCGAGAACCCCGAGGTCCCGATCCGCATCCTGCTGAAGGGCGTGGGCGGCATCACGGAGAGCGACGTCATCCTGGCCGACGCCTCGCAGGCGATCATCATCGGCTACCGCGTCGCCCCCGAGGACCGGGCGATCGCCATGGCGGACGAGAAGGACATCGAGATCCGCCGCTACGACATCATCTACCAGGTCACCGACGACGTGAAGAAGGCCGTCGAGGGCATGCTCGTGCCCGAGATCAAGGAGGTCCACCTCGGCCGGGCGGTCGTCCGCCAGGTCTTCCGGATCTCCAAGATCGGCGTCGTCGCCGGCTGCTTCGTCACCCAGGGCGTCATCGAACGCTCGGCCAAGGTCCGCCTCATCCGCGAGGGCCGCGAGATCTACAAGGGGGCCGTCGACGCCCTCAAGCGGTTCAAGGACGACGTCAAGGAAGTCCCCCAGAACTTCGAGTGCGGCATCAAGATCACCAACTTCGACGACGTGAAGGCCGACGACGTCATCGAGGCCTACCGCGTCGACGTGATCCGCCGCACCCTCTGACGCAACCCCCGCAGGGCCCCGACCCCGCGCGACCCCGGGCCGCGCCGGCATCCGCCGGCCGGCCCGGTCGCCGTCGAGGGCGCGGGCCCGCACGACCATCCCCGTCGCACGACCGGACCGACCCAGGGACGCCGCCCGATGCCCTCCCACCGCAGCCTCCGCATCGCCGAAGCCATCCGCGAGGTCGTCGCCTCGGCCGTCCTGTTCGAAGTCTCCGACCCCCGCGTCCGCGGCGTCACCGTCCTCCGCGTCGAGGTCGGCCACGACCTCCGCAACGCCACCGTCTACGTCACCGTCATGGGCTCCCCCGGCGAGCGCAGCACGGCCATGAAGGGCCTCCGCAGCGCCACCGGCTTCCTCCAGTCCAAGGTCGCCGCCCGGCTCCAGATCCGCTTCGTCCCGATCCTGACGT
The DNA here is from genome assembly GCA_001898385.1 of Planctomycetales bacterium 71-10. Classification (GTDB taxonomy): domain Bacteria; phylum Planctomycetota; class Planctomycetia; order Isosphaerales; family Isosphaeraceae; genus Paludisphaera. Next base: position 27,197 of record MKTT01000149.1, read on the forward strand.
TCAAGCTCGACGAGGGCGTCAAGAAGTCCGTCGAGATGGGCCGCCTGATCGAGGAGGCCGTCGCCTCCGACCGCAAGCCCGACCCCGCCGAGGGCGACGGGACGGCCGCCGAGCCCCCGGGCCCGGCCGGGGACGACGACGAGGATGGAGACGAGGACGAGGCCGAGGACGACTGAGAGTCCCCCCTCGACCGACCGCCGCCGGCCCGGCCCACGACGAAGCGCTCCCAACCCCAGACAGGTTCATGGCGACTCAAAGCAAGACCCAGTACCTCGCCGATCTCCACGCCTACCTCAAGCGCCGGTACAAGCCCAAGGCCGCCTCGACGGCCGCCCGGCTGCCGGTCATCGACGCCGTCGTCTACGGGATCTGCCACGAGGAGACCACGCGCGAGCAGGCCAACCAGGCCCTCTCCCGCTTCAAGGACCAGTTCTCCGACTGGAACGAGGTCCGCGTCAGTCACCTGGGCGAGTTGCAGGAGGCCCTCGCCGACGTCCCCGACCCGGCCGGGCGCGCCCAGCGGATCCGCAGGTTCCTGCGCCAGCTCTTCGAGAAGACCTACAGCTTCACCTCGCTCGACGTCCTGGCGAAGAAACCGCTCAAGGAGGCTCTGAAGACCCTCCAGGCGTTCGAAGCCTTCTCGTCCGACTACGTCACGGCCACCGTCATCCAGCAGGCCCTCGGCGGTCACGCCATCCCCATCGACTCGGCCGCGCGGGCCGCCCTGGAGAAGCTGGGCCTCCACGAGGACGACGTCCCGACGCTCCGCGGCCTGGTCGAGCGCGCCATCCCCAAGAACCGCGGGGCCGAGTTCCTGGAGCTGCTGGAAGACCTGGCCCACGACCCGGCCGTCGAGAACGACCCCAAGGCCCCGCGCTGGCTCCACCAGGGCAAGCCCGCCAAGGCGGCCAAGGAGGAGCCCGCGAAGGACGCGGCCCCCAAGGCCGAGAAGCCCCAGCCCAAGAAGGCGACCCCGGCGTCGGAGCCCGAGCCCGCCAAGCCCGCGAAGAAGCCCCAGCCCAAGCCCGCCCCCCCCGCGCCCGAGCCGCCCAAGAAGGGCAAGGGCAAGCCGGACGCGAAGTGACGGCCCGATCGTGGGGCGTCGCTTCGCGCCCCTCGCCGCTCCGTCCCAAGCATCGGAGAGCGAGGATGGCCCCCCCTTCTCCCCTCGTGGGAGAAGGTGCCCCAGAGGGGCGGATGAGGGGGGCGCGACCGCAAGCCGCCGACTTCAAAGCCCAGCCCACGCCGGCCTGGTGATGCGGAGGCGTTCGCCCCCTCATCCGGCCTTCGGCCACCTTCTCCCACGAGGGGAGAAGGATGCTTGGCATGATCGGGTGAAGATGTCGTGCGGCCGGCATGCCCTCCCGAGCCCCGGCGGGAGAGGGGCCGCTTGAGGGTCGCCGTGGATGGGCGGCGTATGGTCGCCCTCCCGCGGGTCAGCCCGCGAGGACTTCCTCGGGGATGTTGTCGTTGGCGTAGACGTTCTGGACGTCGTCGTTCTCGTCGAGCATGTCCCGGAGCTTCAGCATCTTCTTCCCGGCCTCGACGTCGAGGTCGACGGAGGTGGACGGGATGTAGCTGGTCTCGGCGCTCTCGGTGGCGATCTTGGCGTCTTCGAGCGCCTTGCGGACGGCCTCGAACTGCTGGGGGGCGCAGGTGACCTCGTAGTAGCCGTCGACCAGCTCGACGTCGTCGGCGCCGGCCTCCAGGGCGACTTCCATCAGGGCGTCTTCCTGGACGTGCTTGGGGTCGACGACGAAGAGGCCCTTGAAGGCGAAGAGGTAGCTGACGCACCCCGTCGCGCCGAGGTTGCCGCCGGCCGCGTCGAACAGCCGTCGCAGCTCGCCGGCGGTGCGGTTGCGGTTGTCGGTCAGGACCTCGCACAGGACGGCGACGCCGGAGGGGCCGTAGCCCTCGTAGATGATCTCTTCGAAGTTCTCGGCGCCCAGCTCGCCGGTGGCCTTCTTGATGGAGCGTTCGATGTTGTCCTTGGGGCAGGAGACCGAGCGGGCCTTGTCGATGGCGTAGCGGAGGCGGAGGTTGGCCGTCGGGTCGGGGCCGCCGTTGCGCGCGGCGACGTAGATCGCCCGGCAGAGCTTGCTGAAGAGTTTCCCGCGCTTGGCGTCGACCAGGCCCTTGCGGTGGGCGATGTTCGCGGAGTGGGAATGTCCTGCCATCTCGGGTCTCGGCTCCTGGTCACGTCGGTCGAATCGCGTCGGTGGGCGTGGCGTCGGCCCGTCCGGGGCGGCGTGGCTCGGCTTCGCGTCGATCGAGCCGCGCCCGGTCGGCTCAGGGGTTGGTGCCGGTGGAGGCCCGGGGGGCCTTCTCGGTGGCGTCGAGGGAGGCCAGCTTCTTGCGGATCTCTTCCAGGCGCTTGTCCGGGGGCTCGCTGCGGGCGGCGGCCTCCTCGGCCTCGCGCCAGGAGGCGCGGGCCTTCTCGACGTCCTGGAGCTGGAGGTAGACGTCGCCCAGGTGGTCGGGGAGGGTGGCGTCGGGCTGGGCCTGGCCCATCTTCTCGGCCTGGCGGTGCAGCTCGACGGCCTTCTCCAGCGGCTCGGCGGCCTCCTTGAGCTTCCCCTGCTTGAACAGGGCCCAGCCCAGGCTGTCGAGGTAGGCGTAGTTGTCCGGGTCCTCCTTCAGGGCCTTGCGGATCATGGCCTCGGCCTTCTCCAGGTTCTTGCCCTGGTCGGCGTAGAGGTAGCCCAGGTCGTTGTTGATGCCGGCGTCGTCGGGGTAGCGTTCCAGGGCGGCCTCCAGCTCGGCCTCGCCGTTGGCGAAGTCGCCCTGGTTGACGTAGGCGACGGAGAGCTGGCCGTAGATCATCCGGAGCAGCTCGTCGCGGCCCCCGCCGGAGTTCCGCTTGAGCATGTCGCGGAACAGGGCGACGGCCTCCTCGTTGCGGCCGTGCTTGGAGAGCATGCTCCCCAGCAGCATCTCGTACATCGGGTTGCCGGGCTCGTCCTGGATCAGCTTGCGATAGATGGCGACGGCCTCGTCGACCTGGCCCAGCTCGGCCAGGACGTCGGCGGCCTGCCGCCGCTCGTCGGGGTCGGCCGGGGCCTGCTTGATCGCCTCGCGGATCGCCTCCAGCGCCTTGTCGTCCTGGCCGGCGCGGTGGTAGAAGTTCGCCTGGAAGGCGAGCCAGCGGGACTTGCGCTCGCCCGGGAACTTGGCGAACATCTCGGCGAGGGTCGCGGCGGCCTCGCCGTGGCGCTTCAGGAGTTGCTCGGTCTGGGCGACCTCGATGTAGAGCAAGGGGTTGGGGGCCTTGCCCAGCATCAGGCGCTGGAGCTTGAGCAGGCGTTCGAGCCGGCCGGGGCGGGCGTCGCGGTCGCCGCCGCCGACGGCGACCTCGCCGAGCACCTTGAACGCCTGGGCCTCCGGGAGGCCCGGCGGGTCGGCGGTGAGCTGCTTCAGGCCCTCGTCCAGGATCGCGTCGGCCAGGGCGTCGTCGGCGGCGACCGCGAGGATCTGGGGCCGGACGGCGATCTCGCCCTGGGGGCGGGCGACGGCCTCGCAGAGGACCTTCAGCAGGTCCGGGACCTTTTTCCGCTTGACGAGCGAGGCGGCCAGGGCCCGGTACGTCTGGGGGTTGGCCTGGCTCGCCAGCAGGCCCTTGTACAGGGCCTCGGCCTTCTCGACCTGCCCCGTCTCGCGGTAGCGGTCGGCCAAGACGTACTGGAGCGGGACGTTCTTGGAGTCGCGGCGGGCGGCCTCCTCCAGGCGGGGGGTGATCTCGGCCTCGCGGTTGAGCGCCTTGAGCACGCGGCCCATCAGCTCATACGCCTCGATCCCCTGCGGCTGCCGCTTCAAGTAGCGTTCCACCAGCGCCAGGGCCTTGTCCCCCTGGTTGGCCTTCAGGTAGGACTCGGAGAGGACCAGGGGGATCTGGGGGTTGTTCTCGTCGTAGACCAGGCCCCGTTCGAGGGCCTTCAGGGCGGGCTCGTCGCGGCCGGCGGCGAGGAAGATCAGGCCGAACTCCAGGTAGCGGGCGGCCGGATCCGGGCCCAGGATGCGCTGGACGTCGGCCGGGGTCAGCTTGTTGGACTCCTTGTCGTCCAGTTCGGCCATGACCTTGACGTAGGCGTCGGCGGCCTGGGCGGCGTCGTTCAGCGGGCCCGCGTAGAGCCGGCCCAGCTCGAACCAGGCGACGATCCGGCCGGCGGCGTGCTCGGCGAGCTTGGGGTTGGCCAGGACCTCGCGCAGCAGCGCCTCGCCGGCGCGGAAGTCGCGCCGCTTGTCGACGTAGAACTCGAACAGCCGTTCGAGCGTCTCGGTGTCGCTGGGGTCGGCGGCCAGGGCCTTCTTGCCGAACTCCACCGCCTGCTCGGGGCGGGCCAGCGGGCCGACGTACAGCCGGCTCAGCCGACGGGCGATCGCCACGGAGTCGGGGTCGAGCTTGTACGCCTCCTCCAGCGCCTCGGCCGCGGCGGCGAACCGGCGGCGGTCCTCCAGGGCCCTCGCCGCGGCGTAGAGCCGCACGGCCTCCACCCGCTTGCGGTCCTCGACCGACTGCGGCGCCTGCGGCACGAACGGCCTCGGCGGCTCGGAGCCGGGGCGGTCGAACAGCTCCGTCACGTCCGGCTTCGGCTCGGCCGGCACCTCGGCCTTGGGGGCCGGGGCCGCCTCGACGTTCGGGGCCGCCGGGGCCTGCGCCCGGGCCGTCCCCCATCCCGCGGCCAGCGCGAACGCCGCCCAGCCCGCCCGACTCGCCGCAGACCATCGGATCGGCCCGACCATGTTCACGTCTCCCCGTCCTCGATGCCGTCCCGTCGCTGCGACGGTCCTTCGTCGCCGTCCCGATCCGGCGCGTACCCGCCGACGATCCCCCCCATCCTATCAGCCCCCTCCCCCGCCTGCCAAGTCCGGCCGCGACCCCTTGACGTCGTCGTCGATCGCGGTAAATCTACTTGCATAGACGACCGCGGCCCGCGGAGGATTCGCCCATGGCGGAGGTCCAGCTCGGACGGTTGCAGTTCCGGATCATGCAGGTGCTTTGGGACCGCGGCCGCGCCAGCGCCCGCGAGATCACCGAGGCCCTGAACGAGGCCGAGCCGACAGCCCACAGCACGGTTCAGACGCTGCTGCGCCAACTGGAGGCCAAGGGGGCGGCCGGGCACGAGGCCGACGGCCGGACGTTCGTCTTCTTCGCGAAGGTCCCGGAGGACCGCGTGAAGCGGACGGCCGTGCGCGACGTGCTGGAGCGGGTCTTCGGCGGCGACGTCGGCGGCCTGCTCGCCCACCTGATCAAGTCGGAGGGGCTGTCTCGCAAGGAGCTGGACGACCTCCGCGCGATGATCGACGAGGCCCGCAAGGACGGCAAGGGAGGTGCGCGATGATCGACGCGACGAGCTTCGGCGTGGCCTGGCTGGTCCGATCCACGGCGTTGCTGGCGGCGGGCCTGGTCGCCGGGCGGCTGCTCCGGAGGCGCGGTCCGGCGGTGCAGTCGGCGGTCTACCGGGCGACGCTGGCCGCCGTGCTCGCCTGCCCGGCGGCGTCGGCCCTGCTCGGGGCGATGGGCGTGGCGGGCTTCGCCCTGCGGCCGGCCGAGGCCCCCGCGCCGGCCGCGCCACAAGTCGCGTCCGCATTCGTCCCGGCCCTTCCGGACGCGACCCCGGAGGCGGCGTATGACGACGTGGAGCCTGAGGTCGCGTCCCTCGAACCGGGCCCGGCGCCCGATCCCGTCGCGCGAGGCGCGGAAGACCCCGCGGCCGGCCCCTTCCCCTGGATGGCGGCCGGGGCGTCGATCTGGGCGCTGGGGGCGTCCTTGCTCCTGGCCCGGATGGCGATGCAGCAATTCCGCGTGGCGCGGCTGCGGGCGACGGCGACCGACGTCGACGCCGAGTCTCGCTCGCTCTGCGACGCCCTGGCGCGAGCCCTGGGCGTGACGACGCCGAGGCTGGGGCGATCGCCGTTCGTCCCCGGCCCCTGCCTGGACGGCCTGCTGCGGCCGATGATCCTGCTGCCCGAGGAGGTCGACGGCGACGAGCGCGACGCGATCGCCCACGAGCTGGCGCACCTGGCCCGTCGCGACGCCTGGTGGAACCTGGCGCGTCGGCTGGCGTCGGCGCTGCTGTGGCCGCAGCCGCTCGCGTGGCGGCTCTCGCGGCGGCTGGAGGCGACGGCCGAGGAGGTCTGCGACGACGTCGTGGTCTCCCTCGGCGCGGATCGTTCCCGCTACGCCGACCTCCTGGTGGCGACGGCCGGCCGGGGCGTGACGCCCCTCGCGCCGGCGGCCGTGGGGATGGTGTCGCTGCGGTCGGCGTCGGCGCGTCGGGTCGCGCGGATCCTCGACGCCTCGCGCCCGCTCTCCACCCGGGCGGGGCGTCGGGCGGTCGCGGCCGTCCTGGCTGTCGGCCTGGCCGCCACGGGCTTCGCCGGCCTGTTCAACGTGGCGCGGAAGGCCGAGGCCGAGCCGCCGGCGCCCGCGGAGGACGTCGCGCCGGAGCCGCCCGCCGCCGCCGAGCCCGGCGCGGTCGCGGGCCAGGTCGTGGACGAGGCCGGGCGCCCCGTCGCGAGGGCGACCGTCGCGGCGTGGCGGTCGATCTATGTGGACGAGGCGTTGCAGGCCGTCCCCCGCGAGGTCGCCCGCACGGCCGCGGACGACGACGGCCGGTTCCATCTGCCCGCCGAGGCGTTGAAGGACGGCGTGCGGGTCGTCGTGCTGGCCTCGGGCTTCCACGCGGCCGTCGGTCCGGCCCGGAATCTCCTCGACCCGAGCGCCCCGGTCCTCCTCCGGCGCGGCGAGCCGACGACGATCGAGGGTTTCATCGACGGCCCCGAGGGCCGGCCCGTCGCCGGGGCCCGCGTCGAGGTCCGCTCCGCCTATCCGGTCGATCCGACGGAGTCCGACGCCCATCATGCCCGGGTGATCTTCGGGGGCGTGGAGATTCCCGCGTCGGTCCTGGGCATCGGGCCCGCGACCACCGACGCCGACGGCCGGTTCCGCATCGACGGCCTCTGCCGCGGCGACGGCGCGGACCTGCGGATCTCGGGCGTCGACGTCGCCGACCGGGCGACGCGCGTCGTCCTGCGGCCGGCGACGAAGCCGCCGGTCGGGCCTCTCCGGTCGTCCTGGTCGCGGCTCGACGACGGCAAGGTCCACGAGCTGCCCGTCGAGGTCGCGATGGAGGCCGCCCGAGCGGTCGAGGGCGTGGTGCGCGACGTGGACTCCGGCGAGCCCATCGCGGGGGCCATCGTGTCGGCCTCGTTCGTGTCCGCCCGCCAACTGGCGTCTCGCGTCCCCCGGGACGAGGCGCAGGCCGCCGTGATCGCGAAGTGGTCGCCGCCGATCGGCTGGCCGCCGGCGGTCGACGTGGACCTGACCGCGATCACCGACGCCCAGGGCCGCTATCGGATCGCCGGCGCACCCCGGGACGACGCCTTCGACCTGGCCCTCGCCGTCTTCCCGCCGGCCGACGGCCCGTACCTCCACACCCGGTCGCGTCTCGTCCCCCGGACGGCCGAGGCGAGGCCGATCGCCTTCGACATCGACCTGAAGCGGGGCGTGTTGATCGAAGGGAGGGTCCTTGATGAGCGCGGGGTGCCCGTCGACGCCCTGGTCGATTACTACCCCTCGCTGGCCAACCCGGACGCGAAGGCGCTGCCGCAGTTCGATCCCAACGTCCTGATCCTCCCCTGGGGCCATCGCCACCGCACCGACGCCGAGGGCCGCTTCCGCTTGCCGGGCCTCCCGGGCGCGGGCGTCGTGGGCGTGCGGGCGGCGAACCCCTACGAGTTGCGGGCCGGCCTGGGGGCCGACGGGCTGGCGACGACGAACGACGGCCATAGCCTGGCCGTCTACGATCAGGTCCGGCCGACCGACTTCAACGCCGTGAAGGCCGTCGAGATCCCCGAGGGCGTCGCGACGTTCGCGGCGGGCGAGGTCCGGCTCGACCGCGGCCGGGACGTCAGGCTCCGGGTGGTGGACGAGGCGGGGCGGCCGGCGATCGGCGCCCTGGTCGGCGGGACGTCGCCGCGCCTGCCCGGCCTCGTGACCGGCGTCCCGGTCGATGAGAACGGTGAGGTCGCGATCCGGGCCCTCGCCCGCGGCGAGCGCCGGGCGATCCGCATCCGGCACGGCGAGGGGAAGCTGGGCGCGTTCCTGGCCCTGTCGGCCGAGGACGTCCCCGAGGGCCGCCCCCTGGTCGTCACGATCCGCCCGTTCGGGTCGGTCTCGGGGCGATTCGTCGACTCCTGGGGCCGTCCCGTCGCCGGCCGGGCGACGCTGGGGATGACCGCCTCCGAGGTGGACGCGATACGGGCCGGCACGAGCGTCCGGACCGTCGAGGTGGACGCCCAGGGACGGTTCCGGATCGACGACCTGTTGCCCGGCGAGGGCTTCGGCATCCTGTGGCTCCCCCGCGCGATGCCCCGTCGGGACGTCATCCCGGGCCGGATCCCGGGAGGGTTCTCCTCCTTCCTCCCGATCGGCCCCCTGAAGGTCGAGCCCGGCCGCACGGCCGACCTGGGGACGATCGACGTCGACTCCGGCCGCCGCGCCGACGAGCCGGGGCCGGCCCAGATACCGCCTCCGAAGGGGGAGGCGCGGCTCGTCCGGACGGGTGCGGGGGGGGATGAGATATTCTGAAAAGCCGGCCGTCTCTGAGTCTGGGGCGGCCTTCGTAACGGCCTTCCCCCCTGGCGGGGGAAGGTGGCCCGCAGGGCCGGATGAGGGGGACGACGCACCAGACGGCCGTCGGGATTCGCGCCGGCCCGTTCGGGCGGGACTTCGGATCCCGACGGGCCTCGTGCTTCGCGTCCCCCTCATCTGACCGCTTCGCGGTCTGTCTTCCCCCGTGAGGGGGGAAGACCGTTCGTGTCGGGGTCGCCCCGAAATCCGGGGCGGTCGGTGAAAAAGCGCCAACCAGACCTCCCCCGAGTTGCACTCTCTCCATCGGCCGCCTCGTCCGGGGCGATGGAGACATTGGAAGCGGGTGCAGACGGGAGGATTCCATGAAGCGGATCATCTTCGGGGCCGTCGCCCTGGGGCTCGGTCTCGGCCTCGGCGGCGCGCCGGCGCGGGCCGCCTTGATGGCGGAGGCGACGATCTCGGCGACCGACAACGGGTCGTCGTACGACTACGCGATCGTGCTGACGAACACGAGCACCGCCGGCGAGACCATCGGCACGTTCTGGTACGCGTGGATCCCGGGCCAGGACTACCTGAAGACCTCGCCGATCTCGACCACCTCGCCGGCCGGCTGGTCGGCGACGATCACCCACGTCCCGGACGTGCCGACGAACGGCTACGCGATCGCCTGGACGTCCGGGACCTTCGCCTCGAACGACCCGGCTTTCCGCCTGGCGGCGGGGGATACGGCGACCTTCGGCTTCCGGAGCGTCGACGCGCCCGCCGAGGTCTTCGGGGATTCCCTCTTCTTCGACAACCCGCCCGTGGGGACGTCGTTCGTCTATATCGGCCAGCAGTTCGGCGACCCGGGGTTCCGGTTCGTGGTGGCGGCCGTGCCCGAGCCCTCGTCGCTGGCCCTGGCGTCCGTCGCGGGGCTCGCCGCGGCGGGGGCGGCCCTGCGGCGTCGGCGGGGCTGAAATCCGCGCGAGGACTATCCCGATCCCGGCGGCGTCCCTATCCTTGACTCATCCGGCCGCATCCCGCCGTCGGGATCGCCCCACTCTTTGAGTGCCGCAGCGCCCCGGCCGGGAGCCGGGGCGGCGGCGTTTCGGAGGCCGAGGCGCATGGCATCTTCCCTGATCGACGATCGGGCCTCGACGACGGACGCGGTGGCGGGCGAGGGCGACCGGGCCCTGCTCGACCGCTTCCTAAACGACCGCGACGAGGCGGCCTTCGAGCGGCTGGTGGCCCGGCACGGGCTGAAGGTGCTGGCGGCCTGCCGCCGCCGGCTGGGGCCGGGCCAGGACGCCGAGGACGCCTATCAGGCCACGCTCCTCCTCCTGGCGACCCGGGGCGGCTCGATCCGGAGCACGGGCGACCTCGGCGCCTGGCTCTGCGGGGTCGCCCGCCGCGTGGCCGCCCGCGCCCGGATGAAGGCCGACCGCCTCCGCCGGCTGGAGGGGGCGCCGGTCGACTTCAGCCGGGTCGCCGACCGCCGCGAGCGCGGGCCGGCCGACGACCTCCGCCCCGCCCTGCGCGCCGAGATCGAGCGGCTGCCGGAGAAGTATCGCCGGCCGATCGAGCTGTGCTACTGGGACGGCCTCACCAGCGAGCAGGCCGCGACCCTCCTGCGCTGCCCCGCCGGGACGCTCAAGTGGCGGCTGGCCCAGGCCCGCGAGGACCTCCGGGGCCGCCTCGGCCGCGCCGGGATCGCGCTGGCGGCGCTCCTCGCCTGGATGGCCCGCCCGCGGCCGGCGTCGGCCTCCGAGGCGCCCGTCGCGCCCCCCGCCCGCCTGGACGAGGCGGCCGTCGAGCTGGCCTCGCGGGCCCGCGAGGCCGCCGCGTCGGCCCCGGCCTCGTCGCCCGCCGTCCCCCCCGCCGGCGCGCGGGGCCGTCGCCTGATCCGGCTCATCCCGCTGCTGATCCTCGCGGCGGCGTTCTTCGCCTACGTCTGGGAGGGGCGGACCTTCGCCCGCGTCCACGAGCTGGCCGCCTCGCTCGGGCTGGTCGAGGCCCCGCGCGGCTGCCATTAGGAGATCGACCGACCGCCGATGCGTTGACGGCGGCCCCGCCCGCGGGCGATCATGCAGACATTCGGCCCGGCCGAAGTGGGCCGGGTCCCGTCGGGCGTGGATCGGGGCGGCGCGCGTGGAACCGACGTCCCTCAGCTTGCTGGACCGGCTCAGGTCGGCGCGTCCGGACGCGTCCGACTGGGACCGCCTGCACGGCCTGTACCTGCCGCTGATCCGCGGCTGGCTGGGGCGCGTCCCGGGCCTGGGCGCCGAGGCCGACGACCTGGCGCAGGACGTCTTCGCGGTCCTCATCCGCGAACTCCCCCGCTTCGACCGCCGCCGCGAGGGCTCGTTCCGCGCCTGGCTGCGCCAGGTGGCCGTGAACCGCGTGCGGTCCCACCGCCGGCGCGGCCGGCGCATCCCCGTCGCCGGGCTCGACCCGGCCGAGGGATTCCTGGACCGCCTCGCCGACCCCGCCGGCGACCTGGCCCGCGAGTGGGACCGCGAGCACGACCGGTTCGTCTTCGACCGCCTCCTGGAGGTCGTCCGGCCGGACTTCGCGCCCGCGACGTGGGAGGCGTTCCGCCGGTTCGCCCTGGACGGCCTCCCCGCCGCCGAGGTCGCCGCCGGGCTGGGCCTGTCCGAGAACGCCGTGATCCGGGCCAAGTCGCGGATCCTCAAGAGGTTGCGGGCCGAGGCGGGGGATTTCCTGAGCTGATCGGATTTTTCGAGGCATGTCGGGGCCGGACGCCGCCTTTCCCTCTCGTGATCGATCGCGACGCAGCCCCCGGAGGACGACCGATGCCCGACCACCCCAGCGAAGCCGACCTCCGGGCCTACGGCCTGGGCCGCCTCGACGACGCCCCGGCCGCGGAAATCGCCGCGCACCTGGACGCCTGCCCGGCCTGCCGCCGCCGCGCGGCCGAGGCGTCGTCCGACTCGTTCCTGGGCCGGCTCCGCGACGCCCGCGCGGCGGCCGGGGGCGGGGCCGAGCCGTCGCCGCAAGCCGTCGCCGCCCGGTCCGCGACCGGCGGCCGGGACGCCGAACCGCCGCCGGCCGACTCGCTCCCCCCCGGCCTGGCCGACCACCCCGACTACACGATCCTCCGCGAGCTGGGCCGCGGCGGCATGGGCGTGGTCTACCTCGCCCACAACACCATCATGGGCCGCGACGAGGTGCTGAAGGTGATGGGCGCCCACATCATGGAGCGCCCGGGGATCTTCGACCGCTTCCAGCGCGAGATCCGCGCCGTGGCGAGGTTGCATCACAAGAACATCGTGACGGCGTACTCGGCGTTCCGGCTCGGCGGCGGGCTGGTCTTCGCGATGGAGTACGTGGAGGGGATGGACCTGGCCCGGCTCATCAAGGTGAAGGGCCCGCTGCCGGTCGTCCACGCCGCCTACTTCGCCCAGCAGGCCGCCCGCGGCCTCCAGCACGCCCACGAGCGCGGGATGGTCCACCGCGACATCAAGCCCCACAACCTGATGCTCACCCACGACGGCGACCTGCGCGTCGTCAAGATCCTCGACTTCGGCCTGGCCAAGGCCACCCGCGAGGGGCACGTCGACGCCGCCCTGACGCAGTCGGGCCAGGCGCTGGGGACGCCGGACTACATCGCGCCGGAGCAGATCCTCAACGCCCCCGACGTCGACGTCCGGGCCGACGTCTACAGCCTCGGGTGCACGCTCTACTTCTTCCTCACCGGCCGCGCGCCGTTCCGGGGGAACTCGCTGTACGACCTCTACCAGGCCCACATGTCGCGCGAGGCCGACCCGCTGAACCGCATCCGTCCCGACGTCCCCTCCGGCCTGGCGGCCCTGGCGTCCAAGATGATCGCCAAGGACCCGGCCGACCGCTTCCAGACCCCCGCCGAGGTCGCCGACGCCCTGGCCCCCTTCCTGAAGAAGGCCGCGGCCGACCCCCGCCCGGCGACGGCCCCCCCTCGCCCCGCGGCGACCGACCCGGCCGTCGAGCTGACCCGCGACGACCGCCCGATCCCGACCCCTCCCCCGATCCCGAAGCCGACGGCCGCCTCGCCCGACAAGCCCGCCCCCCCGGAAGCGATGTGGACGAGCCTGATCGACTTCCGCGACACCGAGGCCGCCGGCCGCTCCGCCACACCCCCGCCCGTCGTGCTACCGGCCCGCACCGCGGCCCGGGGGAAGCTGCCGCCGCGGGCCGTCGCGATCGGCCTGGGCGCGCTGGGGACGCTCCTGGCCCTGGCCCTGCTCGCCGCCCAACTCTTCGTCCGCACGCCGGACGGCACCATCGTCTTCGACGACCTGCCGAAGGACGCCGTCGTGACGGTCGACGGCGCGAAGGTCGACGTCGCCTGGGCCGAGGGCGACGCCGGCCGCGTCTCCGTCGCCGCCGGCCCCCACGGCCTGGAGGTCCGCCAGGGCCGCGTGAAGCTCTACGGCGACCGCGTCACCGTCGACGCCGGCAAGCCGTTCTCGATCCGCCTCGAACGGCCTGGAGTCGTTCCCGAGGGGTCGGCGCCGAGGGGGGACGTCGCCTCGCGGGCGACGTCGGCCGAGGGGGCCGCGCCCGCTCCGACGTCCGCGGCGGTCGTCCCGGCGGATGACGCGAACCCCTGGCCCGCCGCCGAGACGCCCGACGGCGAGATCCGGGAGGGGTGGTTCGCGGCGGCGGTCAGCCCGGACCTCCGCCGCGCGATCTGGGACGGCCCGAACGGCGTCTTCCACATCGTCTCGGCCGCCGGCGACCGCGCCCCGATCGACGTGGACGCCTCCAAGCATTGGGTCTGGCACATGGATTTCAGCCCCGACGGCGAACACGTCGCCAGCTCCGGGAACGACGACCTCGTCAAGATCTGGGACGCCTCCACCGGCGCGCTGGTGCGCGAGCTGCGGGGCCATACCGCCGGCGTCCTCAGCTTCGCCTACAGTCGCGATGGCAGACGCCTGGCGTCGGCGGGCATGGACGCGACGGTCCGCATCTGGGACGTGGAGAGCGGGGCCCTGCAAGCGACCCTGAACGGCCACACCGACAACGTCTGGTGCGTCGCCTTCAGCCCCGACGGCCGACGCCTGGCCAGCGGCGAGGGGAACTACGAGGACCGGACGAAAGGGCCCGGCCAGGGGAAGGTCCTGCTGTGGGACCTGGAAGCCGGATCGTCGGTCGCCCTGGACGAGCATGACATGAGGGCGGCCGCCGTCGCGTTCAGCCCCGACGGCCGACGCCTGGCCACCGCCTCCTTCGACAAGACCGTGAAGGTCTGGGACGTCGAGGCGCGTCGCTGCATCGCGACGCTTCGAGGGACGGACGCCTGCCGGACGGCCGTGGCGTTCAGCCCGGACGGCCGGCTCATCGCCGAGGTCGGGCGCGACGGCGTCGCCCGGGTCTGGGATGCGTCCGATTTCTCGCTCGTCGTCGCGAGAGAGGGGCTCGCGAATTTCGTCCGATTCAGCCCCGGCGGCGGCTGGATCTACACCGGCGGGCCGGCCAACCTCAAGGCGTGGAGGATCCCGCGGCCCGCCGCCTCGGCCCCGACGGCCTCGCCTCCGGCCCCGCCCGCCCCCGCCGACGGCTTCACGCCGCTGTTCAACCGCTGGGATCTCGGCGGCTGGGAGCAGGATCCAAACCAGCCGGGCGATTGGCGGGTTGAGAACGGCGTCCTGGTCGGGACGACGCCCAAGCGGGGCTATCTCAACACGATCCGGCGCGATTACAAGGACTTCCGCCTTCGTGTCGAGGCCCGGATCAACGACGGCGGGGACGCGGGCGTCTTCGTCCGCTCGGATCCTCCGAACCTGACCGCCTATGAGGCCCAGATCAACAGCACGAACCGCGACCCGAGCCGGACGGGGAGCCTCTTCCGCCCGCCCGCCGGCATCGCCGTCGCAGCCGTCCGCGAGCCGCTTGTTGGGCCCGACGAGTGGTTCACGATGGACGTGGCCGTCGAGGGGGCGCACGTCGTCGTCAAGGTGAACGGCCGCGTCACGGCCGATTACATCGACCCCGATCCCCTCCCCGCGGGCGCGATCGCCCTCCAGGTCCACGACGCCCGGAGCCGCGTCGAGTTCCGCAGGATCGAGATCAAGGAGCTGGACGCCGCGCCTCCGGTCGTCGCCCCCGCCCCGGCCGTCGCCGCCGCCGACGGCTTCACGCCGCTGTTCAACGGCCGCGACACGACCGGCTGGAAGACGCACGCCGGCCAGCCCGGCGACTGGCGCGTCGAGGGCGGCGTGCTCATCGGGACGGCCCCGGGCGCGAGCCACCTCTACACGACGCGCGGGGATTATGAGGACTTCGAGCTGCGCGTCGAGGCGAGGATCAACGGCGGCGGCAACAGCGGCGTCCTGTTCCGCGCGTCGGACGATCCCAGGCCGAAGTGGCCCCAGGGGTACGAGGCCCAGGTCTACGCCGGCGAAGGGCCCCAGACCGGCAGCCTGTACCGCGTGGCCGGCGCCCCCGTGGGAACCCTGAGCCGTCCCGTGGACGCCCCCACGCGCCTGACGAAGCCCGACGACTGGTTCACGATGAACGTCGTCGTCCGGGGCGATCACGTCGTCGTCAAGGTGAACGGCCAGAGCGCCGCGGACTACGTCGACCCCCGGCCCTTCGCGTCGGCCGGCTACATCGTCCTCCAGGTCCACGACGCCCGGACCCGAGTCGAGTTCCGCAAGATCGAGATCAAGGAGCTGGCCGCCGCGCCGAGGCCCGCCCCCGCCCCGCGCGAGGGCTTCTCGCGGATCTTCAACGGGACGGACCTCTCCGGCTGGACGGTCGACAGCGGGCCGAAGGACGGCTGGACGGTCGAGGGCGGGGCGCTTACGGCGAAGGGGCCGGGCGACTACCGCAAGGCGGGCTTCCTCCTCAGCGACCGCGATTACGGCGACTTCCGGCTCCGCTTCGAGTATCAGGCGTCCCCGGGCGCGAACAGCGGCGTGACGTTCCGGGCCCGGCCGGGGGAGTTCGAGGGGGCCGTCGCCCACCCGCTCCAGATCGAGCTATTCGACAGGGATCATCCCGACCTGAAGAACGGGACGTTCTTCTGGTCGACGAGCTTCCGGGCGGCGGATACGGAGCCGCCCGCGCGTCCCGCCGAGATGAAGCCGACGGGCGAATGGAACGCCGTCGAGCTGACCGTCCGCGGCGACGTGATGGCCTTCGCCGTCAACGGCCGCGAGGTCCAGAGAGCCCGGCTGGATGCGCTCGCCGGGCGGCCCGGCGCGAACCCCGCCCTCGGGCGTCGGCGGGGGAGGATCGGCTTCCAGTGCCACACGGGGACGGTCCGGTTCCGGAACGTCGAGATCATCGGTCTCTGATCGGGGGCCGCCACGGGGCCGGATCGAGGGCGAACCAGCGTCGGAGGTCTCCATGTCAGGGTCAAGGGCGAAGGTTCGCGTGGAAGAGGCGTTCGCGACGGCCACCACGGCGGTCGAGACCGACGAGGAGGTCCGCCGGTTGCAGAGATCGCGAGGGCGGGGCGACGGAGAGCCCGCTCTGAGGTCCCGGCCCGTCGACCGGCCGCCCATGGCCGTGCTGACGGTCTGCGACGACGGCTCCGACGAGGGGGAGGAGATCCGCCTCCGCGGCGACCGCTTCATCATCGGCCGCACGGCCGGCGACCTGACCATCCCCCACGACGGCCGGATCTCGTCGCGGCACGTCGAGGTCGCCCGCCGCGAGGTCGACGGCGCGATCCGCTGGGTCGTCTCCGACCTCCGCAGCCGCAACGGCCTGTTCGTCCGCGTCTCCTGCGCGACGCTGGCCGACGGCTCCGAGTTCCTCGTCGGCCGGGGCCGCTATCGCTTCGACGCCCCCCGCCCCGCGCCGGAACGTCCCGGCCGGACCCGCGGCCACGGCGACGCGCCCGCCGCGCCGGGCGTGTCCGAGATGCTCGCCGGGGGCCTCGGGGCGCGCGTCGTCCTCGACCCGGCGGCGGAGTGCTGGATCGGCTCCGACCCCTCGTGCCTCATCCTCCGCCCCGACGACCGCTTCTGCGACCGCCGCCACGCCCGCCTCCGCGCCGACGGCCGCGGCCGATGGCGGCTCGACCACGCCGGCGCCCTCAACGGCGTCTGGCTCCGCGTCGACCGCGTCGTCGTCGAGCGCTCGCTCCACTTCCAGGCCGGAGAGCAGCGGTTCCGCCTCCGGGCCTGATCGGGCGGGCCCGGGTCATCGCACGCCGGTCGCCGAGATCTGCGACGTCCCCAGCGTGAACGTGTTGGCGCCGGGCTTCGGCCGGGCGACGAGGCGCGGGACCTCGACGTGGGCGAAGAAGTCGTAATTCGGCTTCTCGAACTTCTTGACGTGGTCGGCCAGCGACTCGTTCGGGCCGAGGTGGGCGAAGTCGACGAACGGCAGCGTCGAGGCCGCCGACTCCCACGCGACCTGCCCCTGGTACGTCAGCTTGACCGAGCTGATGTGGGGGCGCACCTTGAAGTTGTCCGTGCGGAAGCCCGCCCCCATCGTCCGGTACGAGACGTCCTCCTCCTTGCCCTGCGCCATCGCGGCCGAGAGGACCAGCGGCGACCCCGCGGCCACCTTCGCCTGCACCTGGGCGAGCCGGGCCGTCAGCGACTCGACCACCTTCGGCCGCTGCGAGGCGTCGGGGATCCCGTTCACGTCGATCGTCACCGCGGCTCCGGGGCGGAGGACGAAGTAGTCGGGGTCGGCGAGCGCCTGCTTCAGCGCGTGGACCGCGGCCGGCTGCGGGATCCGCGCGGGGACCACGGCGCTCGGCTGGTTGTGGGGGGCGTGGAGGAGGAACCAGCAGAGCCCCGTGCGGTCGCCGACGACCGTCTCGCCGCCGTCGTACTGCCAGAGCTTCACCTGGCTGTCGACGTCGATGATGAACCGATCGCCCACCAGGACGTGGTCGTCGTCGGTCCAGATCGGCGGCGAGCCGGCCTGGACGGCGACCGGCGCCAGCAGGATGTCGCGGTGCAGCGACCCGTCCTCCGTGTTCCAGGCGTACAGCTTGCCCGCGCTCACGCAGGCGAGCCGCTTGCCCGAAGGGCTGAACCCCAGCGCGGGCCAGGCGGAGTGCGTCACGGGCATCGGCTGCAACGCCGCGACCCGGCCGGCGTCGACCTCCAGCACGCCGAGCTTCCCCTTCTCCACGAAGGCCAGGAACTTGCCGTCCGGCGAGATCCCCGGGATGCAGCCGTCGTCGACGGTGATCGTCGTCCGGGGCTGCACCGGGTCGAGGTCCCAGACCACCAGCTTCCCCTTGCCGCCGATCGTGGCGAACCGGCCCGTCCCCAGGAACTTCGCCCACTGGATGTTGCGGTCGTTCTTGTCCAGGTCGCCGTAGGGCTCGAACCGCCACGCCTTCTCCAGCGCCTCCGCCGTCAGGTTCCACAGCTCCAGCCGCCCCGAGTTGCCGAAGCCGAACTCCTCGTTCCGCACCAGGAGCCGGTCGCCCGAGTCGGACAGGTCGAGCGGGACCATCACCCCCTCCGACCTCCCCTGCCCCAGCAGCTTCCCGGACCGCAGGTCGCACAGCACGACCCGGCTCGTCCCGGGCTTGGGGTTGTCCATCGCGAAGCCCGCCAGCGCGTGCGTGCCGGGGGCGTTGACGAGGAAGCCCTCCCTCTTCTCGAAGAAATCGGCCCGGGGCGGGATCGGGACCGCCCGCGGCCGGGAGCCCTCCGGGGCCGCCGGCGCGGGGCCGATCGCCAGCTTCCACGGGCCGTCGGGCGGCATCTCCGGCAGGGCCGCGGCCGACCAGTCGGGCTGCACCTCGGGCGTGCCGTCGTCCGGCGGCGGCGTCCCGTCGAACGGCGACGGCGCCGCCGGGCGGCCGAACGGCGTCGACCTGGCGCCGGGCCGGGCCATCGCGCTCGGGCGGGGGGCGGGCGTCGCGGCCTTCTTCGCGGGCTCGGCCGGGACGGGCTTGAACGGGTCCTCCTCGGCCAGCTTCTTCTGCTGCGCCTCGACGTACTGCCGGTCGGCCGAGCAGAGCTTCTCCAGGTCGACCTGCATCTGCGAGCCGTCGGCCTTCTTCAGCATGACGTTCGCGCCGTTCATCCCGGCGTACTTCGCCTGGATCTTGAACCGCCCGCTGGCGTCCTTCCACGTCCGCATCTCGGGCTCGTCGGCCCGGCTCGCGACGACCGCCCCCAGGACGAACAGCACGAACGCCCACCCGCGGCGCATCGCCGCGCGATCGAGAACAGCCCGCATGATCGCGACCCTCCGACGGGCGGCCCCCCGATCTCGCCGCGACCCGAGGCCGGATCGAGGGACGCCGATGCGATCAACATACCTCCGCGGAGGCGGGCCATCAAGCGTGCGGCCTCGCGGGCCGTCGCGGGCGGCCCGGCTCCCGCCGCGCGGGCCATGTCGACCCCGAGGGTTGTGGAGGTCCTTTAGTTTTGGGTGGATCGAGGCGTGGGGGCATAATCCGCAAAGATTCGGTTAGACTCCGGGCCAGGCGAGCGTAGACGACGATGGTCGCGTTCAATCCGCCGCCGACGTGCCCCAGGCTGCTGGGGATCCCCGGGATGGACGAGGCGTGGGGGACGCTCCTGGACCGTTACGGCCCGCCGATCGACGCCCGCTGCCGCGCGGAGGGCCGACGCGGAGGACTCCGGGGGATGGTCCGCGCCCGGCTCGTCGGGGCGATCCGGGGCTTCCGGCACGACCCCTCGCGCCGGCCCGGGGCTACCTCCAGCGGGTCGTGGACGACGCCATCCGCTCGCACCGGCGGACCCTCCGGCGCAGGCCGTGGGGGGGCTCTCCGGGAGGGCGGTGTACGTGGCCAAGTGTCGGGTGCCGGCCAGCCTCCGCGCGGAGGCCCGGTCGCCCGACGGCTGAACCCGCCGGAGCCCGTCGCGCCGATGCCCCACCCGAGCGAGACCGACCTGAGGGCCCTCCTCGACGGGGGGCTCGACCCGGACCGGGCCGAGACGGTGTCCGACCACCTCGACGCCTGCCCCGACTGCCGCGACGTGGCCGAACGGCTGACCGCGGTCCCGCACGACCTCTGGGCCGCCCTGGCCGTCGAGGGGGGGCGGCCCCGCTCGGGAGTCCCGACGGTGCCGGGTTACGAGGACCTGGAGGAGCTGGGCCGGGGCGGCTGCGGCGTGGTGTACCGGGCCTTCGAGAGGGCGGCGGGGCGGGTCGTGGCCCTGAAGGTCCTCCGCGCCGGGGCTCTGGCCAGCCCGGCCGAGCACGCCTGGTTCCTCGCCGAGGCGCGGGCCGCGGCGCGGCTGCGGCACCCGAACGTCCTGGGCGTGCTGGCCGTCGGCGAGTCGTACGAGCTGCCCTATTACGCGATGGACTACATGCCGGCCGGCTCGCTCGCCGCCCGGCTCGACGGCGCGCCGATGGCCCCGGCCGAGGCCGCGCGGCTGGTCGCGGCGGTCGCCGACGGCGTCCAGCACGCCCACGAGAACGGCGTGATCCACCGCGACCTCAAGCCGGGCAACATCCTGCTGGACGCCCCCCCGGGGGGCGGGCCGGCCGCTCCCAGGGTCTCGGACTTCGGCATGGCCAAGCAGGCCGACTCCTCGCGCTCGGCCACGCCGTCGCAGGCGGTGCTCGGCACGCCCAGCTACATGGCCCCGGAGCAGGCGATGGGCCGCAGCCGCGACGTCGGCCCCGCGGCCGACGTCTACGCGCTGGGCGCCGTGCTGTATGAGCTGCTCACCGGCCGGCCGCCGTTCCGCGGGGCCTCCCCCTACGAGACGCTCCTCCAGGTCGGCCGCGACGAGCCCGTCCCCCCGCGCCGGCTCCGCGCGGGGCTGCCGGCCGACCTGGACGTGATCTGCCTGAAGTGCCTGGACAAGGACCCCCGCCGCCGCTACCCCTCGGCCCGCGCCATGGCCGACGACCTCCGCGCCTTCCTGGGCCGCCGGCCGATCGCCGCCCGCCCCCTGGGCCCGATCGGCCGCCTGGCGCGCTGGGCCCGCCGCGAGCGCAAGGTCGCCGCGCTGGTCGGGACGTCGCTCCTGCTGCTGGTCGCCGGCCTCGTCGCCACGACCGCCCTCTGGCGCCGGGCCGAGTCCCGCGGCGCCGACGTCCGCCGCCTCCTCGCCTCCTACACCCGGTCCACGCACCTCCTCCTGCGCAACCCGCAACTGCTGAGCGTCGAGGAGCGCGCCGACCTGGCGAAGGCCGTCGAGGACTACCAGGCCCACCTCTCCGAGGTCGCAGGCGACGCGGCCGAGGAGCGCCGGATGGCCTACGAGACCCTCCAGCTCGCCGCGGGGATCGTGGATCTCGGCGACCGCGCGACGGCCGGGCGCATGGTCCGCCGCGCCGTGGCGGTCCTCGGCCGGCTCGGCGACGAGGGGCTCGAATACCGCCACGATTACGCCGAGGGGTGCTCCCAACTCGGCAACCTGCTGGCGACGGGGGGGCGCGAGGACGAGGCCCGGCCGCACTTCGAAGAAGCCGTCCGCGTCCTCTCCGACCTCGTCGCGCTCTCGTCCGGGCGCGACAAGTACCGGGGGGCCCTGGCCGGAGCCCAGACGAACCTGGCGCAGTGGCACAACCGCCACGGCGACCCGGCCGGGGCCGAGACGCTGTATCGGGAGTCGCTGGCCATCAACCGGGACCTCGTCGCCCGCTACCCGGAAGACCCGATGCGCTACCAGTATTTCAACTGGGCCTGCCGGGGGCTGGCGTGGCTGCTGATGAGTCGCGGCGACCGCGAGGGCCATCTGGCCCTGATGCGGGAGCAGTTGGAGCTGGCGAGGCGCATGCGCGACCATCCCAACTGGCCCCGGATCGCTCGGAACTTGATCGGTCCGGATCTGGCGCGAGCGATGGACGAGGGCGGGTGGCCCGACGACGCCGCCCGCGTCCTGGCGTGGGGCCGGGAACTCGCGGCACGGGCGGCGGCCGAACGGCCCAACGATCAGGAAGCCGCCGTGGAATACGCCTCCTGGCTGGCCGCCGAAGGGAGCCGACGCCGGCCATCCGAGCCCGACGCGGCGCGTGAACTCTTCCGGCGCGCCATCGGAGTCCTCTCTCCCTGGGCCGGAGGCCCTCCCGGCCCGGCGGCGGCCGACCTCGCCTGGATGCTCGCCGTCTGCCCCGATCCTTCCCTCCGCGACCCGGCCCGCGCCCTGGCCCTGGTCCCCCTCGCCGAGGGGCCTCCGGCATACCCCCGCCTGATCGCCGGGGCCGCCCTCTTCGAGCTGGGCCGGTATGACGAGGCGATCCGGGAACTCGACGCCTGCCTGGCCGTCGCCGGCTCCGCTGCGCCCGACTTCTGGCGCGGCTCCGCCCTCGCCTACCGGGCCCTGACCCTCCGGAAGCTCGGCGACGCGACCCGGGCCGAGGCCGACTTCCTCGCGGCGACGGCGGCGCTCAAAGACCGCGGGCGGTGGGAATGGGACCGCGATTTGCTCAGGCGATGGGAGCGGGACGAGCCGGCCCCTTGAGCCGCCCGGCCGGCGGCCCTCGGCGTCGTCACCCCTTCCCCGCGCTGACGACCGGCTGGGTGCCGCGGTCGGAGCAGAGGACCACCAGGAGGTTGCCGATCATGGCGGCCTTCTTGTCGTTGTCCAGCTCGACGATCTTCTGGTGGCTGAGCCGGTCCAGGGCCATCTCCACCATCCCCACGGCGCCCTCGACGATCTTCTGCCGGGCCGCGATCACGGCCGACGCCTGCTGGCGCTGGAGCATCGCGTGGGCGATCTCCGGGGCGTACGCCAGGTGGCTGATCCGCGCCTCCAGCACGTCGACCCCCGCCTGCACCAGCCGCTCCTGGATCTCGACCTTGAGGTGCTCGGCCACCTCCGCCGTGTGGCTCCGCAGGGCGACCTCCCCCTCGACGTGCGGGTCGTAGGGGTAGTTGAGGGCCAGGTTCCGCAGCGCGGCCTCGCTCTGGACGTGGACGAAGTCCTGGAAGTCGTCGACGTGGAACAGGGCCTCGGCCGTGTCGACGACCCGCCAGACGACCACGGCGGCGATCTCGATCGGGTTGCCGGCCAGGTCGTTGACCTTCAGCCGCTCGCTCTCGAAGTTCCGCACCCGCAGCGAGATCCGCCGCTTGGTGTAGAACGGGTTGACCCATCGCAGCCCCGGCTCGCGGACGGTCCCCCTGTAGTCGCCGAAGAGTTGCAGCACCTTCGCGTCGTTCGGCCCCACCGTGAACAGCCCGCACAGCCCGACCACGGTCGCCGCGATCACCAGCACGATCGGCAGGATCCAGGCCGGCTGCTCGTTCCCGACCGCCAGGGCCAGGAACAGCAGGGCCAGCGCCGCGGCCCCGCCCAGATACGGAACGATCCCCGCGCCGGACTTCGGGACGATCAGCACCTCGCGCATCTGGATCGTCGGCTTCGGCTTGCTCTCCCAATCGGCGTCCATGTTCGGCCTCGATTCACGTTGGAATTCGCGCGTCGTCTCACTCGGGCGGATATTCGCACGACGGCGACGAATCTTGGACGGGTCGAAGGGGATACACCCGCACGCGGACCTCGCTCGCGTAATGCGCGAGCGGTGCGACGCCCTCCGGTCGCGGCAGCCCCGCGGCGGCGAGGAGCGATTCCTCCAGCCGCAGCACCCGCGCCGGCCGGAGCGGGTACGGGTCGTGGTGGACCCGGCCGGAATAGAGCCGGCCGCGATGCTTCGTGTAGAGGATGTAGCGCTCGGCCAGGAAGTGCTCCAGCGTCCCGGGCCGCGAGGCCGTCGGCGTCCCCTCGGGGGCGTAGGCCAGGTCGCAGCCGGCGGGCGTCGGGCCGGGCCATAGGCGCTCGGAGCGATAGGCGATGCGGCCTTCCGAACGATCGAGGTCCATCCGGGCGAAGTGATACGGCAGGCCCCAGGACCGTCGCGCCACCCGCACGGCCAGGGCGTTCGCGGCGTCGAGGCTGAAGAACCAGACGCCCGGGTCGCGGCTCCGAAAATGGACGTAGGTCCGGACGTTGACCTCGTGGAACCGCGACGTCCCGGGCACGGCCGGGGCCCACGCGTAGCGGACCCCGGTCATCGTGAACGGCACCAGGCCGACGTACGCGACCCCGTCGAACGTGTCGATCTCCAGCGACGGCGGGACCAGGGGCCGGATCGCCTCGACGGGGACCGGCCAGTGCAGGAACAGCAGGTCCGCCCAGCGCTGGCGCATGGCGACGCGGCCGGCGGGGCGGAGCGTGGGGGCGATGCGGTCGATGTCGGACGGCATGGCGGCGGCTCCCGGCGGATCTCCCGGGATCCTAAGGCCCCGGCGGCCTTGCCTACAGGGGCGGGCCGTGCTTCCATCCTTCTCCGGGCGTTCGTGAAACCTTCGCGCGGGGAGGTCATAATAGACGCCCTGCTCCAGCCCCGCCTCGAATCCGCAGCATTCCCGGAGACCATCCCCATGAGAATCCACCCGACCCTCGCCCTCGCGGCGGCCCTGGCCTACTGCCCCCTCGCCCCGGCGCAGCAGGCGCCCAACGCCCCCGCCCCCGGCGCGCCGAAGAACCCGACCGAGACGGTCGTCCCGGCCGAGAAGGCCCCGACCCCCGCGCCGGCCGGGAAGGTCGCGCAGACGGCGACGGGCTTCGTCTTCGAAGACAAGGACGGCGACGGCCGCCGCGGCGAGGGCGAGGCGGGGATCCCGGGCGTGCGCGTCTCCAACGGCCGCGACGTCGTCCGCACCGACGACGCCGGGCGGTACTCGCTCCCCGTCGACGACGACGCCATCCTGTTCGTCGTCAAGCCCCGGCACTGGATGACGCCCGTCGACGCCGAGAACCTGCCGAAGTTCTACTACATCCACAAGCCGGCCGGCTCGCCGAAGACCCACTTCCCCGCCG
Organism: Planctomycetales bacterium 71-10; assembly: GCA_001898385.1. Classification (GTDB taxonomy): domain Bacteria; phylum Planctomycetota; class Planctomycetia; order Isosphaerales; family Isosphaeraceae; genus Paludisphaera. The sequence goes on from MKTT01000149.1 coordinate 51,509, forward strand.
TCGAGCCCACCGGGCCCCTGCCCGCCTCGGTCGACTTCCCGCTCGTCCGCCGCGAGGAGCCCGACTCGTTCAAGCTCCTCCTCTTCGGCGACACCCAGCCCCGCGACGTCAAGGAGGTCGAGTACATCACCCACGACGTGATCGAGCCGCTGCTCCTCCAGCGGAACCACGGCGCGGTCCTGGGGATGACCCTCGGCGACGTCGCCTTCAACGACCTCTCCGTCTACCCGCCGCTGAAGCGGTCGATCGCGCTGCTGGGCCTCCCCTGGTACAACGTCCTGGGGAACCACGACATGAACTTCGACGCGGCCGACGACCGCTACTCGGACGAGACCTGGGAGCGCTACTTCGGCCCCTCGTACTACTCGTTCGACCACGGCCCGGTCCACTTCATCGTCCTCGACGACGTCGTGTGGGTCGCCCCCGACCCGGCGAAGAAGGAGAAGAAGGGGAAGTACCACGGCGGCCTGGGCGCCAAGCAGATGGAGTTCGTCCGCAACGACCTGGCGAGCACCCCGGAGGACCAGCTCGTCGTCCTGACCATGCACATCCCGATCACCGAGATCGAGGAGCGTCCCGAGCTGTTCAAGCTGCTGGCCGCCCGCCCGCACAGCCTGTCGATCTCGGCCCACCTGCACCGCCAGGACCACCGCTTCCTGGGCGAGGAGGCCGGCTTCTCCGCGGACAACCCCCACCACCACCTCGTCCACGGCACCGTCTGCGGCTCGTGGTGGTCGGGCGCGCCGGACGAGAACGGCATCCCCAACGCCACCATGTCCGACGGCGCCCCCAACGGCTACTCGATCGTCACCTTCGACGGCCCGAAGTACGACGTCGAGTTCCACGCCGCCCGCCGCCCGGCCGATCACCAGATGAACATCCACGCACCCGAGGAGGTGGCCGCCGCCGACGCCCCCGCGGCCGACGTGGTCGTCAACGTCTTCGCCGGCTCCGGGCGCTCGAAGGTCGAGCTGCGGCTGGGCGAGGCGGGCGAGTGGCGGCCGATGGAGAAGGTCTCGGCCGCGGATCCGTTCTACCTGGCCATGAAGGAGCTGGAGGCGGGCCCGACCCCGCCCCCGGGCCGCAAGCTCCCCGCGCCGGCGAAGTCGACCCACCTCTGGAAGGCGAAGCTCGCCGCCGACTCCCCCGCGCCGGGGACGCACCTGATCCACGTCCGCACGACCGACATGTTCGGCCGGACCTATGAAGACCGCCGCGCCGTCCGCGTCGCCGAGGGCTCCCCCGCCGCGACCTCGGCCCCGGCCCCCGCCGCCGGGAACTGACCGGACCTCACGCCCCTCGCCCGAGACGCCGGCCCGCGAGCCCGGCCGCCACCCCGGCGGCCGGGCTCGCGTCGTTTCCGACCCGGCCGTCGCATCGGTCGCATCGGGGGGATTTGAGGATGCTATAGGCGTGATCGACGCCCAGGTCATGAGAAATGCCCCAGATTCAGGGATTCGACGATTGAAGCCGATAACCCCCGTGCTATAGTGACCCCGTTCAACAAGTGATCGATGGGGCCGGCGGCGAATCGACCCGCACCCTTTGCGCGAGGTCCCACGCTCGACGTCGGCGTCTCCGCCCCGTAGCTGCATGCTCTCGATCGTGCTGGTCCGCCGGCCTCCAGGAGGTCGCTCGTCTTCGCGCGGCAGGTCCGCGTCCCTGGCGGTGCGCCCCCGCCCCGTGCGCCCGTCGATCCGCACTCGAACCGATCCGTCCGACCTGACAGGGAGCTATCCATGACGATCGCCCGATTCCCGCACGCGCGGGGGTTCCTCTGGATCTTCACGGCCGCGGTGGCGTTCGCCCTCTCCGGCTGCGGCGACTCCGCGCCCGAAGGGATGGGGACCCCGACCGAGGAGCACAAGGAGGCCACGAACAAGATGGCCGAGTTCATGAAGACCCAGGGGAAGAAGAAGTGACCGCGACGGGGACCGTCCGCCGGCCTCTCCGCCCCTCCCGCCGAGCCACGCCCCCGGGTGCGGGGGCCCTTCATAGTTCCGTCTTCGACCAACCCGAGGAGTCGCCCCCATGCCCCGACGTCCGCGCGCCGGCTTCACGCTGATCGAGCTTCTCGTCGTCATCGCCATCATCGCGGTCCTGATCGCCCTGCTGCTGCCGGCCGTCCAGGCGGCCCGCGAGGCGGCCCGGCGGTCGCAGTGCATCAACAACCTGAAGCAGATCGGCCTGGCCCTGCACAACTACCACTCGACCCACGCCACCTTCCCGCTGGGGTCGTCGGAAGGGCCTTACGACCTGTCCAACAACAACACCGGGAGCCTGGCCCCCGCGACGAGGTCCCCCTCGTGGGACTCCTGGAGCGCCCAGGCCCTGCTGCTGGGCTACATGGAGCAGCAGCCGCTCTACAACGCGGCCAACTTCAACTTCGCCTGCGCGTGGGGCGGCCAGCCCAGCTATTACATCAACTCGACGGTGTATGAGAGCCGCATCGCCGGCTTCCTCTGCCCGTCCGACGGCAACGCCGGCAAGACCAACAACAACAGCTATCACGCCAGCCTCGGCACCTCGACGTACAACTGCTGCCAGAAGGCGGCCATCGACACCACCGGCATGTTCGGCTACGCCCGCGGCAGCACCACGGCCGACATCACCGACGGCACCTCCAACACCATCGCGTTCGCCGAGGCCCTCGTCGGCAACCGCTTCTCCGGCCCGCTGCCGGGCAACTCCACCGGCAACGTCTCCAGCGCCGGCGGCGCCAACGTCCAGGACATCGGCCGCGTCGTCAACGCCATCCAGGTCCTCAAGACCGACGACGCCACCTGCCAGGCCAAGTTCCTGCAAGAGGCCGGCACCGGCCGCGGCAACCACTGGGCCTGCGGCGCCATGGGCTACTCGATGTTCAACACCGTGTATCCCCCCGGCGCGACCAAGTGGAGCGCCTGCCGCATGGACTGCTGCGCCCAGGCCGAGCACGCCCACTACGTCAACGCCAACAGCAACCACTCCGGCGGCGTGAACGCCCTGTTCGGCGACGGCAGCGTGAAGTTCATCAAGAACTCCATCAACTGGCAGACCTGGTGGGCCCTCGGCACCGTCTCGCTCGGCGAGGTCGTCGGCAGCGACGCCTACTGACGCCCGCCGTCCGATCCTCATGGCCCCACCCCCGCGGCCCCGGCGCGACCCTCGCGCCGGGGCCGCGTCGTTCGCGCCGCGAGCCCGTCCGATCGGCCCGCCGTCGGCGATCGTGCGTGACAGGGAAGGAGGTCGAAGGATGAGCCTCGGCGACCGGGACCGAGCCGCCGGCCGCCGCACGCGGCCCCGCCGGACGCTCGCCGCGATCGGCCTGATCCTCGCGGTCGTGGCTGTGTTCTTCCTGGCGTCGCTCCGTCGCGGGGCCGACGCGGCGATGCTGGACCGCGTCATCGCCTATCATGAATCCCGGGCGCTTCGGGAGCGCCACCTGTCCGACCGCCAACTCGCCCCGGCCGGGCCGATGCTGGCGGGGGCCGCGCGGGTCCTCGGCCTCGCCCTGCTGCACGGCGATTCGTTCCGTGCCCGGCTGGGCTCGACGGCAGGTCCCTCCACGCTGGATTGGCAGAGTGCGATATATCGATTCAGGCAGTCCTGGGAGAGCGCCCGAGTCGGGTGGCATTACCTCCGCGAAGCCGCCTGGCACGATCGCCGCGCACGATACCATCGCGCCGTCGGCGCCTACTACAAGCGGCTCCTCGCGGCGAAGCCCGCACGGTTCCCGTCGTCGGCCCCCGAACTCGCGGCGATGCGTGCGGACCTGGAGCGGACGCATCAGTCCCTGTACGGGACGGCGGCCCAATTGCCGCCCGAACCCCCTCCCGCCCTCATCCCGGGGCGGGCCCCACTCCTCCCCGGCGACGCCGATGCGGACCTGGGGCCGATCGATCCCGATTCCTACTGACGATCGATCCGGCCCCTCGTCGGGCCCGGGAATTGCTCCCAGATCGGGCGAGACCCCTCTCTCCCGACCGGAGCCCGAGCCATGCCCGAGGACCCCAAGCGATCCGACCAGTTCGAAGGCGGCGGCGATGCCCATCGCGACGGCGGCGCGACCACCGACCGCGGCCGTCGCGACATCGGCCAGCCCGGCCCCGATCCCGAGGCCGCCGACCGCGAGCGCGAGCGCGACCGCGGCCGTCCTCCCGCGCCCCAGGAGAAGAAATCCGACTGAGCCGGCGCTTTTCCTGAAATCCCGCGCCCCCTCGTGCGGATCCTACCTTGGAAGGGACGGACGGTCCGTCCCGCCGAGCCGGCCCGGAGGGGGTGATGCAAGACGCGACGACGACCCGAACCGGCGCAAGCTGCGACCCGACGTCCCCTCTCCCGCCGGGAGAGGGCGGCCCGAAGGGCCGGGCGAGGGTCGTCGGAGTTCGGGATGGCCGTCGAGATCAAAACCCTTCTCCCCTTGAGGTGCTCTGTCGAAAGCATGCCGACGCGGGTCGAAGGCGATCTTCCCCCCTTGCGGGGGAAGACAGACCCCGCAGGGGTCAGATGAGGGGGACGCGAAGCACACGAGCCATCGGCATCCAAAGGCCCGCCCGCTCGGCCTTCGCCGCGGCCCGACGGTCTTCTCGCTCGTCGTCCCCCTCATCCGGCCCTTCG
>MKTT01000150.1 GCA_001898385.1 Planctomycetales bacterium 71-10
GGCTCGCTTCAGCCCCGGCCTGCTGACCGGCCGGTCGGAGCTGGTCCTGTCGCTCTCGGCGGGGGAGTCGCGGGTCCCCATCGAGCCGTGGTCGCCGGCCATCCTGAAGGGCCCCGACGCCGGCGCGGTCGCGGCGGCTTCGACGTCGGGCGAGGCGTTCGTCCTCGTCGAGCCGAGGCCGGGCGACTCGACCGGCGAGGCGACGGTGGCCCTGGAGTGGGAGCTGCGGTCGCGGCCCGATTCGCGGGGGCGGATCTTCGCCCTGGCCCTGCCGGGCGACGACGCGACGACCCTCTCGCTGGACGTCCCCGAGGGCTGGGAGCCCTCGGGCGCGACCGGGCGTCGCGAGGGGGCCGTCCCCGACGGCCCGGGGCGCGAGGTGTGGCGGTTCTCGGGCCGCTTCGGACCGGCCGACCTCCGCCTGACCAACCTGGCCGAGGCGCGCGAGTCCGGCAACCCGTCGCGGATCTGGGTCGCCGGCCCGACCCGGATCGACCTGCGGGCGACGCCGGGCGAGCCGGACCGCTCCGCCAACTTCACGATGGACTGGACGATCCAGGGGGACGAGCCCGGGGCCGACTCGTTCACCGTCGAGCTGGATCCGGGCCTGGACCTGCTGGGCGTGGAGGGCCCCTCCGTCCGCGAATATCGGCTCAAGGAGGGCTCGCCCCGGCGCGCCGTGGTGTCGCTGGCGGCGACCGGGACGGGCCCGGCGGGCGTCCGGTTCCTGGCCCACGCCCGCGCCCCCGTGGAGGGGGCGTGGACGGTCCCGGCGATCCGGCCGCTCCCCCCCCTGGCCTGGACCGGGGGCGTGACGACGGTCCTGCTGGACGGCGGTCGCGTCGTCCGCGACTGCCGCGAGATCGACGGCCGCCGGATCCCGACGCCGGCCGACGAGCCCGCCGAGGCCGGGGCCTTCGTGTTCGAGGCCGCCGCGCCCGGGTCGGTGGCCGAGCTGACGTTCCGGCCGCCGGCCGCGGAGCCGGCGGCGACCGTCCGGGGCCGGCTGACGCTGCGGGAGGCGTCGACCCGCCTGGAATGCGAGATCGACGGCCTGGGGGCGGCGGGCGCGGCACCGGAGCAGGCGATCGAGATCCCCCCGGGCTGGATCGTCGACCGCGTCGAGGTCGTCGGCTCGGAGGGGACGCCCCCGTGGAACCAGTCGGCCCCGGCCGACGGGCCGAGCGTCCTCCGGCTGACGGTGCCGCCGTCGGACGCCGCCCCGGCGGGCCGGACGGCCCGCATCGGCGCGACGGCGACGGGGTCGCCGCGGTTCCCCCGCACGACGTCCCTCCCCCGGGTCCGGCCGCTGGGACGCCGGATCGCGGACGAGGCGTGGCTCGCGCTGGCCTCGGCCCGGGTCGAGGCCGCGCCGGCGGAGACGAGGGGGCTGGCGTGGATCGACCCGGCCCACGTCCCGGGGCTGCCCCCCACGTCGCCGCCCGGGGACCTGCGGACGCTCCTCGCCTGGCGGTGGACGGCCGCGGAGGCGTCGGCCCCGGTGGAGGTGCGGCTCGCGGAGCCGACGCCGACGGGGAGGCTCCACCTCCGGGCGCGGGTCGACGAGTCCGGGCGAAGGCTGGAGATCGCGGGTCGCGCCGAGGTCTCCGGGCCGTCGGCCGGGCCGGCGGTCCGGGCCTGGTTCGACGTCGAGGCCGACGCCCTGGCGGGGTGGTCGTTCGTCGACGCGGCGACGGGGGGCGCGATCGCCCCGGCGATCCTCCCCGACCCGCAGCGCCGGCGCGCGGGGTTCCCGGACGGGGGCGCGGCGCTGGAGCTGCCGGCCGGGCCGTCGGCCGACGGCCGGGTCGCGGTGGAGTTCCGCGCGTCGCTCCCCTGGGAGGGCCGGGGCCGGGTGCCGCTCGCGGCCCTGCCGGCCTCGCTGTCGCCGGTGTGCGTCGCGGTCGTCGAGACGCCCCGGGCCATGCGGGCGCTCGTCGAGGGGGAGGGCCTCAACCGGGTCGAGCCGGCGCTCGCCGGGCGGCTGGCACCCGGGCCCGACGGCGAGGCGACGTCGGGCCGGCCGGCGCGCGCGATGACGTACGCGGCCGGGGCCCGGCTGACGCTGGAGACCGAGGCGCTGAAGGCCGCCCCGCTCCCCGGCCTGGTCCGGGAGGCGCGGCTGGCCACGCAGTCGTTCCCGGGGGGCGGGTCGCTGAATCGGCTGCGGCTGCTGGTGGCGGCCGACCAGACCGACGCCCTGACGTTCCGGATGCCGCCCGGCGCGCGGCTCGCCGCGGCGCGGGTGGACGGCCGCCGGGCGTCCCCGGCGGTCGACGGCGACGCGACGACGCTCCCGCTGCCGGCCGGCCCCGGCGAGTGGACGCGGGCCGTCGAGCTGGACTATCGCGTCGAGCCCCCCGCGGCGGCCGACGCCCGGCGGCTCCGCCCCGCCCTGCCGGACTTCGGCGTCCCTTGCCTGTCGTTCTCGTGGGAGCTGTCCTTGCCGTCCGGCGAGCGGGTCGACGACCCCGGCCCCGGCTTCACGGTCGAGGCGGCCGAGCCCCGGCCGGCCTGGCCGTTCGAAGCCCTGGGCCTGGCCCGCTGGCGCTGGCCCGGCGAGCGCTCGGCCGTGCGGACCCCGCGCGAGGAGGCCGTGCGGCGGCTCGACGAGCTGCTCGGGGAGGCGCCGTCGGAGGACCTGACGTTCGCCGGCCTGTTCACGCGCTGGGACGCCGGGCCGTCGCCGCTGGTGATCGACCGCTCGGCGCTGGCGGACGAGGGGGTCGACCCGCGGGCCCGCTGCGGGGCGAGCGCGACGATCGGCCGCTCGGCGTCGCGGTCGGTCCAGACGCTCCAGCGCCGCGGCCTGACCATGACGATGGTCGACGACGTCCTGGTGGTCACGTCGCGCCGCGCCGCGACGTCGCCGTCGGGCCCCGCGACCTGGCGGGCGGCGGTCGCCGAGGCGCTGCTGTGGGGCGAGGATGCGGCCGACCGCTTCCAATCCGCGGCCCGCTGGCGCGGCGAGCCGTCGGCCGAAGGGCCGGCCGACCGGCGGTCGGCGGCACCGGGGAGGTCGACGTGGCGGCTGTCCGCGACGTCGTGGCCCGGGCCCGGCGACGCCGTGACCACGATCGACGTGGCCGCGCGGGCCGCCTTCGGCTGGGCGGCGGCGCTGGCGGTCTTCGCGGTCGGCCTGCGCAGGGCCGCGCCGCCGCGCCGCGGGCTGATCGCCCCGCTGCTGGTGATGATCGCGGCCGTCGTGCTCCACGACTGGTGGGCCGTCCTGACGCCCGAGCCGACCGCGGGCGCGTTCGTGGGGGCCTTCGGGACGCTGCTGGTGCGCCTCGGGCGGCTGCTCCGGGCGACGATCCGAGGGCCGCGGGCCGCGGCCCCGCCCCTCGCGCTCGCCGGCTCGACGCTCGTCGGCCGGCGCGGGCTCCGGATCGGCGTGGGCGTCCTGGCGGCGGTCGGCCTGTCGCGGGCGGTCGGCTCGCAGGCCCCCGGCCCCGACGCGCCGATCGTCGTGCTCCTCCCCTACGACGGCGAGTTCGACCCCGAGGCCCCCCCCTCGCGCGCCATCCTCCGCCAGCAGGACTACGAACGCTTGCAGGAGCGGGCGCGGCCCCCGGGGACGGGGGCGGGCCGGGACGGGGGGCCGATCGTCGTCGGGGCGGAGCATCGGGTGGAGAGGTCGACCGGGCCGGACCTGGCGATCGTCAGCGAATATTCGCTCCGGCCCGCCGCCGCCCCCTCGCGGTTCGTGTTCTCGGTGGGGGATGTCCACGACATCGAGGCGACCGTCGACGGGGCCCGATCCCCGGTGATCGTCGAGCCGGGCGGGGGCTCGGCGGCCGTGGCCGTCCCGGCGAACGCGACGCGGCTGTCGCTCCGGTGCGCGGCGACGCCGGCCCGCGAGGGGGGGCTGGAATCGCTGGAGCTGAAGGTCAACCGCGCCCCGTTCGCGAAGCTCGCGCTGGAGCAGCCGGAGGGTTCGCCGCCGGTCCAACACCTCACGGCCCGGGGGAGGGTGGTCGCCGTCGAGGGCCGGCCGATCGAGGCCCTGGTGGGGCCGGTCGACCGCCTGAGCGTCTGCTGGGCGGCCCCCGAGCCGGCCGCGAACCAGCCGTCGGCGACGGTCGAGGGCCTGATGCTCTGGGACCTGGACCCGGCCGGCGAGCGCGTCCGCGCCCGGCTGACCTATCGCACGCGGCGGCGGACCTCCACGATCGCGGTCGGCCTGGAGCCGGGGCTGGTCCCGCGATCGGTGCAGATCCCCGGCCTGGTCGACGCGTCGTGGGGCGGGACCGCCCAGAATCCCGAGTGGATCGCGCACGTCGACCCGCCGCTCCCCGACCGTTCGACGATCGTCCTGGATTTCTGGCGGCCCCTCGGCCGCGGCGCGGCGGCCGGCGAGCCGGGGGCGGTCGTCCGCCGCTTCCCGCGCGTCGAGCCGCTGGGGGTCGACCGCGAGGCGGGACTCCTGGCGGCGCGAAGGCCCGGGGGGTGGTCGGGGCGCCTGGAGCCCGCCCGGGACGGCGAGGCCGTGGAGGACGAGACGTTCGTCCGCGCCTGGGGGGCGCTGCCGGACGATCGGCTCACGTTCGCGGGCACCGTCCGCTACAACGGCCGGGATCCGGTCGAGTTCCTCACCGGCCCGACCCCCGTCCGATACCGGCGCCGGCCCGCCGTCCGGGTCGCGATCGAAGCCGGGCGGGTCGACTGGCGATGCGACCTGGAGCTGTCCGAGATCGGCGGCCTGCTGGACCGGGCGGACCTGGCCGTGCCGGACGAGCTGATCGTCCTGGACGTGGAGTCCCCCGGCCTGACCGACTGGAGCCGCGAGCCCGGCGGGCCGCTGCGCGCGCGGTTCGACCGGATCGACCAGAAGTCGCGCCGGACGGTCCGCATCCGGGGCTGGATCCCGGTCTCGAAGCTCGCCCCGGGCCCCGGCCCCAGGCGGCATCGCGCCCGGCTCCCCTGGGTCGACCCGGCCGAGGGGCCGGGGTCGGCCGGGACGCTGGAGGTCTTCTCGCGAGGGACGGTCGAGCTGGCGACGGCCGCCGGCGGGGCGTCGCCGCTGTCGGGGCCCGCGGAGGGGGACGCCCCCCCCGGCGGCCCCTGGATCCGCCGGGCCTACCGCATCGACGACCCGAAGCAGGTGGGCGAGCTGTCGTGGGCCCCGCAGCCGCCGCGCTCGAACGTGACCATCGGCAGCCAGCTCACCATCCACCCGGATTCGGCGGAATGGGTGGCGGTCCTGCGATACGAGGTCGTGGGCGGGCCGCTCGACGTCATCCAGCTCCGGCTCCCGCCCGAGTGGGCGGCGCGAGGGCGGATCCAGTCGGGGGGGCGGGACCTGCCGCTGGTGGCCGAGTCCCGCGAGGGGTCGACCGACTGGACGATCACGCCCGGACGCCCGGTGTGGGGCTCGCGGCGGCTGGTCCTGCGCTCGCGGCTGCCGATCGCGCCGGGCCAGGAGGTGGCGTTCCCGGTGGTCGCCCCGCTGGGCCTGGGGGTCGTCGACGCCTCGCTCGCGCTGGTGTTCGCCACGCCGACGCTGCCGGCGACCTCGGGGACCGCGGGGCTGCGGCCGACCCCCTACGCGGCGCGGTTCCAGGACGAGGAGTTCGGGGGGGCGATCGGCCTGGCCCCGCGGGCGTACCACGTGGACAAGGAGGGCTGGACGCTGACGGTCCAGGCGCCGCCGGGCGAGCCGACGGGGCCGGCCGGCAAGGACGCGTCGGCCGGGGTGAGGTCGGCGGACGTCGCCGTGGTGGTCCGGCCGGACGGCTCCGCCCTGGGCCTGGCCGACTACCAGGCCGAGCCGCGCACCGGCCGCTTCCTGATCGTGGCCCCGCCGGAGGGGGCGCGGCTGATCCGCGCGGCCGTCGACGGCGCGGCGGTGGAGCCGCTCCTGGACGCCGAATCCCGCTGGGCCGTCCCCCTGGGCGACTCCCCCTCGCGCCTCGTCAGCGTCGTCTGGGAGGCCGACCCGCCGTCGGCCGGCGCGCGGGGGCCGGCCCTGCCTCGCGCGGGGGAGGGCCGCACGCCGGCGCTGGTGAGCGTCTACGCGCCGGCCGAGACGGCCGTCCGGTCGACGCTCGGCGGCCTGGAGGCGGTCGGGCCCGAGCGCATCGAGCTGGACCGGGCCGACCGCATCGCCGCGCGGGCCCTCGACCTGGTCTCCGAGATGGACCGCGGGTCCGGCCGCGACCGGGCCCGGCTCGTCGCGCTGCTGATCGACCATGAGGCGACCTTGCGCGAGGCCGAGCACGCCCTCGTCGCGGGCTCCCGCAGCGTCGATCGCGCCCGCCGCGACCGCGCGGCGAGGGACCTGGAGGTCGTCAAGGCGGCGCGGGGCCAGCTCGCCGAGTCGCTCCGGTCGACCGGCATGGAGGAGCCGATCGCGTGGGCCCGCGGGTCGCTCGGGCTGCCGGTCGAAGGCCAGGAAGCCCCGCCCTTCGCCGCGGTCGCCCCGGAGCCGTCCGACCGCGAGCGGATCCGCCGGATCGGCCGGCCCGCGTTCTTCGCCGGGGCCTCGCCCGGCCTGGCCGCCCCCCCCGCCCGGCTGGAGGTCGCGACGGATCGGGCCGAGGGCTATGAAGGCGTCAGCGAGAGCCGGGCCCGCTCCCTGCTGCTGCTGGCCCTCCTGCTGGGCCTGGGCCTGGCCGGCCTGACCTCGGCGCGACAGGTCGGCGCCCAAAGCCTGATCGCCGCCGCGTGCCTCTCGCTCGCCGCGGTCGCCGGCGGGCCGCTGGCCCTGGCGGCCGCGGGGGCGGCCCTCGTCGCCGGCTGGTCCACCCGCCCGCCGACCCCCCGCGGGGGGCGGCCGGGGGCGTGGATCTGAGGCGCGTCGCCCGTCAGCCCACCAGCTCGGCGATGGGCTTGCCGCCGTCGACGACCTTCATGGGGCGGCCGCGGGGGGTGGTGTACTGGGTGTCGACGCCGATGTCCATCGCCTTGGTCATCGTGGCGATCATGTCCATGACGCCGATGGGGCGGTCGGAGACGTCGACGCCGTCCTTGTCGGTCGCGCCGATCGCCTGGCCCGACTTCATGCCGCCGCCGCCCATCACCACCGACCAGCTCCGCGGCCAGTGGTCGCGGCCGGCGTTCTGGTTGATCCGCGGGGTCCGGCCGAACTCGCCCATCCAGACGATCAGCGTGCTGTCGAGCAGGCCGCGGCTGGCGAGGTCGGCGGTCAGGGCCGCCATCCCCTGGTCCAGCTCGGGGAGGAGGCGGGTGGAGAGGGCCTCGAAGTTGTCGGCGTGGGTGTCCCAGCCCCCCATGGCCACCTCGACGTAGGTCACCCCCTGCTCGACCAGCCGGCGCGCCAGCAGGCAGCCCGAGCCGAACGAGTGCTTGCCGTACAGCTCGCGCATCGCGGGGGGCTCGGAATCGAGCTTGAAAATGTCCTTGTATTTCGAGTTCATCATCCGGATCGTCTTGGCGTAGACCGCCTTGTGGTCGACCGCCGGGGCCGCGCCGCGCTGCTTGATGAAGTCGTTCTCCACCCGGCTGAGCATCTGGAGGCGGCGGTCCATCCGCAGCTCGTCGACGCCCGGCGGCGGGGCGAGGTTGGCGATCGAGCCGTTCGGGTCCTGGACCATGAACGGCGTGTACGACATCCCCAGGAAGCCCGCCCCCTGCCCCGGCGTGTTGATGGAGACGCAGTGCGGCAGGTCGAAGTCCTGCATCCGGCCGCCGATCTCGAACGCGGCCGTCGAGCCCCATCCGGGGTGGACGACGGTCGGGTTGGGGACGTAGCCGGTGTGCATCAAGTACGTCCCGCGCTCGTGGTTCCCCTCCTTGGAGTCCAGCGAGCGGAGGACGTTCAGGTGGTGCATCTGCTGGGCGGTCTTGGGCATGTGCTCGCTGATCATGACCCCGGGCGCGGAGGTCGCGATCGGCTTGAACGGGCCGCCGTTCTTCTCGCTGTCGGGCTTGAGGTCCCAGATGTCCAGGTGGCTGGGGCCGCCCGACATCCACAGGACGATGCAGCTCTTGGGCTTCTTCTTGTTGGGGGCCGCGGCGCTGGCGCGCAGGTTCGCGAAGAAGTAGGCGGCGGGGACGCCCAGCGTGGTCGCCGCCAGGTGCCCCAGGAAGTGGCGGCGGTGCATCCCCCGCGGGGTGATGATCGGAGGCGTCATGGGCGAAGTCTCCAGCGCGGCCGGGCGGCGGTCCGTGTCAGTGGATGAGGATGAACTCGTTCGAGTTGAGTAGTGCCCAGAAGAGGTCCTGGAGGAACGGCAGGGCGTCGGGGTAGGACTCCAGGTGCTGTACGGCCGAAGTCGCCTCCGAGTTCGTGGGGCGGCGGCTGAGGGCGGCCATGTAGAGCTGGTCGACCATGAAGGCGGCCGGCGGCCGTCGCGACCGCCCGGCCTGGTCGATCGCGTCGGCCAGGAAGCTCCCGGGCTTGCCGGAGAGGGCGTCGCGCATCAGCTCGCCGTTCATCATCATGAGCGACTGCGGGATGGTCCCCTGGAAGCTCGTCGCCTCGTCCCCCTCGTCGTTGCCGAAGGTGAACAGGAACTGCCGCATCCAGGCGTCGCGCTTGGCGTCGTCCCGGCCGCTGCCGGGGCGGTGGGCCGCCGTGGCGGTCAGCAGCGAGTCGAACAGCTGCTCGGGCGACATCGGGCGCAGCATCATCACGCTGAACAGGTCGTCGTCGGGCTTCGCCTTCGTCGACGGCCGGATGCTCGACGCCTGGTATGCGGCCGAGGAGGTGATCCAGCGGACGAGCTGCTTGACGTCGCCGCCGCTCTCCTTGAACTCGGTGGTCAGCTTGTTGAAGACGTCTTCCAGCACGGCGGGGTTGTGGGGGCCGATGTCGTCGATCGGGTTGACGAACCCCTTGCCCATGAAGTGGGCCCACGTCCGGTTGACCATCGCCTGGGGGAGCATGTCCGCGGCGGGGTCGACGATCAGCTTGCCCAACTCCACGCGGCGGAGGGCCGCGTCGGGATTCTCCACCTTGCGGCCGTCGATGAACTTCGGGAACGCGACGCCCATCATGCCGTTGCGGCGGTCGTAGCGGGCGAACGCGCCGGTGGGGACGTCGGACAGCTCGACGTGGTCGACCCGCTCCAGGCCGGCGGCGTCGGCCTCCCGCTTCTCCTCGACCTTCAGGCCGCGGAAGAAGGCGTTGATCCCCCAGAAATCGGCCTGCTTCCAGTCGTTCTGGGGGTGGTCGTGGCACTGGACGCACTGGAGTTGTCGGCCCAGGAACAGCCGGGTCGTCCGCGAGGTCAGCGGGACGGCCTCGGTCTCCAGGTGGGCGATCGTGTAGTTGACCGCGCCGTTCTCCTTGTTGGAGCCGGTGGCCGTCACCAGGTCGTACACCACGTCGTTCCACGGCCGGTTGGCGGAGAACTGCTTGCGGAGCCAGGCGGCCAGGGCCTCGCGGTCGACGTTCCGCTCCTGCCGGCCGCGGCCGAGGAGGAGGTTCGTCCACTCGGTCGCGAAGTTCTTGGGGTAGTCGACGTGCTCCAGCAGGTGGTCGACCAGCCGGGCCCGCTTATCCGCCCCCTTCGCCGCCAGGAAGTCGCGGGCCTCGGCGACGGTCGGGATCCGGCCCAGGACGTCCAGGTAGACGCGGCGCAGGAACTCCTCGTCCTTCGCGGGCGCCGCGGGCTTGAGCCCGGCCTCCTGCCACGCGGCCTTGAGCATCGGGTCCAGGAAGTTCGCGGCGGCGTCGGTCGAGCCCCGGCTCGGCGCAGACGGCCCGGCCGCGGGCCCGTCCCCCGCCAGGGCCCACGCCGCGGCGACGGCCACGATCCCGGCCGACAACGCCGCCCTCGCGGGGAATCCTTGCGGACGCGCGCCGACCCTTACGCCAAGCAGGGGCATGGTTGGCCCTCCCGAGGAGCCGAACGGGCGGGTGGTGCGATCGGACGGCCGAGGATGTGCGGCGCAGCCCCGATCCCGTCGTTCCCTTGAATTCTTACGTTACGCGGCGGGAATCAAGGCGTGACCGATGCGGAAAATATCGTAGCGTGGGCGGGCGGGTCAATGAGTGGATTCCGGTCGCGGGGCTGGTCCGGCCGCGTGGTCGTTGGTATACCATGCTCATGGCGAGGAAGCGTACGACACCCCCGAAACCTGCGTCGACCCCGATCAAATCCAGGCCCGCGGGGCAGGGCGACGGTGAGGCCGCCGACTTCGACCACGTCGTCGGCCTGATCGATGCGGCGCGGATGCGCGGCTTCGCCGCGGTCAACAAGGCCGTCGTCGAGCTTTACTGGAGCATCGGCGAATACATCGGCCGGAAGGTGGCCGCGGAAGGCCGGGGCCAGGGGACGGTGGATTCGCTGGCCGCCTACATCCGACGCCGGCAGCCGAACGCCCGAGGCTATTCCTCGCGCAACCTCTGGCGGATGATGCAGTTCCATCAAGCCTATCGGGATCGGCCAATTCTGTCAGCACTGGTGACAGAATTGAGTTGGACCCACAACCTGACCATCCTGGGCCGATGTCGCAGCGTCGAGGAGCGGGAGTTCTACCTTCGAGTGAGCTTACGCGAACGCTGGAGCAGCCGCGAGTTGGAACGCCAACTCGCCGGGGCTCTCTTCGAGCGAACGGTGCTCTCGCCGGTCGCCTCGTCCCCGGCGGTCGCCGAGGTCCATCCGGACGCCGCCGGGCTGTTCAAGGATTCCTACCTTTTCGATTTCCTGGAGTTGCCGACGGGACACTCGGAATCGGACCTGGAGGCCGGGCTCATCGAACAATTGAAGGAGTTCCTGCTCGAACTCGGGCGGGACTTCTGCTTCGTAGGGAGCCAGTATCCGCTCCAGGTCGGCGGCCGGGACTTCGCGGTGGACCTGCTGTTCTTCAACCGGGCCCTGAACTGCCTGGTCGCTTTCGAGTTGAAGATCGATGAGTTCCAGCCCGAGCACCTGGGGAAGCTGGAATTCTACCTGGAGGCGCTCGACCGCGACGTCAAGAAGGAGCACGAGCGGCCGTCGATCGGCGTGCTCCTCTGCGCGACGAAGGATCAGGACGTCGTCGAGTACGCCCTGAACCGGGCCGCATCTCCCGCCCTGGTCGCGGAATACCGCACCATGCTCCCGGACAAGCGGCTGCTCCGCCGGAAGCTCCGCGAGTTCTACGATCGCTCCCGGCCGGACGCTCCGGGCGACTGACCCGCCCTCGCTTCGGCGGCGTTGCTTCGCGCCGGCGGGCCGCGCATAATGAACCTCTTCCGCAGGATCGACGTAACGACGCCGTAGCGACGCGGCGTCTGCGCGGTCCCACCGTGCGACCGGTTTTCGCGCGGGCGAGGCGGCCTCGCGGGCCGTCGGCCGCCCCGCATCGGCGCGACGCGCCCCCCGCGCGACCGCCGCGACGCCATCGATCGACAAGGCCAGAGAGGGACGCATCGGCATGTCTACGCCGGTCATGATCGAAGCCGACGGGCTTTGCAAGCAGTTCGGGTCGTTCCTGGCGGTCCGCGACGTCACGTTCTCGATCCCCAAGGGG
The DNA here is from genome assembly GCA_001898385.1 of Planctomycetales bacterium 71-10. Classification (GTDB taxonomy): domain Bacteria; phylum Planctomycetota; class Planctomycetia; order Isosphaerales; family Isosphaeraceae; genus Paludisphaera. Next base: position 11,425 of record MKTT01000150.1, read on the forward strand.
CAGGTGGTCGCGTTCCTCGGCCCCAACGGGGCGGGCAAGTCCACCACCATGAAGCTCCTGACCGGCTTCATGGCGCCCACCCGCGGCGAGGCCCGCATCGCCGGGATCGACGTCCAGTCCGACCGGATCGCCGCCGCCGAGCGCCTGGGCTACCTCCCCGAGAACGGCCCCCTCTACACCGACATGACGCCGCTGGGCCTGCTCCAGTTCTTCGGCTCCGCCCGCGGCCTGTCCGGGGCGAGGCTGAGGGACCGGCTCGACGCCGTCGTCGAGCAGTGCTCGCTCGGCTCGGTCGCCCACAAGCCCATCGGCAAGCTGTCGAAGGGATATCGCCAGCGCGTGTCGATGGCCCAGGCGATCCTCCACGACCCGGAGGTCCTGATCCTCGACGAGCCGACCAGCGGCCTGGACCCCAACCAGATCCGCGGCGTCCGCGCCCTGATCCGCGAACTGGGCCAGACCAAGACCGTCCTGGTCTCCACCCACATCCTCCAGGAGGTCGAGCCGATCTCCGGCCGCGTCCTGTTCATCCACGACGGCAAGATCGTCTTCGACGGCGCGCCCGCCGAGCTGGCGAAGCAGGCCGGCACGCTGGAAGACGCCTTCTACAAGCTCACGGCCCAGCCCGTCTGACGCCGGCGCGGGCGGCGCGACCGCCGCCCCCGGCCGACGGACCCGAACCCGACCCATCGACGAACCGAGAAGAGGTGTACCGAGGTGGCCACGCCCCAGACCAATCCCGGCAAGCCGTCCGCGCCGGGGCTCCGCCCGTTCCGCCCGCACGTCATCGCGGCGGTGTTCAAGCGGAACCTCCAGAGCTACTTCAGCAACCCGGCCGGCTACGTCTTCATCACGCTGTTCGTGCTCATCAGCTCGACGGTCGCGTTCTGGCAGGACGAGTTCTTCACGAACAACCTGGCCAACCTCGACCAGCTCAACCGGTACATGCCGTACCTGCTCCTGTTCTTCATCCCCGCCGTCACCATGAGCCTCTGGGCCGACGAGCGCCGGCAGGGGACCGATGAGCTGCTGCTGACCCTCCCCGCGCATGACCTCGACGTCGTCCTGGGCAAGTACCTGGCGGCGCTGGGGATCTACACGGTCGCCCTGCTCTTCTCGACGAGCCACCTGCTGGTGCTGTCGTACCTGGGCAAGCCCGACCTGGGGGTGATGTTCTCCACGTACCTCGGCTACTGGCTGATGGGGGCCATGCTGATCGCGGTGGGGATGGTGGCGTCGCTGCTGTCGTCCAACGTGACGGTGGCGTTCATCCTGGGGGCGCTCTTCTGCGCCGTGCCGATCTTCATCGGGGCGCTGGGCTCGCCGACCGGGACGAACCTGCGGCGGCAGCTCGAAGGCTGGTCGGCGCCGGCGATGTTCCAGGACTTCGGCACGGGCGTGATCCCGTTCTCGGGCGTCTTCTACTTCGTGTCGCTCGCCGCGGCCATGCTGTACCTGAACATGCTGCTGCTGGGCCGCCGCCACTGGGCCGGCGGCGAGGCCAGCAAGGGCCGCGGCGCCCACGCGGCCGTCCGGTTCGCGTCGGTCCTGCTCGCCCTGTTCAGCACGAACGTCCTGGTCGACCGCCTGGGCGTCCGGGCCGACGCCAGCACCGAGCGCCTGCACACGCTCTCGGCCGAGACCCGCGACCTGATCTCCAAGATCCCCGCCGACCGCGCCGTGCTGATCGAGGCGTATTACAGCCCCGAGGTCCCGCGCGAGTACGTCGAGACCAAGGCCGACCTGCTCGGCCTGCTGAAGGAGTTCCAGGCCGGCAGCGGCGGCCGGATCCAACTCAACCTGATCCCGACCGAGACCTTCTCGACCGCCGCCCGCGACGCCGAGAAGCGGTTCGGCATCATCCCCCGGCGGGTCTTCTCCACCGAGCAGGCCAAGCAAAGCTCCACGGAGATCTTCCTGGGCGTCGCGTTCACGTCGGGGCTGGAGGAGGTCGTCATCCCGTTCTTCGACCGCGGCCTCCCCGTCGAGTACGAGCTGACGCGGTCCATCCAGGTCGTCTCGCGCAGCGGCCGGAAGAAGGTGGGGATCCTGACCACCGACGCCAAGCTGATGGGGGGCTTCGACCAGCGCTCGTTCGGCCAGACGCCGGAGTGGTCGATCGTCACCGAGCTGAAGAAGCAATACGAGGTCAGCTCGGTCTCGCCCGACGCGCCGATCGCGAGCGACCTGGGGGTCCTGCTGGTGGCCCAGCCGTCGTCGCTGACGCAGCCGCAGATCGACAACCTGACCGCGTTCGTGAAGCAGGGCGGGGCGACGCTCCTCCTGATGGATCCGTTCCCGGTCGACAACCCGCAGATCGCCCCCGAGGTCCCCAAGCAGCCCGCCGGCGGGCCGTTCGGCGGCGGCCAGCCCCCGGAGCAGAAGGGGGACCTGACCGGCCTGCTTCAGCTCATCAACGTCGAGTGGCCGACGACCGACATCGTCTGGAACCCGTACAACCCCCACCCGCAGCTCGCCGACATGCCGATGGAGGTCGTCTTCGTCGGCCACGACCCCTACGCCAAGGACGCCTTCAACCCCGACCAGGCCGCGACGTCGGGGCTCCAGGAGGTCGTCGCCCTGTTCCCCGGCCTGCTCCGCGCCCGCAACGGCGGCGCGGGGCCCGAGTTCACCCCCCTGCTCCGCACCAGCGACAAGGGGGGCGTGATCGAGTGGTCCGAGGCCGTGCAGCAGGGGTTCATGGGCGTCAGCGGCATCAACCCCCGCCGCCGCCACTTCACGAGCGGCCAGGCGTACACGCTCGCCGCCCGCGTCAAGGGCGCCGCGCCGGCCGACAAGAAGCCCGAGGAGCCCAAGGACGGCGAGAAGAAGGATGAGACGAAGGCCGACGAGAAGCCGGCGACGATCAACGTCGTCGCCATCGCCGACCTCGACATGGTCTCCGAGCAGTTCTTCGAGATCCGCCGCCGCAAGATCGAGAACCTCGACTTCGACAACGTCACCTTCGTCCTCAACTGCGTCGACGTCCTGGCCGGCGACGAGTCGTTCGTGGCGCTCCGCAAGAAGCGGCCTTTGCACCGCACGCTGACCGCCATCGAGTCCCAGACCGGTGCCTTCCTCCAGGACCTCCAGGCCGAGACCAAGCTCGCCGAAGACGCCGCCAAGGGGAAGCTCGACGACGCCCAGAAGGCGTTCGACAAGCAGGTCGAGCAGGTCCGCTCCCGCACCGAGCTGGACGAGCGCACCAAGGAGATCATGCTGGCCAACCTCCAGGAGGTCGCCCAGCGCCGGCTCGACGTCGAGAAGCAGAAGATCGAGGACGAGAAGCTCAACCGGATCCGCGAGGGCCGCGCCGAGTCCGAGCGCAAGACCCGCGCCATCGAGAACCGGGTGCGCTGGCTCGCCGCCGGCATCCCCCCCCTGCCGCCGATGATCCTGGGCCTTTTGGTCCTGCTCGGCCGGCTCCGCCGCGAGAACCTCGGCGCCAGCCCCAAGCGGCTGGCCTCCTGAGCCGGCCCGTCGTCGTCACACATCGATATCCACACGAAGACAGCAGCCGATCCGTAGAGGACCGACGATGAGCGAGCTATCGAAGACCGGGATCTTCGCGGCCGTCGCCCTGGCGCTGACCAGCCTGGCGATGGTCGCGACCCGCGACCGCGCCGTGCGGACCGAGGCGTTCAACGACCAGGGCCAGGCGTTCTTCCCCGAGTTCAAGGACCCCCTGGCCTGCACCGACCTGGAGGTCGTCGACTTCGACCCCTCCACCGCCACCGCCTCGCGGTTCCAGGTGAAGTTCGAGAACAACCGCTGGGTCATCCCCTCGCACTACAACTACCCCGCCGACGCCCGCGACCGCCTCTCCAAGACGGCCGCGGCGCTCATGGACCTGACCAAGGACACCATCCGCTCCGACGCGCCCGACGACCAGGAGAAGATGGGCGTCATCGACCCGCTGGACACCAAGTCCACCGCCCTGAAGGGCCGCGGCAAGCGGATCACCCTCCGCGACGCCTCCGAGAAGGTCCTCGCCGACTTCATCATCGGCGAGCCCATCAAGGACCGCTCCGGCCAGTACTACGTCCGCCTCCCCGACCAGAAGCGGATCTACGGCGTCGCCCTGAAGGCCGAGCCCTCGACCAAGTTCGCCGACTGGATCGAGACCAACCTCCTGAAGCTGGAAGCGGCCAAGGTCCGCAAGGTCGAGTTCGACGGCTACAAGGTGAACCTCGAACAGGGCTACCAGAAGGGCGAGGTCGTCGACGTCGAGCGCAAGGGCGCCGCCGACCCGTGGACCCTGTCCGGCGGCGTCCCCGAGGGGAAGGCGCTCGACGAGGACAAGCTGCGCACCCTGACGAACGCGCTGGCCGACCTGAAGATCGTCGGCGTCCGGGCCAAGCCCGCCGGGCTCACCCGCGACCTGAAGAAGACCGACGACCAGAAGATCACCCTGTCGACGTCGGCCGTGGCCTCGCTCCAGGGCAAGGGCTTCTACATGACCCGCGACGGCCAGCTCCTGTCCAACCAGGGGGACGTCCGCGTCTACTGCGACGACGGCGTCGTCTACACCCTGCGCTACGGCGAGGTGGCCGTCGGCGTCGGCGACGAGCTGACGCGCGGCGACTCCGACGAGGCCGAGAAGAAGGCCGACGAGGCCCCCGCCGAGAAGGGCGAGAAGAAGTCCGAGCCGGCCGGCGACAACCGCTACCTGATGGTCACCGCGGCCTTCGACAAGTCGCTCGTCCCGGCCCCCAAGGACGAGAGTCAGCCCGAGGCCGCGCCCGCCGAGGGCGAACTCCCCGCCGACGTCATCGCCCCGGATCCGGCCGAGGTGAAGGCGAAGCAAGAGAAGTTCGAGCGCGAGAAGGCCGACTACGACAAGAAGCTCGCCGACGGCGAGAAGCGCGCGAAGGAGCTGACCGACCGCTTCGCCGCCTGGTACTACGTCACCCCCGGCGACAGCTTCCGCTCGATCAACCTCGATCGCGCGGCGCTCGTCACCGATCCCAAGCCCAAGGCCGCCACCATCCCCGGCCCCGGCGGCTTCCCCGGCGGCGCCGGCGGACTCCCGCCCGGCTTCCAACTCCCCCCGCCGGAGTGAGCGACAGCCATGCGATGACGCGGCCGACCCTCTCCCGCCGGGAGAGGGCGGCCGCGCAGCGGCGGGTGAGGGCCGTGGGAGTTCGGAGGGCATGCCGACCGCGCGATATCTTCACCGTCTCATGCCAAGCATCCTTCTCTCCTCGTAGGAGAAGGTGGCCGAAGGCCGGATGAGGGGGCGACCGCCGGTGGAGCCCACGGCCGGCGATGGCTTTGAAGCCCATGGCCACCAGTCATCCCCCCCTCATCCGCCCCTGCGGGGCACCTTCTCCCACGAAGGGAGAAGGGGGGATTCATGCTCGCACTCCCATGCTTTCGACGGGGTGCCACGTTCCTCGGGGGGCCGACGGGACGCCACGAGGGGGCCGAGACCACCCCGGGATCCGACGACCCTCGCCCGGCCGTCCGGGACCCGGCGTCATTCCCCGTCCGCGGGCTCCAGGCCCAGGCCGTAGCCGGTCGCGACGGCCGCCGCGACGGCTCCGTCGGGTGGGGAGGCGAGGGGGGGGAGGTCGAGGGTCGTGGGCTCGCCGGCGTTCGCGGGCCGTTCGAAGCCGTCGTCGGGCGGCGACGAGGGGCCGCCCATGGAGGTTGAAGAAATCAGAGGATGGACGAGTTGACCGAGCAAACCCTCGGGGACTTCTCCCTTGATGCCGTAATCGGCGGGGAACTCGCCCGGTAGATGGGCGGTGCCGAAGATCCAGTCGATGAGCGGGAAGGTGGCGGCGAAGTTGCGATTGATCGGGCCGCTGCGCGTGTGATGCCAGTGGTGGAAGGCGGGCGTCGAGATGATCCATTCGAGCGGCCCGAATCGCCATCTCAGGTTGGCGTGGATGAAGAAGCCCCAGACCAGGGCGAAGGCCGACGCCAGGAACGGCACCTGATATTCCGGGGCGTGGATGTTCCCTGCCAGGCCGAGGGCGAAGATCGGGATCATGCCGCAGAACCGCCCGAACACCATGTCGAACGGGTGGGCGTGCGAGTTGATCAGGAAATCGACCTCCTCCGGCGCATGATGGATCGAGTGGAAATCCCAGAGGAATGGGACCCGATGACTGAGACGATGGGACCAGTAATACCCCACGTCCCCCAGCACGAGGCTCGCGAGGATGCGTACCGGGAAAGGCCAGGCCCCCGTGGTTTGGAGGACGGCCTCCGGCACCAGGGCATGCGAGGCCCAGGCCAGCACGCCGGAGGGGACGCTGAGGAGCGCGACCGGCACGAGGCTGCTCAGGTAGTAGTACGCGAGGTCGGTCCAGACCCCTTTCCGCAGCGCCTCGCGCGGATGGGCGGCGAAGAGGCGTTCCAAGGGCACGAACACCAGGACGAGGACCCCCAGCCACAGGGAAAGAGAGATGATCTGGGGCAGGATATGGCCTGACATGGCGGTCCTCAGGTTTTCGCGAGCGTTCGGCCGGATGCGTGCGTCGTCGTCCAAGCTTACGGGTCGATCCGACGTGCGAGGGGAATCCGCGGGCCGCCGGCGGCCCGCGGTCGATGGCTCGCCCCGCGGCCGGCCCGGCGGCCTCGCCCGACCCCGGGCCGATGCGTCAGCCGGCCGAGGCGTTGCGACGCTTCAAGGCGACGAGCCCGGCGATTCCCAGGCCCATCAGGGCGACCGAGGTCGGCTCGGGGACGGCATTCATCGAGACGCCGTCGAGGAAGAGCAGCGGCGGGATGCCCGAGCCCGTGTTGGGGAGGCCCCAGGCCAGGAAGCTCAGCGTCTGCACCTCGGACGTCGCCGTGAACTGGAGGGTCGTCTGGCGCCAGGGCTGGAAGTCGTGCTCGGGGTTCGTAAGCTGCTCCGTGGAGTGGGTCTCGCCCCCGAACGACACGATCCAGCTCAGCTCCGTGGTCGCGCCGTCGAACCCCCTCTGCTGGCCGGCCGCCCACCAGAAGGATAGGTCGTATTTCTGCCCGACGACCAGGCCGCCGATCGTCTGCTCGAGCGCGGCGCTGTAGCGGCTGTCGCCGTCGGCGACGATGAAGTTGCCGCCCGCCGGGCTGACGCCGTCGAAGGTGTTGCCGACGGCCCCGCCGTTCGTGCTCGCCCAGACCGTGAAATCGCCGTAGGTGCCGGTGGCCGACACGGAGCCCTCGCCGAAGACGAAGTTCAGCCGATTACCGTTGGCGCTGGCCCAGTCGCTGACCGTCGTGTTGTAGCCGATCTGCTTGTCGACGCCGGTGGTGGTCTCAAATCCACCGTTCTGGATGAGTTCGGCGCGGGCGGAGGCGCCCACGGCCAGGATGCAGGCGAACACGCCGACGAAACCGCGAAGTCGCTTCTTCTCGATCATGATGGAAGACATCCCCGTTGAGTGGAATTGGCAGCTGCATGGCTGGTCAGGTCGCCGACGACCTAGCGGGGGATTTTAGAAATCGATCGAAGGCCGATGCAATAATGTCTATTAATAACATCAGGGCGTTGCAATTGCGGAAATATTCGACGGCCATCGACGCGAGGAGGTTGATTCCGGCGTCACATGGCATAGGGGGCCCGGCCCGTCGGCGGATTCGTGCACACTCCGCACGATCATCCGGACTCAATCAACCCTAAAAACACATTGCAGTCCCAGGCGACGCCGGAGGCGACGATGTCGTCGCGCATCACGGCCCGGGAAGTCGACGCCGAACGCGCCGATCTCGGGCCCCGGCGATGCGATGCCGAGGGGGCGCCCTTCCAGCCTCGGGCGCGTTCGTTCGCGGGGGGACGCCCGCGATTCGAGCCTCCCGGCCGAGAGGAGGCCCGCGGGACGTCGGCCGACCCGGACGGGATCATCCTCCGTCCGAGGGCTCCAGGCCCAGGCCGTAGCCGGGCCGGCCGGAGTCGTTCACGACGGCGGCGCGGATGGTGCCGTCGGGCTGGTAGCTGTCGCGGAGGACGAACAGGTCGATCGCCCGGCCGCCGGGGACCTCCAGCGTCAGCGACTCGCGGTCGCCGATGACGTCCCGGGCGAGTCGGAAGACGGCGACGTGGACCGCCCCCATCGCGTCGAGTTCCACCGCGAGCCCCGGCGCGATCACCTCGCCGACGACGTCCTTCAGGTCCCCGGTCAGCCGCTCGTTTTCGCCCTTCATCGCCCGGCCCTCCTTCGGTCTCGATCGCGAACCGCCGCATGGTACGGCATGGGGCGGTCGCCTGGCCAGCCGTCGGCGGGCGGCGAACCTTCACGACCCGCCCCGCCTCTGGTTTTCGGCCCCGGCGGGCGTGTCGACGGGAGTACCAGTTGTGGTACACTGGCCCGTCCGACCGGGGACGATCGGGTATCTGGATATTCACGAGTGCGTCGCCGGCTCCCGGACGACGCGACTCGGCGGCCCGCCGCCGAGCCAGGGGACGTGGTGATGGCCAACGATTCGAAGTCTTCGACCGCTTCCAAGGAACCCTCGCAGACGAGGGGCAACCGCCACGTCCTGTCGGCCCTGGTCCAGAACACCCCCGGCGTGCTCGCCCACGTCTCGGGCATGTTCGCCTCGCGCGGGTTCAACATCGACAGCCTCGCCGTCGGCGAGACCGAGGACCCGCTGCTCTCGCGGATCACCGTCGTCGTCAAGGGCGACGAGCGCTACCTGGAGCAGGTGCGCAAGCAACTGGAGAAGATCGTGACCGTCGTCAAGGTCCACGACATCTCCCGCGAGGACTACGTCGAGCGCGACCTGATGCTCATCAAGATCCGCGCCACGGCCGAGGACCGGATGCAGGTCCAGTCGCTGGTGTCGATCTTCCGGGCCCGGATCGTCGACGTCACGACCGACGCCCTGATGATCGAGGTCTCGGGCCAGGAGCGGAAGGTCGAGGCGTTCATCGAGGCCGTCCGCGAGTACGGCATCCTGGAACTCGCCCGCACCGGCCGGATCGCGCTGGTCCGGGGCGTCCCGCGGTTCGACGAGCCCGACGGGCCGGCCCCGACGCCCGTCGAGGACGCGGCCCCCATGGTCCACGGCCACTCCGAACTCTGATCCGTCCCGGAACCGGGCCCGGCGAGGCGTCGACGACACGCCCGGCCCGGGCCCTTCCCTTTTCCCTCCCACCCCAAGCCGAAGACGCTCCCGAGGAGACCGAGATGCCCGCCCAGATGTACTACGACCAGGACGCCGACCTTTCGCTGCTGAAGGGTAAGACGGTGGCGATCATCGGCTACGGCAGCCAGGGGCACGCGCACGCCCAGAACCTGCGCGACTCGGGCTGCAACGTGGTCGTGGGCCAGCGTCCCGGCTCGGCGAACTACGACCTGGCCGTCGACCACGGCTTCAAGCCGGTCTCCGCGGCCGAGGCCGCCAAGGCGGGCGACCTGGTCAACATCCTCCTGCCCGACGAGTTCCAGGCCGACGTCTACAACAACGACATCAAGCCGAACCTGAAGCCGGGCGACCTCCTCCTCTGCTCGCACGGCTTCAACATCCACTTCGGCCAGGTCGTCCCGCCGAAGGGGGTGGACAGCGCCCTGGTGGCCCCCAAGGGCCCCGGCCACCTGGTCCGCAGCGAGTATGTCCGCGGCGGCGGCGTCCCCTGCCTCATCGCCACCGGCGACGGCTGCTCCGAGCTGGGCGAGAAGCTCGCCCTGGCCTACGCCAAGGGGATCGGCGGCGCCCGCGCCGGCGTCCTCCGCACCACCTTCGCCGAGGAGACCGAGACCGACCTGTTCGGCGAGCAGGTCGTCCTCTGCGGCGGCCTCTCCGCCCTGGTCAAGATGGGGTACGAGACCCTCATCGAGGCCGGCTACCAGGAGGAGTCCGCCTACTTCGAGTGCGTCCACGAGCTGAAGCTCATCGTCGACCTGATCTATCAGGGCGGCCTGGACTACATGCGCTACAGCATCTCCAACACGGCCGAGTACGGCGACTACATCCGCGGCCCCCAGATCATCACCGAGGAGACCCGCGCCGCGATGCGCAAGGCCCTCGCCGAGATCAAGTCGGGCCAGTTCGCCCGCGACTTCATCCTGGAGAACAAGGCCGGCAAGCCGATGTTCCAGGCCCTCCGCCGCCAGGAGCGCTCGCACCCGGTCGAGAAGGTCGGCAAGCGCCTCCGCGCCCTGATGCCCTGGATCAAGGCCAAGACCGTCGACTGAGCCGGGATACCCCACCATGCCGCGCTACTGGGAGTGCCCGTCCTGCCGGGCGCTCTTGACCCGAGAGCGGCTGGAGGCCGCGGCGGGCGTCTGCCCCTATTGCGACGCCCGCGTCGGCCCCCCGGCCGACTTCGCGGACCCCGACGCCCCCCCGGCCGAGCCCGAGGGGGCGCGCCGGCTCGCCTCGATCGCTGTCCCGGCGACGATCGGCGGCAAGCTCGCGACCGCGGCGAAGCTGCTGGTCGAGCAGCTCCCGCTGATCGCCGGCGTCGTCCTGCTGTTCAAGCTCCCGACGAACACCGGCCTCGAAATCATCCTGGAGCGCCGCGGCGCCGGCGCGCACCCGCTCGCGCCGATCATGCTCAAGTTCGTGGTCGAGCTGTTCTTCGACCCGGTCGCGACGGCCGCCGTGCTGGTCGCGCTGGCCGGGCGGATGTCGGGCCGGGCGACGCCGTTCCCGGTCGCCCTCCGCGCCGGGCTCGATTCCTGGTGGTGGCTGTTCGCGGCCCGGCTGGTGAAGCAGCTCACCATCATGGCCGTGGGCCTCGGCCTGCTGTTCCCCGAGCTGGGCCCGGCCCGGGTCGTCTTCGCGATCCCGATGCTGGTCCTGGTCGTCCGCTACGCGCTGGTCGATGAGGCGGTGGTGCTGGACCATACTCCAGTGCTGGAATCGCGACGGCGAAGCTCCGAGCTGGTGACGGGCCGGGCGTGGCAGGTCGTGGGCGCCGGGTTCGGCTCCCTGGTCGCCCTCCTGTTCCTCGCCCAGCTCACCGGCCAGTGGGCCGAGCGCCTGGGGCTCGTCGAAGACCCGCTCGCGCGGGGCCTCCTGGTCACTCTGTTCGACGTCCTCGCCGTCTACAATACGATCGTTCTCTTTCTCATCTACTGGGAAGCCCGGAGCGGCCCGGCGGGCGAAATCGCCCCCAGGCCGACTCTCGAAGAAGACTCCTTCTGAACCAACCAATCCGAGGACGAGCCGGGAGGCCGCCCCACGCGGGCGGCGATCGTCATGGCCAAGCCCACCTACTACATCGACGAGAACTGCATCGACTGCGACCTCTGCCACGAGACCGCGCCCGAGATGTTCGCCCGCGACGACGACGAAGGCCGCAGCGTCGTCACCCGCCCCCCCGCCACCGACGAGGAACTTTCCCTCTACCGCGAGGCCGCCGAAGCCTGCCCCGTCGAGGCCATCCGCGAGGAGAAGTGAGCTTTCACCATCCCGCCGAGGATGCCCCGCGGAGCCGCCGATGGTCCTGGCCGGCACACGCCGTCCCATCTTAGCCCCGGCCTTTTGCCGAGCCGCCTCGCGTTCCTTCGCCGTTTGACGCGGTCAGGCGGCGGTCAGTCGGTCATCAGGAAATTCGGGCCGGTCTTCGGAGCCTCGCCTCCCAGAAACTGGACGCCGTCATCGCTTACGGCGTAGGTCTCCAGATAGGAAGCTGTGGTCGACGTGATCGCTCCCGACTCGCTGGCCAGGTGGGGGAGAATCTGCACGCGGACGAGCATGTGGTCGCCATCCTGGACGACAGCCTTGATCGTGCCGTACCAGCCGTTGATCTTCACGTCCGGCCGGTCGAGCCAGGCGAAGTGGGCCAGCCGCGCCGGCGACGACGGCGGATCGTGAAGCGCGAAGATTTGGCCGATCCGGGTGTGCAATTCGAGCTTCAAACCGTCGGCGTCCGGGTCGGGGCCGATCTCGGTCCCCCGATACCATGTCATGTCTTGCTGCCGCAACGCGGCTTGGGCGTCCAGATCGGACGGGATGAAAGCCTTCCCGACCGCCTGTCGCTCCGTTTGCGCCGCCTGGGCGGCGGCCCCTTTAGTCCGGGCTGCGGTCCCGGTTGCGACGCCAATCGGGATGCACGTGGCGAAAGCCAGCACCGTCATGCCGATGGATTTCCTCATTATCAATCCTCATTCCTCTGATGTCTGGATGCACCCTTCGGACGAAGCAATCCGTTATTCGACCAAGGACCACTGCCCAGACCCCGACTTGATCTTAGTGAAATGATGTTCCGTCAGATACATGATCGTCTGGTTCCCGCAAGAGTCCACGGTGACGATGCGGAACTGCTGGTAGAAGTCGTCGAACGTGCTGCCGTCGGGCATGGCGTTGTAGTCCGCCATGGTGCTTGGCGGCTGCAATGTCACGGTCTTGTAGTCGTAGACCTTGCCGTTCGACATGTACAGATCCTGGTTGCCATTGTTCCAGCCGGAGTCGAATCCGAGACCCGGCCGACGGATCCGCTCCTGCAAAGTCCCGCTCACGTAAGGGCCGACGGGCGTACCACCGACCATGATCTCGAAGAGGATCAATTGCCGGGCCGGCATGACCATACCGGCACCAACTCCCGCGGGAGAGTTGAGCCCTGAGACGACGTGATCGGTGTTCGCTGGGGCGATCGTGACGTTGACCGAGACGGTCGACGGACCCGGCGGCGGGTTGTAGCCGACCTGCGCGAACGTCGCCGTGCAACGGACTTCGTAGTTGCCCGGGACCGGTTCATATGTAAAGTACGTCTTGCCAGTCGCCGAAGTGGCGACCCAAGCGCTCGTCCCGCCGCTGGTGCATCGATACTCCCACTTGTACGTGCTGACGGGCCACGTGCCGTCGTCGTTGGCGGTGTAGGAGCAACCTCCCCCCAGGATGATGGGATTGGGAGTATAGCTGATCGATGTCAGCGAAGCGGCCGATCCCTTCCCCGGTACAGCCGTGAGGATCGCGACGGCCGGGACGGTCAGCACAAGTCACCTGGAAATGCGTCCAGGAAAACCTCTTGCGTTCATGTATATCGGCCCCCCCCAGGGAAGTGGATGTCGCATCCCTCACGGCATGCAGAGCATACGAAAAACCTCGCGACAAACATGGAGACGCAGCAGCCAATTCGGACAAACATGGTGTTTACAACTATGTGGATCTGAATGGAGCGTTCAGTCGAGTCGATGCCGCGCGGATTGTCAAGGGGTGAATGTTTTTTGGGACGCGATTCCTGTCATGACCGATCAGGGCCTCTAGGTGAAAAGCCTCGTAATCAATTTCGGGACCTCGGGCTCGGACTTGATGGCTTCGATTCCAATTTGAGCGGACCCGTCTTGGACTCTAGCGCCATGGGGCAATCGGGTCGCTGCAAATCCATCTTCGTGAGAGATTTCGCGTCCAACCGATTTCTGTCGCGGTACGTTTGACGTTCTCGCCCACACAAGCTTGAGCAGAATCTGGGAGGCAGTCACTCCGCAACCGATCATGATCCTCAACCGGTCTGGGCGGCGTGGCCGGCCTTCCGGTAGGTCGCGCCACCCATGGCACCACGTCGCGAGATCGCCCCCCATCCAGCCGTTACATCCGCTACAAAGCGGAAGACGAGGCGGAGTGGGCGGACCGAGGCGTCCCGGACCGTGAATCCGGACCCGCGGCAGGTCGATACATCAAGTCGTGGAGGGGGCCGGAGCGCCCCCGATCGATGGAGACTCGCCCAGGGTTGGGATCGCAGGAGGCGATGATGACGCGGCGCAGGATGACGGCGGCCCTGGCGGGCTGCCTGGCGGCGTTGACGATCGGCGCGGCGACGGTCCGCGCGGCGAACTGGGCGGACTCCCTCTTCGCCGAGCGCAACCACCACTTCGGGCCCGTGCCGCGGGGGGCCAAGGTCAAGCACGACTTCGTGCTGGTGAACCGGCTGGCGGAGCCGATCACGATCCTGAACCTGCGGCCCTCCTGCGGCTGCACCAGCGGCCAGGCGAGCGCCTCCACGGTCAACCCGGGCGAGTCGGCCACGGTCGAGGCCCAGATGGACACCCGCAACTTCCTGGGCGAGAAGTCGACGATCCTGTTCGTCACGCTCGTCACGGCGAGCGGGCGCGAGGCCGAGGTGCGGCTGCACGTCACGTCGCACATCCTGGCCGACATCGTCCTGAACCCGGGCTCGATCGACTTCGGGACCGTCGTGAAGGGCCAGGCCCCGACGCTCACGCTGACCATCGACCGGATCAACGGCGCGAACTGGAAGTTCGAGCGGATGGTCTCCGCCAGCCGGGCCATCACGGCGCAGCTCGTCGAGACGAAGCGCGACCCCTCCGGCGCGGTGTCGTACCGCCTGGACGTCGGCATCAAGCCCGACGCCCCCTCCGGCCCGCTCCGCGACGAGATCCGGCTCATCAGCAACGACCGCGAGACCCGCAGCATCCCCGTCGCCGTCACCGGCTGGATCCGCGGCGACCTGACGGCGTCCCCCTCGCTCCTGACGATGGGCGAGGTCGCCTCGGCCGACGGGAAGCAGGGCAAGTTCATCATCCGCGCGTCGAAGCCCTTCGCCATCACGGGCGTCGAGGGCGTCGGCGACGGCTTCTCCGTCTCGCCCTACGACGGCTCGAAGAAGGCGATGCACATCCTGACCATCGCCTACAAGCCCGAGGAAGGGACCACCCGCGGCGACCTCCAGCGCGTCTTCCGCGTCACCACCGACATCCCCGGCGAGCCCCCCCTCGACCTCACGGCCACCGCCCACGTCGCCCCCTGATCGCCGATCACGACCCCGGAATCATCGGCCGGCGCGCCCTCCGAGGCCCGCCGGCCGATCTCGCTTGGCTCAAACATTGAGCGACACGAACTCGTCGGCGTAATCCGCGTCGCGGAACTCATACTGGACGGTGTCGGAGTAGGCGGTCAGGTCGATCGGCGGCGGGAACAAGGTCTGCCAGATGAACCACGGGAGCAGGCAGGCCAGCGCGATCCCCAGAGCCAGCCAGCGCTTGAACGGCCCGCGATAGCTCCCCAGGAGATAGAGGGCCGCGGCGACCCCCATCAGGCCGATGGACCATTCGAAGATGCGACGGCCCCATCGCCGTCGGACCAGCCGACGCCGGCACGGCTCGCACGCCGGGACCGCCACGGAGAATCGCCTCCCGGGAAGCCAGAACACGAGCGTCCACCATCCGATCGCGTTCGTCCCGACCCGGACGTGTGAGCCCGGCTTCGAGGTGCCGCAGTTGATGCAGCGGTCCGGGAAGGTGGGCACGGCGATCCTCGGCAGGGTGACGTCCGTGCTCAGCGGCATCGCAAGGCTCCCGATCGTGCAACGCTTCGTCGGCGTGCCCCTCAGCTGGATTCAGGCGAAGATTCGGTCCACCGCCAGCCGCCAGCCGGGGACGGCGGGCTCGGCGTCGGCGTCCTGGCCCCGCGTGAACGTGGCGGGCTCATCGGGCGAAGCGGCCCGGTAGACCCGCACCGTTTCGGCCTTCGGGTCGACGTCCCAGACGACGAGAGTTCCGGCTTCGAAGTAGTCGGCTCGCTTCGCCGCCAATTCCGACTCGGCGGCGGGGCCGTAGTCGCTCTTGCTGCGGACTTCGACGGCGAGCGTCGGCGGCCCGTCGAGGAATTCCATCTCGTCGGCCGGGAGCGGGCCGAGGAAGTAGGCCGCGTCGGGCGAGAAGGAGCGGCGGCCGGAGACCAACTCGGGGACGACGAACCCGACGTTGTCGGGGAGCGCGACGCCCCGGCCGGTCGCGGCGGCATGGTCGTCGAGGCTGCGATAGATCCGCCCGCCGATGAGGCCCGGCCGGAAACCCGTGGGCATGAGATGCACGATCCTCCCGCCGATCAGCTCCGCCTTCCCCTCCGTGCGGTAGAGGTCGTCGAGCGTCGCGACGGCCTGCGAGGCGGTCGACATGGCTGATCTCCGGGCGGACGATCGGGGGATCCGGGCCGTGTCGAAATTGTAGCGCCTGTACGGATGCAGAGCAATCGCGACGGCCCGCCGGGGTGTAGCTCTGTTTCCTGGGTCCTGTTGCGCCTACGGGTTATGGAGTGGCCATCATAACGTCCTTCCCCCTCGCGGGGGAAGGTGGCCCGAAGGGCCGGATGAGGGGGACGACCCGCGAGACGGCCGTCGGGCTCCCGGGCCGGTCGGGCTGGCTTGCGAATGCCGACGGGCCGCGTGCTTCGCGTCCCCCTCATCTGACGCCTTCGGCGTCCGTTTTCCCGCGAGGGGGGAAGACGTCGAACATCAGACCGCCGGAATCCAAAGGCATACCCGGGAAACAGAGCTACACCCGGTCCGCCGCGGGAGCCCTCGCCGGCCTTCGGGCGATGCGATGCTCCCCCGTCTCGCCGCGGCGGTACAATGGTCTCGGGGACTTGCAGGGCTTTCGCACCGAGGAGGCTTCCCGATGGCGACCGCGGGTGAGAAGGCCGGGGCGGCGGACGAGGTGGAGGTCCGGGGGCACATCGTCGATTCGCTCCTGCTCCCCAAGATCCTCGACCGCATCCTCCAGATGGGCGGGACGTTCGAGATCCTGGAGTGCACGATCGGCGTCAAGCGGACCGACCCCAGCTACGCGCGGATCGGCATCAAGGCCGAGTCGCCCGAGAAGGTGGCCGAGATCCTCGGCGACCTCGTCGAGCACGGCGCGTCGCCGGTGAACGTGCAGGACGCGAAGGTCGCGGCGGCGGACGTCGCCACGGCCTTCCCGGAGGACTTCTACAGCACCACGAACCAGAAGACCCAGGTGCGCGTGAAGGGCCGCTGGATCGACGTCGACGACCAGGAGATGGACTGCGGCATCCTCCTGGACGCCGACGCCGGTCGCGCGCGGTGCATCCCGATGGTCCACGTCCAGCTCGGCGACCCGATCGTCGTCGGCCACGACGGCGTCCGGGTGGTGCCGGAGGAGCGGGCGCGCGAGACCTCGCTGTTCGGCTTCATGTCGTCGAACGTCTCCAGCGAGAAGCCCAAGGCCGTGAGCCTCCGGGGCGTGGCCGACGGCATCCGCGCGGCCCGCGCGGCGGGGAAGAAGGTGCTGCTCGTCGGCGGCCCGGCCATCGTCCACACCGGGTCGGCCCCGCACGTCGCCCGGCTGATCCGCGAGGGTTGGATCCAGACCCTGTTCGCCGGCAACGCCCTGGCCACCCACGACGTCGAGCAGTCGCTCTACGGCACCAGCCTGGGCGTCTCCATCGCCCGCGGCGAGTCGATCGAGCACGGCCACGAGCACCACCTGCGCGCCATCAACACCATCCGGCGCATCGGTAGCCTGAAAGAAGCCGTGGCGCGCGGCGTCGTGACCTCGGGCATCATGTACGAGGCGGTGAAGAACGGGATCGACTTCGTCCTCGCCGGCTCGATCCGCGACGACGGCCCGCTCCCCGACGTGATCACCGACGTCCTCGCCGCCCAGGACCGGATGCGCGAGGCGGCGCGGGGCGTGGGCTTCGCCCTGTGCATCGCCACGGCGCTGCACTCGATCGCCACGGGGAACCTCCTGCCGGCGTGGGTGAAGGTCGTCTGCGTGGACATCAACCCGGCCACCGTCACCAAGCTGGCCGACCGCGGCTCGTTCCAGACCGTCGGCATCGTCACCGACGTCGAGCCCTTCCTCCGCTCCCTCGCCGCCGAGCTGGCGGGCGAGTGAAAGCCGGGCCGAGCCCCCCCCCATGAACGGCCCCATCCGACGCCAGATCCTGATCCCGATCGTCGCGATCCAGACGGCGACGATCGCGGCGATCACGGCGGCCGGGGTCTGGCTGGCGGCGGCGCGCGACGAGCGCCGGAACGTCGAGCGGCTGGCGGCGGTGATCGACGTGCTGGACCGCTCGACTTTCCCGCTCACGTCGCAGGTTCTGGGGCGGATGCACGGGCTGTCCGGGGCGCACTTCGTGGTGCGCGACGCCGAGGGTAGGGTCGCCGCGGCCAGCGACGAGGCCCTGGCCGCCGCCGCGCCGGCCGCCGTCGACGTCCCCGACTTCCGCCGGCCCGAGTTCCGATCGTGGCGGCAGTGGCCGACCGTCGTCGCGGAGGGTCGGCCGTATTACGGGGCCCGGCTCCGCGCCCCCGCCGGCGCGACGCTGCTGGTCCTCTACCCCGAGTCGAGCTGGCGCGCCGCCCTGTGGGACGTCGCCGCCGCGCCCGTCGGCCTGGGGCTGGCGGCCGTCGCCCTGACCGCGCAGGCCACGCGCTGGTTCGCCGAGCGGATCGGCCGTCGCGTGCATAGGCTCCGCGGCCAGGTGGCGCGGATCGCCGACGGCGACTTCGGCGAGATCGAGCCCGGCGAGGGGGACGACGAGATCGCCGACCTCATCGCCTCGGTCAACGCCATGAGCCGGCAGCTCCGCGACATGCGCCGGGCGATCGCGCAGGCCGAGCGCACGCACCTCCTGGCGCAGCTCGCCGCGGGGTTCGCTCACCAGCTCCGGAACACGCTCACCGGCGCGCGGCTGGGCGTGCAGCTCCACGGCAAGCGCTGCGGCGCGACCGGCCGCGACACCAGCCTGGGCGTCGCGACGAGGCAGCTGGAGCTGGCCGAGGAGCAGGTGCGCGGGCTCTTGACCCTGGGCCGGCTGGAGCGGCGGCCGAACCGCCCGTGCGACCTGGCCGGCCTGGTGCGCGACGTCGCCGGCCTGCTGGAGCCGACCGCCCGCCACGCCCGCGTGGCGCTGGACGTCGAGACCCCCGCCGCGCCCGCCGTGGCGGACGTCGACGAGCCGAGCGTCCGCGCCGCCGTGCTGAACCTGGCGTGGAACGCGCTGGAGGCGGCGGGGCCGGGCGGGCGCGTCGGCTTCCGCATGCACGCCGGGCCTGATACTATTGTCATAGACGTGGGCGACGACGGCCCCGGCCCCCCCCCGGAGCTGGCCCCGGCGATCTTCGACCCGTTCGTCACCGGCAAGCCCGAGGGCGTCGGCCTGGGCCTGGCGCTGGCCCGCCGCGTCGCCGAGGCGCACCGGGGCGGCCTGGCGTGGGACCGCGACGCCGGCTGGACCCGCTTCCGCCTGACGATCCCCAGGACGAACCCCGAGGAGGCGAAGACCGCCGATGAGCCGCGTCCTGATCGTGGATGACGAGGCCAGCATCTGCTGGGCGTTCGGCGAGTTCCTGGGCGACCTCGGCCACGACGTGGCCGTCGCCTCCTCGGCCGAGGAGGGCCTGGACGCCGCCCGCGACAACCCCTTCGACGCCGTCGTCCTGGACGTCCGCCTCCCCGGCATGGACGGCCTCTCCGCCATGCCCGCCTTCCGCGAGCGCGTCGGCGACGCGCCCATCATCATCGTGACCGCCTTCGGCAGCCTGGACACGGCTGTCCGCGCCATGGAGGCCGGCGCGTTCGACTACCTGGTCAAGCCGTTCGACCTCGACGAGGCCGGCGCGGTCGTCCGCCGCGCGCTCGAATCGGGCGAGGCCGGCCGGGGCACCCGGTCGAAGGACGCCGCGGAGCCCGCGCGGATGCGGCTGGTCGGATCGTCGGCCCCGATGCAGGCGCTGTTCAAGCAGATCGCCCTGGTCGCCGCGACCGACGTCCCCGTCCTCATCACCGGCGAGAGCGGCACGGGCAAGGAGCTGGTCGCCCGCGCCATCCACCAGAACGGCCCGCGACGCCCCCGCACGTTCCTCCCCGTCTGCCTCGCGGCGCTGGCTCCGGGGCTGGTGGAGGGGGAGCTGTTCGGCCACATGCGGGGCTCGTTCACCGGCGCCAGCCAGGACCGCAAGGGGCTGCTGGAGCTGGCCGCCGGCGGGACGGTGCTGCTCGACGAGATCGGCGACGTGCCGCTGGGGATGCAGGTGAAGCTCCTCCGCGCGATCGAGCACCGCGAGGTCACGCCCGTCGGCGACGCCCGCCCGCGCGGGATCGACGTCCGGTTCCTCGCCGCGACCAACCGCCCGCTCCACCGACTGATGGCCGACGGCCAGTTCCGCGAGGACCTGTTCTTCCGCCTCAGCGTCTTCCCGATCCACATCCCCCCGCTGCGCGATCGGCTGGAGGACGTCCCAGAGCTGGCCCGCTTCTTCATCGCCCAGGCCGACCCCGCCCGCGGCCGCGACGCCGACCTTCGCGACGATACGCTGGCCGAGCTGCGGCGACGCCCCTGGGCCGGCAACGTCCGCGAGCTGCGCAACGCCATCGAGCGAGCCGTCATCCTCGCCCGCGGCGGCCCGATCCTCCCCGAACACCTGCCGCCGGCCGTCGCCCCGCTCGGCCCCGACTCGGCCGGCGGCGAGGGCCTGGACGCCACCATCGTCCGCTGGACCGAGGCCGCCCTGAAGGCCCTCCCCGACCCCGACGACGAGAACGCCGATTCGCTCTACGACCGCTTCCTCGCCCAGGTCGAGCCCCCCATGCTCCGCGCGATCCTCCGCCGCGAGTCCGGCAACAAGGCCCTCGCCGCCCAACGCATCGGCATCCACCGCTCGACCCTCCGCCAGAAGCTCAGGCGCTACGGGATGGATTGAACGGGCGAGTCGGGCCGAGCCGAGAGCGTCGACGCCTCCTCAATCGTCCCGCAGAACTTTCCACTTTCCTGAAATCGCCCCCCTCGATCCGCGGACCATACCTGCGAGACGTCCGTCTCCGCTCGTTGGCAACCCGCACGCAGGATAGGCCGGACCGAGGGCGTACCGTCGATGCCTCGCGCCGGAAGACGCTCCTTCTCTCCGGGGACGGAGATGAGGACACATCTTCAACACGAAATTCGGCCGGCTTGGGTAGACTGGAGGCTGCCCCGGAGTGTCCAGATCATCCCCTCTCCCGCCGGGAGAGGGGACGAACCCGTGCCGCTCAAGTCATGTGGGAAGCGACCACGGCGCTATTCGAAGTCGACGATCGGAGCCAACGCAATCGCGACTTAAAACAAATCTATAAACAGCCTTGCGTCGACGCATCGGCCGCGCCGCGATGACGAACGGAGCCAACCTCAGATGGGGACCACGGTCGTCTCGCAGAGGACGTCGTGGGGGCCGCGGGCGGGGAAGGCGAGGCCGATCGCGGCGGAGGCGACGAAGGCGAGGACCCCGGCGAGCCAGAGCGTCCAGCCCTGGGCGATCGCCTCCGGGTCGTGGTCCTGGACCCACTCGGAGGCGAGCAGGAGCGCGACCGGGACCATCCAGGCGACGACCGCCCGGAGCGCGCAGGTGGACCGCCCGGCGATGCGACCGTCGGGGCCGACGAGGGCTAGGCCGGCCAGCGGGTAGCTCAGGCCGCCCCGGGCGAGGAAGGCCCAGGCCGTCCAGAGGGCCGGGATCGCGGCCATGATCTCGGCGTCCCAGGGGATCAGGTCGGGATCCAGCTCGGGGCAGCTCAGGCCGACGAGCATCAGGAGCGTGGGCGACATGAGGAAAGCCTGGATGGCGAGCTGCAACGCGCGCCGGCCCGTGCGGACCTCGGTGGGGCGCGACGCGGCGGCGATCAGGTCGGACCGGAGGTGCGCCAGCCGGGCGTAGGGGGGGCGGTGGCCGGTGAGGCGGTCGAGCATCACCCCCGCGCGCTCGGGGACGGCGCCGCGGATCCGGCCGTCGGAGCGGTCGGGGCGGCCCCAGCCGGCGAGCGAGAGCCGACGCGAGGCGCGGTCCCCCTCCAACCCCAGGCGGGCGACGTCGCCGAGGAAGGCGAACGCGCGGGCCTCCTCGTCGCCCGTCGCGGCGTCGTCGCGGGGCGAGGCCCGGCCCCAGTCGAGCGGGTCGACGAGCTGGGCCCGGCCGTCGTCCTGGACCCAGACGTCGTCGACCGACGGGGCGTCGGGGAACGTGCCGTCGCCTCGGGCGGCTTCCAGCTCCTCGGCCAGTTCGATGAGGATCGGCAGGACGTCGCGCCAGGGGAGGCCGCCGGAGCCGGCCAGCTCGCGGAGCGGTCGCCCGGTCGGCGCGGTGAAGGCGTCCCAGCGGGAGTCGGCCTGCTCGCCGCCGCCGATCCAGCGCGGGCGGGCGAGTCGGTTCAGGGCGCATCGGCGGGGGTCGGGCGGGGCCGAGCCCGGGTCGCGCAGGACCAGCCACGCCCGCCGGCCGAGCGAGCCGTCGCGGCCCGCGACCACCTCGCAGCCCTCGCCCGTCGCGATCGATTCGTCGATCCGGTAGGGCCCGACCTGGGACGTTTCGGCGGCCGTCGAAGTCCCTTCCCCCGGCCGGCGGGCCCGCCGGCGGCCCGCGTGCGGCCCCCGCCGGCCGCGCAGGCGGCGGACGCCGCGGGCCGGGACGACGCGGACCGTCCGGGTCCCGCTCGCCAGCTCGTGCAGGCCGCGGAACCCCGACCGCTGCCGCATCGGCGCCGCCAGGGCCAGGAGGCCGGCCGCGTTCATCGCCGCGAGCATCGCCGCCTGGGCCAGGTCGCCGGGCGCGTGCGGGTCGGGCGGGAAGAGTCCGCGCCAGACCTGGGTCCCCAGCCCGGCCAGCAGCACGAAGGTCAGCGTGCGGGCGAGGGCCTTCGCCGGGCCCGGAGGCTCGCCGACCTCGGCCCGGGACACCCTCAGCCCCACCACCCACTTCCCGACCGACGAGGCGAACCACCCTTCCAGCACGGTGAAGTACGCGACCCAGACGCCCAGGTCGATGAGGTCGATGGCCCGGCCGTGGCGCTCGTGGAACGCCATGGTCTCCAGGACCCTGCCGCGGTGGGCGAAGAAGGTGAAGGCGAAGGCCGCCCAGACCGCGATGTAGAACAGCGCCAGGTCGATGAGGTAGGCGCCGATCCGCAGGCCGATCGAGCCGATATCCACCCGCTCGGGGACGAACGGCAGCAGCGCCTCGTGGAACTCGCGGAGGTCCCGCCAGCGCCGGGCGCGGTCGCGCTCCAGGCCCTTGAGGACGACCGCCTCCAGCGCGCGGGGGACGCCGGGGGATTCCTCCCGGATCGGCGGGGGCGGCTCGGAGACGATCCGCGCCAGGGCCTCGGCGGCGTCGCGGGCCCGGACGGGGGCCCGGCCGGTCAGGAGGAAGTACAGCGTCGCGGCCACGGAGTAGACGTCGGTCCGCTCGTCCAGCGGCTCGCGCTTGATCTGCTCGGGCGAGGCGTAGAGGGGCGTCCCCAGGAACGCCCCGGAGCGGGTGAGGTCGGCCCCCCCTTCGAGCGGCTTGGAGAGGCCGAAGTCGCCGATCTTGACCCGAACGTCCTCGCCCAGGAAGCAGTTCGACGGCTTGACGTCGCGGTGGATCATCCCCAGCCGGTGGAACTCGGCGAGGCCCTCCATGACGTCGAGGATCTTGGGGATCGCCTCGGCGGGCGGCATCGGCCCCCGCTCGTCGACCAGCGACTGGAGCGTGTCGCCCGGCATCAGCTCCATGACGATGTAGGGGAGGCCCGCCTCCTCGTCGACCGCGTGCACGAAGACGCAGCGCGGGTGCGTCACCGCCCCGGCCGTCCGGCCCTCCTGGCGGAAGCGGTGGAGGGCCTCGTCGGACGAGAGGTTCCGAGGGGCGATCAGCTTGATCGCCACGTCCCGGCCCTGCTGCTCGTCGAACGCCTCGAAGACCGTCCCCATCCCGCCCGAGCCCAGCCGGCGTCCCAGGCGGTAGCCGGCGACTCGATCGGGGAAGGCGTCGCCGTCGGCCTGAGGCCGTGGCGGGCCGGGCTCGTATGCGGCGGTGGCGTCCGACGCCAGGAAGGTCCCGGTGCGGTCGGGGTCGGTGGTCGCCCCGGGGTCCGTCACCGAGTCCGGCGAGAGCGGCGCGCCGCAGTAGCCGCAGAAGCGCGGGGGCTCGCCGGAGAAGATGAGGACGCGCGAGCAGTTGGAGCAGGCGGCGCGGCCCTCGGTCCGTCGGGGCTCCTCCAGGGTGGGGTCGCGCTCCGCCATGGTCGCCT
>MKTT01000151.1:0-35272 GCA_001898385.1 Planctomycetales bacterium 71-10
GTCTCGATCCGGCCGGCGGGCGGGGGGGAGGAGACGCGAGTCTCGGGCCGGACCCTGACCGTGTATCGCAAGCAGCCCGACGGCCGCTGGCTGCTGGCCCGCGACGCCAACATGCTGACGCCCGAGCCCCGGCCGCGGGCCGTGCTGGGGGCGGTCCCGGTGCTCCAGGTCGCCGACGTGACGGCGTCGATCGCGTGGTATCGCGACGTCCTGGGCTTCTCGGCCGACCCGTTCGGCCCCCCCGACGCCCCCGTCTTCGCCATCCTCCGCCGCGACGGCGCCGAGCTGATGCTCCAGAAGTCGTGCCGCGAGCCGGCCCCCCGCGCGACCGGCCCGGAACCGCCCCTCGCCGCCTACCTCCGCGTCTCCGACGTCCAATCCCTGCGCGCCGCCGCGGTCGCCGCGTCGGCCCAGGCCGGCCCGATCGAGGCCCGCGAATACGGCTGCCGCGAATTCTCCCTCATCGACCCCGACGGGCACGTCCTCGTCCTGGGCCAGTGCAATTGAGTCGGCAGGAGGCCACGACCGTCGCCGATGCGTCTCCGTTCCGACGAAGCGCGGGGTTCGCTTATACCAGAGACCGCGGGCTCAGACCCCACCCGCGTCCCCTCGGTCCTTCGCCGCGCCCAGGGCGGCGATGATATGCCGGGCCAGATGTTCCTTAATTTCTCGATGTCGTGGAACCGGCTGAGAGATTCCGGTAGCGGGATTGCGATACCAATCATGAGCCCCGCCATGGCGAATGAGTCGGCATCCCAACCCCTCGATGATCCGAACGAGGTCGACTCGCTTCATGGCATGACCAATTCGCCGAGCCGTCGCACCTCCGGGATCTCGCCGCTGGTCAGGTCTCGGTAGAGTTCCATGAGATGGGACTTCAGATCGTCGAACGAATCGCCCTGCGTCCAGTAATCCGGGAACTCCACGAGGTACCCCAGGAAGGCGTCGCCGTCCTGCCAGTAAACGAATTTCAAGGTCTGCATCGTGGCCTCCGAGGGAGAACGTCCATAGCACCCCAATCTTACCGATGCGACCAGAGCGGGTCGGCGGGCATCCCGAGATGACCGGCCTGCGGTTCGAGCGTGGACGGGGCTACAGGCGAGCCTCCCAGGCATCGTCCGAGCGGCGGCCGTGGAGAATGGCGATGACCTCGACGCGATCCGTACGCACTCGGTAATAGAAGAGGTAGGGGTAACCTCGAATCCGACCGCGTCGTACATCGGCATGGACGACCGGGTGGATTTCGGGCATGGCTCCGACCTGTTCCAGGGCCTCTCGCACCCTCGACGCGAATTTGAACCCGCCGCCCGCCCGTTCCTGGTACCAGTCGCCCGCGTTCATGAGGTCGTATTCGGCGAGATGTGTCAGGACGACCTTCAGGCTCATTTTCGGTACCGATCGACGACTCGCGTCCAGACGTCCTCAAGGGAGGATACGGCGTCCGGATCGGCGTCGGCGATCCGTCGATCGAGGAATCTCCGGACGTCGTCCGAGAGTTCGTCTCCTCCGCCCGAGTCGGCGAGGCCGTCCCACACCTCCTCGATGAGGCGAAGACGTTCCTCGACGGTCCAACCCTGGACCTCGCTCAGGACGGCCTGCATGTCCATGTTCGGCTCCCGGATTTCGAGGCGGCCACGGCCCCCTCTTCCTTCTCGCTCGATTTTAACCGCCGCCGGTCGGGACCGGCAAACCTCGGCGTCACGAAAGGATGCCGTCCAGGACGTCCCGGCAGGCGTCGGCCAGCCGCTCCAGCCGCGGGTCGTCGCTGCCGCAGGCTTCGAGGGCCGCGCGGTAGTATGCGAGGACGCGGTCGCGGTCGGCGTTGAAGGCGGACCAGGCGTCGACGCCGCGGGCGAGGTCGTGGGCGAGACTCGTCAGGTTGTGGAGCTTGTCGGCCAGGGTGACGGCGCGGGCCTCGATCGGCGCACCGGCCAGCGCGGCGAGGTGGTCGGCCTTGCGGTCGATCCAGGGACGCTTGCGGCCCTCGGCGTCGAGCTTGACCTCGGTGCAATAGTCGACGATCCTCGCGACCTCGGGGCCGAACGCGGCGGCGACCTCGTCGAGCGTGATCGGCGTGTCCTCGACGACGTCGTGCAAGAGGCCGGCGACCTGCACGTCCTCGCCGAAGCCGGCGCGATCCAGGATCCACGCCACGGCGACGACGTGCTGGACGTAGGGCGTGTCGCTCGACTTCCGCACCTGGTCGCGATGGGCGACGGCCGCGAACCGCAGCGCAGTCTCCAGGCGATCCGAGAAGAGGGGGGCGTCGGGCATGGGTTCACATCTCCGGGGTTGAGCCGGGTGAGCCTTCAGCTTTTGGCGAATCGCGACGAGGTCGCGGGAGCCATCGTAACGGTCTTCCCCCCTCGCGGGGGAAGGTGGCCCGCAGGGCCGGATGAGGGGGACGACGCGCCGGACGGCCGTCGGGATCCCGGGCCGGTCGGGCGGGCCATCGACCCCCGACGGCGCCCGTGCTTCGCGTCCCCCTCATCTGACGCCTTCGGCGTCTGTCTTCCCCCGCGAGTGGGGAAGACGTCGAACTCCGACCGCCAAATTCCAAAGGCATACCCGTTGAGCCCGCAGCTTGCCCCGCGCCGGGCGGGCTGGCAAGATGGCGGTCGGTCGAGTTCGCTCGTCGCGACACGCGAGGAGATCGCCCCATGCGCCTCCGTCCCGTCCGGGTCCGGACGATCCTCATCCTGATGGCGACCCTGGCGATCGCGATCGGCGGCGGGATCGAGTTCGTCAGGCTGCGGCGGCTGGCCGCGAAGTATCGGTACATCGCCTGGGCGGTGGGGAACGACGTCCGGTCTCACCTGGGGAACCTGACTCGCGCGGAGGCCCGGCTCCAGCAACTTACAGCCCTGAAGGACTCCGGCGGCCCGATCTCCGAGGACGAGCGCCTGGAGTTGATCGAACTGCCGATCGCCGTGGAACTCGGGCGGGCCCGCGTCGCGGCGGTCGTGAACCTCCTCCAGCTCTACGAACACGCCGCGAGCCACCCGTGGGAGGATGAGCCGGCCCAGGTCCCGCCGCACCACCCCGACCCCGGCAACCTGCCGATCGTCCGGCGGCTCGTCGGGGCGCCGCCGGCGAAGCCCCCCGTCCCGCCAGAGTTCGCCCCGAAACCCGAGGCGTCCCCGCCGAAACCCCTGCCGCCTCCTCCCGCGCCGGCGCCGCGACCGCCCGACCCGATCGGAACCGACCACCCCGACGAGAAGCCCTCATGACGACGCTCCGCAGACTCCTCGTCCTGACGCTCCTGATCCCGCCGGCGCTCGCCGCGGCCGACGAGCCGACGCGAAGCCCGCGGCCGAACCTCAAGATCCGGGGCGTCTACGGCGGGATCCCGTCGCAGATCTTCGAGCGCGGCGAGACCCTGGACGACTACGCGATCAACGCCGTCTGGATCGGCTCGGGAGGGGCGACCGCCGAGGTGGTCGGAGGGCTGAAGGCGAAGGCCCCGGGCGTGAAGGTCTTCGCCGAGTTCAACACGATGCACGACGCGGAGTACCTCGCGGACCATCCCGACGCCGCGCCCGTCGGGCCGGACGGCCTGCGGAGCCCGGCGCCCGACGGCTGGCAGGGGATCTGCCCCACGCACGCCGAGCATCGCCGCGAGCGCATGGCCGCGTTCCGCAAGACGCTGGCCGACGCTCCCGTCGACGGGATCTGGCTCGACTATCACCACGCGCACGCGAGCTGGGAGCAGGCCGAGCCCAACCTGCCCGACACCTGCTTCTGCCCCCGCTGCCTGGAGGCGTTCGCGAAGGCGACCGGCACGCCCCTCGGCGAAGGCCCCGCGTCCGCGATCGCCGCTCGGCTGCTGGACGAGCATCGCCGCGCGTGGGTCGACTGGCGCTGCGGCGTCTTCACCGACTGGGTCCGCGAGTTCCGCGCGATCGTCGACGAGGTCCGCCCCGGGGCGTTGCTGGGGACGTTCCACTGCCCCTGGACCGCCGACGAGCGCGACGGCGCCCTGCGCGACAAGCTGGCCATCGACCTGAAGGCGCAATCGAAATACCTGGACGTCTTCAGCATCATGCCCTACCACGCCCGCTTCGGCCATGCCGACGACCCGGCGTGGATCGCTCGCCAGACGGCGCGGCTCGGCGAATACCTGGGCGTCCGCGGCGAGCCGGGCGAACGCCTGAAAATCTGGCCCATCGTCCAGCTCGCCGACTGGGGCGAGGCCGTCCGCGCCGGGGACGTCGCCGACATCCTCGACCACGGCACGCGCCCGCCGGCCACCGGGGTCATGATCTTCCACTGGTCGGGCGTCGGCGGCGACCGAGCGAAGGTCGAGGCGATGGGGCGGGCGTATCGGGGTTATCGGTGAAAGACAAGGTTGGAGATCCCATGACGAGTTCAAGCACCACGCCCCGGATCGCGTTCGCACTGGCCTCGGCGATCCTCATCGCCGCTCCCTCGCTGCTCGCGGCGGACCGGCCGAACGTCCTGCTGATCCTCGCGGACGACATGGGGTATTCGGACCTCGGCTGCTTCGGCGGCGAGATCCGGACGCCGAACGTCGACGCGCTGGCGGCCGACGGCCTGCGGTTCACCCGGTTCTACAACGGCTCGCGCTGCTGCCCCACGCGGGCCTCGCTCCTCACCGGCCTGTACGCGCACCAGGCGGGCGTGGGCGACATGACGGGCGACGAGGGGCCGGGCCGCCCCGGCTATCGCGGCCATCTGGTCGAAGCCACGGCCACCATCCCGGAAGTGCTGGGCGGGGCCGGGTATCGCACGCTGATGGTCGGCAAGTGGCACCTGGGGTCGAACCCGGGGCCGATCCGCCGCGGGTTCGACGACTTCTACGGCATGATCGGCGGGTTCAACTCCTTCTGGCAGGAGGACCCGTTCTACACCCGGCTCCCCGCCGGCCGGCCGAAGCGGGCCTATCCCCCGGGCGGCTTCTACTCGACCGACGCCTTCGCCGACTACGCCGTCGACTTCCTCGAAGACGCCCGCCGCGAGCCCGACCGGCCGTGGTTCCTCTACCTCGCCTTCAACGCCCCCCACTTCCCGCTCCACGCGCCGAAGGAGGAGATCGACCGCTACGCCGACGTCTACGCCAGGGGCTGGGACGCGATCCGGGAGGAGCGGCTGGCCCGAATGAAGGCGCTGGGGATCGTCCCCGAGTCGACCCCGCTGACGCCGCGCTCCGACTGGGTCCACCCGTTCCACCACAAGGAGGGCGTGAACCCCGCCTGGGCCGACCTCCCCGCCGACCGCCGCGCCGACCTCGCGCGCCGGATGGCGATCTACGCCGCGATGGTCGAGCACATGGACGCCGCGATCGGCCGGGTCGTCGGCGAGTTGAAGCGGACGGGCCGGCTCGACGACACGCTCATCCTCTTCCTCTCCGACAACGGCGCCTGCGCGGAGTGGGACCCCTGGGGCTTCGACGTCGCCACCGGGCCGAAGACCACCAACATCCTCCACGCGGGCGACGACCTGGCGACGATGGGCGGCCCCGGGACCTACATCAGCTACGGTTCCGGCTGGGCGGGGGCCTGCAACACGCCCTGGCGACTGTACAAGCATCAGGCCCACGAGGGTGGCATCAGCACGCCCCTGATCGCACGCTGGCCGGCCGGCTTCGCGCGGAAGGGCGAGATGGAAGGGCGGGTCGGCCACATCGTCGACGTGATGGCCACCTGCGTCGACGTCGCCGGGGCCCGCTATCCGGCCGGCGGCGAGCGGAACATCCCGCCGATGGAGGGCCGCAGCCTCGTCCCCGCCCTCCGCGGCGAGCCCGACCAGCCTCGGCTCCTCTTCTGGGAGCACGAGGGCAACCGCGCCGCGCGCGACGGTCGGTGGAAGCTCGTGGCCCGGAAGGGCCGCCCCTGGGAGCTTTACGACATGGACGCCGACCGGGCCGAGATGCACGACCTCGCCGCGAACCGTCCCGACGAGGTGGCCCGGCTCGCCCGCGCCTGGGACGAGTGGGCGGCCCGCTGCCATGTCGTCCGGGATCCGTCGTGAGACTTGGGCCTCGCTTCGAAAAACAAGAAGCTCCCTCCCCGCCGGGGCCGAATCCGGCGAGGGGGAGACTTCCTGAGGATGACTTCGGTGTGCGGTTCAAGAAGCTCCGCCCCCGCCGGGGCCGAATCCGACGGGGGGGAGACTCCCTGAGGATGAATCGTCGGGCGGTCAGACGTGGGCCTTGACGCGCTCCATGTGGGCCTGGACCTGATGGGCCATGGCGTCGGCGTGGGTGACGAAGGCGATGTGGCCGGCGCCCTCGATGGCCTCGAAGCGGGCCCCCGAGATCTCCTGGGCCAGCCGCTTCTGCCGCGAGGCCGTGATGATCGCGTCCTTCGCCCCGGCGACGACCAGGGTGGGGACCTCAAGCCGCCAGAGGCGGTCGGTCACGTCGAACTGTTCGAGCTGCGCCAGGCGGTGGGCCATCACCGACTGCGGGGTCTGCCAGATCCGCTGCACCACCATGTCGTGCGCCGGGCCGGGCTCGGGCTTCTTGGCGTACAGCAGGTTCAGGAACTGGTTGACGAACGGGCTGTCCGGGGGCAGGGCGTAACGCTCCAGGATGTGCCGGACGATCGCCGAGGCCGTGCTCGCCCGGAACTTCGGCTCCATCCCCTGGACGATCAGCGTGTCCAGGATGTGGGGGTGCTCGACCGCCAGTTCCAGGGCGACGGCCCCGCCGAAGGAGACGCCCAGGACCGAAGGCCGCTCCAGCCCCAGCCGCTCGATCAGCGCGGCCAGGTCGGCCGCATGCTGGCCGATCTCGACGTAAGGCGTGCGGGTCGCCCCGAGCGGCCCGGCCCCGAATGTCCGGTCGCCGCGCAGGTTGTAGGAGACGACCTCGAACCGCCGCGACAGGGCCCGGAGCAGGGGGGTCGTCAGACGCCAGCCGCCGGCCAGGCCCGGGACCACCACGAGCGGATCGCCCCGGCCCATCCGGACCACGTCGAAGTCCTCGCCCTGGACGGTCACCCGACGCGACAGCCTCGCCCCGGCGTCCGGGACGACCATCGCATCATGTCCCCGCCACTTCCTGGAAAGCCGCATGCCGCCCCCCCCGCCCGCGTCACGACGCTCATTCAACCGTCGTCGAAGGTGCTGACTCTTGAAGTCGATTCCCACGAACCCGGGTTCCGGTCGGACGTTCGTCCAGATCCAAGGCCGCCGATAGCCCGCGTAATCGGTAGGTCTGTTTCGCACTTCATATGCCCGGCGCTTGTCGGCGCGTTTTTTTTTGCCGACGACGCCCAGACGGCTTGACTGGACGACATCGCTGTCTCGTCGATACGGCGAGAATTCGGCGCTGAAATTCGACAATGGATCGTAGCGACACATGGCAGACGATTATCTAGTTTTTGCAATCGCGCCAAATTGCCAGAATCCAGAGTAGTGAGCGAGCCAGGGCGATCTGCATCAAGTTTGCCGAGAGTTCGATTGCTTTTTCACCCCCCTCAAGAAACTTTCGATCTGACAGTCTTGGGATCCTGCCGAGCGCCGAAGAATGTCGAATTTTCGTCAGGTCCAGGCTTGTGCGCCAGCGCCGAAATCGGAAGATAGGACAAGTCGGCGCTGGTTGGAGCGGGTTAATCTGGGGAAGTCGGATGGGCCGCGAGATTGAAGAAATTCATGCGATCTCGGCGGCGATTGGAGGCGCGTGATGCCAATCGGCGGATCATCACGACGACGGGGGGGGGCGTGGGACGTCCGGGCCTCCGCGAAGCCCGGCGCGACCTCGTGGTTGTCGGAGCAGTGGGCGGGATTGCGGCTGTTCTACGTCGCCATCTCGGTGCTGGTGATCGTCTATTCGGCCATGGTGGTGCTCCATGTGGCGCGGAGAGGGACCATCGGCGTTCGCTGCACCTTCGGCACGGAAGTCGAGGAGAATGTCTCGGAGAACTACCACTGGAAGGATGCGGACGGCGGGCATGATCGTCCTCGGCGCGGAGACAAGCTCATCTCCATCGGCGATGTCGATCTGAGCGGCGGCGACTACTCGGCTTACATCGCGGCCATGCGGGACCTGGGCGGCCGGATCGGCGAATGGGTCGACGTCCGCTGGATCGATGAGGCCGGCGCGACCCGAGCGGCCAGGGCCGAGGTCCGATACACGCCCCAGAGTTCCTACCTATGGACGTGCCTGTGGTTCCTCCAGGAGATGCTGATCTTCGGCGTCGGCGCCTGGGTGTTCTGGAAGCGTCCCAACGACAGCTCGGCTCGCTGCTTCTTCGCGCTCTGCATCGTGACGGTCGGGGCGTTCATGGGCGGGTATCACTGGACGGAGATCGTGGGCCAGCCGTGGCTGATCTATCCGTTCGTGGCCTTCGCGCTGTTCGTCCCGGCCGTGAACCTCCACTTCTACCTGGTCTTCCCCCGGCCGAATCCGCTCCTCCTGGTCCATCGCTGGCGAGTGCTGGGGGCCCTCTACGGGTTGCCGACGGCCTTCCTGGCCGCGCTGTGGGGGAGCATGTACGCCTCGCGATGGTTCCGCCTGAGCGACGCTCCATCGAAGAGTTCGACGGCCCTGGAGCTGATCCGGACGCTGGCGTTGAGCTACGTCTGGGTGGCGGTCGTCCTGTTCGGGCTCTGCTCGGTCTGCCTGGTGGTGAGCTATCGGCGGGCGCGACACCGGCAGGAGCGGAACCAGGTGCAGTGGATCCTGCTGGCGACGGTGGCGTCGTCGGTGCTGATCGGCTACCTGATGGTGCAGACGCTGATCGACCCGTCGAACCTCGGCCGCGACAGCGCGGCGTGGCCGATGTTCGTGGTGTCGCTGCTGTACACGATCGCCCACGCCTTCAGCATCACGCGATACAAGCTGTTGCAGGTGGACGAGATCGTCAACCGCGGGGTGGCGTACTTCGTCTTCAGCGCGACGGCGGGGCTGATCTACTCGGGGCTGCTGCTGATCAGCGGCAAGCTGATCGGCGACCGACTCTCCACCCTGGGGACCTCGTGGGGGGCGGTGGTGGCGACCGTCTCGGTGATCGTGGTGCTGGTGGTCTCGGAACTCGTGCGAGGGCGGTTCCAGCGCGTGCTGGACCGGCGGTTCTTCCGCGAGAAGTACAAGTTCGACCAGGCGATGCAGAAGATGCGCCTGGCCGTCGGCAGCCTGGTCGACCGCCACACGCTGGGCAAACGGCTACTGGAAGGGACGGCCGAGGTGCTTCGTTTGGAGTGGGGCGCCCTCTACCTGGCCGAGCCCGAAGACGGCCGGTTCGAGCTGGCCGCGAGCCACGGCCCCGCGCCCGACGACGCCGTGCTGGAGGCGGACGACCCGCTGGTCGAGCGGCTGCGGGGGGCGTCGTCGGTGAGGGCGTCGCAGGCGGCGGGGTCGGCCGGGTCGGACCCGGC
Organism: Planctomycetales bacterium 71-10; assembly: GCA_001898385.1. Classification (GTDB taxonomy): domain Bacteria; phylum Planctomycetota; class Planctomycetia; order Isosphaerales; family Isosphaeraceae; genus Paludisphaera. The sequence continues at coordinate 9,343 of MKTT01000151.1, forward strand.
GACCGACGCGATGATCCGGCTGGGGGGGGACGCCGCGTGCGGGGTCGGCGCCGACGGCAAGCTCGCCGGCGTGCTGGTCCTGGGCCCCAAGCGCAGCGGCCTGCCGTATGAGGACGAGGAGATGGCGTTCCTGGGCGCCCTCAGCTCGGTCTCGGCGATGGCCCTGCACTCGGCCGACATCCAGGAGACGCTGGAGGCGCTCAACCACGAGCTGCGCGGCAAGGTCGAGAAGATCGCCGAGCAGCAGCGGCGGATCCTGATCCTCCAGGACCAGCTCCGCGACCGGGCCGAGCGCGAGGCGGCGGGCCTGCCGGCCCCGGCCGCCGGCAAGGAGCCCTCGGCCTCGGCCTTCGAGCGGATCCGCGGTTCGAGCCCGGCGGCGCGGAGGATGATGGAGATGGCCCGGAAGGTCGCGGCCAGCCCGTCGGCCGTGCTGGTCCGCGGCGAGAGCGGCACCGGCAAGGAGCTGCTGGCCGAGGCCGTCCACGCCGCCAGCCCCCGCGCCGCCCGCCCGTTCGTGAAGGTCCACTGCGCGGCGCTGTCGCAGGGCCTGCTGGAGAGCGAGCTGTTCGGGCACGTCAAGGGGGCCTTCACCGGGGCCGACCGCGACCGCGTCGGCCGCTTCGAGCAGGCCGACGGCGGCACCCTGTTCCTCGACGAGATCGGCGACATCAACCTGGAGGTCCAGACCAAGCTGCTGCGGGTGCTCCAGGAGATGTCGTTCGAGCGGGTGGGCAGCTCCCAGCCGGTGCACGTCGACGTCCGGGTCGTGGCCGCGACCCACCAGGACCTGGAGGCCCTGATCCGCGAGGGGAAGTTCCGCGAGGACCTGTTCTACCGCCTCAACGTCTTCCCCCTGACGACCCCCCCGCTGCGGGACCGTCGCGAAGACCTCCTGGAGCTGGCCATGCACTTCCTGGACGTCTACGCGGCGCGGACGGGGAAGGTGCTGACGTACATCGAGCCCGAGGCCGTCGAGGCCCTCATGGCCCACGACTGGCCGGGGAACATCCGCGAGCTGGAGAACGCGATCGAGCGGGCCGTGGTCCTGGCCGACGGACCGTCGCTCACCGCGGCCGACCTGCCGGCCGAGGTCCGCCAGCCCCTGCGCCGGCGCTACCGGCCCCGGGCCTCGGCCCCGCCCCCCCGCTCGCTCCCGGCCCCGCGACGTCCCGAGCTCATGCCGCCGGCCCGGCCGGCGACGCCGACGGCCCCCGCGACCGCGGAGGCGGAGGAGTGGGGGGCCGAATTCGCATCCTACGAACGCCAGCGTCTGGTCGAGGCGATGGAGGAGGCCGAGGGGAACAAGAGCGTCGCCGCCCGGATCCTGGGGATGCCGCGAAGTACATTCTTTAGCAAGCTAAAGAAGCACGGCCTGGCCTGATCGCGACCGCCTCGGGGCCGCTACGGGGCCGGGCGGGCTTCCAGCTTCAGGCCAAGTTTGGCGGAAGCCGTCTGCACGACCGAGCGGCCGTCGGCGGTGAAACGGATCGTCAGCGAGTCTTCCAGGCGGCCGGATTCGACGAGGCCGCGGCGGGCGTCGAACGCGAACGAGCCGGCGCCGGATTGCTTCTCCAGCTTCATCGCCACGGTCGAGCCGGGCATGGGCTGGAGGGAGAATCGCGTCTCGACGTCGACGTCGTGGACCTGGGGGCGGTCGGCCCGGGGGCCGCGGTCGGTATAGGTCTTGTCGAGGATCAGGGAGCCGACCGTCGGCATCGGGGCGGCGACCTGCCGGGTCCACATCGTCCCCGGACCGGACGGCCCCTCGGGCAGGAACGGGACGGACACGGCGATGAGGTTCCGCACCCCCTCCTCGGAGGCGAGGACGCCCTCCCCGGAGGCGTCGGGCCGGCGCAGGGCGGCCGACAGTTCGTCCGGAAGCCTGACGTCCCGCACCTCGCCGCGGGGGGTCAGGCGGAAGGTGATGCGGGACCCGACGAGCCCCTTCAGCAGGGCGGCCACCCGGGCCGAGTGGGGGTCGCCGGGCGCGGCGTCGTCGGTCGCCGTGTCGAAGTCGAAGCCCCCCGGCAGGCCCTCGCGCGCGACGTGGACGCGGAGCCGATCGACGACGAGCGCGACCTCGGCGCAATCCTCCCGGGCCTCGCCGACGACCCAGCGGAAGTCCACCTCCTGGCGCCGCTCGCTGTGGATGGGGCCGCCCCCTTCGGGCGTCGAGTCGAGGACGGTCGCCTGGGAGAGGGTGTAGCGATACTCGCGCCCGGGGTCGAGCTTCCAGCGCAAGGGTTCGAGCCCGTCGTCGGCGGTGCCGGCGCCGGCCGCGAAGAGGACCCCGATCAGGGCGACGGCCCGGGTCGTCCCCGCCGTCGCGAGCGCGGCACGTTTCATGGGCTGGGCCCCCTCCTCACCGGCGTCGGGCCACCCGATCGGCGGGAGGCCGGCGCGACCTCCAGCATAACCCGCGGCGGCGGCGGACGCATCAGGGCTCGTCGTGGTCGTCGATGGGGCGCTCCGGGTCGATGGCCTGGATCGGGTTGCGCATCGGGCGATTCGGGTCGTGCAGGCGCAGGAGGCGGGCCAGGAGCAGGAAGTTGTAGGTCCCGTGGCACATCATCGACGTCAGCAGGTTGCCCGAGAGGACGCAGAGGGCCCCCAGGTAGATCCCCAGGGCGAGCATGACGTAGAAGTAGGGGATCGAGATCGGGTGCAGGGCCGCGAACAGGAGGCTGGTGATCAGCACGGCCGCGGGCGAGCCCAGGTCCTCGGCCAGCGTCGGCTGGAACAGGCCGCGGAACAGCATCTCCTCGCCGACGCCCGTCGCGATCGCGATCAGGACCAGGTCGTCCCACCGGCAGTTGTTCAGCAGGGGGAGCAACTCGTCCTGGAAGAACGTCTTGACCTGAACGAACCGCCCGAAGGGGTGCCGCAGCAGCGTCAGCATGGCCAGCAGCGGCGGGACGGCCGCGACCATCCCGAGCAGGGCCCCCCTGAAGTCCCACGAGAACCCCTGGAGCGGCGACCGCGAGAGGGCCCAGCCGAGCAGCACCGCGAGCGGGGCCAGGCCCCCCTCGGCGAAGACGCCCAGGATGATCACGAGGTCGTGGCCGGGCGCGTCCCCCTCGGGATCCGGGAGTCCTTCGGGGCCGCCGATGTCGTCGCCATCCTGCATCCGGGGCTTCCGGGGTGACAGACCGATGAGTAGGGGTTTGTCACGGACGCCTCGCCGCGGCCGTCCGGGTGATCCACACGATAGCCGACCCCGGAGCCGATGTCGATGCTGGGCCTATTATGGCTGTGCGATTGATTGCAAAACGAAACGCCGCCGCCCCGCGCCCCGCGTCGGGGAGACGGGGGCGCGGGGCCGGGCGGAAGGGATGCGGTGCGCCCCGGGCGGGCGGCTTACTGGGCGATGATGTTCTTGACGCGGGGGTCGGCCAGGCTGATCCGCCGCTGCTGGAGGCCGTTGCGACGGATGACGTAGAGCAGGGCGCTGTCGGTCTGGACGGCCTCGGGCTGGCTCAGGACGTGGATGATGTGGTCGGGCCGGATGGTCTCCCAGTTGCGGTCGCCGACGTTCATGCCGACGAGGATGTCGCCGCGCTGGAGCGAGGCGGCGGCGGCCGGGCTGCCGGGCGAGACGGCCTGGATGAGCAGGCCGCCGCGGAGCTTGGGGTTGACCGAGACGACGTCCTCGCTGGAGGCGGGGGAGGTCTTCAGGCCGAGCGAGTCCCAGATCGGGTCGGTGGGCTCCAGCTCGGCGAGGGTCGCGCCGCGGGGGAGGGGGCGGACGTCCAGGGCGATGGTCGTCTCGGCGCCGCCGCGGCGGACGACGACCTGGGCCGGCGCCCCGGGCCGGGCGTCGAGAAAGGCCCGCTCCACGTCGAGGGCGTTGGTGACGGGCATGCCGGCGATCCGGACCAGCTCGTCGCCGGGGCGGATCCCGGCGGCCTCGCCCGGCCCGCCGCGCTGGACGTCGGCGGCGACCAGCACGCGGCGGTCGCCCCGCAGGGTCTCGGCCGCGACGACGCCGTGCCAGGTGGCGGCGAGCCTTCGCGTGCTGAGCATGTCGGCCGCGACCCGCTTGACCTCGTCCATCGGCAGGGCGAAGCCGATCCCCTGGGCCCCGGCCCGGACGGCCACGTTGATCCCGATCAGCTCGCCTTCAATATTGATGAGGGGGCCGCCCGAGTTCCCCGGGTTGATCGACGCATCGGTCTGGATCAGGTTCCGGTAGACCTGGTCGTCCGAGAGGGTCACGTCCCGGTGCAGGGCGCTGATGATCCCGACGGAGACCGTGTTCTCATACCCGAAGGCGTTGCCGATCGTGATGACCGGCTCCCCCACCATCAGGTCGGACGAGGTCCCCATCGCGATGGCCGGCAGGGGGGAGGTCGGGTCGACCTTGATCAGCGCGAGGTCCATGACCGGGTCCACCTGAAGCACCCGGGCGGGATAGGACGTCCCGTCCGAGAGCTGGACCTGCACCCCTTGCACCTTATCCACGACGTGGTGGTTGGTGAGGATGTAGCCCCGGCCGTCGACGATGACGCCCGATCCCATGCCGTTGACGCGGGGCCGCTGGTTCTCCTCGGGCGAGAACGGCCACCGGCTGCTGGAAGCGGCCTTCTTCTCGCTGGAGATGTTGACCACGGCCCCCTGGGCCTTGTTCACCGCCTCGACCACCGCCGTCCGGCGGACGCCCACCGTCGACGGGTCGGAAGCCCGGGCCGGCGCGGTCGCCGCGCCGGTCGTCAAGGCTCCCAGGACCAGCCCGACGCCCAGCCGGCGGATCGCCCAGCCGGCGCGGCGATCCCCCCCTCCTCGGCGACTCCAGGGTTTTGGCACGTTGTCGTCCCCACTGCGTAGAGCGTCGGCTTGCCATCCATGACCCCGGGCCGGCGAGTCCCTCCGCCGCCCTCCCGGGTGCTTCCGACGCCCTCTTGGATCGGTTCCCCTCCATCGGGGCTTTGGCGCAACTCGCCCCGCTTCCGACCCCGCCCGCCCGCCCGTCGCGACGACCCCAAGAACCCTGACAACCCTCCTATCTCCACCCCGGCACAGGAGGAATAAGCCGCCAGGTCCGCCGCCCCTTCGCAAAGATTCCCTGGACGCGACGGGCCGTCGCCCGCGTCGCATAGGTTTTCAATCTCGCCCGCGGAAAGAGCCGACGGTGCCAGGATGGGGACGGGCTGAGGGAGGGGTGGGCCGACGCGGAGCCCGCGACTCGGACGGGTTCGTTCGCGATTGACACGGGAGGATGATGGCGCGGAAACCGCGACATAAATGATTACCCGAACCCAGCTTGCGAACCCCCCGAAGGCCGCCGGATTTGGCTTTGTTCGTCGAACGCGATGATGATTCCGGAGACTCCTCAGTGTTCTGCGCAAGAAATGAGGGCCCCGGGAGCGTCCCCTCTCCCGCCGGGAGAGGGTGGCCGGAGTTCAGAGGGCGTGGCGGGCTCGCGACGCACGAGCGGGCCGACGACGACGGCCTTCTCCCTCAAAGGTGCTGCGTCGAAAACACTCGGGATGTGAGCGATGAACGGCCTTCCCCCCTCGCGGGGGAAGGTGGCCCGAAGGGCCGGATGAGGGGGACGACGAGCAGGACGGCCGTCGAGATCCCGGGCCGGTCGGGCGGGCTTTCGAATCCCGACGGGCCTCGCGCTTCGCGTCCCCCTCATCTGACCGCTCCGCGGTCTGTCTTCCCCCGCGAGGGGGGAAGAGCGTCTTCGACACGCGTCGGCATGCTTTCGATGAAGCACCTCAAGGGGAGAAAGGTTCGATCGCCCCGGCGGTCCCGAAATCCGACGACCATCTCCCGGCGGGAGAGGGGACGCTCCCGGGGCCCTCATTTCTTGCGCAGAACACGATTGGGGCGGCGCGCGCGTCGGCCGGGCTGCGACTTGAACCGATCGAATTGCCAAAGACCACGATCCTCTCCGGAGGATAGGGTCCGCGGGCAGGTCGGCCGGATTTCAAGAATCGGCAGAAAATCACGAAGGAAGGGGGGGGCGGCCGTCAGGAGACGCGGCCGACCTGCTGCCGCGGCTTGCCCCGGCGCAGGGCGGGGGAGTCGGGGAAGTGGCGGAGGAGCCAGCGCGAGAGGCCCCAGTCGACGAAGCGGGGGAGGAAGCGATTGGCGAGCACGAGCAGCCGGCCCTTCCCGGTGAGGGTGATCTCGCGCTTCTTCTTCTCGACGGCGCGGAGGGCGGCGGCGGCGACGGCCTCGGGGGGGGTCGTGCGCCAGTCGGCGACGGAGACCCGCGCGGTCTTCACCACGGCGTTCTCGTCGAAGGGGGTCGCGGAGAAGCCGGGGTTCACCTGGAGGATGTGGATCCCGTAGCGACGCCACTCGATCCGCAACGACTCCACGAAGCCCGACACCGCGAACTTGCTGGCGCTGTACTCCACCCGGCCGGGGAGGCCGCGGCGGGCGTTGATCGAGCCCATCACCAGCATGGTCGGCTCGACCCCCTCGCTCAGGAGGGGAAGGGCGGCGCGACTGACCTCCGCCATCGCGAAGAAATTGATCTCGAAGACCCGGCGGAGCACCCAGGCGTCGTGGGTGTCGAACTGGCCGGTCGCGCCGACGCCCGCGTTGTTGACGAGCAGGTCGAGCGCCCCGAGGCGGTCGCGCACGGTTTCGAAGAGGCGGTCGCGGTCCGCCTGGACGGTCAGGTCGGCGGGGGCCACGATCACGCGCTCCGGGTCGGCCCCGCCGCGGATCAGCTCGGCCGCCGTCGCCTCCAGCCTCGCGAGCGAACGGCCCGTCAGGACGACCTTCGCGCCGCGACGGACCAGGTCCTCGGCGATCGCCCGGCCCAGGCCCGAAGACGCCCCCGTCACCAGCGCCCGCGTCTGCCTCCAGGAACGTCGATCACGCATGGCCCCACCCGGATGATGTCGAGATGTCCATCAACGCTACCGGATATTCTAGCAAGGCCGGGCAAGATGCGGGCGAAAACTTGAGGAAATCCGGGCGAAACCTGGAAGCACGGCGACGGTCGCGGTGATCCCGGGCTATTTGACGGTCGATCCGACCGCGCCGTCGATCTGGGTGAAGGCGGGGACGTCCTCGGGGTTGGAGCTGCGCCAGCCGAATCGGGAGGTGCGGCGGTCGGGCTTGCTGACGACGACCTTCGCCTTGCCCCGGCCGTCGTCGACGACGGTGGAGTGCGAGCCGACGATGGTGCCGCCGTCGATCTCGGAGGGGACCTCGCACACGGGCCCGACGGCCACGTTGCTGGACATGACCGGGCCGACCGTGGGGGGGCAGGGGCCGATGGCCGTGGCCCCGGTCGACCCGTAATAGTAATGGTGCTGGTGGCAGCCCCAGCCGCAGGAGCAGAAGCCGCCGAGCAGCAAGGCGGCGAGCGTCCGACGACCGTCCCGGATCCTCGCGCGGGCGTCCCTCATGGCGTATCTCCCATCGTCCCGATCCATCCGGAGAGCCGCGCCGATCGATGAAGCATCCGCAGAGATGGGCCCCTCGCCGACCTCCTGTCGGCCCGGGTCATGCCGGACTTTATCGAATCCCGCCCGATCGGCCAACCTCAGTTCCCGCCCCGCCTCGCCGGTCGCCGACCTCCATGCGGTGATGAAAATCCCGTCGGGCGACGGCCGACTTTCCGCCGAGGTCGTGGCCGAGGGATCCGAGCCGATTCCTTAACCACCTGAATGAATGCTACTTGCGACGGATAATGGGTGCGGCCTCGCAATTGCTTTTGGCCGACCCGTGACGCCGAATCCGCCAAGCCGGCGGCCGGTGCGACATCAAGATGCCATCGTCTGCATGCTTGACAGGGGAGGATGACATTCCTACCCTCTATGGAGTCAATGAGACGGAGTCTCATTCGCACGCTCATCCGGCGGAAGGTTCGCCGTCCCGCGCAGGCCGCGGGGGGGAGGAGGCCGCCATCATCCCATCTCACCATCGAGAGACCATGACACCCCGAAAGTCCCGCCCCGCGTTCACGTTGATCGAGCTGCTGGTGGTCATCGCGATCATCGCGGTGCTGATCGCCCTGCTGCTGCCGGCCGTGCAGGCGGCGCGCGAGGCCGCCCGCCGTTCGCAGTGCACGAACAACCTGAAGCAGATCGGGCTGGCGATGCACAACTACATCTCGGTCTACGGCGAGGCGCTGCCGATCGCCGGGTACAACTGGCCCACCGGCTATCCCCAGGACCATTCGGCGCTGGCCCGGCTGCTCCCGTTCCTGGAGGCGGGGAACATCTACTCCGCGCTCAACTTCGACGTCTACATGGGCCATCCCGGCGTCGTGCCGCTCCCGGACGCGCTGCTCACCATCGCTCGGACGTCGATCAGCGCCTACCTCTGCCCCAGCGACGGGGCCCCGTCGGTCCACAACTACACCTCGCCGAGCGGCTCGACGATCCCGTTCGCGTCGACGAACTACGCGATGAACCAGGGGAACGGCCTGGACGGCGTCTTCCACCCGGGGAACGGCACGGCCTCGAACGGCCTGTGCTGGGTCGGCGGCGTGGTGACGCTCTCGGGGATCACCGACGGCACGAGCAACACCCTGGCCTTCACGGAGTCGCTGATCGGCCCCGGCTCGCCCGCGGCCTCCACGGCGGCGACGCCGATGCAGGATCCGAGGGTCTACCGGGCGTACCCGTCCTCGTGGTCGGTCACGCTGGTCGACGCGGTCGACGCCGGCGGCTACGGGGCGGCGGCCGGGGTCCTCACGAAGTGGGACGGCGGGCGTCTGAACAACTGGCTCCGCAGCGCCACCCCCGACGGGCCGGTCATGAACGGCCGGTTCGCCCCCAACTTCGCCGCGCCGGACCTGGTCTACGCTTCGGCCAAGGCCACCGCGGCCCGGAGCCGGCACTCGGGCGGGGTCAACGCCGCCATGGCCGACGGGTCGGTCCGGTTCGTCAAGGACTCGATCTCCAAGCCGGTCTGGTGGGGCATGTGGACCCGCGCCGGCGGCGAGATCCTCAGCGCCGACGCGATGTGACGCCCGCGCCGCTCACGCCCTGATCGGGACCGAACGCCCCCCGGCGCGTCCGCGCCGGGGGGCCGTTCCGCGCGCGGCGGTGGGAAATTCGATGCATCCACTGGACGGAGGTGGGATCGGCCGATATAGGAGTCGTTGAATCGTCGATCGACGGGCCCGGGGGGGCGTCGCGGTCGGCTTCATCCCCGGTCGGGTCGCGCCATGAAAATCCAGTTCTCGTGCCCCTTCTGCAAGAAGCCCTACTCCGTCGACGCCGCGTTGGCCGGCCGCAAGGGTCGATGCAAGGACTGCGGCACCGTGATGCCGATCCCGGCCGCGCCCGAGGCGGCCCCGAAGCCGGCGGCCGCCCGGCCCGTCGCGGCGAAGCCGGCCGCCCCCTCGGGAGCGATCTCGTCCCCCCCGAAGCCTCGCCCGACCCCGGCCCCCGACCCGACGCCTCGGGGGGAGGTCGACGACCCTTACGGGCTGGCCGACGAGCCCGTCTCGGCCTCGCCGATGACCATCCGGCCGGACATGCTCGCCGACGACGAGGGAGGGGGCTCGCCGCTCCCGCGGGGCGGCGGGGGGAAGCCGGGTCCCGGGAAGAAGAAAAAGAAGAAGCGGGGCGTGGACGAAGGCGCCTGGGGAGTCCCGATCCGCAACGCGGCGATCGGCCTGATGGGGATCGTGCTGACGATCGGCAGCGCGATGAAATACATCCGCCGGGCCGGCCTGGGCGATTCGACGGTCGGCGTCTACCTCGGCAACGGGAACCTGGCCATGAGCCTGCTGGCGGCGACGCTCTGCGCCGTCAGCATCGTCGGCGCGATCGTCAGCTACTCCCGCGGGAATCGCACGGCGTTCCGCGCCGACAACACCGGCGGATTCGCGGCCTGGGGGCTCAGCTCGCTGGCCTCGATGACGGTGGCCTTCTTCTTCCTCACGGGCTTCCTCGGCTTCAGCTGGAGCCGGATGGCGGCGCTCGACGCCTCGCTCTCGGCCACGGAACAGGCGCCCCTCGCGGCCTATGAGGACATGGTGGGGTCGATGGTCCAGTATCAGCAGCGGCTGGCCGGCGTGATGGAGTCGCTCGGCACGGCTCAGGGCCTCGACGCCTTCATGGAGATCAACATGCTCCAGGGCGAGGGCCGGATGCTCGAAGCCCGCAGCCGCGCCATGCCGCCGCCGACCCGCGAGCAGGTGCGCCAGCTCTTCGCCAAGTACGGGGCGGCCTACGGCGAGGCCCTCGGCCGGGTCGCCCGCGCCTCGCGCGACGCCCTGGGACGCCTCCCCGCGGACCCGAATTCGCCCCCCGGCAAGTCGATGAAGGAGGCCGTCGACACCGCGACGCAGTACGAGGAGTCGTACCGACAGGCCTATCCCGAAGGCTCGACCGACTCGACCGGCTGGTACTTCGCCGTCTTCAGCAAGGACGCCGGCCGCGGATTCGGCGCGGCCCCCGGGGCCGGCCCCGCTCCCGGCCCGTCACCGACGCCGCCGTCGTCCTCCGACGCCCCCCCGGCCCCGGCCCCCGGGCAGCTACCGCCCGACATGCAGCAAGAGTTGGAACGCTTCCAGCGCGAGTCGCAGAATCCCTGAAGTCCAACCCGCGGCGAGGGGAGCCCCTCACCACGCCCGGTCCAGCAGGTCTTCCAGCACGGCCGGGGTGCAGGGGCGGGGGTTGGAGGCGACGGCCGGGTCGAGGAGGGCGAGGCGGGCGTATTCGGCGATGCGGTCGCGCGCCAGGCCGGGGACGTCGCGGAGCTTGCGGGGCAGGGGGGCGTTGGCGCGGAGGAGTTCGACGAGCGTGATGAGGTGGCCGGGGCCGTCGCCGGCCCGGCCGAGGCCCAGGCGCGAGGCCAGGTCGGCCATGCGGGGCTCCGCCGCCTCGCGGTTGAACCGCAGGGCGTGGGGGAGCAGGACGGCGGCGAGCGTCGCATGGCGGCCGGGGGCGTCGGACTCGGCGGCACGGGCCAGGGCGTGGGCGACCCCCAGCCCCTTGTTCGCGGCGGTCCCGCCCAGCAGCGAACCCACGGCCATCGCCGACCGCGCGTCGAGGTCCGAGCCGTCCTGGATCGCCGCCTCCAGGCCGCGGAAGATGTGGCGCAGGCCCTCCACGGCCGCGGCGTCGGCGAACGGCTGGAAGCCCGTCGCCAGGAAGCTCTCGATGCAGTGTCCCAGGGCGTCGAGGCCCGTGGCCGCGGTGAGGTCGGGGGGGAGCGAGCGGGCCAGGGCCGGGTCGCTGATCGCCGGCGAGGGGGCCGTCGCGATCATCTCGACGCCGGCGCCGCCGGTCGTCGGGATCGCCACCAGCGGCGGGCCGCCGAGCGCCTCGCGGATCGCCCTGGCCGCCGCGATCACCGAGCCGCCGCCCAGGGCCGCGAGGCCGTCGCGGCCGTCCTCGCGGAAGCGCGCCACGGCCGCCGCCTCGCCGCCCCCCGTCCAGACGTTCGCGCCGGGGAGGGTCGACAGGACGGACTCGGCGAGCCCGATCGCGACGAGGTTCGGATCCGTCACGAGCATGGGGCGGGCGACCCCCAGCGCCGCCAGCGCGGCCGGCAGGTCGCGGACGGCACCGACGCCGATCCGCACCGGGGCCGGCGCGACGACCAGGGCGGTCGTCCCGCGCGGGGGCGGGCCGGGGCTCGCCGACGAGAGCATCGGGCCGATCACGCGGGCACCCTCCCGCGACCGTCAGTCGAGCGACTCAAGGAGCCCCTCCATCTCGGCGGCGGCGTGGGCGTCCCCCGTGGCGCGGGCCCGGGCGATCCCGGCCCGCAGCCACTCGGACGCCTCGGCGAACTCCTCCGACTCAGCATACGACTGGCCGAGCTGCTGGTAGGCCGCGACCTCGTCCGGCCGGTCCGCCACCAGCGCCTTGAGGCGTTCGCGGCCCTCGTCGGCGTCGCCCTCGCGCAAGCACTGCATCGCCAGCCCGTAGCGCAGGAACGGATCCGAGGGATCGTCCCGCAGGCTCTCCTCCAGCTTCAACCGCTTCGGCGACTTCTCGGCCATGCGTCCCGGCTCCGGTGGGTGGACTCGTGCCCGGTCCATTTTGACATCCGGACGCCTTCTTGCGCAGGCCGATTTCGCCGAAGTCGCCGCGATCGCGCCCCGCGAGGGGCGAGGCGGGGGGCATGCCGTCAGCGAGGGTTGGGGGAGTTCGACGAGCCGTCGGTGCCGGTGGGCGCGCCGGGGGCGGTGGTGTCGGAGCCGGTCGTCGTGGAGGTCTGGCTCTCGCTGTTGCCGCTGCCGCCGTCGGACGGGTTATGCCCGGGGGCGGGGACGTTGGGCGTCGCGTTCGGGTTCATGTCCCCCCGCGAACAGCCGACGAGGGCCGCCAGGCCGACGATCGCCGCTGCGAACCGCCATGTCTTGCTGGACATCGGACGAACCTCCGGTCGAGTGCACCGACGGCCGTCCGCGGCCGTCGCGAGCCCGACCGCTGTGCAATCCTCGCGCCGGCGCGGCCGTCGGTCGGTCAGGCCGGCGAGACGGGGGTGGCGACGGACGAGCCGTCGCGAGGGTAGGCCCAGGCGCGGAGCCGGCGGGCGTTCATGGTCGGGCGGAACATGACCAGGAGGGCCAGCGGGAGGTACAGCAGGACCAGCGTGCCCCCCTTGTCCAGGTACCAGAACTGGCTGGCCGCCAGCAGCGCGGCCGAGAGCGACACGAGCTGCGCCAGGTCCTTGCGCGCCGGCCAGAAGGCGACGATCAGGACCATCGCCAGGTAGCCGATCAGGACCGGGAGCCGGAAGCTGGGGTCGACGGCGCCCCAGAAGCTGCTCCCCGGCTTGGGCTCGAACCGGGGGAGCAGGCCGACGTCCGCGATGCTCCGCGCGCCCAGGGCGCGGGCCCATTCCGAGAGCCCCAGGCCGGCCGCCCCCAGCAGGGCGCAGACCACCGCGACCGACGCCGCCACGGCGACGTACGCCACTCGGGCCCGGCCCCGATAGAAGCCCGCCCAGAGCGGCAGGAGCCCCAGGCACGCCGGGATCCACCCCGCCGCCAGGCCGATCAGCAGCCCGGAGATCGCCGGCCGCGCGTACCAGAACACCGCGTACACGACCAGCGCCGACGAGACCAGCTGGCCGCTGTCCACCAGCGCCATCCTCGTGTATGGGAGCAGCAGGTAGCACGAGGCCATCGACAGCCCCGTCAGCGAGCGTTCGTAGTGCTTCCAGCCGATCAGCCACAGCCCGGACGCCAGGGCCAGGTGGGCCAGCACGGCGAGCACGCGGCCCACGATCACCTGGGGGCGCTCGTGCTTGAGCGAGGAGGGGAGGGGGGCGGCGTCGATCACCTGGCGGACGGCCCGGCTCTCCTCGGCCGGGGCGGGGGGGCGGGCGCCGGCCTCCTCGCGGCCGGAGGGCTCCGCGGGGTTGCGCTTGGCCCCCTCCTCGACGGGGAGGCTCACGGTCTCGACCAGCAGCAGGCCTAGGACGCCGATGGAGAGCGTCAGCAGGCCCGAGGCGTTCAGGTTCGGCTCCAGCAGCGGGCGTCGCGAGAACCCCAGGTCGACGAACAGCCGCACCAGCCACGCGAACGTCCCCGCGAACAGGAGGACGAACGCGATCCACGGCGGGTGCCCCCCGCGGCCGACGAACATCATCAGCCCCGGGCCGGGCGCGAACAGGAGCAGCAGGTCCAGGTTCCGGACGCTCCAGAACCGGCCCCACTTGAAGAACAGCGTGACGCAGCCCAGCAGCGAGAGGAACAGCCAGACGACCGGCCCGAGGCCGAGATCCATGACGAGCGGACCGTCCACGGCGACCTCGTCAGTCCGACTGGTAGGGGATGGGGGAGCCGGCGAGCAGGGAGAGGGCGTTCAGCGCCGCGCGCTGCTCGGCCTCCTTCTTGTTCCGGCCCCACGCGGGGGGGTACTGGACCTGGCCGATCTGGGCCGCGATCTTGAAGCACTTGGAATGGTCCGGGCCCTTCTCGTCCAGCAGCAGGTAGGTCGGCGTCTCGCCGAAGTCGCGCTGGGCGGCCTGCTGGAGGTTGCTCTTGTAGTTGAGCCCGTTCTGCCCCTCCACGGCCGACTCGATCTCCGGGTCCATGTGCCGGACGATGAACCGGGCCGCCGCGGCCATGCCGCCGTCGACGAAGATGGCGCCGATGAGGCTCTCGAAGACGTCCGCCAGGACCGACGACGGCGTCTGGTCGCCCCCGCCCATCCCCTTGCCCAGGAACAGGTAGACGTCCAGCCCCAACTCCTCGGAGATCTTGGCGCAGGTCTTCCGCGAGACGACGACCGACTTGATCCGCGTCAGCTCCCCCTCCTGGTAGTCGGGGAACTTGCGGAAGAGGGACTCGCAGACGACGGCGCCGAGGATGGCGTCGCCCAGGAACTCCAGCCTCTCGTTCGACGCCAGCCGGTGGTTCGCCCCCGAGGCGTGCGTGAGCGCCTCGCGCAGCAGGTCCGGATCCCGGAACTCGTACCCGAGCACCCCCTGACACTCCGCGAGCAGGCGGCCCTCGTCCCGTTGGGTCGTGGTATGTGGCGCGGCGATGGTGATGATTCCCGGCGAAGATCGGCGCGTGGGCGTCCGGTTGGAACCCGGAGCAGGATGGGTCTCAAGCTAGCGGGCGCGAGGGGCCGTGTCAATCGGCTGCACGCCCCGCCCCCTTCCGGGGCGAGTTGTTGGCGCGGCCGGGCGGTCGCCATACGATGAGGGTTGATCCGGCCGCCAGCGAGCCCGTCGGCGAGGGCCGCGAGGGCGTCCGGGGCGCGGCGACGCGCCCCCACTCCGGCCACTTGACGAGGATCGCCCCGTGCCAGCATCCCCGACCGCCCCCCCCCGCCCGACCGCCCTCGCCCTGCCGGCCGCGGTGCTCCTCGGGCTGCTCTTGCCGCTCGGCGCGGGGGCCCAGACGACGACGCCCCCCCCCGCCGCCAAGGCGGACGCCCCCGCCGCGGCGCCGGCGCCCCCGCCGGGGCCGGCCTACGCCGCCCGCGAGAAGCTGATCGCCTACGTCGAGTTCGACGGCCTCGACGCCCACGAGGAGGGCTGGCGCAAGACGGCCGCCTTCCGCATGCTGAACGACACGCCGCTCGGCGGCATGCTCGAAGAGGTGGGCGTCGCCCTGCTGGAACGGGCCTCGGCCTGGCTCCCGAACCGCAAGATCAACGGCGCCGACGGCGTGGCGATCGTCAAGCACCTGGCCCGCAAGGGCTTCGTGGCCGCCTTCAACGCCGACCCCTCCGCCCCGAAGGGGTATCGGGGCGTCCTAATACTGAGGGGCGCGACGACCAAGGAGTCGAAGGGGCTCCTCAGCCGGCTCGTGGTCTCGTTCATGGATCCGGCGTCCAAGCACCGGCTGGAGCGCAAGGGTTCCCGATCGGTCGTGGTCGTCCCGCCCCCCGGCGGCGACGGCAAGCCGGCCGACGAGGGCTGGGCGTGGTGGGCCGAGGGGGGGGACTTCGGGATCGCCCTGGCCCGCCCCTCCGACGCCGACGCCTGCCTGGCGTGCCTGGAAGGCAAGGCCGCCAGCGCGGTCGGGTATGAGCCGGTGGAGGCCGTCGCCAAGGCCGACGCCGGGCTGACGCCCGCGCTGAAGGCGTTCCTGGACGCGACGACCGACGTCAGGCTCCCCGGCGCGCCGCCGACGCCCCCCGTCGACTCGGGCGTGCAGCGGATCGAGTACCGCTGGGGCTTCCAGGATGAGGCCCTGGTGGGCGCGACCCGGCTCGTCGCCCCCAAGCCCCGCCGCGGCGCCCTGGCGTTCCTCGACGAACCCTCGTTCGAGGCCAAGAAGCTGCTGCCGATCCCCGACGGCGTCGAGTACTTCGCGTCGGTCTCGCTCAAGCCGGACCGCTGGGCGGCGCTGATCTCCGGGCTGTTCTCGGGCTCGCCGGGCGCCAGGGCGCAGTACGACGCGATGGTCGAGGGCGTCCGGTCGCGCGGCCGGTCGGACTTCGAGAAGGACTTCCTGGGGAACCTCGGCCCGCGGGCGGTCGCCTACCTCGCCCCGAGTACGTCCGCCGCGACCGTCGACGAGCCGGCCTCCAACCTGGCCGACCCGACCGCCATCCTCAGCGCGATGGGCCCGCAGCTCCCCAAGCCGGTGCTCGTGGCCGAGGTGGCCGACCCGGCGAAGTTCAGCCGGGCGCTGGAGGCCGTGATGCAGGAGGCCAACCGCCAGATCAAGGCCGTGGCCGCGGAGCGGATCGCCGAGGCCGTCAAGGCCGAGGCCGCGAACCCCGCCCCCGGCGGCCCCGGCTTCCCCGGCGGCCCCGGCGCGCGGGTCGAGGAGCCCGGCGGCGAGCGCAAGGACCGCAAGCGCGACGAGAACGCCATCCCCGAGTTCCGCCTGCTGCCGAGCGGCGGGGCGGAGACGAACCGCACCTACATGCTGAACGTCCCGACCTCGTCGTCGATCAAGCTCCCCGCCGGGTTCCGCCCGAGCGTGCGCCTGGAGGGGCATTACCTGGCGATCTCGACCTCCTCCGAGGCCGCCCGCGTGGCGGTCGAGCAACTCCAGCGCAAGCCGTGGACGCCGGCCGAGGACGTCGCCCGGGCGATCGACAGGGCCCCGGACTCGACGTTCGTCCTGCTCTACGGCGACTTCCGCGAGGCGACCTCGGCCTCGCTGGCGAGCCTCCCCGGCTCGCTCCAGACGGGGATCAACACGGCGATCGCCGCCAGCGAGCGGATCCTGAAGGGCCAGGCGGGCGGTAGCCAGCCGGGCTCGTCCGGCCCGCAGGGGATGAGGATGCCGATGGGCCCCGGCGGGGGCGGCTCCAGCCCCGGCGGCAGCTTCAACCCGCAGTATCCCGGGATGATGCTGGGCCCCGGCGGCCCGGGGATGGGCCCCCAGGGGGGCCAGCCCGCCCAGGCCGGCCCCGATTTCTCGATGATCCAGATCCGCGTCGACCCCGCCCACCTGCCCAAGGCCGACGAGCTGAAGTCGCTGATGTTCCCGTCGACGACCGTGGTGTCCGTCGACGACGACTCCGTCCGGATCGTCACCCGGGGTGCGTTCCCGGACGTGACGGCGCTGGTGGGGGCCAAGGGCTTCCTGCCGGCCCTGCTCACGCCGCCGATCGCCGCGGCCCGCACCGCCGCCGCGGCCAAGGCCGCCGCGGCCCAGGCCCAGGCCCAGCCGGGGCAGGGGGGGAACCCCGCGCCGCAGCCGGGCGGCAACCCCGTCCCGGGCCCCGGGATGGGCCGGCCGGGCGGGGGCAACCCCGCGCCGCAGCCGGGCGTCAACCCCGCCCCGCCCCCCGGCGGCGCCCGTCGGGATCGCTGAGCCGACCCGCCCGATCCTCGCCGCGCCGGCCGGGGATCGGGTGGATCGCCCAGGTCCGGCGCGGATCTTGCCGCATCGATCTCCCGTTGCCGCGTCGTCCAGGAACCTCTCCCGAAGCGGAGGACGCACGATGGAACTGGTCAGCGAAATCACCGCCCGTCTGGAGAACAAGCCGGGCCGCCTGGCGAAGATCTGCTCCGCCCTGGCCCAGGAGAAGGTGGACCTGCTCGCGATCAGCGTGATGGAGTCGGACGGGGCAAGCGTCCTTCGGCTGGTGACGTCCGACCCGGCCACCGCCCGGCGGATCCTCACCGGGCTGGGGACCGAGTCGACGCTCGCCGAGGTGGTCGCCATCCAGGTCGAGAACCGCACGGGCGCCCTGGCCGGCGTGCTGGAGAAGCTGGCCGAGGAGCACATCAACATCGATTACGCCTACGTCTCGTCGGCGTCGACCCAGGGGAAGGCCCTGGGGATCCTGCACGTCGCGAACCTGAAGCGGGCCCAGCAGGTCCTGAGGGAGCCCGCGGCCCCCGGGGCCGAGAAGGCGGGCGGCCGTCGGCCGCTGCACTCGCGCTGAGGCCGGCCCCGCACCCCCGCCGGAAATGAAGGGCCCCCCTTGGCGAAGAAGAAGAAGATCCGGATCGAGCTGAAGAAGAACCGCCAGAAGCGCACCCGGGCCAACGACCTGACGCGCGCCTTCGGGGACGAGAAGCCCGCCGCCGCCGAGTCGGTCGCGGGCGAGCGCGTCCGGCCGAAGGGCGAGATGTCGCGCCATCGCACGATCGTGGCCGACGCCGGCGAGGGCCCCGGCGCGGGCCCCGGCGTCGCGGCCGAGGGGGCCTCGGGCCGCCGCGCCGTCGACGAGTCGTCCTGGCTCTCGGGCCGGGTCGTCCGGGTCCACGGCCTGGTGAACATCGTGGAGGCGGAGGACGGCCGGACGTACCCGTGCCACGTCCGCCGCCTGCTCAAGAGCATGGCGATCGACGGCCGGAACGTCGTGGCCGTCGGCGACCGCGTCTGGTTCCGCCCGCCCGACTCCGGGGGCGACGAGGGGTTCATCGAGCGCGTCGAGGCCCGCAAGGGGGTCGTGACCCGCGGCTACCGGGGCCGGCGGCACGTCATCGCGGCCAACGTGGACTCGGTCTTCATCGTCTCGGCCCTGGCCGAGCCCGGCCTGAAGATCAGCCTCGTCGACCGCTACCTGGCCGCCGCCGAGTTCAGCGGCGTCCGGCCCGTGGTCGTGCTCAACAAGGCCGACCTGGTCGACGTCTCGCTGTACCAGTGGGTCGTCGGCCTGTACACCCAGCTCGGCTACGAGACCGTCGTGACCTCGGCGGCCGACGGCCGCGGGCTCGATCGCCTGCGGTCCCTGCTGCGCAAGGGGGTGACGGCCATCTCGGGCCAGAGCGGCGTGGGCAAGAGTTCGCTCCTGAACGCGCTCCAGCCGGGGCTGAACCTCCGCGTCAACGAGGTCTCCGACTGGACGTCGAAGGGGAAGCACACCACGACCACCGCCGAGCTGATCCGGCTGGACGGCGGCGGCTACGTCGTCGACACGCCGGGGCTCCGGCAGTTCGAATTGTGGGGCGTCCTCCCCGGGGAGCTGGAGGGCTGCTTCATCGAGTTCCGCCCCTTCGTCCCCCTCTGCCGGTTCCCGGACTGCTCGCACACCCACGAGGGCCGCTGCGCCGTGAAGGACGCGGTCTACTGGGGCTGGATCCACGCCGGCCGCTACGAGAGCTACCTGAAGCTCTACCACCAGAAGCCCGAGGACGGGGGCTGACGCGCCGCCGGGGGCATTGCGGGGCGAGCATCGCCCCGGTAGGATGCCCGTCCCACCCGGAGGCCGAGGCCCTCCGGGATTCCGCGGCGCTTTCGCGAGAGGTCTTGCGACTAATCCCGTGGGCCGGGACCGAGGACGATGCGGCGACGCCGCACCGGGCTCGACCGGCCCCCGCGGGACGGCCTCCGGGATCGTCTCGTAAGATTCTCGGAGTCGGGCGTAAGAAACCTCGCGGCGCGTCGAAATCCCCCGCGGCAAGCCCCCTCGATCCGCGATCCCGCCGCCGTGCGGGGGGCGGTGCGAGGCGGGATCACGCCCGCCGCGAGCGGCCGGCGCGGGGCGGATGCGCGCCTTCGATAGGAGATCGGAGAGCCATGTACGACGATTCGACCCCGGCGCAGGACGGCCGGCCCGCGGGCGCGGGCCGGGTGCGGGGCGGCCGGGTCCGGCTCTCCCTGCTGAGCTTCGAGGCGGCGGCCTTCCTCGTCCTGACCTCGGTCGCCGCCGTGGGCCTGTCGGCGCGGCTGGACGGGCCGGGGGCCGGCCCGGCGGCCGGCCGCTCGGCGGTCGACGGCCACGAGATCCTGGTGGAGGCCCTGGCGCTCGCACCCGGGCGGGACGTGCTGATCTCCTCCGGCTGGGACGACACGGTCCGATTCTGGGACCTGGAGGCCGAGGGGGCGGCCTGGGGCGGGGAGATGCACACGCTCCCGCACGGCTCGCGGCCCTACGCCCTGGCCCCCAGCCCCGACGGCCGCTACCTGGCCGTGGGGGGATCCAGCAACCTGACCGTCTGGGAGGCCCGCGACGGCGGCTGGTCCCAACTGGCGTCGAAGCAGGGGACCGACGGCCGCTACCTGGCCTTCGCCCCGGACTCGCGATCCCTGGCGATCGGCGGCGAGGGGGGCGAGGTCCGGATCCTCGCCGTCCCCGCCCTGGAGGAGAAGGCCGCCCTCAGGGGCCTGACGGACATGGTCCACTCCGTCGCCTTCTCGGCCGACGGCGCGCGCGTCGCGGCGACCTCGTTCCGCGGCGAGCTGGTGATCTGGGACGCGGCGACCGGGGCGCGGTCGCCGCTGGGCCGGAAGGTCGGCCGCGTCCACTGCTTCGCATTCTCGCGGGATGGGCGCACCCTGGCGACGGCCCCGCGGCTCGGCGGGCGGGGGGGCGTCACCCTCTGGGACGTGGAGGCCGGCGAGCCGAAGGCCACCCTGGGGGGCGGCGAGGGCTACAACGCCGTGGCCTTCTCGCCGGACGACGGCCTGGTGGCCGGCGCGGGCGTCGATCAGGCGATCCGGGCGTGGGACCCGAAATCGGGCGAGATGCGGGGCGAGCTGAACGGCGGCGTGGGATGGGTGAAGACCATCCTGTTCACCGGCGGCGGCTCGCGGCTCGCCTACGGGGGCCGCGACGGCTCGATCCGCTTCTGGGACGTCCCTCCTCCGATCCTCCGCGCCGCGGTCGCCGATCGCGCCTCCTCGGACGGCTGACGGAGCGTACCTTCGGAATTCGGCGATCGGCGTTCGACGTCTTCCCCCCTCGCGGGGGAAGACAGACCGCGAAGCGGTCAGATGAGGGGGACGCGGAGCACGGGACCCGTCGGTATTCGAAGGCCCGTCCGACCGGGCCGGCGCGAGATCCGGCGGCCCCCGCGCTCGTCTTCCCCCTCATCCGGCCCTTCGGGCCACCTTCCCCCGCCGGGGGGGAAGGCCGATATGATGCCCCCTCAACCTCCGACGCGATCCGCCGAATTCCGAAGGCACATCCGGCTGACGGCCGGCGCGGACGCCGGGCGGCGGATCTCGTAGAATCGGCGCATCCCGCGCCCTCGGGATTCCCTCGGAGCCGAAGCCCGATGAATCGCGCCGGCGAAACGACCCCGCCCGTCGAACGCCTGCTGGACGCCGCCCGCGGCGGCGACGGCGCGGCCCTCGGCCTCCTGCTGGGGCGATACCACAACTACCTGACCCTCCTGGCGCGGGTGCAGCTCGGCCGCCGGATCCAGGCGAAGCTGGACGTGGCCGACGTCGTCCAGGACGTCTCGCTGGAGGTCCATCGCCGCATCGCCTCCTTCCGGGGCGGGTCCGAGGGGGAGTTCCTGTCGTGGCTGCGGCAGATCCTCGGCGGGGTCCTGGCGAACCAGGTCCGGCGCTACTTCGGCGCCAAGCGCCGCGACGTCCGCCTGGAGCGGGACCTGTTCGAAGACCTCGACCAGTCCTCGCGGGCGATGGCCGCGCCGCTGGTCGCTGCCGAGAGTTCCCCCAGCGCCCAGGCGGCCCGCCGCGAGCAGGCCGTCATCCTGGCCGACGCGCTCGACGACTTGGCCGCCGACTATCGCGAGGTCATCATCCTCCGCCAGCTCCAGGGGCTCAGCTTCCCCGAGGTCGCCGAGCGGATGGGGCGGACGCAGGACAGCGTGAAGAACCTCTGGGCCCGCGCCCTGGCCAAGCTCCGCCGCCGGCTGGAGGCCTTCGATGGAGCCTGACACCCGACCGGACCTCACCGAGCCGTTCCCCCACCGGGTCGACACGCCCGACCCGGACGACGACCCCCGCCTCGCCCTGGCGCTGGAGGCGTATGAAGCGGCCTGCGCCCGCGGCGAGCGCCCCGTCCGCTCGGCCTTCCTGGGCCTCCACGCCGACATCGCCGAAGACCTGGCGGACTGCCTGGACGGCCTCGACCGGCTCCGCGACGCGGGGGTCTGGTTCCAGGGGGACGTGCCCATGCCTCCGGAGCGGCTGGGGGATTATCGGATCATCCGCGAGCTGGGCCGCGGCGGCATGGGGATCGTCTACGAGGCGGAGCAGTCCTCGCTGGGCCGCCGCGTGGCCCTGAAGCTCCTCCCCTCCACGGCGGCGATGGACCCCCGGCAGGTCCAGCGGTTCCAGGTCGAGGTCCAGGCGGCCGGGCACCTCCGCCATCCCCACATCGTCCCGATCTACTCCGTCGGCTGCGAGGGGGGCGTCCACTATTACAGCATGCAGTTCATCCCGGGCCGCCCGCTCGCCTCGTGGATCGAGGAGATGCGGCGCGGGCGCGAGGAGCGCCCCGGGGGGCCGCCTTCGTGGTCCGCGCCCGGGGGCGAGGAGGCCGATCCCGCGCGGTCGTCCCGCCCCGGCGCGGCGTTCTTCCGGTCGGTCGCCCGGCTGGGGCTCCAGGCGGCCGAGGCCCTCGACCACGCCCACGGCCTGGGGGTGGTGCATCGCGACGTCAAGCCGGGGAACCTCCTGATCGACGACCGGGGGGACCTCTGGGTGGCGGATTTCGGCCTCGCCCGGCTGCACGGGGCCTCCGGCCCGACGGCCACGGGCGACCTCGTCGGGACGCTCCGCTACATGAGCCCCGAGCAGGTCGTCGGCGACCGCGGCGTCGTCGATCACCGTACCGACCTCTACTCCCTCGGCGTGACCCTGTACGAGCTGGCGGCCCTGGAGCCGGCCTTCGCCGGCGGCGACATGGGGGCCCTGGTCCAGCGGATCGCCGGCGAGGATCCGCCGCCCCCGTCCCGTTCCACCCCGCAGCTCCCGCGCGACCTGGAGACGATCATCCTGAAGGCGATGGCCAAGGACCCGTCCGGCCGCTACCCCTCGGCCCGCGCCCTCGCCGACGACCTCCGGCGGTTCCTCGCCGACCAGCCGATCCTGGCCCGTCGGCCGTCCCTCGCCGAGCGTTCCGTCCTCTGGGCGCGGCGGCACCGGCCGATCGCCGCGGCCCTCGCCGCGGCCCTGGCCCTGGGGGTCGTCTGCCTGGCGGCCACCACGCTGGTCGTCTGGGGCACGATGGCCCGCATCCGGAGCGAGTCCGACGCCCGCCGGCTCCAGCTCGACCGCGCCCAGGTGAACCTGGAGGTGGCCCATCGCGCCCTGAAGCTCTACCTGGACTCCGCCGAGGCGTGGTTCCCGCGCGGGGACGGCGACGACCGGGGCGACGTCGACCTGCTCCGCACGGCGCTCCAGTTCTACGAGCAGATCGCGTCGCGGAACGACTCCGAGCCGGAGGTCCTCCGCCGCACGTTCGAGGCCTACGGCCGGATCGGCGACATCCGCCTGACGCTCGGCCTCGCGTACGAGGCGGAGGACGCCTATCGCCGGGCCATCCGGATCATGCTCGGCCTGATGGAAGGGCGCCCGGACGACGACGCCGACGCCTTGCAGCTCGCGACCGTCCTGCGGAAATACGCCGAGTTGCTGCGGCGGCACGCCGTCTACGGCCCCGCCGAGTGGGCCGCGGACCATTCCGTGCGCCTCTTCCGCAAGGTCCTCGAAGGCGGCCGGGCCGAGACCCCGCGCCGGTTCGCGCTCGCCCAGGCGCTGAACCTGAGGGCCAACATCGCGGGCGACACGGCGCGGACCGAGCGGGCCCTGGCCGACTCGAACGAGGCCCTGGCCCTGCTGGCACCCCTGGAGGCCGTCGCCCGCGACCTCCCCCCCGCGATCGACCTCAAGAACGAGCTGGCCGCGACTTACGTCGGCCTGGGGAGCTGGCTCCAACTCGACCATCGCCGCGACGAGGCCGAGGCGGCCTACCGGAAGGCCCTGAAGCTCGTGGAGGAATCCCCGGGGGCGGTCGTCCAGCCGGGGGGGCGGGAATCGCTGGCCCGCTGCCGCGCCCGGCTGGGGGAACTCCAGTGGGAGTCGCGACGGCCCGACGACGCCATCGCCTCGCTGGAGCAGGCGACGGCCGACCTGAGGCGCCTGGCCGACGAGTACCCTCGCGTCCCGCGCCACCGCCGCGACCTGGCCCGGCTCCTGGGGCTGCTGAGCCGCATCTACTGGGAGGTCGGACGGCCCGAGGACTCCGAGGCGGCCGACAAGGCGGCCTACGAGCTGGACCCCAAGCGCGACGCCTTCGAACAGACGCGCCTGAACAACATCGCGTGGTACCTCGTCACGACGCCCGACGTCTCCTCGCGCAACCCGGCCAAGGCCGTGGAGTTCGCGGAGCTGGTCGTCGCCAACTCGCCGGACGTCTGGGCCTGCTGGAACACGCTGGCCGTCGCCCGCTATCGCAACGGCGACTGGACGGGCGCCGAGGCCGCCTTCCGCCGCGCGATCGAGCTGTTCGGCGAGGTCCAGGCGTTCGACGGCTTCGGCCTGGCGATGACCCTCTGGCGGCTGGGACGCCAGGACGAGGCCCGCGACTGGTATCGCCGCTCCGAGGAGTCGCGCCGACGCCACCACCCCGACGACCTGGAACTCCTCCGGTTCCTCGTCGAGGCCCGGTCCCTCATGGGGGAGCCGGGGGGAGGGGGCTCGGAGACGCCGCCGGCCACGATCGCGGAGGTCCTCTCTCGCCCCTCCTTCGGCCTGCCGGGGAGGGAATCGGCCGTCGCCCCCACCTTCTTGCGCACGCCCACGCGGACCCTGCGGATGCAGGCCGACTGACCGGCGGAAGGGCCGCCCCGAGCCGTCGGGGCGGACCCTTCAGGAGACGCATCAGGCCGTCGTCAATCCTGCCGAACCTCGATCTTCCGGACCTGGGCCTCCGGCCGCTTCCTCAGCGAAAGGTGCAGAACCCCATGCGACATGCGGGCCTCCACCGAATCCGCGTCGACCGACTCGGGGAGCGTCAGCGACCGCTCGAACCGGCCGAACGCCCGCCCGTTGTACGAGTAGCGCCGGCCTTCGTCGAGGGCCCGCTCCGCCTTGATCGTCAGGACGTCCTTCAAGACCGAGACGTCCACGTCCTTCGCCTCGACGCCGGGCAGGTCGACCTCGATGTGGAACCGCTCCTCGTCGCTCCACAGCGAGAGCGGGAGGACCTCCGCCCGCCCCGGCCGCTCCTTCACCTCCCCGCCTTCCCGGAACAAATGACCGAGCAGCGCGTCCATCTGGGCATCGAGACGACCGAGGCCGTTGACCGCCGCCGGAATCCGATTTCGCACCATGCTCGACATCGCTTCCTCCTTCCATCACTCCCGGAATACCAAGCCGTCGTACCAACTCGGCTTCGCGCTCGAGATCCAAGCGAGCCACATGCCAAAACATAAAATAAATTCAAGTCGATAAATGAAGCCATCTTACGGCCGCCAGTCGTCTTCGGAGCCGACACGTGCATGAAGAATTCGGCAGTACCCAAGCTTCTGGAAAATGCCATTTTGGCATCAGCTCACAGCGTTCACGACAGGACTGCCAAATCGCGATCAGGACGTCCGTGGCCGGCAATCGGGCCTAGGATTGAATGGAAGGCGGCGAGTGTCCATGGGTACGCGAGTGTTGAATTTCCCCATCCAGCGATACGAAGACGAAAGAATTCGTAGAATGACCTGGAAGAGGATAGGGATTCGCCCCCCAATAATCTGACGGTCATGCGCGAAGGTTGAGATAGGAGGCCGGGACGGCGGCCGCATGGCCGGCCCGGCGACCGCCGAGCGGCGAAGCTGGAGCGGTGCGAATCGGACGCCCGAGCGGGTCGCTCGCGTCCCCTGCCGAATTCAAGACGAGGAGGCCCGCCCCGAGCGGGCCGGTCGAACGGGACCCCAGGGCGGGCCGGGGTCGGCGTGCGCGCCGACGCAAGCCGACCCCGGCGGCCGAGGGAGGATCGAGATGCGACGCGAGGAGGGCGGTGACGTCGACGGGATGGCCCTTCCGGAGGATGGGAGGGCGGCGGCCCGGAGGATCCGGCTGCCCCTCTGCACATGGCAGGGGCTGCTGGGGGTCGTCGCCGTGATGGCGGCCGGCGCGGCGCTGGTGGGCGAGGATGCCGAGCCGAAGGGGGCCGGGGGGCGGGAGGTCGCGTTCTCCGGGCATACCGGCCTGGTCGACACGCTGCGGTTCTCGGCCGACGGCCGCACCTTGCTCAGCTCGGGCTGGGACAAGACGGTCCGCATCTGGGGCCTTAACGACTCCGAGAGCGAGTTCGGCGAAGAGCTGGCCCGGCTCTCCACCGGCGTCGAGATCTACTCCGCGGCGATCTCCCCCGACGGCCGGACCGTGGCCGTGGCGGGGCTGGACGGCTTGTCGCTCTGGGAT
>MKTT01000151.1:35292-54279 GCA_001898385.1 Planctomycetales bacterium 71-10
TCGCGCTCGATCGCGTTCTCGCCGGACGGCCGCCTGCTGGCCGTCGGGGGGTATGACCGCGGCATCCACCTGATCGACGTGCAGACCGGCCGCGTGGAGTCCTCGCTCCCGGGCCATCGCGACGTGATCCGGAAGCTCGCCTTCGCGGCCGACGGCGGGCGGCTCCTCTCGCTGAGCTACGACGGCCGGTTCAAGTCGTGGGACGTGGCCTCGGGGAAGGAGTCCGTCGGGTTCTCCGCCCTGGACGACGTCAAGCGTCCCATCCTCACCTTCGCCCTGTCGCCGGACGGCCGCGACATGGCGCTGAGCCGACTCCACGAGACCGACGGCCGGGTGGAGATCTGGGACGTGGCCGCGGGCGCTTTACGGGCGACGTGTCGGGGGGCCGGCGGCGAGGTCCACGCGCTGGCGTTCTCGCAGGACGGCGGCGTCCTGGCCTCGTGCGGGTCGGACCTGGCCCTGCGGTTCTGGGATCCGAAGACGGGCCGCTCCTCGGGCGTGCTGGAGGGGCCCATGGGCTGGATCCGGACCCTGGACTTCTCCGCCGACGGCCGCTGGATGGCGACGTCGTGCGTGCCGGACGAGGTCCGGCTGCGGCGGGTGGGCCTGCCGCGCCGGCACGTCGCCCCGGCGACGGCGAACGCCGAGGGCGGGCCCTCGCGACGGGCCGACGCGGCCTGATGGGCCCGCGCCGGCCCGTCGGCCGGGGGCCGGATCAGCCGTGGCCGTAGCCGCGGTCGAAGGCGTCGAGGTCGCGCATGTATGAGGCGTAGGTGGTGCGGAAGGTGTCGTAGTCCACCGTCCACCGGGGCTGGTCCTCGGTGTGGCGGTGGCAATGCTCCTCGATCAGCCGGTGCAGGAACTTGAAGAGGTGCCGGGGCGTGCGAAGGTTCCCCAGCGACTCCTTCAGGTAGTCGTCGCTCACGTCCGGGTCGATGAACTCCCGCAGCCGGACGCCGTCACCGTCCTCCGTCGGGTTGATCTGGCAGGCCTTCAGCCGGTCGCTGGCCAGGTCGTAGAGCGACGGCCCGGTCCAGCGCAGGGGCTTGATCATGTTGAGCTTGTCCGGCCGGGCCCGGTCGTAGAACTCCTTGTCTTCCTTCTCCAGGTAGTACGCCAGCTCGATCGGCAGCAGCAGCTTGGCGCCGATGCCCGGGTGTCGCAGGAACTTGTGGTCGAGCAGCGGCCACATCAGCGCCCGCATCTTGCGGGGGTCGCCCTCGATCTGCTGGGGCTCGTCGACGCGGTCGACCAGCACGACGATCCCGCCGCCGTAGCCCAGCGTCTTGAGCACGCCCTGGAACTTGCGGAGCAGCTCGTACCGCTCCTCGGCCCGGCCCCGCGAGGCCGTGGGCATGGGCTGGCCGCCGAGCTCGGACGGGCGGAACCAGAGCAGCTCCCAGCGCAGGGCGGAGGGGTCGCGGTTCAGCACCTTGATCCCCTTGCGGATGTCGCGCGAGTACCACTCGGCGCGGGCGATCCGCCAGGCCCAGTAGACCCAGCCGGCGACCAGCGGGACCAGCAGCCAGGGGAGCAGCGACCACGACCGCAGGCTCGGGAACAGGAAGACCAGCGCGACCACCGCCAGCGTGGTGCCGAAGCCGATCTGCAAGTCGCGGCGGCTCCAGAGCGGCCGGAAGCCCGAGCGGCGGCGGAGGCGGCTCCAGCGGCGCTCGATCGGCTCGCCGGTCGAGGCGTCGTACAGCGCGGCCAGCAGGAGCAGGTCGCGGCGCTGGTCCAGGCTGAGGACGGAGAGGTCGACCTTCTCGGAGGTCAGCAGGTCGACGAGGTGGGTGACGCCCAGCGAGAGGATGGCGTCCATGTGGTCCTGGAGCTGGAACCGCTTCAGGACCTGGTTCGTGTCGCTCGACTTGATGGCGACGCGGTAGTTGTCCAGGTACGGGTTGAAGTCGTCGTAGGAGATGACGAAGACCCGCTCCGACGGGTTGGCCTGGTTGTACTCCTCGATCTCCGAGGTGATCTGGAGCCGCAGGGCGGTCTTGCCGCTCCCCTTCTCGCCGAAGACGAGGGCGGTGGAGGGGTTCTCGGGCTGGCCGAAGACCTTGCTCCAGGCGGGGTGGTGGATGGTGGTGAGGCACCGCCGCTTGAAGACGGTGTCGGTCTGGGCGTCCTCCTCGCTGAACGGATTGCCCTTGATGCCGTGGTGCTGGAGAAACTGTTCCGTCTTCATCCTTGGCGGGGCCTTTCCTCGAAGAAGGGACGGCCGCGGGACGCGGCGGGGCCGTCGGATAGTGAGGATTGTCTCCCGCCGGACGTCGCGGGGGCAAGTCGAGGCGGGCGGGCTCGCGGCGGGGACCTGCACCTATTACCCGATTCGGCCCGGGGTCGCAACCTCAGCGACGGCCGGCGGCCGGGGCATCCCTTTGGAATTCGGCGGCTCGCGATCGCGAACCGTCGTGACGTCCTTCCCCCCTCGCGGGGGAAGGTGGCCCGAAGGGCCGGATGAGGGGGACGACAAGCGCGACGGCCGTCGGACTCCCGAGCCGGTCGGGCGGGCCTTCGAAGTCGCGACGGAGCCCCTGCTTCGCGTCCCCCTCATCTGACCGCTTCGCGGTCTGTCTTCCCCCGCGAGGGGGGAAGACGTCCGCGAGCTTGACTCCTGCCGAATTCCAAAGGCACATCCGACGGCCGGGCGCCGTCGCGACATCCTCCTTATAATAGGAGTATAATCGCCCCGACGCCGCGCCCGACCGTCGGGGCGGCGTCCGACGCCGTCCGGGAGCCGACCCAAGATCATGAGCCGTGGGATGCACCGGGCGACGAGCCTCGCCCTGATGACCTTGCTGGCGTTCGCCGGCTGTTCGGGGAGGCCCGGCGACGCCGGCCCGGCCCGGGCCCCGCTGCGGATCGCCGCCGCGGCCGACCTCCAGCGGGCGCTGCCCGACGTGCTGGCGATCTACGGCGACCGCGACGGCCCCGTCGCCCCGCCGACCTTCGGCGCCTCGGGCGACCTGGCGGAGCAGATCCGCGGCGGGGCGCCGTTCGACGTCTTCCTCTCCGCCGACCTGACGCTGCCCAAGGCGCTGGAGGGGGAGGGGCACGTCGAGGCCGGCTCCGTCGTCCCCTACGCCCGCGGCTCGCTCGTCCTCCTGGTCCACCCCGACGTCGCCGCCGCGGTCGGCTCGCTGGCCGACCTGGCGAAGCCCGAAATCCGCAAGGTCGCCATCGCCAACCCGGAGGTCGCCCCTTATGGCAAGGCGGCCCGCGCGGCGCTGGAGAAGGCGGGGCTCTGGGAGCCCCTGCAAGCGAAGATCGTCCCCGCCGGCTCCGTCTCCCAGGCGTTCCTCCACGTCGAGGAGGGGAACGCCGACGCCGCCCTCGTGAGCCGCTCGCTCGTCGCCGGGGCGAAATCGAAGGCGGTCGAGGTCGACCCGGCGCTGTACCCGCCCCGGATCCAGGGGCTGGGGATCACGGCGAAGTCGCCCAACAAGGCCCGAGCCCGGGAGTTCGTCGCCTTCCTGCTCCGCGGGGGAGGCCGGCGGGTGCTGGCCGGCCACGGCTTCGCGCCGCCGCAACCCTGACCCGAGGCCCTCTCGCGTGTTCGACGACCTCGGCCCCCTCTGGCTCTCGCTGAAGGTCGCGACGGCCGCGACGGTCGGCGTGGCCGTCGTCGGCGTGCCGGCGGCGCTCGTGCTGGCTCGCTCGCGATTCCCCGGCAAGGGGCTGGCGGCCGGGATCCTGGCGCTCCCGCTGGTGCTGCCGCCGACGGTCGTGGGCTACCTGCTGCTCCAGGCGATCGGCCGGCGGGCGTGGCTGGGGAGGTGGCTGGAGGAGGCCCTGGGCGTGGTGCTTGTCTTCCACGGGTCGGGCGCGGTGCTGGCCTCGGCGGTGGCGGCGTTTCCGCTGTTCCTGCTGCCCGCCCGGGGGGCCTTCGAGGCCGTCGACCCGCGGTTGGAAGACGCGGCGCGGCTGCTGGGGAGGGGCGAGGCGTCGGTCTTCCTGGCCGTCACGCTGCCGCTAGCCTGGCGAGGGCTGGCCGCGGGGCTGGTGCTGGCGTTCGCGCGGGCGCTGGGGGACTTCGGGGCGACGATGATGGTCGCCGGGAACATCCCCAGCCTGACGCAGACGGCCTCGCTAGCGATCTACGACGCCGTCCAATCGGGCGACTCCCGCCGCGCGGCGACGCTCGCCCTGGGGGTCTCGGCGATCTCCGTCGCGGCCCTGGCGTTCGTGCAACGCACCCTCCCGGGACGGGAGGTCCGGCCTTGACCACCCTCGACGCCCGGGTCGTCCGACGGGTCCACCCCGGGCTGACCATCGACGCGACGATCCGCCTGGGCGACGAGATCGGCGTCCTGTTCGGCCCCTCGGGCGCGGGCAAGTCGACGCTGCTGCGGCTGATCGCCGGCCTGGCCCGGCCCGACGACGGCCGCGTGGAACTGGCCGGGGAGACGCTGTTCGACGCCGCGCGCCGGGTCGACGTCCCGCTGCGGAGGCGTCGGATCGGCATGATCTTCCAGGACGACCTCCTGTTCCCGCACCTGGACGTCGCGGGGAACGTGGGGTTCGGGCTGAAGGGGGCGGGTCGGCCCGAGAGGGCCCGTCGGGTGGAGGAAGTGGCGGCGCTCTGCGGGGTCTCGGCGCTGCTGGGCCGGGGGATCGCCACGCTCTCGGGGGGGGAGCGTCAGCGCGTCGGCCTGGCGCGGGCGCTCGCGCCTCGGCCGCGGCTGCTGCTCTGCGACGAGCCGGTCTCGGCCCTGGACCTCCCCGGCCGCCGCCGGCTGCTCGACCGCCTGCGCGGGGTGCAGCAGGCCGAGGGGATCCCGATCCTCTACGTCACGCACAGCCCGGCCGAGGCGGTCACGCTGGGGACGCGGCTGTTCCTGCTCGAAGCCGGCCGGGTCGTCGCCGAGGGGCCTCCGGCCGACGTCCTGGCCCGCGCCGGGGGCCGGGCGTCGCTGCTGCACCTGGAGGGGATCCGCAACGCCTTCGCGGGGACGGTCGCCGAGCACGAGCCCGGCGGCGAGTGGACCCGCGTGGCCCTCGACGGCGGCCCCTCCCTGTTCGTCGCGCCCGTCGACCTGCCGGCGGGGGCCCGCGTGGACGTCGAGGTCGCCGGCGACGAGGTCATGCTGGCCGTCGGCCCGATCGCGGGCCTCAGCGCCCGCAACCAGGTCGAGGGGGTCGTCGAGGCCGTCGCCGTCCACGGCCGCGAGGCCGAGGTCGTCGTCCGCGCCGGCGCGACGCTTTGGCTGGCCAGCACCCTCGCCTCGACCCCCGCCGCGATGGGCCTCTCCGTCGGCCTCCCCGTGACCATGATCCTCAAGGCGAGGAGCGTGCGCGTCGAGCCCGCGGCGACTTGAGGCTATTCCGTCGCGAAACGGGGGACGTCAGGGCCGGTCGGCCGGCTCGATCAGCCCGTTGTCGCGGAGGTAGCCCTCATGGAGCCTGCCGGCGGCCTGCCGCAGCCGCTTCATGGCCTCGGCGCAACGGATGAAGCCGCCGGGCCCTTCGAGGTCGCGACGGTCGCCCGACCGGACGTAGCGGCGGGCCGCCTCGACGGCGGCGACCTGCTCGCGCTGGGCGTCGGCCATCCGGTCGGCGAACTCCCGAAGCCTGGGGTCGGGGATCCGGAGGGCGTCGAACGCGACCAGGTTGGCGCGGCCCTCGCGCTCCTGGTCGGCGAGCCGCGCGGCGAGGTCCGCCCGCGTCGATTCGCCCCCCGCCGCCTCGATCTCGCCGGCGACGTCCGCGAGGTCATGGACCGTGCGGATCAGCCTCTCCTGGACGGGGGCGGCCTGGATGGCGAAGTCGCGGTACAGGTCCCTCGGCGTGATCGTCCCCGCCCGCCAGCGGACCACGCCGGCGCAGGCGGCGACCACGGCCGTCGCGACCGCCGCGATCGCGAAGATCGATCGCGCCAGGCCCGCGGCCGAGGTCCCCCGCCGGGGCCAGGGCGGCGCGAGCGCCAGGCCGGCGAGGAAGCCCGTCGCCAGCCCTCCCAGGTGGGCCGCCTGGTCGATCGTCGGCACGGCCGCGCCGAACGCGACGTTGAAGATCACGAACCCGAGCGATTGCGACCGCAGCGGCTTCAGGACGCTGGGCGGGATGGCGCGGCGGCGGACCAGGAGGAAGGCCAGGATCGCCCCCAGCACGCCGAAGATCGCCCCCGAGGCCCCCACGCTCGTGCGGGCCGGGCCGATCGCCGTGCTCGCCAGCGCCCCGCCGACGCCCGCCGCCATGTAGAGCGCGGCGAATCGGAGCGGGCCGTACAGCCGCTCCACCAGCGGGCCCATCCCGGCCAGGGCCCACATATTCACCGCCAGGTGGAGGACGCCGCCGTGCAGGAAGACGCTCGCCGGCAGCCGCCACGCCTCCCCCTGGACCGCGACGCGCACGGCGTCGTTGGCGCCCCAGGCGAGCAGGTCGCCCGAATCCGGATCGCCCGCGGGGACGCCGCTCGCGACCATCGCCGCCCAGGCGGCCACGCACGCGACGACGATCGCCGGCGTCATGTACACCCGCGGCGAAGCCGCCAGCAATTCGTCCCGGAAGCTGGCCCGCTGCGAGCCCGCGTCGGCCAGGCTCGCGTCGAGCGCGAGGGCCTTCGGGATCGCCCCGGCGATCCGCTCGGCCAGCGCCGGGGCGATCTCCGGGGCCTCGCCGGTCGTCGCGGCCCGGTGGAGGGCCCGCAGCGCCGTCGCCAGGGCTTCGGCCAGCCGTCGGCCGTCGGGCGGCAGGGGGACGACGCGCCCCATGCCGAGGTCCACCGTCGCCCCGTCCGCGACGACCTCGGGCCCGAGGTCCAGGTAGTCCGCCGCGCGACCGCTCAGCGTCGGCCGGCGGTCGTCCGCGCCGGGGGCGGGCTCGATGCGCTCGAACCAGATGATCCGGCGCGTCGTCAGCAGGATCGGGATCGAGCCGGGTCCGGGCGAATCCGAGATCACGCCGACCAGGAACTCGCCCGGCCCGCGCGGGATCGGGATCGACGCCGCGACGCCCAGGTCGGCTGGGCCCAGGTTCGGCGAGAGCCGGACCGACGCGGACGCCCCCAGCGGCGCGAACGTCGCC
Organism: Planctomycetales bacterium 71-10; assembly: GCA_001898385.1. GTDB lineage: Bacteria > Planctomycetota > Planctomycetia > Isosphaerales > Isosphaeraceae > Paludisphaera. The sequence continues at coordinate 42,325 of MKTT01000151.1, forward strand.
AGGACCAGCACGTCCCAGGGCCTGACCTCGCCCGAGTCCGGCATCTCAGACCTCGAAGCTCTCGTGCAGGTCCGGAGTGCGGACGGGGTTCTTGACGAAGCGCTGGAGCACCGGGACGAGCGCGTCCATCGGGCCGGGCTCGCCATGGACGAGGAAGCCGTGCTCGATGCCGCCGCCGGTCTGCTCGAACCACCAGGCCAGGTCGGCGCGGTCGGCGTGGCCGGAGAAGCCGTCGAGGACGTAGACGGCCGCGTTGAGGTCGTACCAGTTGTCGAGGATCTGGATCCGCTCGACCCCCTCGGAGATCTTCCGGCCCAGGGTGTCCTCGGCCTGATAGCTGACGATGACGATCGCGTTGTCCGGGTCGGAGACGACGTGCCGCAGGTGGTGGCGGATCCGCCCGGCCTCGCACATGCCGGACGACGAGATGACGACCATCGGCCCGCGCTGGTAGTTCAGCCGCCGCGAGTCCTCGAAGCTCATGCAGTATTCGACGTGCTTGGACCCGAAGTAGAGAGGGTCCCGGTCCATCAGGGCGCGGGCCTCGGGCGTGTAGGCGTCGGGGTGGTCGCGGTGGATCTCGGTCAGGCGGGTGGCCAGCGGGCTGTCGACGTAGATCGGGATGGGCCGGAGCTTGGTCGTGGCGAACAGCTCCTGGAGGCAGTAGACCATGCGCTGGGTGCGCCCCAGGCTGAACGCCGGGATGACGATCTTCCCCCCGAGGCGGATCGCCCGCGCCACGATCGCGTGGAGCTGCTTCATCAGCTTCTCGTAGGGCTCCAGCTCCTTGTCGCCGTAGGTGCTCTCGCAGACCAGGACGTCGACGTCCTTGACGATCGCGGGGTCGGGCAGCAGGCCGGTGTTGCGGCGGCCGAGGTCGCCGGTGAAGACGAACCGGCGAGGGCGGCCCTCCTCCTCGTAATCGATCTGGACGATCGCCGAGCCCAGGACGTGGCCGGCGTCGCGGTAGGTGAGGAAGACGCCCGGGGCGATCTCGCGGGGCTGCTCGTACGGGACGCGGACCAGGCGCTCGACCATCCACTCGACGTCGAACAGCTCGAACAGCGGATCCGGGGCCTCGATGTTCGGGTGCCGGACGTGGGCCAGCCGGACGTCCTCGCGCTGGATGCGGGCGCTGTCGCGGAGCATGATGCTGGTGATGTCGGCGGTGGCGGGGGTGGCGTAGATGTCCCCCTTGTACCCCTGCTTCACCAGGAACGGCAGGCGGCCGATGTGGTCGTTGTGCGCGTGGGAGACGACCACGGCGTCGAGCGTGTGCGGGTCGAACTCCAGCCGGCGGTTCTGGCTGGCGGGGTCGATCCGGTCGGAGTCGAACAGGCCGCAGTCGAGCAGGATTCGGGAATCCCCGATCTCCAGGAGGTGGGCGCTCCCCGTAACCTGCCGGGTGGCCCCATGAAACGTGATTCGCAAACCATGTCCTCCTGACGATCGATCGGCGTCGGGCCGTGATCGCCGATCGTCGTCCCGCGCCGCCCGGGGTCCCACCCCGCCATCATGACAGGATCCGCCCGGTCGTTCAAGGCGGACGGCGAGCGACCGGGTCCACGCCTCCGGAGCGGGAGCCGGGTGCCGAAGATCGAGGCGGCGTCGCCCGACGGCCTCCGCCGAGGGGCGAGGGGCCGGCCGCGCAAGCCCAAACCTTGGAATCTGTTCCGGGCGAGGCTCGGATTCTCCGGGGATTTGACTTCCCCGCGCGGCGGAGACGGCGCATTGTTTGCTTAGGTGGGCTCGCGGCTCGCATGAGCCCATCCCGATCGCACCCATCGCAACGCAGGAGAGGCCGGATTATCGGAACGACTTCGTAAGGATTCGAGGGCACGGACGACCCCGTTTCGGAGAAATCACGCATGATTTCCGAATCGCACCCCCTCCACCGCATGTTCCGCGGGCTGACCGAGTCGACCTTCATGGCCGAGCTGGGCGTGGGAGACCCCTCGCTCGTCGGCTACGTCTCCAACCTGCTGGCGTCGTTCACGCCGACGCAGGCGCACGGCCGGATCCGAGACCAGGAGGGCCGGCCGCTGTTCGAGGTGGCCCGCATCCTGGCCGAGGCCGAGTCGGCCGAGGACGAGGAACGCCGGGGCGAGTGTCATCGCCACGTCGGCGATTTCACGCTCTTCTGGACGGGCCTCTACCCCGACGCCCTCCGTCGCCTGGGCTCCGGCACGGCCGACGGCCTGCTGGACTACCAGCGCCAGGGGAAGCGCTCGTACTACCTGGCCAGCACCCTGAGCCCGCGCAGCGACGACCGGCCGGTCCTCCGCCGGCTCAGCGAGCACTTCGAACTCTGCGCCTTCGGCCTGTCCCGGGTCCGCGGCGAGCTGGACAAGCTCGAAGCCGAGGGGCCTTCGCAACCCGTCCGCACCATCTGGGCCTGACGACGCGAAGGGGGCCGGCGGCTCGCACGTCGCCGGCCCCCGCGGTCGTTCAGCGGCGGCCCCTCCGGGCCGCGGCGAGGACGCCGATCGCCCCCAGGCCGGCCAGGGCCGTCGAGGCGGGCTCGGGGACGGCCGTCAGCGTCCGGTTCCGGCCGTAGGCCACGAACAGCGGGCCGTTCGGGGTCGCCATGTAGCCTTCGAACAGGTCGGGCCCGGCGAGGACCGTCCCCGCCGCGAACGGGATCGACGTCACGACCCCGTTGAACGGCAGGCCGGCCTGGGTGAACAGCGTGATGCCCATGGGGCCGTCGATCCGCCAGCGCATCTGGAGGTCGGCGACGTTGGCCGAGATCACCTCGCCGGAGCCGTCCCGGACGATGTCGGTCAGGCTGCCGTGCAGGAACTCCAGGTCGGGCGTCAGGGAGTAGGGGAGCAGGAACCCCGGCGACTCGCCCGTCAGCGTCCCCGTGACGCCGACGATCGCCGCCGTGGTCGGCTGCGACGGGTCGTTCAGCGCGGGGTCGAACACGAACGTCAGGTCGCCCACGGCGCGACACGCGATGAAGGGCGTGTCGACCAGCTCCCGATTGAGCGGCGTCCCCGCCACGAACGCCAGTTTCGAAGTCGGCCACGAACCGTTGGGTGAAGATCAGCGATTCGGCGTGGAGGACGCCCGGGGCCAGGGCCAGCAGGGCCCCCAGGATCAGGCCAGTCGCTCGTCGCATGGTCGACGCCTCCTTACGATGCCGTCGGTTCTGGTCAGGCCGCAAGATCGCCGCGAACAGGACCGGCGCTTCGGCGACACGACCATACGACCCATCGCCGATTTTATTACATCCTGAAATCAGGAGGTCGACCCGGACCTTCGGGTCCGGGCTTCCCGAAGGCCGGCCTCGACGTCAGAATGGGGACCCGCCGCCCGCGCCCGTCGGGCTGGACACGGCCGCCCCGTCGACCCGGACACCCCTCATGGTCCTCCCCCTCGGCGACCTCCACCGGACGCGGATCATCCCGGTGGTCACCTACGCGCTGATCGCGGCCAACGTCGCGATGTTCCTGCTCCAGGCCCAGCGCGGCGACCAGTTCACGATGGCCCTGGCCTGCACGCCGTGGGAGGTCACGCACGCGCAGGATCTGGAAGGGCCGATCCCCCGGCCCGGGCTGGCCCCCGGCGCGATCCGGCAGGCCCCCGACGGCACCCTGGTCATCGACGCCCGCGACGCCATCCCGCACGCGCCCAGCCCCATCCCGGTCTGGCTGACGCTGTTCACGGCCATGTTCCTCCACGGCGGGCTGGCCCACCTGCTGGGGAACATGCTCTACCTCTGGATCGTCGGCGACAACGTGGAGGAGGTGCTGGGGGGCGTCCGCTACCTGATCGTCTACCTGGCGTGCGGCCTGATGGGCTCGCTGGCGCAGATCGCCGCCGCGCCGAACTCGACGATCCCCACCCTGGGCGCCTCCGGGGCGATCGCCGGGATCATGGGGGCCTACGTCGTCTGGTTCCCGCACAACCAGATCCGCGTCCTGGTCTTCCGCTTCATCACCCTGCTCCCGGCCGTGATCGTCATCGGCGGCTGGATCGTGCTCCAGATCTGGCTGGGGGTGCAGGGCTTCGGCAAGATGGGCGAGTCCGGCGGCGTGGCCTACCTGGCCCACGTCGGCGGCGCGCTGACGGGCATCGGCGTCGCCTTCCTCTTCTACGACCGCGCCCAGCAGGTCAAGGCGATGGACGCCTACTACGACGGCTGGACGCCCGACCGCCCCCGCGGCTACTGAGGGGGCCCGCTCCCGGGCGCCGCCGCGGGCGCGTCCTCGACCACCCAGACGACGGTGCACGAGACGTAGATGGACGGCGGGAGCACGCGGACCGCGACGTGGAGCGGATCCTTGGGCGTCCAGGCCCCGCGGACGATCAGCGGGCCCGACGCCTGCTGGAAGCCGAGGCCCAGGGTGAACGCGACGCGGTTCACCTTGTTGGGATTGGGCGCGGCGGGCTCTTGCAAGGCGCGGACGGACGCGGGGGAGGAGAGGGCTCCCGGGATCGCGTCCCCAAGCTGGGGCGACCGCAGCAGGCTGATGAACAGCAGGATCGACACGACGGCCTCCTTTCCCGACCCGGCGGAGCGAACATGACCGAGCCGGCCTCCCCCCGCCCTCGCCGGAGGGGCGGGGGATCGTTTCATACCGCCTTCCGGCCGGTCGTTTCAAGCATCTACCGCGTCGAAGCCGGCGGTCCCCCTCTCGGCCCTCGGCCGAGGGACCGGCCGCACAGGCCGCAATCTCATCGCAACCGGCCCAGGCGGCCCGCCCGCGCAGGTCGGCCTTGCTTCGGCGTGGTATAGTGTTGAGACGGGATTTCGGACGGGACGACGCCACGACCAGGAGATTCAGCGACCATGTGCGGCATCGCGGGGGCCTTGGATCTGCGTGGTCGGCGCGAGTTCCCCACCGACCGCCTCCGGGCGATGCTGGGGGCGATCGCCCACCGCGGGCCCGAGGACGAGCAGTCTCACGTCGAGCCCGGCGTCGCGCTGGGGGCCCGTCGGCTCGCCATCGTCGACCTGGCCGGCGGCCGGCAGCCGATCAGCAATGAGGACGGCACGGTCTGGGTGGCCCAGAACGGCGAGGTCTTCGAGTACCCCGAATTCCAGCGCGAGCTGGTCGACCGCGGCCACACCCTCGCCACGCGCTGCGACACCGAGCTTTGGGTCCACTTCTACGAGGACCTGGGTCGGGCGATGTTCGACAAGGCGCGGGGCCAGTACGCGGTGTCGCTGTGGGACCGCAAGGAGCGGCTGCTCCTGCTGGGCCGCGACCGCGTGGGCATCTGCCCGCTTTACTACGCCGAGGTCGACGGCTGGCTGCTCTGGGGCTCGGAGATCAAGGCGATCCTGGCCTCCGGGATGATCGACGCCCGCGCCGACCGCCGCGGCATCGACATCTTCTTCAACACGTTCTGCGCCGGGACCTCGCGGACCTTCTTCGAGGGGATCCACATCCTCCCGCCCGGCCACTTCCTGGCCGTGAAGGACGGGCGGGTCGAGAAGCACCGCTACTGGGACCTCGACTTCCCCGACGCAGGGGCCGAGGTCCGCATGAAGGACCCGACCCCGCTGGTCGACGAGCTGGAGCACCTGATGCGCCAGGCCGTCGAGCGTCGCCTGCGGGGCGACGTCCCGGTCGTCAGCTACATCAGCGGCGGGCTCGATTCGACGGTCGTCCTGGGCCTCAGCTCGCGCGAGCGCGGCTACGCCGTGCCGTCGTTCACCATCGGCCTGAACAAGGCGGGGCCGGACGAGCGCTCGCAGGCCGTGGAGTCGGCCGAGGCGCTGGGCTCCAAGCTGACGATGGTGACGATGGACCGCGCCGACATCATCAACGCCTACCCCGAGCTGATCCTCGCCGCCGAGGGGCCCGTGATGGACTCCTCCGCCGCCTGCCTGATGCAGCTCGCCAAGGCTGTCCACGCCCAGGGCTACAAGGTCGCGCTGACGGGAGAGGGGGCCGACGAGGCGCTCGCCGGCTACCCCTGGTTCAAGTCGCAGCAGGTGCGCAACGTCCTGCGCCGCACCCTGGGCAACTGGGCCCCGTCCAAGATCCGCGACGTCATCGTCGGCTCGATGAAGGGGGACCCCGCGCACCTGCCGCCGCGATACGGCTTCCAGGGGGCCCGCACCGCCCAGCAGGACGTCTACGACCTGATGGCCCAGGCGCGCACGTTCCTGTACTCGGGCGACATGTGGGACGACCTCGGCACCTACGCCGCTTATGACGACCTGGGGATCACCAACCCCAACTTCCCCCGCTGGGCCCCGCTGAACCAGTCGCTGTACGTCGGCTACAAGGTGATGCTGGCCGGGCTGTTGCTGCACGGCAAGGGGGATCGGGTCGCGATGAACTCGTCGGTCGAGGCCCGTTATCCTCTGCTCGACGAGGACGTCGTGAAGTTCTGCTCCACGATCGCCCCCGAGTACAAACTGAAGGGCCTGACCGACAAGTGGCTGCTGCGGCAGGTGGCCGCGCGGACGCTGCCGAAGAAGATCGCCAACCGCCCCAAGACGATGTTCCGCGCCAGCCGCTCGGAGGCGTTCTTCGACTCCGCCCGGCCCGCGTGGGTGGACCAGCTCCTCAGCCGTGAATCACTCCGCAAGACCGGGTATTTCGACGCCGACCTGATCGCCAAGGAGATCGCCGCGCACGGCCGGTTCCCGAAGTTCGCCCCCAAGCGGATCATCATGGACCTGAGCCTGACGTGCGTCGCGGCCACGCAGCTCTGGCACCACACGTTCCTCGGCGGCGGCCTCTGCGACCTCCCCACCTGGACCCCGATCCGCGAGGGCGTCGGCGTCACCGGCGTTGACCTCAACATCTCCACCTACGACCACGCCGCCGCGGCTCGGGCCTGAACGGCCCCGCGCCGGGCGGTCCGGCAATACTGTTCGGCACGACTTGCCTAGGGGAAGGGCGGAGACGAGCCTGAAGTCCCCACTCCCGGCGGGAGAGGGGACTTCAGTCGGGCTTCGCCCGCTTCTCCATGCAAGTCGTGCCGAACGGTACTGGTCATGGCCCCGGAAATCCGTGACGGTCGAAGGATTCGGCTCGACCGGATCAGGTCAGGTCGGCGAGCGGGCCGTCGCCGCAGTGGTCGGGGTTGCCGAACTTCTTCAGCTCGGTGTGGCCCATGCCGTGGGCGATGGAGAGGAGCAGGCGGTTGTGCGGGACCTTCTTGTACTTGAGGGACCGCCCCATCTTGAAGTCCAGGCCGTTCCCCAACAGGACGAACGGGATGTTGTCCAGGGTGTGCGAGTTCCCCTTGCCCAGCTCGTTGGTCCAGATGATCGTCGTGTTGTCGAGCAGCGAGCCGGGGCCGCCGGGCTCCGGGGTCTCGGCCAGGCGCTTCGCCATGTAGGCCAGCTGCTCGCAGAACCACTTGTTGATCTTGATGAGCTTCTCGACCGACGCCTTGTCGCTGTCCGGGTTGTGCGACAGCTCGTGGTGGCCCTCGTCGACGCCCAGCCAGTGCATCTTGGCCATGCCCACGGAGTTGGTGTACTGGAGCGTGGCGACGCGGGCGAAGTCGGCGGCGAAGCTCTGGACCATCAGGTCGATCTGCGTCTTGCTGATCTTCGGGATCTCGTCGTTCACCGTCTTGATCCCCGGCTCCAGCTCGGGGACGGGGTGGTCCAGCCCGGCGCCGTCGCCCGACTTCAGCTCCTGCTCCATCTCGCGGACGAACGTGGCGTGCTCCTCCAGGATGCGCCGGTCTTCCACGCTCACGGCGGTCTCGATCTTCTTCAGGTCGGACTTCACGTCGTCGAGGATGCTCTTGAGGCTGGCCTGGTCCTTCATCCGGCCGTACAGCTTGGAGAACATCCGGTAGGGGTCGTCGATGGGGGCGATCGGCTTGTTGGGGCCGTCGTAGACCATGCGGGTCCAGGTGTCGGCCCGCTCGGGGACCATGACGCCGAACTCCAGCGAGCCGAACCGCGTGCGGGTGGCGTCGTCGGCCTGATACTTCTTCTTGATCTCCTGGTCGATCGACAGACCGCTGGCCCAGCCGGCCGGCGTGTCCGAGCCCCCCTGGATGTTCCCCGGGAACAGCTCGATGCCGGTGAGCAGGCAGCCCATCCCGCGCATGTGGTTGTCGCCGTCGCCGCGGACCTTGTCGCAGACGCCGTGCAGGACCAGGGTGCGGTCCTTGAACGGCTCCAGCGGGGAGAGGCTCTCCTTGAGCTTGAAGTCCGCCCCCTCCTCGTCGGGCCAGAAGGCGTCCGGGATGACGCCGTTGGGGCTGAACATCACCACCATCCGCTTCTTCCGCGCGGCGGTCCCGGCGAACCCCAGGCTCGGCAGGTTGAGCACGAACGGCAGGGCCGCCGCGCTGAGGCCGAGGTCGCGGAGGAACTCGCGTCGCGATCGGGTCCGGGCCATGTCTCGTCTCCTGGGGGATGGCGACGCATCGCCGGAGGTTGGGGTGATCGGGTCCGACCATTCGGCCCGGGGCGTCGGCCTCGTCTCAGGGGGCCGACGCGACGGACTTGCCCTCGGCCTGATGATCGCCCGAGGGCCGCCGGGGGGTCAACGCCGAGGCCGCGATTTCGTCGACCATCAGCCGACGGATGCTGAATCCTTGCTTCTCGAACGCGCCCGTCAGGCCCTTCAATTCGCCCGGCCCGAAGGCATTGATCGGCTGCTTCGTGAGGTAATGGAACAACTGCTGGGCGAACGCCGACCGGGCTTCCTCCGCACCCGAGAGATACTCCGCCAGGTCGCGGGGGCCGTCTAGGACGATGGTCTCGCCGGATTGGGACTGATACTCTCCCTTGGCGTCGATCGGCTTGCCGTGCTCTTCCTTGCGGAATCGGCCCACGGCGTCGAAGTTCTCCAGCGTGAAGCCCACGGAGTTGATCATCGTGTGGCACATCTGGCACGCCTTGGGGCTGGTCTGAAGCGCGACGCGCTCGCGCGTGGTCAGCCCGGCGTGGAGGTCCGGGGCCAGCGGCGCGACGGCCTCCGGCGGCGGGGCCAGAGACCGCCCCAGCACGCCCCTCGCCAGGAACACGCCGCGGTGGATCGGCGAGCTGGATCCCGTGTAGGCGAAGCTCGCCATCAGGTAAGGATGCGTCAAAAGCCCCGCCCGCGGCTCGCCTTCCAGCTTCACCTTCTGGAACGGCGCGTCCGCCGGCAGCGAGGCCCCGTACAGCTTGGCCAGGCGGCCGTTGAGGTACAGCTCGTCGGCCTGGAGGAAGCGCCGGAAGTCCGAGCCCTCGCCCCAGGCGACGTCCTCCAGGAACATCTCCAGCGACGTCCGCAGGTCTCCCGCGACCGCCTCGTCGAACTCCGGGAACGCCTTCGGATCCTTGGCCAGGTCGGCGACGCGGTCGACCTTGAGCCACTGGAGGAGGAACTCCCGCAGCTTCGCCCGCGTGCGGAGGTCGTCCACCATCCGTTCGGCCTGCTTCGCGACCTGCTCGCGCGTCTTCAACTCCCCCTTGCCGGCGGCCTCCAGCAGCGGGGCGTCGGGGAGCGAGTCCCACAGCCCGAACGCGATGCGCGCGGCGGCGTCGTAATCGTCGAACGCCTCGCCCGGCTCCAGGTAGAGGAAATTCGGCGAGATCAACGCCCCCAGCACGACCTTCTTGACCGCCGTCTCCACGTCGACACCCGGCGCGAACCGCTTCTCGACGTACGTCGCCTTCTGCTCGTCCGTCAGCGGCCGGCGGAAGGCCCGCTCGACGAACTTCGCGGCGAATTCGCGCGCCTTGGCCTCGCGATCGGGCGCGTCCGGCTTCACGCCGAGCAGCCGGTTCAGGTGCTCGACGATGTAGCCGGAGGTCTCCAGGGCAGCGTCGGTCGTCGCCTCGTCCCAGGCCTTCGAAACCGACGTCCCGCGCTCGTAACCCATGCTGCGGTCGTCGGGCGGGAACGCGGTCTGGAGCACGAACAGTTCGGGCGTCCGCTTCGGCGAGAGGTACCGCGCCGAGATCGTCTCCATCGCCCCCTTCGGCCGCTTCCAAAGCAGGGCGATGGTCGCCGGGGTCGGCGGCGGCGTCACCTTCTTGCTGTCGTCGACCCCCTGCTTCCCCTTGGAAAGCTCCAGCCGGATCGGGTACACGCGCCCGCCGATCAGCCGGATCGATTCGCGGAACTCCGTGTCATCGCCGGACTTGACCCAACGGTCGATCAACGGCGTCTCGACGTCGTTGACCCACAGCTTCACGGAATGCTCGGTCCGGACGACGAACTCGTAGTCCCCCGTGTCCGGCGCGAGGATCCCGCCGCTCCACTTGATATAGAAGCGATGCCCCACCTCCTGCGAGTCCGGCAGGTTGACGCCGAAATCGAACTGGATCGCGGGATCGACGCGCTCGATGATGCGGTCTTCCTTCTTCCAGTGCTGGTGCGACTTGGAGTATTCGCCCTGGAGCCCCTTCGGGCCGTCCCACTCCATCGGCCCCCGGAATGAGCCGATCAGGTCCATCAGCGCGTTCTGGGTCTGGCGGACCGTGAGCCGCGACAGCTCGATCCGCGCCGGCTTGTTGCGCGCCTGCGCGATGCTGGAATAAAACGCATCATGGATATAGGCCGCGACCGCGTCGGCCTCCTCGCCCACGCACGTCCCGGGGTCGTCCTCGGGCATCGTCTTCGCGATGGACTTCGACAGTTCCTTCACGGACTTGTCGCCGATCAGGGCGTGCGGATAGTCCTGGCTCCCCTCGCCGGCCTTGCCGTGACAGGAAAGGCAGCGCTTCTCATAGATCGCACGCCCGTCCGCGGGCCCGTCCGCGCGTGTAGCGCCCGCAACGGCCCACGACCCGAGGAAGAGGAACAGGCCGATCGCGACATCGGGACGCACAGACAAGGGGACCGTGGAGGTCTTCATGGCTGGCCGACCTTGCAAAGGCTGGACGACCCGAACACCGCGACCGCCAGGAAGGCGACCCTTGCGGGCGCATCGCGTTCGGATCTTGGCGGGATCGCGGGCAGGAGGCGGGTCGCAGGTTCGTCCGTTGAACAAATCTTCGACCTCACCCTTTGTACGTCATGAGCCTGCGGAATGCAAGAAGGCGTGTGGACGCGAGATCACCGCCGAGACGAGCGACCTCCGCCGATGCCGGCATCATGAAGAACCTTGCCGAGCAGGGGCGGGGGGCCCCGGACGACATCATGAGATAGGCCAGAGCCCTCAATGGTCGGCCGTAAGCCCTCCGAAGCAGCCGCGAGGGGTCGCTACACCGAAGATCTCCGAATTTCCGACGCCGGAAGCGCGAGAATCGACCGAAAGACTCGGGCGAAAGGCGTTATGACCCCGAAGAAATTCCTGCAATCCGGCGATGGACCATCCATCGTAACTCCTGAGATACTCTAAATTTGCCTCAAGAGTGAGCATCGCTGCCGTGATTTTTTGCCGCTAGACCGTTGACCCCCGGAGGTTTCCTGGTACTATCACTCCTGTCGAGCGAAACAACGCTGAGACGAGGAGAAACGGCCGACCTGGTCGCGAAGACGGGTCGGCCGAAATCGTCGAGGACGACGCGAACTCGAGTGGCGGGGACGTCGCAGGAGGTCCGGAGACGGGTCGACTGCGAGGGAGAGCCGCCGATCTTTGACAATCCGGTCGATCGTGAATGACAGCGAGACGACGCTCGCGTCGGACGCGACCTACCTTCTCTTATAGAGGGGGGCGGGGAGCGGAGGACGGACGAGCGGAGTCGAGCGGGAAGGTGCGTAGAGTCGAGTCAGTCGAGCCCCCGAGGGGAGCCGGCGTGCGATTCAACGTCCTCCGGAACGTCGCGGGCCCCGGTCTCGGGGCCCGAAGAACGACGGCGGAGGCGGTTGCATCCGAGACCGGCTCGGCGAGGGAAGGGGCTTCGGCCCCGGACGTCGCCGGCGAGAATTTTCCTCAGACCTCTTCGAGGGTGGGGACCGAGACGGGGAGGGCCTTCGGGCCGGAGCCGTCGAGGACCATTTGTGAAGGGTTTGATCCTGGCTCAGAATGAACGTTGGCGGCGTGGATTAGGCATGCAAGTCGAGCGGGTGCAGCAATGCACCA
>MKTT01000152.1 GCA_001898385.1 Planctomycetales bacterium 71-10
CGCCCTCTACTCGCTCTCCAAGAGCTTCACGTCAACCGCCGTCGGCCTGGCCGCCGCCGAGGGGAAGCTCTCGGTGGACGACCCGGTCCTGAAGTTCTTCCCCGACGACGCCCCGGCCGAGCCCTCGGCCAACCTCAAGGCGATGCGCGTCAGCGACCTGTTGCGCATGTCGACGGGCCACCACGACGAGCCCAGGCGGCCCGACGACCAGGTCTGGACGAAGGTCTTCCTCGCCCACCCCGTCCCGTCGAAGCCGGGGACGCACTTCCTCTACAACACGTCCGGCACCTACATGGCCTCGGCGATCGTCCAGAAGGCGACCGGCGAGACCGTGCTCGACTACCTCCGCCCGCGCCTGTTCGACCCGCTGGGGATCGACGACCCCGAATGGGGCGCGAGCCCGCAGGGGGTGTCGCTGGGGGGCTACGGCCTGAGCGTGCGGACGGAAGACATCGCCAAATTCGGGCAGCTTTACTTGCAGAAAGGTCGATGGAACGGCCGCCAGCTCGTCCCGGAAGCCTGGGTGAAGGCGGCCACGTCGCTCCAGACCTCCAACGGCAGCAACCCGCGGAGCGACTGGGAGCAGGGCTATGGCTACCAGTTCTGGCGCTGCCGAAACGGCGCGTACCGCGGTGACGGCGCGTTCGGCCAGTATTGCGTCGTCATGCCCGACCGCGACGCCGTCCTCGCGATCACCAGCGCCGTGAAGGACATGCAGGCCGTGCTGAACCTCGCCTGGGACAAGCTCCTCCCCGGCATCCAGGACGGCCCGCTCCCGGCCGACCCGACCGCCCGCGACGCCCTCGCGCAAACGCTCAAGGGCCTGACGATGAAGGCCCCGCAGGGCGCCGCCGAGCCCGGCTCCACGGTCAAGGCGTTCGACCGCACGTTCAAGTTCGAGCCCAACCCCCGCAAGCTCGAATCCCTGCGAGTCGAGCGCGGGGGGGCGAACGAGGGCTCGCTCACGCTGGTCCTGCGCTCCGACGGCCAGGACCGTCGCATCCCCTGCGGCCGGGGCGAGTGGACGAAGTCCCGCGCCGCCGTCGCCGGCTTCCCCGAGCAGCCCGTCGCCGCCTCCGCCGCCTGGACGGCCGACGACGAGCTGACCGCGAAGGTCGTCCTCGTCGAGACCCCGTTCAACGTCGCCTACCGCATCAAGTTCGAAGGCGACAAGGCCGTCGTCGACGCCGACGTCAACGTCGCCTTCGGCGCGACCCGCGGCGAGCCGCTGACGGGCAAGGCGGAATGACCACCGAACCGCCCGACGCCCTCGACGAATGGGAATTCGCCTTCGACGTGACGGCGTCCGACCCGATCCCGCTCCGGGCGATGGACGACCTCATGACGGAGCGGATCATCGCCTGGGCCGAGGCGCGACGCCTGGGCGTCGGCGGCGGCTACGGCCCCGACGACGCCCGCCCCGACGGCTCGTCCCCACGCTGGCGGTTCCGCTTCGGCCTCTGCATCACCCGCGACGGCGACGTGATCCCGCGCGAAGTCGCCGGCGAGTTGAACGACGCGATCGCCGGCCAGTGTCGCGACTCCGGCTGGCGATTCGACGGCGGCTTCCGCCCGTTCGATCCGTGAACGCCACCGCGGGAGGGACGATGGCGGCCCCTTCGACGCACACCGATTCGGCCGACGCCGGGGCGCTGACGATCGGCCCGGTCCGTCGCCTCGTGAACACCCGCGCGCCGGGCCGTCGGTGCGCGGCCGTCCTGATCTGGCTGCTCATCTCGCTGGGCCCGCTCGAAAGAAGCCTGCCCGACCACCCCGCGTCGAAAGCCTTCCTCATCTCGCTGATGATCGGCCCGTGGATCGGCCTCCTCTGGTGGATGCACCGAAAAGCCGCCTGGGCGTCGATCTCCTGGCGGCTCGACGAGGAGGGCGTCCTCCACTCGTCCTCAGTCAGCGAGTCGCGATCCCTGCGCTGGGCGGACCTGGACGCGATCCGACCGTCCGAGGATTCGATCGGGCTCCGAAGCGGCGACGAGCGGCTCGCGATCCCTTTGAACATCCCAGGGTCCGATCGGGCGGCGATCCTCGCGTTCGTTAGGTCGCGGCTGCCGGCCGGATTCGACCTCGACGCCCGCCCCCGGCCGTTCGGCCCGATCGGCCCGTTCCTCCGGCGCATCGCCTGGGCGATCCTCGGGACGCTCCTGTTCGTGGCGACCGCGGCCGCACCGGCGCTGATCCCGATCCACGGCGGCCCCCGCATCATCGCCTGGATCGGGATCATCGCGATCTATGCGTGGATCTGGATCGCCTGCGAGGCGGCGATCCGCTACGGCCGCCGGGCCGACGACGCGATCTGGCAACGCCGTCGCGATTCCTGACGCCCCCGGCACCTTCCACCGAGCCTGCCGCCGGGCCGCTCTCTGGTGATCGCCGTCCGGCCATACTAGGATTTTAGACGGCTTGGAACAAATGGGCGACTCAGCGAACACGGGCCGACCTGACAAGGCAGGCTGTTTCTGCCGCCTCTGTCGACCCGCTCGAAAGGCGATCACGATGCGATACGGCAAGCGGCGCGGGTGGCGGCTGGAGTCCCTGGAGGTGCGGTCGCTGATGGCGACCTTCCAGATGCCGACGCTCGAAGGGCTCGCGAACGGCCGGAACACGGCGGCGACGTTCAATCGGCTGGTCGGCTCGCTCCAGGCGCAGATCGCGATCCAGGCGCCGAAGGACACCGCCCCCGAGAAGCTGGCGGGCGTGGTGGACGAGGTGGTCGACCAGTACGAGTCGGCGTCGCGATCGGCGTTCGCGGGGTCGCCGAAGACGGTGGCGCTGCTGGTCCAGCAGGGCGAGGCGCTGCGGCTGGCCGTGGACGGGCTGAAGCAGCAGCACGACCTGGGCCTGGTCAACCTGTCGACGTTCAACAACGACGCCTACCTGGAGATCCAGGGGCTGACCCTCAGCCGCGACGTCTGGCCGGCCGGCACGCCGTTGCAGACGTTCCTGGTGATGGCGACCGAGACCTCGGACGACCTGGCGGCGATCGCGACCTTCGTGCAATCGACGAGCACGGTCACGGACGAGCAGGCGGCGGCCGTGCTGAGGACCGAGGCCCTGGCGTTCCAGGCCGAGGCGAGCCTGGGGGCGTCGCAGCAGCCGCAGGTCGCGACGCCGGTGGACCAGGCGACGGCCGCGTTCCTCGCCGCGGTCGACGCCGCGATCGGCGAGCCGGACTTCGACGCCCGCGTCGCGACGGCCGCGGCCGGCTTCGCCGACGCGCTGGTGAGGCCCGGGGGCGCGTTCGGACCCGGCGGGTCGCTGGGCCGCCGGATCGCGCAACCGCCGCAGGTCGAGACGCCGCTCTCCATCGAGGACGCCGCGACCTTCGCCAACCTGCGATACACCCAGGTCGTGACGACCTCGACGCTGGTCCTCCATCGCAACTTCTCGTCGGCGTCCAACCGCTACGGCCGGTTCATGAGCACCGACGTCTTCCGCTCGCCCGCCCAGGCGGTCCGCAAGCTGGCCCTCGACCAGAGTTGGTACGGGACGAACCAGGCGTGGTACGTCGAGGACGTCGCCCTGCCGGCCGGCGTCCTGGTCTACGTCGGCCGCGTCGCGCCGATCTACCAGGGGGTCTTCCGCCGCGAGGCCGTCGCCAGCCTCTATCCGGGCATGGCCGTGCAATACCTCGTGGCGAACACCCGCGCCCCCGGCATCACCTGGGACAACTTCCGGGCCACCGGGGCCTGAATGGAGATTGGGGCGGGTGCCGGCGCGGCCCCCGGCCCGATCGCGACGGCTCAGCGCCGACGGGCCGAGGTCGCGCGACGCCCGCCCAGCGCGGCCATCATCGCCATGCCGAGCAGGACGAACGAGCCGGGCTCCGGGACCGCGGAGACGCCGCCGATGTAGCCCAGGGCCTCGGCCCGCGTGACGACCGCGACGCCGTAATCGACGCGGTTGGAGCCGGGCAAGACGCCGTTGCTCCACAGGTTGACGTACATGCCGCCGCCGATCTCGAACAGCAGGCCGTAGATGTCCAGGATCCCGCCGTGGAACGCGTAGTCGGACGCGGTCTGCGGCGAGCCGCCCGGCCAGATCAGGTTCGTGTAGCTCAGGGTGCCGTTATTGGTAGGGGGCAGGCCCGAGGCGACCGCGAACCGGCTGAAATTGTCCGGCGCCAGGAGGTTGGTGGGATCGGGCGTGTCGTGCTGCGTCGCCACCAAGGGGCCGACCGCCGCATCGACGATGTTCACGACGCCGTCCGAGTATGAGAAGACGCCGCTGATGCCGGTCAGCACGAAGGCGTCCGCATACTTCGCGTCCGTCGCCGCGCCGTAGGTCAGCTCGATGTCGCCGGCGACCCCCGGGCCGGCGAAGACGAAGTGGTACGTCCCGGCCTGCACCTGGCTCGCGAGCGGCGCGACGAGCAGCGACATCGAGATGATGAGTTTCTTGACCACGGACAATCCCTCCTGAATCCTCTCGCGATTCGGCCCGCGCATGCGAGCCCGCCGATGCGTCGTTGCGTCCGCACCAACGGGCGAGCCCACCGCTCGCGGTCCCAAGACCCGGGCACGACTCCAGACCTGAAGTGCGGAGATCCTAGCCGCGTCGCCGCACAAAAGCAAACGCTCAGAATCAACGCCGCCAAAACGCCGGTCGACGCGCACCAATTCGGAGACGCCGAAAGTGCAAACGCGACAGGTCGAGAGATCGGGGCCCCCCTCGTCGCGAAACGGGCCGACCCGGAGAAGCCCGATCCCATGACCGCTCGCCGACAAGATCCTCCTCATCGTGCGCCTTCTCGCGAGTCCGCCCGCCCCGGGCGGTTGACCTTGCCGATTCCGGCGCGGGCGGGTTTAATGTCGAAGGAAAGGCACCAGAATCCTCCCGACCTCGATCGACGCCCCGGGCCCGACCAGAACCACGTCTCGTCCGTTCGGTCACCGTCGATCGTTCTAGATCGCGTCACGTCGTGTGATGCCTTCGGCCTGTCGGTCGGGCCGCCCCGGAGCTTTTCCCGATGCACGACCGCATCGCCTATCAAGGCATCACCTTCGACGACGTCCTGCTGGAGCCGGGATACTCCGACTACCTCCCCCGCGAGGTCGACGTCCGCACGAACCTGACCGCGAAGATCGCGCTCAACATCCCGATCCTGTCGTCCCCCATGGACACGGTGACGGAGGCCGAGCTGGCGATCGCGCTGGCCCAAGAAGGCGGGCTGGGCGTCATCCACAAGAACCTGTCGATCGAGCAGCAGACGCGCGAGGTCGACAAGGTGAAGCGGTCGGAGAACGGCATCATCGTCGACCCGATCACGCTCCCGCCCGACGCCACCGTGGGCGAGGCGCGGCACATCATGTCCGGGCACAACATCTCGGGCGTGCCGATCACGGTGGGGGGCAGGCTGAGGGGGATCCTCACCCGCCGCGACCTCCGGTTCCTGGAGTCGAACGACCTCCGGATCGAGGAGGTGATGACGAAGGAGAACCTCGTCACGGCCCCGGCCGACACCTCGCTGGAGGAGGCCGATCGGATTCTGACGAAAAATAAGGTCGAGAAGCTCCTGCTGGTTGACGATGAGTATCGACTGAAGGGCCTCATCACGATCAAGGACATCGACAAGCTGCACCGCTACCCCAACGCCTGCAAGGACGCCCGAGGGCGGCTGAGGGCCGGCGCGGCGGTCGGTGTGCACGACTACGAGCGGATCGCCTCGCTTTTGGAGGCGGACGTGGACGTCCTGATCGTGGACTCGGCCCACGGGCACAGCCGGAACGTCGTGGAGACGGTGCGGAAGATCAAGGAGGAGTTCGACATCCAGGTCGTGGCGGGGAACGTCGCGACGGCGGAGGGGGCGAAGGCCCTGGCCGACGCCGGGGCCGACGCCGTGAAGGTGGGGATCGGGCCGGGCTCGATCTGCACGACGCGGGTGGTCTCGGGCGTGGGGGTGCCGCAGATGACCGCGATCGCCGCGGCGGCCAAGGCCCTGGGGGGCTCGACGCCGATCATCGCCGACGGCGGGATCCGCTACTCCGGCGACATCAGCAAGGCCATCGCCGCCGGTGCCCACTGCGTCATGATCGGCGGCCTGTTCGCCGGCCTGGCCGAGAGCCCCGGCGACACGATCATCTACCGCGGCCGCAGCTTCAAGGCGTACCGCGGCATGGGCTCCCTGGGCGCGATGGCGAAGGGCTCCCACGAGCGCTACCGCCAGGAGGCCGCCAGGCCGGCCGACGGCAAGTCCGCGACGCCCCAGAAGCTCGTCCCCGAGGGGGTCGAGGGCCGGGTGCCGTACAAGGGCCCGCTGTCCGACTACGTCTTCCAGCTGGTGGGGGGCCTGCGGGCCGGGATGGGATACTGCGGGACGAGGACGATCGAGGACCTGCGGACCAAGAGCCGGTTCATCCAGGTGACCTCGGCGTCGGTCCAGGAGGGCCACCCGCACGACATCGCCATCACCCAGGAGGCCCCGAACTACTCCAGCTACAGCGGCGAATCCGACGGCGGCCGGTCCTCGGCCTGAGGCCCGCCCCGCGGAGGTCCGCCGGGGGCGTCGGGAAGACGCCCCCTCACGTCGTCCCTGTTAGGTTCCCAGTTCGTCGCAGGTCTTGGCTTGATTGAATCGAATCACGGGCGTCGCGGGGTCGGGGATCGACCCGGCCCTCGACGTCGGCCCCCCCGCAAGGGATTCGCGGGGGGGCGTGCCGCATCGACGGGTTCCGATCCGGGCCGATCCGAAGGCGAGACGCCGTCGGCCGGGGTCCGTTGACGAGCCGGCGCGAGGGGCCAGGGCCCCGGGCGCCGAGCGTTCCAGGAAAGCAAGGAGGCGTGGCTTGCGTCGCACTACCTCGGCATTGACCACGACGATCCTCGGGGCCGTCCTCGCGGCCCCGACGGTCTCGGCCCAGCAGTCGCCGCCGGCGCGGGGCGCGTCCGCCCCCGCCGCCGCGCCCGCCGAGTCCGACGCCGGATTCGGCATGGCCGCCGCGAGGGGCGCCAGGCACCTCCTGCGCAACGGCCTGGACTACATCGAATACCAGGAGTTCGACCGGGCGTTGAAGTACCTCCGCGAGGCGGAGAAGCGCCAGGCCGAGCTGAACGAGCCCGAGAAGACCCGGCTCAAGCAGGCCATCGAGCGCGCCCAGCGCGGCACCCGCGAGTCCATCGGCACGGAGCGGCCCTACGCCGTCAGCAAGCGGTCGCTCCGCTCCGGCGGCTTCGCGCCGGCCGAGGCCGAGCCGGCCATCGCGGCGAGGTCGAACAAGGCCCGCCCCGCCGTCGCCAGCGAGGGCGACGACACGGCCGAGCCGATCCGCCTCGCCGGCGCCGAGGCCCCCGCACCGCCGTCCGGCCGGGCCCGCTCTCGCGTCGCCTCGGCCCCCGCGGCCCTGCCGGACGTCCCCGAGGCCCCGGCCGTCGCCTTCCAGCCGAAGGCCGCCGACCCGAGCCCGGCCGCCGCGCCGGCCCTTGAGCCCCTCGACGAACTGCCGACCGCCCCGCCGGTCGCCCCCATCGAGGCCGTCGACGCCGGCCCCCGGCCGATCCCGACCGCCGCCGACCTCGCGCCGGCCGCCGACCCCCAGGCCGCCGCGCAGGCCCAGGCCGACCTGACCGCCCCCTTCCCGAGCCTGGAGCCCCCGCCGGCCTCCGACCCGGCCGTCTCGCGGTCCAGCAAGGCCGCCGAGCCCGCCGCGGCCCCGATCCAACTCGAACTCCCCGACGAGGTCGCGCAGGAGCCCGCCGCCGAGGAGCCGCCGACGCCCCCCGCCCCCCGCGAGGCCGCGCCGGCCGCCGAGCCCGTCCCGGCCGAGGAGCCGGCCGAGGCCCCCGCCCCGACCGCCTCCGACGCCGCCACGCTCGCCCCGGCCGCCGAGTTCAAGGCCCCGTCGCTCGACGACCCGGCCTTCGACCTGCCGGCGCTCCCCGCCGAGTTGGCCGAAGGTCCCGCGGACGCCGACATGGCCCTGCCCGGCCTCCCCGAGGACGCCGACGCGGCCCTTCCCGACCTCCCCGTCGAGGTCCCGGCCGAGCCGGCCGCCGTCCCCGCCCGGCCCGCGGCCCTCGCCGCCCGGCCCGAGCCCGAGGCGACGCCCGCCCCCGTCGCCGAGCCCGTCCCGGCCCAGGAGCCGGCCGAGGCCCCCGCCCCGGCCGCCGAGGAGCCGGCCCCGGTCGCCGAGGAGCCGACCCCCGCCCCGGCCGCCGAGGAGCCGACCCCGGCCCCGACGCGCATGCCCGAGTTCGCCCCGGCCCCGACGACGGCCCCCGGCTCCGCGTTCATCCCCAGCCGCGGCGCCCCGACGTCGACGCTCTCGCCCGACCTGGAGCGCCACGTCGAGGAGATCGCCAACGCCCAGGAGCAGGCGTATCGCGACCGGATCGCCCGCCAGACGCCCCAGCCGATCGAGGGCGACCCCGCCGACCCGGCCCGCGACCTGGCGTCCGACACCCGCACCCAGACCCAGATCGACATCAGCCGCGCCCCCAGCCCGGCCGAGGCCCGGCCCATCAGCGCCGTCCCCGTCCCCGAGGACTGGGTCCCGCTCGGCGCCCGGGCCTGGAGCCCCCAGCGCAAGTACTGGGCCGCCGCAGCGACCTGCCACATGCCGCTCTACTTCCAGGACCCGATGCTGGAGCGCTACGGCCACAGCGTCGAGAACTACATGGGCCCCGCCGGGCGGTTCTTCGCCTACCCGGTCGACAAGCACACGCAGAGCACGCAGCGGAACCAGATCCTCCAGCCGTTCGCCTCGGCCGGGCAGTTCGCGTTCCAGATCCTCACGCTCCCCTACGCCATGATCGTCGATCCCCCGTGGGAGGCGCAGTACGACCTGGGCTACTGGCGGCCGGGCGACAAGATCCCGACCGACCTGTACTACCTGCCCACCCACGGCATCGGCCCGGCCGGCAAGGGCAAGGATTACTGAGCCGATCGGACCGAGCCGCGACGACCCGCCGGGCGTCCCGGGCCGCACAGGCCCCGGACGCCCGGCGTCGTTTCGAAGGCCGCCGCGTGAATTCTTCGAGAAGGTCGGGCCTTGCGATTGTCGCCGGGCGGGCGATTCCGTAACGTTTCGGTAGGGGGACGCCGACGACGCCGCCGGGGGACCGAGGATGCACGAGGAATCGCGCGGGGTCGCATCGCCGTGGACGTGGGACGAGCCGCGGACCTCCGTCGGCCGCCACTTCCTGCGCGACCTGGAAGGGCTCTGGGCCGACGTCCTCCGGCTCGCCGCGATCGTCGAGGAGGACCTGGAGCGCAGCATCCGCGCCCTCTGCGACGGCGAGGTCGCCCTGGCCGACGAGATCCGGGGCCGCAAGCCGGCGGTGCAGGCGTGGGAGGAGACCCTGGAACGCGAGTGCGTCCGGGTCCTGGCCCTGCACCAGCCCGTCGCCTCCGACCTCCGCCGCGTCGCCGCCGTGCTGAAGATCAACGGCGACCTCGAACGCCTGGGGGACCTCGCCCGCCACGTCGCCAAGCGCGTCGGCAAGCTGGCCGAAGACCCCCGCTCCTTCCCCATCCCCCAGCCCCTGGAGGCCCTGGCCTCCGAGGCCCTCGACCAGGTCCACCTGGGCCTGGACGCCCTGGCCCGCGCCGACGTCGCGCTCGCCCAGCGGGTCATCGCCGCCGACGGCGCGGTCGACCGCCTCTATCGCTCGGTCGTCGCCGGCCTGAAGCGCGACATCGTCGAGGACCCCGCCCGCGTCGACCCCTGGCTGCGGTTCATCAGCACGGCGCGGAACCTGGAGCGCGTCGCCGACCACGCCGGCCGCATCGCCGAGGTCGTCGTCTACCTCAAGGAAGGGACGGCCCCGGGCCGCCGCCCCTGACCCCCCGCCCCGACAGCACCGCCAGGTGGACGGCCCGGCGGTCGAACGCCGCGAACCCGGTCGCGCGGTAGAGCTTCGCCGCCGGGACGTTCCGCGCGTCCACGGCCAGCTCGATCGCCCCGGCGTGCGGCCGGGCCAGCTCCAGCGCGTGGGCCACGGCCTCCGCGCCCAGCCCCCGCCCCCGCGCGGCCGGCGTCAGGCCGAGGTAGACCACCTCCCAGGCGTCGCGGTCGGGCGACGCGGCCAGCAGCAGCACGGCCGCCGCGCCGGGCTCGCCCGCCACCGTCCCCAGCCGCCAGAGCCCCGGCCGGTGCCCCGGCGCGCCGCGGTGCCCCTCCAGCACCTCGCCGATCGACCGCGCCCCCTCGATCTCCGGCATGTCCAGGCTGCCGGCGTAGGTGGCCTCCAGCGCCTCGCACAGCGCCCGCTCGCCGACCTCGTCCGCCCCCCGCCATTCGAGCCGCGCGGGGGCCGGCCGCGACGGCGACGGCGCGGACGTCGCCCGCCGCAGGTAGACCAGGTCGGTGACGTGGGGCATCCCGCCGCGCACCAGGTCGGCCGCCCCGCGGGGGTCGTCCTCCGCGTGCAGCACCGCCTGCGCGATCGCCACGCCCTCCTCGCGCAGCCCCTCCAGCGCCCCGCGCACCAGCGAGGCGGCCACCTCGGCGCGGTCCCAGACGGCCGTCGTGCGGGGCGTCCAGACGGCCGTCGCCCGCCCGGGGAGCGCCTGCGTCAGCAGCGCCCCGACGATCCTCCCCCCCTCTCCCCGCCGCGCGACCCAGAGCCCCGAGAGGTCCACCCGCCCGGCCCGGTCGTCCTCGACCGCCTCCTGCACCAGCGCCGCGCGCATCCGACGCCCCAGGCCGCGGTAGACGACCTCCAACGCCCGCGCGCGTCCCCCCGCCGGGCATCGCTCGATCTGGAGGTTCGGCGAAGCCATCGGCGTCCCCGCTCTCGTCGCATCGCCCCCGACGTCGGGGCCGTCCCCGACGATTCTAGACGGTCGCCCTCCGCCCCGCGAGGATCCCTCGGCCGACGCCCGCGCTAAATCCGCTTCATTTCGTCGCCTCGAACGGCCGGTTTGCGACCTCCACCCCGGAGACTGCATCCAGACCTGAACACATCGAGGCGGACGACATGGCGCGGACGAAGCGACGGGCGAGCCGGCCGACGGCGGATCGGCTGGAGGGGCGGATCGTCCTGGACGCCTCGGCGTGGATCGCGGCCGACGGGCTGCTGACGATCGGCATCCCCGCCGGGGACGTGATGCGGCTGACGATCGCGCGCGACGGCGGCTCCTACACCTTCGCCGCCGACCCGGCCGACGGCGACCGGATCGACCTGGTCGCGAACGCCGCCGGCCTCGTCGCGACGGGCTCGGGGACGGGCGAGCTGCGGGCCTCCGGCATCTCGGGGATCCGCGTGACCGTCGGCTCGGCCTCGAACGTCAACCTCATCAGCTCCGACGTCTCGACGACGATGGTCCTCGCGACCGTGGGCGCGCAGGTGACGCTCGGCGGCGGCCCGGGGACGCTCGGCCTGGCGGCGATCACCGCGCCGGTGCACGTGGACGCCTCGGCGACCTCCCTCGCGCCGGGGGCCTCGACGCGGTTGACGCTCCTCGACTCGGAATCCACCGCCACGGCGTACCCCACCGTGACGGCCGACCCGCCCGCCGCGTCGAAGTTCACGATGACCCTGGACGCGATCGCCGCCACGCGCGGGTTCGGCGGCCTGACGTACGCCGGGCTGACCGGCGCCGACGTGGTCGAGGTCGTCGCCGGAACCTCGGCCGAGTTCCTCGTCGACGACGGCCACGGCCGGGCGAGCATGAGGCTCGTCGGGGCGCCCGGCCAGGTCTCCATCTTCGACGTCCGGGCGTCGGGCGGCCCGATCCGCATCGTCCCCGGGACGTTCGCCGACCTCGTGACGGTCTCGGCCGCCGGCTCCACGTCCGGCGTCGCCGGCGACGTGACCATCGGCCCCGACTCGCCCGGCGAATGGCGGGCGGACGTCCGGGTCGACGACTCGGCCGGGGCCGTCGCGCGCGACGCCCGCTTCGCCGCCGGCGACGACGGCCCCCTGCGCACGGCGGACCTGTCCGGCGCCCTCGCGGGCGGCGCCCGGGTCCGGCTCGTGGACGGCTTCACGGGCGAATTGGACTACCGCGCCCCGGCCGGCCCGGACAACGCCATGTCCGTCGACCTGTCCGGCCGCACGCCGTTCGCGAACGACGCCCTCATCGCCATGCCCGACTGGCCCATGCCCCGGCCCCAGGGCCGCCTGGCCTACGACGGCGGCTCCGGCGCCGCCGGCCGGCTGACGATCGTCGGCCGGCCCGAGGGCGCGGGGTTCATGTCGGAACGGACCTTCGCCGAGCCGGCCGGCCGCATGAGCTTCAGCTACTTCTACGCCGGGGCCATCGGCCCCGGCCTCACCACGGAGGGGACCACCGGCCGGGCCTGGATCCAGGCGTCCGACGTCGCCGAGGTCGTGGACCTCGCCCCGGTCGACTACCTCTCGTTCGAGACCACCGCGGCCGCCCCCGGCGCATTCCTGATCCGCGACGGGGCCGTCGAGGGCGGATACCAGACGCTCCGGTTCGAGTCCGCGGCGTTCCCGACGGTCTCGGCGGCGAACAAGGAGCACGCCCAGATCACCGACGCGCGGCTGGCCCCGACGCTCGACTACAAGGCCGGGGCCCCCGTCGCCGGCCTGTCGGGCCTGCTGCTCCCATGGAACGTCACGCGGCTTTCCGACCCACCGGGCGTCGGGATCACCGTCGGCCCGTGGTACGAGGACCCGCCGCCGCCCGTCCTTCCGGAGCCGGAGCCCGTCGACCCGGTCCCGCCCGAAGGCGCGCCGCCGGCGACGGAACCGACGCCCCCCCCCGCCCCGCCCGCGTCCGGTGCCGAGGCGGCCCCGGCCCCCGCGCCGGACGTCCTCCTCCTGTCCATCGCGGGGCCGCGTTTCGGGACGGCGATGCGGCGGGGGGCGGCCGTCGCCGTCGACGCCGCGCGGCGGGCCGGATCGAACCCCCTCGCCGCCCTCCGGGCCGAGCGCCTGGCCGCCTTCCGAGCCCAGCGCCTGGCTCGGCTCGCATGGCTCCGGGCCTCGCGGGGTGCCTGACCCTCGCGAATCCCGGGCGATTTCCCCGGAATCCTGAAATCCCGGCTCTCCCGCCGCGGATCATCCCGACGACCGTGCCCGCGTTCTTTGACAACCCGCCCGCATCGATGAACGACGCGGCCCGACCGACCCAGGGATATCCCGTCGCAGAAGACGGTCTTCCCCCCTCGCGGGGGAAGACAGACCGCGAAGCGGTCAGATGAGGGGGACGCGAAGCACGGGCACCGTCGGGATTCGAAGGCCCGCCCGACCGGCTCCGGATCCCAACGGCCGTCTCGCTCGTCGTCCCCCTCATCCGGCCCTCCGGGCCACCTTCCCCCGCCAGGGGGGAAGGACGTCATGATGGCTCCCCAAATCCATGCGGGTTGGGAAATCACAACGCACTTCGACGATCGAACCCACCGCAAAACCGCGACAACCAATCACCCTGAAAGGACTTGCGACCGACGCAATCGCGATGCCGCCCAACGATCGGACCCAGGCCGACCCACGGACCCCGAACCCGGAACGCCCACCGCGCGTCCTGTCACCCGAATCGACGAGAGAACATCGGGAGATGGGATATGTATGACGTCGACTTGCTTGAGCACAAGTTCGCGAAGATCGGCGCCAGGATGAAGGCGGCCGACGAGTCGCGCCGGTTCGCGACCGACGGCGGGATCGGCCTGGACGTCCACAGCGACCGCGACGGCGAGTTCTTCGAGGTGATCGGCCGCGAGGACGGCCCGGCGCAGGTGGAGGTGCTGGACGTGCAGCCCAGGGACCGGCACCTGCTGCTGCTGGTCCGCCGGCTCCGCGGCAAGCAGAAGTTCCTCTGCGGCCACGACGAGCGCCACTGGTTCGTCGCCGCGATCCCCGAGGACGCGCCCGTGGGGACCGTCGAGGCGGCCAAGGAGGCCCTGAAGCCCCCGGAGGTCCGCGAGGCCCAGGCCCGCGCCGGCCTGGACGCCCGCCGGGGCAACCGCCGCAAGAACGCGGCCAACCGCCGCCAGGGCGAGTGGTTCTTCCTCCCCGCCCCCGAGCTGAAGGTCGACCCGAAGCTCGTGATCCGGGACGAGCCCATCCGCCGCGGCAACGGCAAGGCCCACTGGTGCGAGTTCGTCCATCGCACCGGCGGGACCGTCGTCCGCGTCTGCCGCCGCCACCCCAACGGGGTGAGCGAGGAGAGGTATCGGCAGATCCTCGCCCGCAAGCCCGAGGCGAAGGGCTGGGACTGGCGGATCATGGTCCGCGACGCCCTGGTCTACGCCAAGGGTCGCGTGCGGCACCCGGACCACCGCACGATCACCCTGCACGGCTGGCACCGCGTCGTCATGAACACCGAGACCCGCGCCGCGGCCATGCGGAACGTGGCGTTCCTGGACTGACGGCAACGCCCGATGGATCGCCTTCGATCGTCCCCTCTCCCGCCGGGAGAGGGCGACCGCGCAGCGGCGGGTGAGGGTCGCCGGAGCGCGGAGGGCATGCCGGCCTCGTGACATTCTTACTGGCTCATGCCAAGCATCCTTCTCCCCTTGAGGGAGAAGGTGGCCGCAGGCCGGATGAGGGGTCGACCGCCTCCGCATTGGAGAAGGATTCGAAGCCCCAGGCGTCCGGTGGGTCCACCCCTCATCCGGCCCTGCGGGCCACCTTCTCCCTCAAGGGGAGAAGGGTTCGATCGCCGTGAACGTCCCGAACTCCGACGACCCTCACCCGGCCCTTCGGGCCGCCCTCTCCCGGCGGGAGAGGGGACGTCGATCGGCGAAAGCCGTTGAGCTTCTACCCCCCTCAGGCGGCGCCCAGGTTCGATTCCAGGTCGGCGAGGATGTCGACGACGTTGTCGAAGCCGGGGAGGAGCGGGTCGCGGGCGTCGTCCTTGAGCCAGCCGACGACCTTCTTCTCGGCCGACATGACGGTGGAGTGGTTCCGGCCGCCGAAGTACCGGCCGATCTCGCTGTAGCTGGCGCCGGCGTGCTTGCGGGCCAGGTACATGGCCAGCATCCGGGGGTAGGCCAGCGTGCGGACGCGGCTCTCGGACTTCAGGCCGTCGGCGTCCACCTGGAAGAACAGGCAGACGGCCTTCTCGACGTCGCGCAGGGCCACCGACTGCACCGTGCAGCGGATGGTCTCGCGGAGGGCGGTCTTCGCCACCGCCATCCCCACCGGCCGGCCCATCAGCGAGGCGTGGGCCAGCACGCTCTGGAGCGCCCCTTCCAGCTCGCGAACGCTCGCCTTGACGTTCTCGGCGATGAAGTCGACCACCGCGTCCGGGACCTCGACGCCCCGGAGCTTCCCCTTCGACCGCACGATCGCCCTGCGGGTCTCGACGTCCGGCGTCTCCAGCTTCACGACCATCCCGCCCAGGAACCGCGTCGCCAGCTCGTCGGTCAGCCTGGCGATCTTCCGCGGGTGCTGGTCCGACGCCAGGACGATCGGCACCCCGCGCTCGATCAGGGCGTTGAACGTGTGGAGGAACTCCTCCTGCGTCGCCCGCTTCGAGGCCAGGAAGTGGACGTCGTCCACGACCAGGACGTTGACGTTGCGGTGCCGGCTGCGGAAGCTCGCCAGCGACGCCGTCCGCATCGCCTCCAGGAACCCGTTTGTGAACGCCTCGGCCGTGACGTGCACCACGTTCAGCCCCGGGTGGGCCTGACGCATCCCCAGGGCGATCCCTTCGAGCATGTGGGTCTTCCCCAGCCCGACGCCGCCGTGGATGAACAGCGGGTTGAACGACCGCCCGCCCGAGCGGACCATCTCGCGGGCCGCCGCGCAGGCGAGCTGCGACCCCGGCCCGACCACGAAGTCGTCCAGCTTCCGCAGCACCCGGGCCGAGCCGGGCCCCCCCGCGACCGGCCGGGGCTGATCCATCGCCGGGGCCTCGGCCGGCGCGACCCTGGAACCGGCCCCGCGGGGGCGACGGCCGCCGTCGGCCGGTCGCTCGGGGATCGCCTCGCCCTCGCGGCGGGGCTCGGCCTCGTCGCAGACCTGGTACGAGACCGGCAGCGCCCGGCCGATCACCTGGGCGACGGCGTCGGCCACGTTGGCGGCGAAGCCCGACTTGATCCGGTCGCGGAAGTAGGCGTTCGGGGCCAGCACCTCGACCGCCGCGCCGTCGCCGACGACCCCCAGCCGGACCCCTTCCCCGAACCAGAGCCCGAACCGGCCCTCGCCGATCCGCTCGGCCACGGCGTCCCGCAGGGCCCCTTCCATCGCGAAGGCGTCCGACGTCCGATCCGCCCGGGGCGCCGCCGCCTGCTTCTCGATTCCCTTCGACTTCCCGGTCGCCCCGGCCATGATCGCGCCCCCCGCCTTCGACGTCCCTTCGGCCGCCGGGACTTCAACGAAGCCCGACGCTCTTCGCTCTCCGTCAATGGCGACCCAGGCTTCGCCGACCCCGCAAGCGGAGCAACTTCCCTCAGCCGCCACGAAGATATGCGCCCTGCGCGGGAGGCTGTCAAAGACGGGGACGCGGCCGATCCGCGAAGCGCGCCGCGATGCGCCAGGTGCGCCGGATGCGCCAGGCGAAGCTGGACCGATGGCGGAAGGTGCAAGGGCGGGCCGGCGTCAAGCGGGGCGAACCTTAACGCCGGCATCGATCGCGCCCGGCAAGGAAGGGCGTTTCGCGGAATTCGACTCAAGCCTCACAGGTTCGCCCCTCGTAGGCTGGGCCGAGCCCCAGCTCACGGGAGCCGTGGCGTAACCCAGGCTGGGTCTCGACCCAGCCTACGGGACTCGGGCTTCGTCGGCCGCCATCCGCAAGCAGGAGAACGCCACGTATTCGTCCGAGAAGCTCGGCCCGTCGGCTTCCGTGCCGGCGAGCCATTCGTCGAAAGCGTCGTCTTGCGATTGGACCGCTTCCCTCATCGCCGCCAGCTCGTCGGCCCCGGACTTCGCGAGGATGTCCAGGCGAATGAGGTCGTCGGACACGCCGAAGCGTTCGGCCAGGGGGATGAGGCGACGCAACGCCGCCGGGACCTTGGCGGCGTCCAGGACGATCGTCGGGCGACTCTCGGCCGTCAGGCCGTACTTCGCCCGCATCGCGCCCGCGGGGAGCACCTCGAAGAAATCGCTCATCGAAGGATCTCCGATCGGCCGCCTCGATCGGCCCTCAGTTCATCGCACAGCCGCCGGGGCCGCAGCCGGGCTTGCCGCAGCCGTTGAAGGCGGTGAGGCCGGGGCCCGAGGCGGGCGTGTAGCCGAGGGTGCCGGTGGGGGAGGATGCGGGGACGCTGAACTGCTTGGCGACCTCGACGTTGCCGCACTTCGGGCAGCGGGCGACGTCGGAGTCGTTGCGGATCAGAGCCTCGAAGGTGTAATCGCAGGGCTCGCAGCGGTATTCATAGAGGGGCACGGCCGGGGCTCCATCGGTGTCGCATCGGGGAGGATTCATGGATTTTCGGAGAGTCCGCCCGGCTTGTCAACGGAGGTCGCCCATGTCCGCCCGCCCCCCATGCCGCCCGCTGTCGCGCGAGGAGGTCCGCAGCCTGGACGTCCTGGCCGCCGACGAGTTCGGCCTGCCGACGCTGGTCCTGATGGAGAACGCCGGCCGGGGCGCGGCCGACCGGCTGGTCGAGCTGGCCGGCGGGTCGACGCCCCGCGTCCTGATCCTCTGCGGCCCGGGGAACAACGGCGGCGACGGCGGCGTCGCCGCCCGTCACCTGGACGCCCGCGGCTGGGACGTCTCGCTCCTCTGGCTCGCCGAGCCCGAGACGATCCGCGGCGACGCCCGCGTCCAGCGGGAGATCCTGGAACGCTCCGGCGTCCCCCAGCAGGCCGGCCCCGCCCCCGACGACCTCGACGCCCGGATCGCCGGGGCCGACTGGCTCGTCGACGGCCTCCTCGGCACCGGGCTGACGCGGCCGGTGGAGGGATCGCTCCGCGACGCGATCGAGGCGATGAACCGCTCGGGCCGGCCGATCCTCGCCCTGGACCTCCCCTCGGGCCTGGACGCCGACTCGGGCCGGCCGCTGGGCGTCGCCGTCCGCGCGAGGGCCACCGTCACCTTCGCCGCCCACAAGCTCGGCTTCGACGCCCCCGGCGCGTCGGGCTACACCGGCGACGTGACCGTCGTCGACATCGGCCTGCCGGGATCCTTGCTGAGGAGGTTCGCCCGATGAGCCCGACCCGATTCGCCCTCCCCCTGCTCCTCGCGACGGCCCCCCTCCGGGCCGAGGAGCCGCCCGCCCCCATCGCCGAAGCCTTCGCGCCCCCCGCGCGACTGTCCGACGACCTGGGGACGTATCGTCCCCCCTTGATGTTCGCCGACGGCCGCGTCGCGAAGACGCCCGCCGAGTGGGCGGAGCGCCGAGGCGAGATCCTCGACGACTGGCGGTCGCGGATCGGCGGCCGGCCCCCGATCGAGCGGCCCCGGCTCGAGACGCTGGGCGAGGAGCGCGAGGGACCGTACCTCCGGCGCAAGGTGCGCGTGGAGGTCGCAACCGACCGGACGACGCCGGGGTATCTGCTGGTCCCGGACGGCCCCGGGCCGCACCCGGCGATGCTGGTGGTCTTCTACGAGCCCGAGACGGCGGTCGGCCTGGGGGGCAAGCCGCATCGCGACTTCGCCCGCCGCCTGGCCGGTCGGGGCTTCGCCTGCCTCTCCATCGGCTTCGACCCGCGCACGCTGGACCCGTCGGCCTGGGACCCGCCGATGCAGCCGCTGGCCTACCTGGCGCACGTCGCGTCCAACGCCTTGACGGCGATGCAGGCCCTGCCCGAGATCGACCCGAAACGGGTCGGCGTGATGGGCCACTCCTACGGCGGCAAGTGGGCCCTGTTCGCCGCCTGCCTGGACGACCGCTTCGCCTGCGGCGTCTGGTCCGACCCGGGGATCGTCTTCGACGAGGCCCGTCCGAACGTCAACTACTGGGAGCCCTGGTACCTGGGCTGGGAGCCCGGCCGCACGCGCAAGCCGGGCCTCATCACCCCCGAGTCCCCCCGCACCGGGGCCTACGCCGAACTCGTCGCCGACGGCCGCGACCTCCACGAGCTGCTCGCCCTGATGCCGCCCCGCCCGTTCCTGGTCAGCGGCGGCGCCGAGGATTCCCCCGAGCGCTGGCGCCCCCTGAACCACGTCCGGGCCGTCGCCGACCTCTTGGCCGCCCCGCCCTGCGTCGCCATGACCAACCGCCCGGCCCACGACCCGGACGACGAATCGATCGCCCGGATCGTGGCGTTCCTGGAACGCGCGCTCAGGCCGGGCTCGGGGCCGCGAGGGCGATGACCGGGGCCGCGGCCGGGCGCAAGCTCAGCGGGACTCCCATCTTGGGCCTCCCCCCCTTCTGCTTGGGAGGGGGCTTCATCTCGCCGGGGGACGGAGGGGCGACATAGGGGGCGTTCTCGGGCGTATCCTGGAGGCTGTCGCCGCAGCCCGCCAGGCTCGGACCGAGCAGCGACAGCCCGAACAGAGCCTTCTTCACCTGAACTTTCACCGGAACCGACGTCATCGCGGTCGTCTCCTTCATCCCAACGTGGCCGCTCGAAGGCCTTGTACTCGGAAAGGCGCCGCCAGCCCGGGCGCGGGCGCGAGCGGGCGACGGCGCGAGATGGATGGGCGCGACCGGGGCCGAGGCCCCCATCGCCGCCCGCCGGCGAATCAATTCAATAGGCGTCGGAGCTGATGACCTCGCCGCCGTTCCGCGTGCCGAGCGCCCACCACGTCTGGACGGCGATGCTGTCCTTGATGAACTTGACCGAGCCGTCGGCGAAGGCGACGTTGACGCCGCCGGAGTGGTTGCTGGTGGCCGTGACGATGCCGTTGATCCCGCCGTTGTCGCCGTCGTTGTGGCCGGCCGAGTCGATGCAGGACAGCCCGTTGGGCGTGTTGAAGTGGGTGTAGGCGTTGTTCCCGACGTTCCAAGGATAGCCAAAGGTCCAGTAGGCCCCGCTCGACACCGAGTTGAACGAGGTGGTCGTCACCGGGGCTGACTTGCACGCGTTGAGGAACGTCAGGGCGTCGTTGGTCGCCTGCGCCGGCGGCAGGTTGAACCCCGCGGTGGCGACCTTGTAATAGCCCCGCTTGCCGTTGCTGCTCCCCGGCGTGACGACGGGGTTGCCCGAGAGGCCGAGCAGCTTCTCGCTGAACAACGCCGTGTTGGAGGTCCCGTCGGATACGGACTGCAGGCCGAAGTAGGCCTTGTTCTCCGGCGGCCATCCCCAGGACATGGGGAAGTTCGTCTCGTTGGGGACGATGGTGCCAGTCCAGGCGCTGATCACGCCGGGGCCGCCCCAGTTGCCGTGATAGCTCAGCGGGGCCCAGGGGAAGCCGGGCCGCTGGGCCTGGCTCTCCGAAGGACAAAGGAGGGTCGCGACCGACATGTAGCCCACCGTGGAGTTGTGGGGCCAGTCGGACTGGATGTTGAAGTTGAACGCGTTGACCGCGGTCTGCAGCTCCATGTTGGCGGCGATGGCGATCGGCCAGCCGGCGCACCAGCCCCAGCCGGGGCCGCCGGAGTTTTTCGGGTCGTAGGCGGGGCCGAGAAAGGTGACCATGGCCGGCAGGGCGTTGTTCGACGAGTGGTAGTTGTGCACGGCCAGGCCGAGCTGCTTCAGGTTGTTGACGCACTGGGCGCGGCGGGCGGCCTCGCGGGCCGCCTGGACGGCCGGGAGGAGGAGGGCGATCAGGACGGCGATGATGGCGATGACCACCAGCAGCTCGATCAGCGTGAACCCTTGCCTACGATTCATGGCGCGAGATTCTCCTGCACGAGGGAGGCCGTCGACCTTTCGGGAGAGGTCGGCGTAGGAGGTGAAGGGACCTTGATTGAGAGGATATGGCCCCCTATAACGGACGTGCCATGCGGTTTCCGGGCGAAAACCTAAGAGATTAGGTCTGGCGCGGGCCCGCCCGCCCCTGGACGTCGCCTCCTTCGTCGTGCATGCCGCCGGGTACCGCGGCCGAGCGCCGGCCTCGCCGCGCGTCCGCCCTCGCACGCCCATGCCCCGAACCCCGCCGCCCATGGGCCAAAGCAGGGGAACCCCGCCATGACCAGCCCCGCGAGACGAGAGACGCCGCCTCACGTCGCCGTGCTCGTCGAGACCTCCATGGCCTACGGCCGCGAGATGCTCCACGGCGTCGCCGAGTATCTCCGCGAGACCGAGCCCTGGACGATCTACTTCGAGCACCGCTCGCTCCAGGATCCGGCCCCGCTCTGGCTGGACGGATGGCGGGGCGACGGCATCATCACGCGGCTCTCGCCCCAGCTCTCGGACGTCGTCCTGAGGTCGAGGGTCCCCACGGTGGACCTGGACGATCAGGGGCCGGAGACCGACGTCCCGAACGTCCAGAGCGACCACGAGGCCATCGGGGCGCTGGGGTTGGAGCACCTCCTCGGGCTCGGGCTGGGCCGGTTCGCCTACGTCGGCCACGCCCACTTCGGCTGGTCGATCCGCCGCCGCGACGGCTTCGCCGCCGCCGCCCGGGCCGCGGGCTGCCGGTGCGAGGCGTACGAGTCCGAGAGCCCCGTCTCGTGGGGCCATCAGCAGGCCTCGTGGGAGTCGGAGACGGAGACGCTCGCCCGATGGCTGGCGGGACGGCCCCGCCCCTTCGGCGTCATGGCCTGCAACGACTTCGTGGGGATCCAGGTCCTCGACGCCTGCCGGCGGGCCGGGCTCGCCGTCCCCGAAGAGGTCGCCGTCGTCGGCGTCGACAACGACACCTTGGCCTGCGAGCTGGCCCATCCTCCGCTCAGCAGCGTCATCCCCGACTGCCGGCGGATCGGCCATGAGGCGGCCTCCCTCCTGCACTCCCTGATGGGCCGGCGCCGGCCGGGGCGACGGCGGCTGGAGGTCCCGCCCCTGGGGGTCGCCGTCCGGCGCTCGACCGACGTCGCGAAGGAGGTCGGCGACCCGGTCGTGAACAGGGCCCTCCGCTTCATCCGCGAGCGGGCGCGCGACAACATCGGCGTCGAGGACGTGGCGTCGCACGTCGGGACGTCGCGCAGCGTCCTCCAGCGCCGGTTCCGCGCCGCCCTGGACCGCACCATCCACGGCTCGATCGCCGAGACCCGCCTCGGGCTGGCCAAGCGACTCCTGCTGGAGACCGACCTCGCGCTGCCGGACGTGGCGGCGCGGTCCGGCTTCTCGCACGCGGAATACCTGAGCGCCGCCTTCCGCCAGGCCACCGGCACGCCGCCGGGAGCGTTCCGGCGCCGGCATCGGAGGCCACCCGCCCCCGAGGCCGGGCCCCTGGCCGAGCGGTCCTGAGAGTGCCTCCGGCCCCGGCCCCCACCCCTCAATACTTCGGCACGAACTGGTTCCGCTCGCCGTACTTGGGGCTGTGCTCCCACTGGTTGAGGACGACGCTGAAGCCGCGGGCGAGCGTGCTCTTGGCGAGGTCGGACCAGGGGGTGTCGGGGTATTCGGCGACGACGTCGTTGAGCAGGCGCCGGGCCTCGGCGTACTTCTTGGCGGTCTCGGGCTCCGGGGCCAGCGGCTTGCCGGCGTGGTCGACGACGAAGGTGATGGAGACGTCGGCGGTCGGCTGCTTGGTGGGCGGCTGCGGCTTCTTCGCCAGCGACTCCATCAGGGCGCGATACTCGTACGACTTGACCTGGAAGGCGACCGTCTGGGCGAGCATCAGGTCGTAGTGGGCCCGCCAGCGCCGCTCGGGCTCGCGCTCGCGGTGCTTCTTCAGCGACTCCAGCCGCTTCTGGATCTCCAGCAGGGCGGTGAGGCGGGCCGACGCGATCGGGATCTGCTCCAGGGCGGCCTCGCGCAGCGCCTGGGGCTCGATGGGGAAGTCGCGGCGGTAGGAGACGTCCCTGGTCTCCGTCACCAGGGCGTACAGGCTGCGTCGGAGGTCGGACTCGGCCCGGCGTTCGGCGTAGGCGGCGCGCGAGACGTACTCGGGCATGTACTCCTTGAGGGTCTCGATCGTGTACGTCTTCTCGCGCTGGCTGATCCGCATGAACTCCTCGGAGGGGAGGAGGAAGTAGATCCCGCCCGACTCCTTGGCCAGCCGCGCCAGCTCCCACGGGCCGAAGCCGGAAGGCTGCTCGTCCCAGCGGCCGTAGAGGCCGTCCCACTGGAAGCACTCCACGTCCGCGGTCTCGGGGCCGCGGCGGATGACCGGGTGGTAGACGTCCTTCGTGACCGGGTCGACGTAGCGGTGGTGGGCGAACGGGTAGCCGAAGATCGCCTGCCGGCCGATGACGTACAGGGCCGTCTTCGTCTTCTTCAGCACCTCCAGCGCCTCCTCGACGCGGTCGCCGTCGTCGCCGGACTCGTCGGTCACCAGGACGAGGAGGAGCCGGCGGTCCTTGCCCGCCAGGCCGGAGTAGGCGGCGACGGCCTCGCGGATCGCCTGCATGGTGCTCTCCTCGCCGGTGGCGTCCACCTTGAGGCGCTTGATGGCCCGGCGGACCTCCTCGACGTCGGGCGTCGGCTTCTCCAGGACCACGTCCATCCCCTTGCCGAAGCCGACGATCGCGTGGTTCAGGGCCGCGGACGCCTTCTTCTCCTGCGGGACGAACCGGGACAGCTCGGAGGAGACGCGGTCGAACTTCTCGACGATGGCGCGCTGGTCGTCGCGCATGCTGGCCGACTCGTCGAACAGCCAGACGACCGTGACCTTGTGGTCGTCGAGGTGGCGGAGGATCTCGCGGGTGAGCTGGTTGAGCGCGTCGCCGATCTCCGGGACGCCGAACGTGGGGTCGCCGCCGACCCGCCCGGAGAGCGAGACGTCGGTCCCGAGCGCGGCGGGGACGCCGGCGAAGTTGGAGATGTTGCGGCCCTTGAGCCCCTCGACGGCCAGGAACCGGCCCTCGGCCCCGCCCCGGGCCGCCGTCGGCCGGACGTTGGGCGTGGCCGAGGGCGCCGCACCGCCGGCCATGACCACGCTGCCGATGTCGGGCCGCTCGTCCGCGGCCACGGCCGAGGCCTCGGGCGGGGCGACGTCGTACGTCTCCTCCAGGCGCTGGGCGCGGTCGTC
This sequence comes from Planctomycetales bacterium 71-10, assembly GCA_001898385.1. GTDB lineage: Bacteria > Planctomycetota > Planctomycetia > Isosphaerales > Isosphaeraceae > Paludisphaera. Next base: position 23,834 of record MKTT01000152.1, read on the forward strand.
CAGCGGGTCGTCCAGGATCGGCGTCTCCTCGACGGCGCGGTCGGCCCCCCCGAGGGCCGAGTCGAAGTTGACGGGCTGAGCCTCCGGGGCCGAGGTGGTGATCGAGGCCGCCAGGGCCGAGAAGATCGCCAGGTGGACCAGCAGCGAGACGCTCCACGCCGGCAGGACGTGCTTGAGCCGGATCCGCCTCCGGCGCCTCGGCTGGAGCTTCCGCACCCGGGGCTCGGCCGCCGCGGGGGGCGCGGCCGGGGCGCTCGCCGGGGGGGGGGCGGCCGGCGCGGGCTCCTCGACGACCAGGGTCTTCTGGGCGTCGGGCGGCGGGGGCGCGGCCGGGGCGAGGTCGCCCTCGCCGGCGAGGGCGATCAGGTCGTCCGACGAGGGTGCCGAGAAGCGAGTGTCCATGGCGAGCGGGCCCCCCAGCCTGGCGCGTCCGGCCGACGACCGCGTCGCCGCCGTTCCTGACATGATCTTACTATTGTGCGCCGAGGCCGCGGGCGGAACCACCCGCGACCCGGATCAGAGCTTCGGCGGCTCGGGAGGCTTCGCGTCCTCGGCCCTCTTCATCTTGCGACGGGGGGCGTCCGGCGCGTCCCCGGCGGGCCTGGGCGGGGGGACGTGGGCCTCGACCCACTTGAAGCCCAGGGGGTTCTGAAGCTCGCGCTCGGCCAGCAAGGCCCAGGGGGTCGCGGGGTGCTCGTCCACGACCTTCTTGAGCAGCGCCTCGGCCTCCCTGGCGGCGGCGGCGGCCTTCTCGCTGTAGCGGATCTCCCGGTCCGGGACCAGCCGCCAGGCGTTCGACTTCGGATCCTGGAACCGCGGCGGATCCTTCACGAGCCGGGCGCAGGCGAAGTTGTACTCGTAGCAGCGGACCTTCATCGCCAGCAGCCGGCCGCGGATCAGGTCGTAGTGCGCCTGCCAGCGCCGCGAGGTCTCGCGGTCGCGCCGCTTGGCCACGGCCGAGATCGGCTCCAGCGCCTCGTCCACGGTGTACGCGGTGCGCTCGGCGATCACCTGGTTGTCCTGGAGGACGTCCTTGAAGTTGGGCGAGTCCATCGACGGGAACTGGAGCGTGGGCATCCCCGGCAGGTTCTGCTGGGTGATGAGCGAGGCGTTGACCACGGCCTGGCGGAGCGGGTCGCGCTGGATGCTCCCCTCGTACTCCCGCCTCGGCGCCCAGTCGGGCCGGTACTCCTTCATCCGCGAGGCGTCGAACCCCATCTTGGCGCCGTCGAGCCGCGCGACGAAGTAGATGCCGCCGGTGGCGCTGGCCAGCCGGCTGAGGGCGTAGGGGCCGAACCCGGATTCGATCTCGTCGTACTGCGGGCCGCCGTACCAGAACGGCAGGCGGATCTGCTCGATCATGGCGCTCTCGGGGCCGGCGTCCACCTTGATCCCGCGGTGGAGATACTTGGTCCCCTCGTCGTAGTAGTCCATGAACCGCTCGGCGCGGCCGAAGAGGGCCTGCGAGCCCAGAACATAGATCGGGACCTCGCGCTGGCGGGCCAGGGCGATCGTGGACTCCAGCCGCTCCTGGTCGCTCCCCACCTCGTCGGTGACGACGATGACCATCAGGTTGTAGGCGTGGTCGCCGTCCTTGAACTTGCCCAGCTTCTCGACCAGCTCCGCGACGGTGCCGAAGGTGGCCTCGTCGCCGGAGGTGTCGGGGGGGATGGAGGCGATGGCCGAGCGGATCGCGGCGACGTCGCCGGTCGGCTTGGGGGTCATCACCTTGCGGTACCGGCCGTAGCCGACGACCGTGGTGAGCAGGCCGCCGTCGGCCGCCAGCTTGTCGCGGTCGAGCTGGCCGATGTGCGTGTAGATCGTTTCGATATGCTCGGCCAGCCGCTTGCGCTCGGCGGCCAGGCTGAGCGAGGCGTCGAACGCCCAGGCGACCAGGGTCCGGCCCCGCTCCAGGCGGCGGACGATCTCCACGGCCACGCGGTCGACGGCCCCCTCCACCCCCTCCACGTGCTCGGCCCCGTTCCCCTCGATGGCGAACGTCTGGCCCAGCGTCGTCGCCGTGGGGGCGATCACGTCGACCATCCTCTGGACGTCGCGGCGGCCGAAGTCCGTCGCCGCGAACGAGTCGTCCGACGCCGCGGCCACGGCGGCCGAGGGCGCGCCGGGGGTGTTGGTCGTCGCCAGCACCGGCGCGAACGACCCGGACGCCTCCATCACCGGCTCGTCGTCGTCCTGGTCCAGGTCCTGGAGCGTGGAATCGCTCGTCAGCGGCTCCAGCTCGCGCGGGCCGGACTCGGCCACCTCGGACGAGAACTCAGTCTGCGCCGCCTCGTGGGCCTGCACGCCCGCGAACGCCAGGCCGACCAGGAGCATCGCGTGGATCGACAGGCTGATGAGCCCCGCCGTCAGCGACGTCGCCGGCGCGCCGGACCGGGCCACCATGATGTCCCCGAGCTTGTCGAGCATGCCCGATCACTCCGCGAGCTTCACAACCGCCCCGATAGGGGCACGATCAGCCACGACAGATTCAATGCCACCGCGACGAGGTCCGCCGGACGCTTCGAACGGACGGCCAGGTAGATCGAAGGCCCCAGGCAGGCGGTCATCCCCAGCACGGCGAGGCACAAGAAATTGACGACCGTCCCCATCCCGGCGCAACCACCCTGCGCCCGGCCCGCCGGCAGGATGAAGAAAACCCCCGCGACCCACGCCCCGATCGGGACGCCGAACACGACGAATCGCAGGATTTCCATGGCCCGAACCCGGCCCTGGGGTACGAAGGCCGGCCCCCTATGAATTCTACGACGGAGCCGGCCGATCGGCTCGCGCGGGCCCGGCGACTTCGTCGCGGCGCAGGGGTCCGCCATACAAGGATTCGGCCGCGAGCGGGATTCGTGACGCGGGTTCGGGGGACGCCCCGCCCCGACCTGCATCATCTCTCCCAATCATAACGCGGCCCGACGCCGAAGCAATGCGGGGGCCGGCCCCGCCGGCGGGGTTCGTTGCCGCGCCGCAACTCCGGCGGGTAGATTACCATCGTAAGCCCCGATCCGCCCGACCCTCGCGAGGCCGACGATGCCCGAAGACCCGTTCCTCCAGGCCCCGAACGTGGGACGCTGCCGGCTGATCTCCCGGGTCGGCGAGGGGGGGATGGGGGTCGTCTATCGCGGCTGGCACGAGGACCTGGACCTGGCCGTCGCGGTGAAGTTCCTCAACCCCGACCAGGTGGCGAAGGGCCGCGGCGCCGACCGCTTCCTGCGCGAGGCCCGCCTGGCGGCGCGGCTGAACCACCCCGGGATCGTCCGGGTGTTCGACTGCGGCGAGTCCGACGGCCGCTACTACATCGTCATGGAGTTCGTCGACGGCCAGAGCCTGGAGGCCCACATCGCCGAGCGCCAGGCGATGGGGGTGGACCGCTCGCTCCAGGTCGCCGAGCAGGTCGCGACCGCGCTGGGGGAGGCGTGGGCGCAGGTGGGGGTGATCCACCGCGACGTGAAGCCGGCGAACATCCTGCTGACCTCCGCCGGCCAGGTGAAGCTGGCCGACCTGGGCCTGGCGAAGGTCGCCGCCGGCTCGGGGTCGGGGTCGGAGGCCGACACGGACGCCGACGCCGGCTCGACGATGGCCTACTCCGCCCGCACCGAGGCCGGCACGTCGCTGGGGACGCCCGCGTACATGCCGCCGGAGCAGTTCCTGGACGCCTCCGCGGTCGACCTCCGGGCCGACGTCTACTCGCTGGGCGCCACGCTCTACCACATGCTGGCCGGCCGGCCGCCGTTCCGGGCGGACTCGGTCTTCGGCCTGCTGCGGCTCATCGAGCGCGAGGACCCGCCCCCGCTCCCCGAGCACGTCCCGCTGGCCGTCGAGCAGCTCGTGGCGAAGATGATGGCCAAGAAGCCGGCCGACCGCCACCAGGCCCACGCCGAACTGATCGAGGAGCTGCGCGCCGTGCAGCGCCCGGAGGGCGAGGCGTCGCCGGCCTCGATGCTGCGGTCGTCGTCGCGGACCTCCATCACCACGTCGGGGATCATCCCAGCGGCGCGGACGGCGGGCCGGGCGGTCCATTCGGCGACGCCCAAGGAGAACCGCGTCCTGCTGGTGGTGGACGTCCAGAACGACTTCTGCCCCGGCGGCGCGCTGGCGGTCCCCGGCGGCGACGAACTGCCGAAGGTCATCAACAAGCTCTCCCGGCGCTTCTCGCACGTCATCCTGACGCAGGACTGGCACCCGGAGGACCACCTCTCGTTCGCCTCGTCGCACCCGGGCGAGAAGCCGTTCGGGACGATCGAGCTCCCCTACGGCCCCCAGATCCTCTGGCCCGACCACTGCGTCCAGGACGAGCCCGGCTCGGAGTTCCACCCGGACCTGGAGGTCCGCAACTGCGAGCTGATCATCCGCAAGGGCTACCTCCGCGAGATCGACAGCTATTCCGCCTTCTTCGAAAACGACCGCTCCACCCCCACCGGCCTCGCCGGCTACCTCCGCGAGCGCGGGCTGAACCGGCTGTTCCTCGTCGGCCTGGCCACCGATTTCTGCGTCGCCTACTCGGCCCTCGACGCCCGCCGCCTCGGCTTCGAAGTCACCGTCATCGAGTCCGCCTGCCGCGGCATCGACCTGGACGGCTCGCTCGAAGCCGCGTGGAAGCAGATGGAGGAGGCGGGGGTCGTGAGGGCGTGAAAGCTCGAATGTCGCCAAGCGCCGACCGCGCCGGAGAACCCGCCTTGTCATCCGCCCGGATGGCCGTTAGAAGCGGCGTGTCGCCGGCGATAGATCACTCAAGCCCTGGGGCGAAGCCCGATGACGACCGAACCGATCCCGAAATGGCAGCGCACGACCGGCTGGATCCTCTCCGGCCTCCTCGCGGTCCCATTCCTGCCCAGCGCCTACTTCAAGATCGCGCAGCCGCCGTGGTTCCTCGAAGATTGGACCAAGAACTACCCGGCCGCGTCGGCGCGGCCGATCGGGGTGATCGAACTGGCGATCTTCGTCCTCTACCTCGTCCCGAAGACCCGCTACGTCGGCGGCCTCCTCATGCTCGCCTACCTGGGCGGCGCCGTGGCGACCCACGTCCACGCCAATGACGGGAACTTCTTCATCCCGGTCATCGTCGGCGTCGTCGCGTGGCTCGGGCTGTACCTCCGCGATCGCAAGCTCCGAGCCCTCGTCCCGCTCGCCGTCGATTGAGCCCCCCGTGGCCGGGCCGGTGCGGAGGCGCGACCGCCGCGACTTCGACCCCTTGCCTCCCCGCGCGGGCTGATTTCGCCGTTCCATCACCTCCTCGGATTCTGCAATGACTATCAGGGGTTCATAAGCCCCCCCATGACGCATCGCTACGATATCCGGGGACGGGTCGTCCTCGTCCCATTGAGAAAGGCGCCGTTCCTCATTCATGATGAGGGACGGCGCCTCTTGAGATCGTTCCGACTTCAGGGCGAGAGGGGTCAGGCGATGCTCAACCCGCCGCTCATGTAACCCGAGATGTTGTTGGCCAAGGCGATCCCGGCGGCCGAAGCCGTGTAGACCATGACCAGCCGGGTCTCCGCCGTCACCGGGATGGCCAGGCCGGTCGCGATGCCGTTGCTGATGGTCCCGGCCGCCAGAACGCCCGTGAGCGACGGCGTCAGGGTGACGATCGCACCCGGGATCGCCGTGAAGATGTTGTCGGGCGTCACCGACGCATAGAGTTGGGCCGTGATGGTCACGTCCGTGCCGAGGAGAGAGAGCGCCTCGGCCGTGCTGAAGAACGCCGAGATGGACGTGATCGTGCCGTCGCGCGGCATCGAGAAGGCTTCGTTGAGAAGGACCCCGGGCCCGCCGGTGAGGTCGATCACCGGCCCGACCACCGTAGTCGTCTGCGCCGAACTCCCGAAGCCGACGAGGACGCCAAGCCCCGTCAAGCCGCCGACAATCGTGGTCATGGTCGCCGGCAGACCGGATGCGAACGGGATGATCGTGGCGGCGCCCACCCCGGTGGCGCCCGTCGCCCCGGTCGCCCCGGTATCGCCCGTCGCCCCCGTGGCACCCGTCGCCCCGGTCGCTCCCGTAGCCCCGGTGGCTCCCGTGTCTCCTGTAGCGCCCGTGGCCCCGGTGGCCCCGGTCGCCCCCGTGGTGCCGTTGTCACCCGTGGCCCCGGTCGCCCCGGTGGCGCCCGCGGCCCCGGTGGCGCCCGTCGCCCCGGTGGCGCCCGTCGCCCCGGTGGCGCCCGCGGCTCCGGTCGCTCCGGTGGCCCCGGTGGCCCCGTCAAGGCCCGCTTCGCCGGTGGCCCCGGTCGCCCCGGTGGCCCCGGTATCGCCGGTGGCCCCGGTCGCCCCCGTGGCGCCCGTATCGCCCGGGGCCCCGGTGGCACCCGTGGCTCCGGTCGCCCCCGTGACCATCGCGAGGGATTGAGCGAACGCCGAGTCCGCCCCGCGGATCACGGTGGTCGATCCGATGTTGACCCTCGGCCTCGCGGTCCTCGACTGCGTGATCACGAGGTTCTGGTTGTCCGTGAAGACGGAAGCCGGGATGCCGCCCTGGGTCGTGGCCCCCAGGATGGCGGTGAAGCGGTTGCGGGAAACCTGGACGACCTGGGTCTCCTGGAAGAGGAGGGCGCCGGTGTCCTGGTTGTAGACCCTGAAGTCGACGTTGAAGGACTGGTTCCTGGGGCAGGCGATGTATCCGGAGTACTGGATCAGTCCGGCATTCGGAGATACGGCGAAAACGGTCGCCTGGCCGGCCCTGACCCCTAACCTCGCCTGGCCCGCGCCGGCCGCGATCCGGGCCGTCTGCTGGGCCGGCACGATACGCGCGGCGAGTTGGGGCGCGGCCTTCATCGTGTGAATGTGCGGAGTCGCCATCGCGGCCATCGGGATCGATTCATTGGCGCCGCTCAGGACGAGACGCCGTTCGAGAGCATCCTGGACCTGCGCCCGGTACTTGAGGCTCCGTCGCTTCTTCATGTCGGCCCCCTCGGCTTGCGGTTCGATATTTCGGGATGAATCCGTGGCAAACCTAGGATGTGGAGAATTGCGGCCGAACGGCATAAGGCGCGCATTTCTTGAGAAATCAGGGATGTCATTCCGAAGTTCTCCTTTCGGGCCGATGCGCCGTAGGCTGACGGAATATGCGAAGGAGAAGGGTCGCGGACGGGCTCGATGAACGGGCGCAGCCCCGCCATCGGCCTGAAGTAGGATCGCGATGAATGAGGTCCGGACGCCCCGTCGCCGTCCTGGCGATCGACCGCCCGATGTTCGGGCCGGGACGGGTCGGGACTTTCCCTTGCCCGCGCGGGGTCCATGGCCTATGATCTCGTCGAGGGTTCAAGCGGCGCGCACGCGCCCGCCCTCCTCACGGGTGAGGCGATGAATCGGGCGATGTCCTCTACCTCGCGCATTCAACGAGGCCCCTGGATGACGATGGCGGCCCTGCTGGCCGTCGCCGTCGCGGCCGATCCGCGCCTCGCCCACCTGTCCTTCTGCCAGGGCGACCGGCCGTCGGCCCTCTCGGCCTTCGCCGCCTGCGAGCCCGACGAGACGTGCTGCCCGCCGGAGGACGCCTCCGCCTGCTCCACGCTCGACGCCTGCGGCTGCTGCGGCCCCGCGTCGCCGTCGCACCAAGGGGAGCAGGACTCGCGGTCGACCTTCGTCCCCCCGGCTCCGGTCAAGATGGGCCTGGCGGCGGCGATCTTCTCGATCCCCGCGCCGCTCGTCTCGCCGAGGACGCTCGCCTCGTCCTCCTTCGACCGCCGGTCCGTCGCGACGTCGACGCCGCCGGTCTATCTGCTCTGCCAGCACTTCCTGACCTGAGACGCCCCGGCCCTCCCCGGGCCGCCGCGACGCTCGCCATCCGGACCGCGCGCCCCGACGGGCCCGCGCGTCCCGAACTTCCTGCGCCCGGCCCCCGCGCGCCTGCCCCACCTCGCCCCGTCGCGAGGCGGCCAGGTCCCCGCGCGCCCGCCCGGCGACGGCCGTCCTGATCTTTCTCGATCGCATACCATTCCAAATTCCCATAGAGGAGCTACGCTCATGATCCGCCCGATCCTGTCCCTCGCCTTCGCCCTGACGCTCGGCCTGTCCCTGGGGGCTTCTGCCTCCGCCGCGCACGACGGCGACGCCAAGCCCTGCTGCACCCCGGGGACCAAGGACGCCTGCTGCCCGAAGGACGCCAAGGACGACTGCTGCAAGGGCAAGGACTGCTGCAAGCCGAAGGACGACTGCTGCGAGGAGGCCGCCGACCACGCCGCGAAGCCCTGCTGCACGCCCGGCACCGAGGGCGCGTGCTGCCCCAAGGACGCCAAGGACGACTGCTGCAAGGGCAAGGACTGCTGCAAGGCCGAAGGCGACCACTGCTGCCACGCCGCCGCGGAGGCGAAGGCCAAGGCCTGCTGCACCCCGGGCGCGGAGGGGGCGTGCTGCCCCAAAGACGCCAAGGACGACTGCTGCAAGGATAAGGACTGCTGCAAGGACAAGGACGATTGCTGCGAGCACGCCGCGGACCACGTCGCGAAGCCCTGCTGCACGCCGGGCGCGAAGGACGCCTGCTGCGCCGAGGACGCCAAGGGCGACTGCTGCAAGGATAAGGAGTGCTGCAAGGACGGCGGAGACCACTGCTGCCACGCCGCCAAGAAGGCCAAGGTCGAGGGGTGCTGCAAGCCCGGCGAGGCCGACGCCTGCTGCCCGAAGGATACCAAGGACGACTGCTGCAAGGGCAAGGACTGCTGCAAGGCCGAAGGCGACCGCTGCTGCCACGCCGCCAAGAAGAAGGCCGCCTGACCTCGCGGCTCAACGGCCTCGCCGCCGCAACAGCGGCGAGGCCGCCATCAACGTCAGGAAGGCCGCGAGGTTAAGGGCCGCGAAGCCGTAGAGCCGGCATTCTTCCTCGAACCGGGCGGCGGCGGCCATCCGCCCCGCCCGCTCGACGAAGTCGGCCGGAGGCCGGCCGTCGGGAGGCGGCACGCGCAAGGAAGCCAGCCCCCTGACCCAGCCCGACGCCCACCCCGGCGGCCCCGCGTCCGTCGCCCAGGTCGCGACCGCGAACGCCACCGCCGCCGCGACCAACCGCCGATCCCGCGTGGAAAGCATCGCCGCCCCCGCGACGACCGCCGTCAGGACGGCGCGGTCGCCGACGGGATGCCGCTCCCGGTCCGCCAGCACTGCAAAGGCCATCGCGATCAGGGCGAGCGACGCGAACGACCTCGTCACCATCAGACCCTTGTATCGTTCCACGCGTTCCAGTGCTGGAAGCAGGCGAGATCGATCCTCGCCCAGTCGGCGTCTCGGATCTTCCCCCATGCCTCGAACGCCTCGCGGGCGGACTGGACGATGTTCAGCGCTTCGCGCTCTTCGAAGTCCCTCGCCAGGTCATAGTCGGCGTCGTGCCGCGAGCGCTGAAGGTCCACGAAACTCCGGGCGACCGTGCTCAACTCCTCGGGTGGGACGCTTCCGGTCCCGCCAGGCGCGCAGATCTTCTGCGGTAGTGTCGGGGACGACGTAAAGAAGTTCTTCGACGTCATCATCATCTCGCCGTGATTGAGCGTTCGGACGAGCTTTGCCGCCACGGCGAAGTCCCTGACATACAGCGAAGCGAACTCCCGCGCCAGCAGGTGGAACAGCGCATGGCAGGCCGAAGAAACGACCCCGCGCAAATCCACCTGGTCGATCGCCCCTGAGTTCGACTGGACCAGCCGTTCGGCCTGCGCCAACAACTCGTCGTGCAGGCTCATCAGACCGTCGCCGGGGCCGCGGGCCTCCGGGCGGCGGCCCGGATCGAGATATAAGGCCACAGCTCCGGGGCGACGCGGTCGAGTTCTCGGTCGAGCGGCCGGGCGACTTCCAGGAACCGACGCTCGTCCTGCCACACGTCATCGGAGAGGGTGACGTCGATCCAGAGCGTGGGCGTGCCCGCGTAGTCCGAACCGGTTCGGAACTTCATCCCCACGATCTCGCGACGATCGCGGAAAGCCCGCTCGATCCGCTCGCCGTACCGGAGCGCATCGGAGTCGGGGTAGCGATCGAACTCCAGGATCTCGATGATCCGCTCCAACAGGGGCTTCCCCGCCTCCACGGCCTTGGCCCAATGCTCAGCGTCGCCGTCCTCGGCCGTGCTTGCGATCTCTCGGAACTCGCGGACGAGCCCAGCCAAATCGGCGCGCCGGTCGGCCGGGAGGAAATCGAAGTCGGCCTCGTCGAAGCCGTCGACGACCGCGGGCGCGAGCCAGAGGTGACGGCTCCTGAAAGCCCGGTTGAGCCCTTTGGCACCGCCATGAGATCGATCGCCCGCGGCGTTCAACTCCCGACGGGCGATATGGACGCCGGTCCAAAAATCCTGACCGTCCCGGATTTTGGGGCGGCCCGCGATGCCGACGGTCTTCCC
>MKTT01000153.1 GCA_001898385.1 Planctomycetales bacterium 71-10
GGCTGATTGTGCTCCTCGCACCAGCCGTCCTTGACGAGGTTCGGGGCCTGGCCCTTGCCGCACTTGGGACAGAACTCGGCCGGGAGACCGTGCTCGCACGTCGTAACGTTATACTTCCCCTTCACCTCCGGGTGGCAGAGCGTGCAGATGTCCTCGGGCACGCCGTGCTCCTCGCACCACATGAGCTTCCCTGTGAGCTCGGGGTGGCAGAGCGTGCAGAACTTCTCGGGCACGCCGTGCTCGACGCACCTGAGCCCCCCGTCGTCGGCCTGGGCTGGGGCCTCCGCCGGGCCTTTCGCCCACTTCGGGAGGAGGTCGGGACGCACGACGGCGACGGCGGCGAACGCCACCACGAGGATGGCTAGAGCTGCAACGATTCGCTTCATGATGACTTCTCGCTGAAAATCCACGCGTTGACCCCGCAACCGACCCCGCTAAGCGGGGTGTGGCTGCCCGGTTGATAACGGACCGAAGTCGCCGGGCACGAGACGTACCGTCCCCGTACCGCGAGCCTTCGGACTCGAACATCAGCGTGGATTTAACAACGGAAGTGCTGGGTGAGTGCGTGCACCCTGAGCGGGTGCCCCCACGGCACCCAGTCGGGCGGCACCCCGTCGCGAGGCCCGCCCTGGAAGAGAAGCGAGACGGGGTGCACGAAGGTGGCGAGGAGCCAACCGTCGAAGCTCGGGAGAACATCGGGCGTGTGGCCTGCCGACCGGTCGGCAGCTTGAACTGCCCCGGCACAGATGCAACTCACCCCGTCGTCGGGGCAGGAAAGCGGGCCTTGGTCGTCGTCGCACGGCGTCCCTGAGCACTCTTCGCCACCGACGCACCGGTCCGCCTGGGCCGCCTGACAAAGCAGGGGGCACATGAGGAGGAGGCCAGCGAGGAGGAGAGTGACGAGTCTCTGCACGAAGCTTCCGGGCTTAGAAGAGGTTACACCGCTTTTCTATAGTATATCGTCGGTGCTCGGCAAAGGTTCGCTAAAGCTGAAAATGCGAATCTAGGACCTCGACAGAATTATCGAGAAAATCGGGCGGCGGCGTCCAATGAACGCGTGTCGCCGTGTGGTTTCTATGTTTTGCCAAATCGCTCCGCAAGCCTACCGGCTTCTTCGCCCGAAACGTAACGGTACAAGGTCGAGCGACTCACTTTTAGCGTCTTCCAAATCAAATCTCGCCGATGGAAATCGACGGGGCCTTGATTAGCGTCTTCGCTTGCTGGCGTTGCTTCTTTGAGACTCGACCGACAAGCGAACATAAAGGGCGTTATCAAGCGGTCGCTAAGGGTCGACTTCTTAGGTCGGTAGCCAGGAGCGACTCGAAATTTCGAGAGATCGTAGACTTCGTTTCATCCTGCGAGACGTTCCAGACTTGTGCGATGGCCTCGACCACCGAGGCCACATCGCCCGGCCTCGCCGGTCGCCCGCCGCTCTGGACGAACGGCCCGTCGGTCTCGGTCAGGACGCGGTCTCTCGGCATGGCCGAGAGCAGCGAGAGGCCGTTGCTCGACTTCACCATCGCGGGCCCTACCGAGAAGAAGCACCCGGCCTCGAGGCCCCGGTCCAGGTCGCGACGCGAGCCGCTGAACCAGTGCAGGATCACGCGGCCGGGGTAGTTCCCGCCGATGACGGCGATGACGTCCGCGGCCGATCGGCGTGAGTGGACGCTGAGCACCTTGTCGCCGTAGGTCGCACAGCGTTCCACGATGCTCGAGAACACCCCTCGTTGGGCCGCTCGGTTCTCCCGGTCCGATGTGACGTAGTCGAGGCCGACTTCCCCGACGAATCTGGTCTGGTCGAGCAAGGGCCACATCGAATCGAGCTCGCGGCCGTGCGTCGCGACGAGCTCGGGATGCAGGCCGACGGCCGGCAGGAGATAGGGCGAGGTCCGGGAGAATTTCAGCGTGTGATGGAAGACCGACGGGGCGTTCGTGACGGCGATGGTCCGGACGCGGCGGGACGCGATCTCGGCCAGGACCTCGGCCGAATCCTTGAAGAGGTCGAAGTGGAAATGGGCGTCGACTAGGCCGTCGCTGTCGCTATCCGATTTTCTCATGGAACCGTCCTGGCACGAGAAATCTCCCGAGTTCCTCCATCCCCCTGGAATAGACGGCAGCATACTCGCCCGCGTCCTCGGGCGGAAGCCAGCCCGTCGCGAGGGCACGGAAGAGCGATTCGTGCGGAGGAGCCTCCGCGAACCGTTCGAGGGCCATCAAGAAGGCCCGGAGGTCTTCGCCCTTGTCCGACGAGATGTTGGGTGGGCTCGTCAGCACGTCGATATCGGGCGGGGCGTCCGCGAGGCCCGCGGCCGCCATCGACGCCCGCCGGATGAGGCACGGGACGCAATAGCCGCAGTGGTTGCCCTCGGGCCTCCCGTTGAAGCGGCCGGCCTCCGGGTGCGAGCACGACATCGACAGCTTCGCCGATTCGGCGAGGATCGACCGGTTCTTCGACTGCGAGAGCATCTCACCCTTGGTCAGGAAGCGGTACGGGGTCTGGACCTCGTGGTGCAGCTCGAGGCCGGTCAACAGCTCGCGGAACAGCTTCATCACGAACGGGTGCGTCGTCCTGGTGCTGAGGCTCCCGATCCGGGCGTTGGTCAGCGGGGCGTTGATCGAGATCAGGCCGTTCTCGGAGACCGTCAGGGGCATCCCGGAGCCAAGGGTCGACGCAACGCCGATCCCCATGGACAGGAACAGCAGGGAGCGGGAACGCATCGAGGGCTCCCCTTCCCTTTTGTGCTTCGGGGGCTGGGTGTAGAACATGAAGTCGACCGCCCGCGGGCCGTATTCGGCCGCGAGCGAGGCGACGACACGCTGCTGGAATCCGTTGGTCTTGCCCTGCCCGTGGTGGCCCACGAGGGCGACGGTCTCCTGCTGCTCCAGGAAGTCGATCGCCCCGACCAGCGAGTCGAGCCCCCCGGAGAAGAGGGCTACCCTGTCGACCGGCCTGGCGAGCGTGGGGGGCTTGGGCTTCTCCGGCTTGCAAGGCTCATAGGGCTGCATTCGTCGTGGGTTCAACCGCCACTCGTCCCCGGTGAGGAACTCGAGCAGCCGGACGACGAGCGGGGACAACTCGACCCAGCGGTCGAGGTCGCTCACGGGCAGGTGCAGGGTGAAGTCCCTGGCCCAGCCGCTCTGGAAGAGCTTCCTCTCCACGACGAGGTCGGCCGAGAAGACCGCGAAGGCGAGGTGGAGCAGGTCGAGGGCGGCCGGGGGCGGGAACCGGCCGGTCCGCTTGAAGCAGTTCTCGAGGACGTCGTCGTTGATCTCCCACGGATCGCCCGGCCGGGCGACGCCGACATTGAGCCGCGGTTCGGTCGCGAGGATGTCCGCCACGTAGTCGTCCGACGGGCCGACGCGAGCGACGATATGCCAGGTCATCAGCCGGCTCCGAACAACAGATACGCTTGATTGTAGATATCGTCGATCATCAGCCGGCCCGCCGCCGTCCAGTCGATCGCGAGCGGGTTCACCGACTTGAAGTCGAGCCTCACGGCGTCCTTGACGAAGAGCTTGGCCTCACGCTCGAGGCCGACCGCCTCGGACGGGCTGACGGCCTTCTTCTCGATCTGCTTGCCGAGCTCCTGCAGCCACCTGCGGTAGATGTAGGCCGAGACGGAATCGACGACGGAGGCGGTGACGTCCTCGCCCGTCAAGGCGTCCAGCTTGGCGAGGTCCCCGTCCGGGCCGACGAATCGATCGTAGAGGTCGGCCAGCACGTCGTTGACCGCCTCGCGGGCGACCGCCTGCTCGGGCGACGACCCGTCGGGCGACAGGGCGTTCGAGATGGCGGCGAAGACGGTCCGGGCGTCCTTGCCGACGACGGATCCGAGGTTGAGGCCCTCGAGGGCGGCGTTCAGTCCCCTGCGGGCGACGTCCGAGAGGAACCCCCCGAGCCTGGCGGTGGCGGAACGGCCCGAGGGCGAATTCCGGGCGGCCTGCCCCGCCCCTCCCCGGGCACGGGTGTAGCTCTGGGCGGCCTGCTTGAAGAACGCCCGCCGGTCGCCCCGCTTCTTGATCGCCTTATTGAGGCGGATCCGTGCCGACCTCCAGGTGGTGCTCTCGGCGGCCGAGGACGGTTCGCGATCGTCTTCTTCGTGCTCCGCGTCTTCGTCCCCCTCGGCCTCGCTCCCGCCCTCACCCTCGGCATCGTCGCCATCGCCGACGTCGGGCTCACCTTCTCCGCCCGCCTGGTCCTCGCCCTCGTTCTCGTCCGCTTCTTCCGGCGGCGGCTCTTCCTCCTCCGGGGGCGGCAAGGCCCATTCCGGCAGCAGCGGGATCTTGTCCTTCGGGCCCCCATTGGACTTGGACGTTCCCAAGGCGACGACCTCCTCAGTCCTTGAAGTCTTTGAGTCGGTACTGGGCGATCCCCTGGAGCTTCAGGTTCTCCTTCTGCTCGGCCCAGTGGCCCGCGATCCGCTTCGCGTAGCGTCGCTTCTCGTCCGAGTCGGGGAGATCGTTGAGGCCCACCACCGCGTACGTGGGCACGGTTTTGACCGGCAGGCTTTCGAGGACTGTAAGCAACTGGACGACCAGCTCGGGCCTGGCCTTGGCCCAATCGAAGCAGCGACGCAGGGCCGATCGCTCGTCGTTGCGATCCTCCTCCTGGTGCACCCTCTCGGTCAGTGCCTCGAAGACGGACGCCGCCTCGTCCGGGTTCAGATCCTTCGCCTTGACCAGGGCGTTCTGGCGGACCGCTTCGCTCGCGTCGAACAGCTCGGTGATGATGATCTGGGCGAGCGGGCTGAGCCGGGGCATGACGACCCCGACCTGGCCCAGGGTGTCCCTGGAGAAGTAGAAATAGGGCCGGAGGTCCACCTCGGCGAGCCGGGGCTCGCTCTCGAGCCATTCCCGGCTCCAATCGTCCGACAGCCACAGCGGCAGCTCGACCTCGCTCGGCTTCGGGGGCGGGAGCACCTTCTGCTTTTTGGGTTTTTCCGGGCTTTTCTCGAGGACCTTCGTCTCGTCGTCCTCCTCGTCATCCTGGACGATCGGCGTGGGCCGGACGTCGTGCTCGGCCTTGGCCAGCTCGGCGGGGCGGCCCTGCTCCTGGGCCTGGATCTCCGCGAGCCTCTTGAACGACGCGGCCCGGAAGTACTCGAGAAGCATGAGCTTGGCGAGGACACGCGGCTTCAGCTCGATGGAGCGGGACTTCGCCATGGCGAGCCGCATCATCAGCATGTTCAGGAAGCGTTTGCACTGCCGGGGGTAGCCGCTCGTGTTGGCGAGGATCGGGGCGATGCGTTGGGACAACGCCAAATGCTCGGCGAGGTCGCCGGGCAGCTTGCCGCCGAGCAGGGCGGACGCCACGCCGTGATTGAAGCGGACGTCCAGGAGCGTCTGGGCGTCGCACGCGATGGCCTTCGTCCTGGCCTCCTCGAACTTCTCGGGGCCCATCCCCGAGTCCTTCGCGAAGAGCAGGTTGATGTAGGTCTCGATCTCGGTGCGGCCGAGCGGCGGGATGCGGACGGGGAACTGGACGAGCTTTTCGAGGTAGTCGCGGCCGACCTCGACCTTCTCGCCGGGGAGGTCGGGGAATCGCCTTCGGACCGCGTACTTCACCAGGCGTTCGTCGGCCCCCAGGATGAAAGTCGTCTTGTGGGCGTAGAGGAAGAGCTTGATGGCCTCGAGCGTCTCGATGATCGTGTCGGGCATGCACCGGTCGAGGTCGTCGATGATGACGACCAGCGACCGGAGCTTCGTGTCCTCGATGAGCTCCTCGAATTCCTTGCGGAACTCGCGGATGTCACGCCGGAGCTCGCGGGTCTTGTCCTCCTTCAGGAAGGATTCGAAGTCCTCCTTGCTGACTTCCGTGGAATCCTTGAGGAGCTCGGCCGCCTTCTTGATGAGCTCGGGAGCGGCCGCCACCGCCGCACCTGCGGGCCCCGCCATGGCGAAGCCGAAGGCCGCCTTGGCCCCGACCCCCATCGCCCGCATGTAGTTGATGCGGCTGAGCAGCTTCACGACGAGTCGGCGTCCCTTGCCGGTGAGGGTCGTCTTCGAGGCGACCTCGTCGAGGATGGTGCTCATCAGGGCCGTGCGTGCGTCCTCGTAGCCCTCGAAGATCCAGCCGTTGAAGTTCAGGACGAGGGCTTGCTTGTTGCCCGGGTTCGGGCCCTCCAGCCTGGCCCGGACCATCTGAAGGACGCTGGATTTGCCGCTCCCCCAGTCGCCGAAGACCCCGACGGTGGCGGGTGAGAGGGCCTCATTTTCGACGACAGATACGATCACGTCGACGATGTGGTGGCAGCCCAGGAGGTCGAGCGACGATTCGTTGTCGGACCACATAGACGCTCAACCTCGGGACCAAAGCGGGCTATCATGGGGCCATGCGGATGCCGCCGAGATAGTATACATCGACATCGGTGACGTCGGTCGCCAGCGACCCGAAATTCGCTCTCTCGCACGGGTCTCGCGAGATCCGAGGCCCATCAATCGAGGAAGGCCCGCAAGGTGATCGAGATCCGGCGGCCTTTCCACCTCGCCGACTTCACGACCTCGTGCTTCCAGGCGGCGTTCGTCTCCCAGGGCGTGACGAACACCGCCCCGTCGACCGCGGGGAAGTCGCGGCGGCCGCCCGTCTCCGGGCTGGTGAGGCGGAAAACCCGCACCTCGCCCAGCGAGACCGTGACGATCGGCGAGCCGGCCGCCAGGTTCTTGGTGCTGTCGCGGTGCGGGCCGATGTAGTGCCCGAGGGCTCCGTCGTACCAGTTGAGCAGCAAGCCGTTGAGCTTCGGGTCGATCGCCTCCCGGCCCCAATCGAGGAACGGGGCGAGGAGCGGCGGCGTCGGCAGGGCGGCGTTGACGCGGCCGGTGTACCGGTAGTCGCGGCCGTAGGCCTGCTGCCAGCGGGGCGTCTTCACCGGGCGGCCGTGCATCATGATGACGTGGAACTCCTCGGGGTGCGTCGCCCAGAGCTCGTCGAAGCGGGCCGCGTCGACCGCGAGGTCGTCGGGCAGGATCCCGGTGTAGAAGTCGTGCCGCCCGTCGAGGTCGTGCCTCTCCAACATCGCCTTCATCGTCGTCCCTCCGTCCCGGCCGCCTCGGCGTTCCCAAGGCGGCGGTCGTGTGTGACCTCGCTCCCCGTAACTCTGCAATACCGCAAGTCCCGTCGAAACCTCCGGCGCCGGGCTAGGACCTCCGGCCCGGGACGACCTCGTCCAGCCCCGCGACCTCCTCCTCGCTCGCCCCCCAGACGGCCAGGGCCGAGGGGAACGGGGCTGGACGGGGCCCGTCGTTGAACTTGAGCCTCCCCCGCAGGAACCAGACCTCCGCGGTCGTCACGTGGTCGTGCCAGTAGGCGGTGTCGGTCCGGGCCGGGATCAGGAGGACCACCTTCCGGGCCCGCCCCTCGACGTGCTCCCTTCTCGCCTTCTCGACCCACGCGTGAAGCGTCTTGCCGTAGGGCGGGTTGACGTAGGCGACGCCGTGCCAGGGGAGCGAGAGGCCGTCGTCCTCGACGGTGTAGTGGAGCCGGGCCTTCACCGGCCCCTTCCTCGTCGGCGAGCACGGGTCGAGGTCGAACTTGAAGACCCGATACAGGGCCGAGAGCAGCCTCGTCGGCGTCCGCCACGTCTCGGATACGGAAGAGTTCCCGGCCGTGGCGTAGAAGGCCTTCTTGTGCCCCTTCTCCGCGAGATAGGGCCCCGCCCCGAGGACGTTCAGGACCCGATCGAGGGTCGCGAGCCGGCCCCTCCCCCCTCGGCCCAGGGCCCGGACGGTGGGCCTGGCGACCCCGGCCGCCCGGGCGAGCTCCTCCTGCGAGACGCCGCGGCGGCGACGCAGCGTGACGAGCAGATCCGCCAGGGACTCCCCGGCGGCGTTCCGGCAGTAGAGCGAGAGGTCCAGGGCGTCCAACGCCGCGAGGAACGACGCCAGGCCCCCCTCGTTCCGTTCCATCAGCCAGACGGTCCGCTCGGCCAACCCCGCGGCCCGGGCGAGGTCGGCCTGCGTCATCCCCCGGCCCTTGCGACGACTTCGCAGGGCGTCGCCGAGCCCGGAACCCGCAATCTTTTTGCCCATATCCCGCAGGGTGTCTGCCAAGGTGAGGTGGATTCGATTCGGCCGCCGGGGCGTGGGGCGGCCCCGTCAGAAGAAGGGCAGCACCTTCAGGGCTTCCCGCTGCGGGTCCACCCGCCGCGGCCTCCGCTTCTTGATCGGCTCGGGCTCGGGCTCAGGCTCGGTTGCGGTGCCGGGTTCGGGCCGGTGCCTCGCCCGCTCCTTCGCCTCGAGCCAGGCCGGGAGCTCGTCGAGACGGGACGGCGGCGGCGGTTCCGGCGTGGACCCGCCGGGCGGATCCGCGAGCGGCCGCTCCGGCTGGAGGATCCGCCCGGCCACCGGGCCCGGCGGCGAGTGGTGGGCGGCCTTGTACGCGTTGGTGATCCGCCCCAGCGGCTCGCGGATCAGCAGCAGGCACTCGAGGTCGTCGGCCGCCAGGTCGAAGTCCCGCTCCACGTCGCGGATGTCGAGGTTGTTGTACTCGAAGAGCCAGGCCAATCCGCTGCCGCAGAGCATGCGGTGCTGGTCGAGCTGGATGAACCGCGGGTCGTCCTGGTCGAGCTGCCGGTCGATGTAGCCGTTGAGCCCGGGCGGGGGGGCTTTCGGGAACGCCTGCTCCCGGACGTCTTCGGGCAACGCGGCGGCGAGCCGCCGCAGGGGCTCGTTGGCCGCGATGAGCGTGCGGACCGCCTCGCCGCAGAGCCGATAGTCGACCGCCCGCCTGGCGACGTCGCCCCTCCGGACCAGCTGGCGAGTCGCCACCCGCCGGTGGATCTCGTCGGCGTGCCACGCGTCCGGGACGTCGACGCGGGTCTCGGCCTCGACGGCCGCCCTCCAGAGGTCGCGGAGCTCGGGCCGCCCGAGGGGCCCGCCCTCGCGGACGTGCCGGAGGATGAGGTCCTGCAGTTCCTTGGCGCCGTCGACGGCGGCCTTGTGGACGAGCACCGTCTGCTTCAGGAGCTCGCGACGCTCCTCCATGGTCTTCAACAGCGACAGGAATCGGCTCTCCGTCTCGGCGTCGAGCACGAACCGCTTCCTGAGCGTCGCGGTCGCGGCGGGCGAGTCGAGCGTGGGGAGGAGCCGCCTCACGACCGATCCGTCCAGCCCCACCTCGCGGAAGACCTCCTCGGCCTCGAGCTCTTCCCGCGACGGTCGGTCGGGCCCGGCCGGAACCGGGATCGGGGACGGATCGACCGCCGTCCCACGTCGGGCCGTCGGCTTGGGCTTGCGGGACTCGAGCCAGACGCCCACCATCCCGACGACCGTCAGGGCGACGAAGATCCAGGACGCGGCGATCAGGATGCGGGCCGGCAAGCCGCGGCCCGGGGCCTGGTGGTACGTTCGAACGAGGACGACTCTCATCGGTGTCGGGCTCCTATAGGGGGTTGCTTTTCATCGTCCGAGGGATTGCTGACGCTTCTGCTCCCGACCCGCGTCGGCGGCCCGGCCGTCGGCGAGCTGGGCCTGGCCCCCCTGCCGCTGGGACAGGCTCTTGTCCCGGGCCCGGCCGTTCTCCTGCGACCGACGCCGGGCCTCCTTCATGGCGGCGGCCGCCCCGGGAACGCGGCCCGGGTCGATGTTGACCACGTCGCCCCGGCACAGCGGGCGGCGGCCCTCGTGGCGGTGGACGATCAGCCGCCGGTCGTGCTTCCGTGCGGCCTCGGCCTTGGCGGCGGCGTCGAAGCTCTTCACCACGCGGGTCCTGGCGGTCCCGTTGCCGTTGACGCCCTCCACGTAGACCACGCTGAACCACTCCTTCCGGGGGGCGGCGTCGACGCGACGCTCCTCCCGGGGCCTCGCGTCCCCGCCGCGGCCCGGCGACGGCACCTCGCGGCGGGGGGCCTGCTCCCGGGCGGGCCCGCGTCCCCGGCCCCTCGCGACCTCGCGGGGCCGCCGGACTTCCTGGGCCGCCTGCCGCCGGGGGGCCTCCCGCCGCAGCGACCGGGCGACGACGTTCCGCATGTCCTTGAGGTCGCTCATCGGCCCCGCGGCGATCCGGACGCGGCCGCGGGGCGTATCCCGCTCCAGGGTCCAGAAGTCGACGGCCCCGCCCGTCGCGTGGTCGACCCTGCGGCGGAAGGAGAGGCTCGTCCGGCCGCTCCTGACCTCGCGGAGCAGCCGCACCGTGGAACGCCGGGGGGCCTCCTGCCGCCGACCTCCCTGCCGCCGGGCGGTCCGCTCGAGCTGGACCCGGGCCCTGTCCAGGGCCTTCCGGGCGACGTCCAGGTGGATGCGGGCCGCCTTCTCGGCCGTCCTGGAGGACACCCTCGCCGCCGACGCGGTGACCATGGCGAAGGTGGCCTCGATCTTCCTGGCCAGCCCGGAGGCGACGTTCAGCATGAAGGGCAGCATGGCCGGGCCTTTCGCGAGGGGTTTCATCGGATCCTGAGCTTGTCGGCCAGGCGGCCGAGCCGGTGGTCGCCGCACAGGAGATAGGTCAGCCCCAGCCACGCGGCGGTCAGGACGACGGCCAGGGCGAGGCGGTCGGGCCTCGACTCCGGCGAGCCGAACGCGGACGCGGCGTAGAGCAGCAGGGCCAGGAATCCGACCGCGACCCGGGCCAGGTCGAAGGCCGTCTCGACGACGGCCAGGGCGAGGTGCGTGAGCAGCCGCCAGCCGCCGCGGTGGAGGAAGAACAGGACGACGACGAGCGACGCCGCCGCCAGCAGGAAGAAGGCCGGGTCGTCGACGAGGGGGCCCGCCTCGCCGCCGATGGGATCGTCATCCATCTTCAAAGTCCCTGATGTCGACGCGTCGCCCGGCGTCGAGGCCGGGCCTGGTCAGTTCGAGGAAGCCGTACTCCCAGTCGTGCAGGGGCGGCAGCGTGAAGGCGGCGGAGGGCTTGAGGCTCCGGGCGTACGGCCGGAACTCGCCCGGCTTCGGCACGTACCGGGCGATCCATTCGGGGTCGAGGTGGAACCGCCAGGTGAGCGGCTTGGGCACGCCCGTGACCGGGTCGAGACGCCTCGAGAGCGGGATGCTCGCGTAGCCGTACATGCCCTGCCGCCAGTTCCCCACGGGCAGGTCGCCGATGTCGGACGGGGTGACCCGCTCGAGGTCGAACCGTTCGATGTTGACGTTCTCCGTCTCGCTCCAGCTCGAGGTCCAGGTGGGACTGCTCCCGCCGGTGTAGCCGCCGCCCGTCTGCCGGCTGTAGCTCCGCTTCTTCTCGAAGCCCCGCTCGCGGCCCAGGCGATCCGCCCAGTACTTGCGGCCGAATTCATCAGAATGTTTGTATATTTGCATGCAATGGCATTGGCCGAGCAGGGTGTCGGCCTCCCTCTCGCCGTAGACGGCGACGACCTGGGCCGGGGTCTGGACGGCCAGGGTGGTCCGCACCCGGCTCGAGCGGCCGAACTCCAGGATCTTGGTGATGATGGAGAGCTTCTGCCCTCCCCCGGCCGAGAGCTGGGGGAACTCGTCGAGGTAGAGCAGCGTCTCGACGCCGACGTCGCCGCGGACGAGCCATTCGTGCCCGATGAGCTCGAGTTGCACGGCGTTCCAGGGTTCGATGAGCGTGTTGAAGCGGGGATCCGACCCCCAGACCCAGATGACTCCAGCAGTGTTGGCCGCCTCTTCGACGGAGAAACGGCGGTCGTCGGGCGTCCCGTCGATGAGCGAGGCGACCAGCTCGAGGGCGGCGACTTCCAGGAGGATCGTCGTGCGGAGGTTGGCCCCGGCCACCCCCTGGTCCTCGGCCAGGAGCGAGGCGACGTGACGCGTGGGGGCGTAGCGGCCGAGGACCTGGGCGGTGAGCTCGACGCTCTTCAGGCAGTTGACCACGTGCCTCATCGTCCAGAGCCCGGGGTGCGTCGCGGCCAGGGACTGGATGACCGCCCTGAAAATGAGGCGAGCCGCGTTCTTGAAGTACGGGCTGGCGTCGTGGGCCTCCTTCTTCACGACGACGTTGACGAGCTCGTCGATCCGCACCGGGTCGGTCAGGGTGCCCGCCCCGTCCCACGCCCACGACTCCTGCATCATGGGATTCGTCGCGATAACCTTGACGCCCAGCGGCTCGTACAGCCCTTTCAGCAGCGGGTAGAAGTCGTCGACCTTCGATGTATATGCATGCATATTGAAAGGTTGATTCGACGCGATCTTGGCGTCGATTTGGCTGCACATCTGGGCCTTCATGCCCGTCGACTTGCCGGTCTGCTTCCCGCCGCTGATGACGACGTCGGACTCGGCCATCTGGAGGGGGATGGGCAGGCCGCCGAAGAGGTAGGTGCTCTTCGCGAGCCACGCGTCGAAGTCCGCCGCGGAAGGCCGGACGACACGCTGGCGGAGTCGGCTCAGGACGTTCATCGCTCCCCCTCCCCCTCCCGGAAATCGAGTATCAAGTCGAGCACGTGCACCGCGGCCTCCGCCTGCGAGAGGACGCCGTCGGGCCCCCAGGGGGCGACCTCGCGGGGCCGGAGCACGACCGGCGTGCACAACTCGCGGAGGACCTCGAACGCCGTGGCGAGGGCGACGAACGCGGCCGGGACGGCGGTGAAGAGCCCGGCCGCCCGCTCGAACCCGCGAAGGCCGAGGAGGTTGACCGAGGCCGACAGGAGGCCGACGCCCGCCGCCTTGGCCGCGGCCCGCAGGGCGATCCGGGCGATCCCCTCCCCCCGGGCGGCCCGGAGCCCGGGGGCGAACAGGCTCAGGTCGACCCGTCGCCGCTCGGCGGCGGCTTGGGCTTGTTGCGGGAGCCCGGCGGCCGCCCCCGGCCCCGCCTGGGCGGCGGCGAGCCGGGCTCTCGCCCCGGAGGCCCGGACCGAGCCGCCCCGGTCGGCTCGACGTGCCCGCCGGACAGGCCCTTCGGGGCGGCCGAGTGCGGCGAGCCGGTCGAGCCGTCGGAAGGGTTTTCGAGGACGTCCCGTCGGGCCCCCTCGTCGGCCGGGAACAGGGACAACGGCGTCGCGATCAGGGTCCTGATCCCCTCGCGATAGGCCCTGGCGGCCTCGGCCACCAATTCGTCGCCGTCCTCGAACCGGCGGGCGTCCTCGGCGATTTGCGAGAGCAGCTCGAGCTTCCGCCTGCCGGTGGCGGCGACGTCCTCGGCGGCCTTCAGGCTGAATTCCTCGGCCACGGAGGCCTGGCCCAGGCCGAAGGTCGCACGGTGGGCCTCCTTCCAGTCCGTGGCCCACAACCTCAACCACAACTTCCAGATCAGCATGGCTGCGACTCCGAAGAAGAAGCCGGGACCCTTTCGGGCCCCGGCCTGTCCTTGTGACCTCCTCATGGGTTGATGTTGGGGCCGACGCTTCGGTTAGGAACTGCTATTCCGCGACGCCGCGGCCTTGGCCGCCTCAGCGGCCTTCCGTTCAGCCGCCTGCCGCTCGGCGAAAATCTCCGCGGCCGACTTCTGGGGCGGGACGAACCATCCCGTCTTGGGATCGACGGGGTAGCTGCCCTGGTCCGAGTTGCTGCCGTCGTAGTAGGACATCGTTGGCTTCTCCAGGTGTGGTGGGCGTGATGGGGATGCAGCAGAACGCAATCACGTGACTACGTGCGGGGACCTTCCGGAGGGCGTGGCCGCCCCCGGTCTGGCCGTCGCTCTGAATCCGAGCGACGTTTCGCTGGCCCGGAGTCGAACTCCGGCCTGCTGGTTTGCGTCGAGCCGGTTGATTCGCTCTACACGAATCTCGACTCGGCGAAGGAACGCCTAACCCCCCCGTCGTAGAGGTAGTCCAGGCTTACCCGCCAACACATACTAGGATAAAATCCAAGTGTTTCAAGAGTTGGTAGAGCTATTTTCCATTATTTCATTGGGCGGGCTTTGGTCCGGGTTTTCTCTCCTGGTCTCGATATGCGTAGAGTTCCGCCTCCGAGAATCGCCAACCGCCCTTCGGCAGCTTTTCGCCCAAGACGCCTTGTTCGGCTAATTGGTAGATCCTGGCCTGACTCAAACCGGTTATCCTGACGGCATCGCTCAGTCGGAGTCGACGCTCCGCATCGTGTAGGCCGTCCGCTTCGGCTAAGGCATGACATCTGGCGAGGGCGGGCCTGACGTTGTCCGGATGGGATTTCGCGAACGCCGTGAACTGTTGGACGAAGGCGTCCTCGGCGGCCTGGGGCGACGCCGGCAGCCTCGCCTCTTCGAGGTGGATCGCTTCCGATTCCGAACGACTTCGAGTGGCGATCCTCGTGGCCAGCAACTCGCGAACGGTCTTCCCCAAATCCTCGCCGAACGTCGGGTCGGAATCGATCAACTGGATCACGGCCTGTATCGCCCTGCGGGCTTCGTCCCCCCTATTACTTTGTTCGCTCCTCACACCGCCCGTCCGAATTTCGATCTCGTGGACGGCGACGATATCACCCTTCAAGGTGTATGCAACTCTCGCATGTATCGGCAACTCGATCTGGGCACGGAGGAATGGCCCTCCTTGGAGGTCGCCGAGCTCGAGGGGGTTGATGGCCGATCCGCTGCTCTCGACGACCCTGGCCGCTTCGAAGAGCACGACCTCGCGGGGCGTGGTCCCCCACGCTGCACGGAAATCTTCGTAGCGTATGGTCGTGAGAGACCACCTTGCCCCCTGGGGCTCCTCGAAATCGAGATGGCTCGGCAGAAATCGAACTTCATGGACCTCAATCTTGCCGCCTCGCACGAGATAATCCACGGTCGCCGACATCCGGAGTTCGAAGTACCGACTCGAACGCGACGCTCCGGGGCCGCCCGCCGCTCGCGAAGTGGCCGCAACGGCCCTGACCGCCTCGGTGTAGAGCCATTCCTCGCCCTCGACCGTGCCGGGATGCGGGAAAAGGGCTCTCGGGACATTAGGAACGTCTCCGCTCTTTCGCGGATCCAGTTCGACGTACGAATTCGGTGCGACGTCCCGACTCGGAAGGTCGCGTGATGTCCTCGGGCTTTTCAGAGCCGAACCGGTCGGCTCCGCCGCCGTACCCTGCTTGGATTTGGCCATCGGTCACTTCCGACTTCGTTAGAGGCTGTTCGGCCGTCCGTCGCCATGGACTGTTCTCGCGGCCCGTTCGTGCGATCGCTGCAATATAACGAAAGCGGCCGCCCCCGCGGTGAGGCACCGCGGGGGCGGCCGTCGCTTTCACGGGCGGAATTCCTTGTTCAGGCCGCTTCGCTCTCGCCGTGGCCGCGGACCTGGGCGAGGGCCTCCTCCAACACCCGGACGACGTCGGCGGCCCGCACCGTCTTCTTCGGCCAGGTGATGCTCACCCTGGCCCCGCCCGCGTGGAGCACCTTGGTCGTCGACGCGGGCCTCTCGGCCGCGGCCTTCTCCTTCGGCCTGGCGGTCTTTCCGACCGCCTCCCCCGCCTCGTCGCGTCGCAGGCCCTCGGCCACGATCCGGGCGGCGAGCTCACGCTGGGCCGACTCGCCCTTGAGCCGGCTCACCTCGTAGCCGGCCGAGGGGGTGATCTCCCCCTGCTCCACCCGCTCCCGCACGTCCTCGGGGAGCTTGAGCAGCGAGAGGGCCTTGCTGACCGCCCCCTTCGAGACGTTCAGGGCGTCGGCCACCTGCTGCATCGTCCAGCCGTTCATCTCCATGAGCTGCTGGTAGCCGTTGGCCGCCTCGATCGGCCTCAGGTCCTCGCGGAGCAGGTTCTCGATGAGCGACTCCTGGCGGATCTCGGACTCCGTCAGGGGCTTGTCGGCGAACGAGCAGGAGACGGTCTTGAGCCCCGCGAGCTGGGCCGCCCGGTAGCGACGCTCGCCGCTGATGATGACCCACTTGCCCAGGCCCTCGTTCCAGCGGACCCGGATCGGCTGGAGCTGGCCGGTCTTCTTCAGGCTGGCCGCGAGGTGCTCGATGGACTCGTCCGAGAAGAACTTCCGCGGCTGGTCCGGGTCGGGGACGACCCGGTCGATCTCCATGTGACCGGCGAGCCGGTCCCGCGTCCGCCCGTCCTCCGGGCTCGTCGCGGGGATCCCCCGGGGCGTCTCGGCCGGGCCGGGCGTCGCCGCGAGCCTCACGCCCAGGCTCTCGACCATGTTGCCCCCGAGCCGGGCCGCCAGCATCTCCGCCTTGGTGCTCATGACGCCACCTTCCTGGACTCGCCGAGTCCGACGCGGTTCTCGAAATGGAGGAACTCCGGCGGCGTCGACCGGGCCGCGGGGATCCTCCGCAGGATCTCCTCGGCGATCGCGTTCACGTCCTTGGCCGCCTTGCAACGCGGCCGCAGGAAGTGGATCGGCAGCCGCTCGGCGATCGCCTCCTTGACGTCCTTGCTCAGGCCGAAGCTGACGTCGAACACGTACGAGCCGTAGAGGTTCCGCAGCTGCATCTCGTAGGCGTCGTGGATGGCCAGCCGCTGCCGCAGCGTGACGAGGTACCCGAGCATCCGCAGGTTCGGATTGTACTTCGCCAACGCGAGGTCGATCGACCGCTGGATGTGCGTGATCCCCTGGGCCCCGAAGTCCTCGGCCTGCACGGGCACCATCACGAAGTCCGCGGCCAGCAGGGCGTTCCACGAGCAGAGGTGGAGGTTCGGCGGGCAGTCGACGAGCACGGCGTCGAACCGCCCCTGCACCTCCCTGAGGAAGCCCTTGAGCGAGGTCTGGAGCGACCCGGTCTCGGTGGGCTTCGGCAGGTTGTAGTCGTCCAGGGAGTTGGCCCCGGGCAGGATGGTGATCCCCTGGCACGGGGTCGGCAGCAGCAGCCTGTCGGGGTCGGGGTCGCAGGCGTCGTCGAACAGGGCGACGACGGTCTTCTCGCGGGGGATGGCCTCGGTGGCCGCCGGTCCGAAGAACCCCTGGGTCAGGCTCGCCTGGGGGTCCATGTCGACCAGCAGCACGCGGAGGCCCATCTTCGCGAAGGCCCCGGAGAGCTGGTGGGTGGTGCCCGTCTTGGCACACCCCCCCTTCCGGTTGACCATCGCGATCGTGAACGGGGTGGCTTCCATGCTGATTCTCATTCTCGTTAAAGGGCGTGTTTCCCCGGGAAACCCGGGCGGAGCGTCCCGCTGTTTCCCGGGGAAACACGACGCCGACCGGAGACATCATCGGTCGGCGGGGCCCGCCCGCCCGCGGAGAAGTTTCCCGGGGAAACAGCGGGACGCTCGCGGGGATGCTACGACCGAAAAAGTCGCCCTCGCAAGCCGCGATCTTCGCCCCGGTCCGGGCGGCCGCCGGGGCCCCGGAGGGCGGCTACTACCGCAATTCGGGGTGTGGTCGCCGCCGACGCGGCGGCGGCACCGGCCGTCGCCGCAGTCCCCCACGCGGTCGGGATTAGGACGGACGAACGGTTTTCCAGCCGCCCGTCCGTACATACCGCAAAATGGAGGGTGGACTACCGCAATCCGAGGTGTGAAACTACCGCAATTCGGGGGCGGGACGCCGCAATTCGAGGTGTGGTCGCTACCGCAAGACGGAGGGTGGACTTACCGCAAACCGAGGTGTGGCACTACCGCAATCCGAGGTGTGGATTTACCGCAAATCGGGGGTGGTTTTCGTGCCGTAACCCCTTCTAGGCGTTTGCTTTTTGGAACCCTAACCTATAACCTGCTTAACCTCTAACCAAGATCAACAACCGTCCGGAGGGGTTGTTGCCCTTGGTCCCCCGGGATGAACACCGATGAACGACCAACCGCCCGCCCAACATACTCAGGTCGTGCCGACGGTCGACCCCCTGTGGGACGCCGAGGGGCGGGACGAGATGAACCTCGCCGAGTACCCGATCGCCCTGCTCGCGGACCGGGCCCCCGAAGGCGTGAAGACCATCGCCTACCACGACCGGGACGAGACGCTCACCATCACCGGGAGCGACCTCCTGGGCCTGCCGACCGCCCTGGACGTCGACGTCATCATCGGCCTGCTCTACCTGACCAAGCAGGAGTCCCGGTTCGGGGACATGACGGTCCACTTCACCCGCTACCAGCTCCTCCAGCTCCTGGGATGGCCCGACAGGGGCTACTACTACGAGCGGCTCACCGAGTCCTTGAACCGCTGGGTCGGCGTCACCCTGATCTACAAGAAGGCCTGGTGGGACAACGAGACGAAGACCAAGGGCAACCACAGCTTCCACATCCTGGAATCGGCCGTCGTCATCGAGCAGGAGCAGCGGCGGGGGGCCCGGGCCCAGCAGGCGAGCCTGCCGCTCTCGAGCGTGAGGTGGAGCTCCGAATTCTTCAAGAGCTTCCAGGCGAACAACCTGAAGAAGCTGGACCTCAGGGCCTACTTCTCGCTCAAGAGTGCGATCTCCAAGCAGCTCTACCGATTCCTCGACAAGCGGTTCTACAAGAAGGCCGAGTGGACCTTCGACATGCGGGCCCTGGCCTGCGAGCACGTGGGCCTGAGCCGCAACTACGAGACCTGGCGGCTCAAGCAGAAGCTCCAGCCCGCCATCGACGAGCTGACCGAGGCGGGGTTCCTGAAGCCGTCGCCCGCCGACCGTCGGTTCAAGAGGGCCGGACGCGGCCAGTGGACGGTCACCTTCGCCCGCGGCTCCGCCGCCCCGTCGCTCGGCGAGGCGGCCCCCCAGGCGGCGGACGAGGCCCCGAGCGGACTCGAGGCCGAACTCGTCGGCCACGGGGTCTCGGCGGGCGTCGCACGCGAGCTCGTGCGTTCGTTCCCCGAGGGCCGGATCGCCGCCCAGATCGAGCAGACCCTCTGGCTGAAGAAGGAGGGGCGTCGCAAGATCGCCGACCTCGCGGCCTTCCTGACCAAGGCGATCCGGGACGACTACGCACGCCCCGCGGGGTTCGTCTCGGCGGCCGAGAAGGCCGAGCAGCAGCGGGCCGCGAACGAACGCAAGAAGCTGGAGGCGGCCGAACTCCGGCGGAAGCGGGAGCGGGAGAGGCAGGCGGCCGACGAGAAGCGACGGGTCGCCGATTATTGGGAGAAGCTCGGCGGCCCTGAGCGGGACGCGTTGGACGCCGAGGCCCTGGCCACCGGCAAGCCCGAGGTGGTCCGGAGCTATCAGGAGAACAAACGGATCCTCGGCCCGATGGCCGAGCCGTTGTTCCGCATCGGCATCCGCGAGCCGTTCATCCGCCTGAAGCTCGGCCTCCCGCCCGAAGCCGCCGCCGAATGACGGCGGGACCCGATCCGTGTTTCCCCGGGAAACACGGCCATTCGGCCGACGACACGCCCCATTTATGTTTCCCCGGGAAACACGCACCCAGTCCAAAAGCCTATGCCCCCGGCCCCTTCGCTCTCGCCCCTCGCACGACCCGGGGCGAGAGCGAAGGGGCCGGGGGCGTTCCGTCAATGGCCGTCGCCGATCGGCGGGCCGCCCTCGCCGCCCATGCCCTCGGCTAGCTGAGCTCGAGCCCCCCTCCCCTGGGCGGCCCGGAGCCGCCCGACCCGTCCCTGGACGGGACGCCGCTCGAGGCGCCGGGAATCCCGCCGATCGGCATGACGGGCCCGGACGGCCCGGCGTGACGATCGCCCCGGCGCCGGTCCCCGGGCTAGGGCCAGGAGGGCGTCCCCGGTCCGGCGGCGTCCGTTTCCGAGGCGGGCCGAGGGGCGTCGGAAATTCGCGGGCGGCCGCGGAGAAATCACTAACGCGTTAGTGGAGGAGGTCTGTGATATAAAAAGAGTTGGATAATGTAATAAATCGCAGAGTATGGGATGCGACGTCGGGTCGGTCGTCCGGGTCGTCGACGCCGGTGCGTCGTGGTCGAGGTGCGGTTCGAGGGGCGGCGGTCGCGACGGAACGACGTGGCGACGTCGCTCGGGCGACGTCGGGGCGAGGGACGCGGGCTCGCCGAGGGTCGCCTTGGGCGTCGCGATGCGTGGCGAGCGAGGTCGCCGAGGCGGCGGTCGGGGAGACGGAAAGGGGTCGAGGCCGGGCCGGCAGGCGAGGGCGGCGGGGAGTGCCCGGGAAGGGTCGCTGGCGGCTCGCATGAGCGTCGCCGCCAGCGACCCGGCGAGCCAGCTGTGGGTCGCGGCTTATTGGACGCCCTGGCGGGCTTCAGGCCGCTTTGGGCGGGGCCTTCCGCCGGGTCGCGAGATGAGCCTTCGGGGCCGTCCGCTCGATTTCGCGGTCGAACTCGCCGCCGCGGGTCAGGCCGACGACCTCCCGGTGAAGCATCGGCGACCCGGGACGTACTGCGGCCTCGCGGCCTACGTCGACGAAGGACGGCCGCGGCGTGCGGCGGGAGAGCCCCGAGGGAGGGGGCGGGGAATAATCCGGCAGTTTGGCGGACGGAGAGCCCTCGACGGAGCTCGGAGGAGCCAAGCTGTGGGTTATTCCCCGCCCGGCGTCTCGGCCCCCACCGGCCTCCCGGGGATTTCGAGGCCTCCCGCTCAGCGTCCGAGCGAAACCCCGACGGCGGGCCTCCGGGCCCGCTCCTGGTTGTCCCGGACGACCTCGTGGGCGAGGGTCTTCTGACGTTCCCGGCCGAGCGACCGCAGGAGGTCGGACAGCCCCGGGTCCCCGGCGGTGTGCTTGTCGCAGAAGACGTGCGTGCTGAGGCGGGCCCTCGACAGCTGGACGTACCCCATGTGCAGGTCCGTGGGACCGCCGCCCATGAGGACCTCGACGTGGTCGATGCTCGCCCCCTGGGCCGCGTGCGTCGTGGACGCGTACCCCAGGACCAATTTCTCGGGGGAGTACCGCCTGAGGTCGACGGCGACCTCGCGGCGGTCCTTGTCCATCCGCACCGTGACGACGTTCCGCAGCGGGTCGACGTCGAGCACCGTGGCCAGGTCGGCGTTGTCGATGCCCAGCTTGCGGCTGTTGAGCCGGAACTGGAGCCGGTCGCCGACGTGGAAGAAGACGCCGTTGGCGAACAGCTTCCGGCCCGGGTCGACGACCCCGGCCTTGATCCGCTCGGCCTGGGCGGCGAGGTTGATCTCCCGGACCTCGTGGTTGGTCGCGGCCACCGCGTAGACCTTCTCCGGGGCGTGGATCCCCCCGTCGGCCTTCCACTGCCGGACGAGCCCGGCGACCGCCTCGGGACGCGTCTCGGACAGGTGGAAGAACCCCCGGTCGACGTACGCCTTGAGGGCGGCGTGCACGGCCCCGGCCTCCATGTCGCGGACGGCCTGGCGGGCCCAGACCTCCGTCTGCCGCCGGACGTCCTCCAGGCGGTGCTCGCCCAGGACGGACGCCAGGTACTTGTGGGCCCCGCCCTGCGTGACGGGCTGGAGCTGCTTGGCGTCGCCCACCAACACCAAGCGGCCCCCGGCCCGACGCACGTGCTCCACCAGGCGGGCCAGGAGCGTGGTCCCCAGCATCGCCGACTCGTCGACCACCACCACCGAGCGATTCGACAGCTCGAGCCGTCCGCGGTCGAGTTCGCCCAGGGTCCTGTGCACCGTGTCGCAGGAGATGCCGTCGCCGATGGCCTTCCCCAGGCGGGTGGCGGTGATCTTCTGGAACGAGACCCCGTGGACGTCCCGGCCCTCCCGCCGCCAGGCCTCGACGCACGCCCCCAGGGCGTAGGTCTTGCCGGTCCCGGCGAGGCCCGACAGGACGCGGACGCTCGGCCCCGAGCAGAGGTAGCGGACGGCCTCGGCCTGCTCGCGGGACTCCTCCTTCAGGAGCGAGGGACGCCGGGCGAGGGCCCGCTCCACCGACGCCGTGCGGCACGCGGTCGAGGGCCCGCGGACCATCCTCTCCACGTCGACGAGCATCCTCCGCTCGAGCCGCTTGATCTCGGGGGTGCTGTACCGGGTCTCGTGCCGCTCGACGAACCGCCGGGTGTCGAGGTCCTTCCTCCCGGTCCGGAGGTCGCCCAGGTCGAGGAGCCTGGGGCCCCGGATCCGCTCGGCGGCCAGCTCCCGGACGTCGCGGGCCGCGAGCTTGCCCGCGGCCCGCTCGGCCAGGGCCCGGATCAGGTCGGCCTTGCTCCAGTGGGCGTGCCGCTCGGAGAGGGCCTCCACCCCCTCGCGGAACGCCTCATCCTGCCGCGAGGCCCGCTCCTCCGCCGTCGGGGCCCGATAGGCCTTCAGGCCGCCCCGGAGCGTCGCGGCGTCGACGCCGAACTCGCGGCCGACGGCCTGCCACTCCTCCAGCAGCTCGGCCCGGGGCTTCTCGAGATCCTTCTTGCGGCGGGTCGCCAGGACCACCAGCTCCTTGTAGCGGGGCGTGGCGGCGTCGAGGCTCCCCAACGCCAGCCGGAGCTCGGCCTCGATCTCCGCCCGTCGCTTGCTGAACTCGTCGACCAGCTCCTCCGGCACGCCCTTGATCTCGAAACCGATGGACGAGCCCATCGGCCGCTGCTCGACCTCGAACCCGAGCTGCTGCATGCCCCGGGCCAGGGCGACCCGGTACATGGCGCCCGCGGCCATCTGGAACTTGTAGACGAA
The DNA here is from genome assembly GCA_001898385.1 of Planctomycetales bacterium 71-10. Lineage (GTDB taxonomy): Bacteria > Planctomycetota > Planctomycetia > Isosphaerales > Isosphaeraceae > Paludisphaera. The sequence continues at coordinate 22,214 of MKTT01000153.1, forward strand.
GGACGGGTCGATGGCCGTGTACCGCCCGTCGGGATGCCGGGTCAGGTTCATGAGCAGGGCGTGGGTGTGGAGCTGCGGGTCCATGGCCCTGGACGTCCCGTGCTCGAACAGGGCGAAGAGCAGGGGGGCCCGCACCAGCCGCTGGCCCTGGGCCCCCACCCGGGCGAACCCGGCCTCCGCCTCCAGGAAGTCGAGGGCCTGCTTGACCGCCGAGAGGTGCTTGCCCCGGATGGCCTCCCGGAGCGGGTCGTCGCCCATCGCGAACGCGATCGAGACCGATTTCGGGGCCGAGAACGTGCAATCCTCGCCCACGTAGCGGCCCTCCTTGCCCGCGTTCCGGACCAGGGCCTTCCCCGTCTCGGGGTGGAACCCGGCACAGAGCCGCTCGATGACCCGCCGGTCCAGCTCGACGCCGGACAGGCCCAGCTCCCGGGCCGCCGTGCCGTGGTAGACGGGCGGCGGCTCGCCCCCCTCGGCGTAGTAGTTCAGGTTGCAGAGCTCGAGGTAGTAGCCGGGCCCTCGCCCGGCGGCCAAGGTCGCGACGGATAGCATTGGGGGACCTCCGCGGAGTTTAATCGGGTTGAACCTAGGTGTAGGCGGGGCCGGGGCGAAAGTCGGGGAAAGGCGAAGCCTCCCGCGGAATCGTATGATTCGTGTCAACAAATCCGAATATAATATTATTATTCTCGATTATCCGACGGATATGTCCGGGACGTCGCGGCGGGGACGAAGCCGGCCGAGCGAGTTTCCCGGGGAAACTCGGATAATCGAACGTGCGGACGGGGCGGGGTTTGCGGCCGATGGCGGTCCGGGTCGAGTGCGGATATCTCGGGGGCGTCGCCCGAATATCCGCAGGATAATCCGGCCGACGGGTCCGAATTTCGGGCCGTCGCGACACCCGGGACGGCCGACCGCCGGATATTGGGCGGGATTTTCTCAGGCGTCCGGCCCGCGGGGCTGCAGGGCGTGCAGGTGGCCGGCCGCCTTCTCGGCCAGGGCCGCGGCGACGAAGATCGCCCGCTTGTCGTCGGCCAGGACCTTGAGCCAGTGGGCGACGTAGGCCGCGTGGTCCTCGCGGACGACCGGCTCCAGGTCGAGGTCCGCACACAGGAACGACGCCCCGATCTCCGCCACCAGCTCCTCGCGGGCGTAGCCCTCGTCGCCGAACCGCCTGCGTCCCAGGTCGCGGTCGAGGCGGGCCTCGTGCTTGGTCCAGTGGGCCAGCTCGTGGAGCAGCGTGGCGTAGTAGCCCTCGGCGTCCCGGAACGCCTCGAAGGGGGGCATCTGCACGCGGTCGTCGCCCTGGGCGTAGTAGGCCGAGTTCCCGCCGTGGCGGACGTCGGCCCCCGTGGCCCGGCAGAACGCCTCGGCACGCTCGATCCGATCGACCGGGTCGAGGCGGGGGGCGGCCGGGGCGTAGAACCGCCCCGGCAGGCCGGCCACCTGCTCGGCGTTGAAGACCGTGTACTGCTTCATGAAGAAGACCTCCTTCTCCTCCTCGCCCCCGTCCTCCTTGGCCTCGGTCTTCGTGATCCTGTCGGCGTAGACCACCGGCGTCCCCTTGGAGCCCGCCTTGACGCGGCCGCCCAGCTCCTTGGCCTGGTTGAAGGTCATCCAGAGCGGGGCCGCGAACCCGTTCGCGACGGCCGACGACCAGAGCAGGAGCACGTTCACGCCGCGGTAGGGCTGGCCGTTGGAACGCAGCGGCCGGGCGATCCGGCCCGCGGCGTGCTCGGCGTCCCAGGGCTTGGTCCAGGGTCGGACGCCCTTCTCGAGGTCGGCGAGGATCTGGTTCGTGACCCTCGAGTAGAGGTCCTCCCGCCCGGCGTTCGGGCCGCGGGGGGGCGTCAGGTCGCGGAACGGCTCGGCCCGCCCGGCGGGCGGCGGCGATCCTCCCGGAGTCGGTTCTTGCTGCGGCGTCGTCATGGGCCGGAGCGATGCCACGCCCGGCCCGCGATATCAAGCCGGGGAGGACGATCGCCGCGTGGGGACGCCCCGTGGACGGCTGTCTCGGCCTCTTCAAGTCGTGCTATCGTGGACGGGCCCGCCGCGTCGCGGCGGCGACTCGACGACGGCTGACCGCCCCGCAGCATCCGCCGGACCAGGGAAGGCCATGGCCAGGAAGAAGACCCCGAAGACGAACAGCACCCCCGCCCCCTCGCCCGGGGGCCCGCCCGAGGCCTACGGCCCGTTCCTCGAAGGGCTGAAGGACCGCATCCGGGAGGCCCGGCTCAGGGCGGCCGTCGCGGTCAACCGGGAGCTGGTGCTCCTCTACTGGGGGATCGGCCGCGACATCCTGGCCCGACAGGGCGAGCGGGGCTGGGGGGCGAAGGTCGTCGACCGCCTGGCGGTCGACCTGAAGAGGGCGTTCCCCGAGATGGCGGGGTTCTCGCCCCGGAACCTGAGATACATGCGGGCCTTCGCCGAGGCCTGGCCCGACGAGCCGATCGTGCAACAGCTTGTTGCACAATTGCCGTGGGGCCATAACGTCCGCCTGCTCGACCGCGTCCGGGATCCGGAGGAGCGGGCCTGGTACGCCCGGAAGGCCGTCGAGCACGGCTGGAGCCGGAGCATCCTCGAGCTGCAGATCGAGGGCGGCCTCCACCGCCGCCAGGGGAAGGCGGTCACCAACTTCCGGGCGACCCTGCCACCTCCCCAGTCCGACCTCGCCCAGCAGGTCCTGAAGGACCCGTACAACTTCGACTTCCTGACGCTGGGCGACGACGCCCGCGAGCGGGAGCTGGAGCGGGGCCTGCTCGAGCACATCCGGGCGTTCCTCCTCGAGCTGGGCGTCGGCTTCGCCTTCGTGGGCAGCCAGCACCGCATCGAGGTCGACGGCGAGGACTTCTACCTGGACCTGCTCTTCTACCACCTGAAGCTCAGGTCCTACGTGGTCGTCGAGCTCAAGACGACCGAGTTCCGGCCCGAGTACGCGGGCAAGATGAACTTCTACCTCTCGGCGGTGGACGACCTCCTCCGGCACCCCCAGGACGGCCCGAGCATCGGCCTCATCCTCTGCAAGGCGAAGGGCGGGGTCATGGCCGAATACGCCCTGAGGGACGTCGGCAAGCCCATCGGCGTGAGCGGCTTCAAGCTGGCCGAGTCCCTCCCCGAGTCGCTGCAAGGGAGCCTGCCGACGGTCGAGGACCTCGAGGCCGAGCTGGGCGAGGGCGGGCCGCCCGCGACGGCCGAGGCCGAGGGATCGCCCCCGCCGACGCCCCGCCCTTCGCCGAAAGCGACGAGGAGGCGGAAGCCGTGAGCCCGAAATCCGCAGCATGTTTGCCCGTCGACGCCGTCGCTCGACGCCCGCTCCCGCAGGAAGTTTCCCAGGCCGCGACGGGGGCCGGCCTCGCCGAATACGCGGAGCGTCGCCGATGAAGGCCCGGGACCCCGACGTCGTCTCCGCCTCGGAGATCGCCTCCTGGGCTTGGTGCCCGGAGAGCTGGCGGCTGTCCTCGCTCGGGCACGAGCCGAGCGACCGGGACGCCCTCGCCGCGGGCGAGCGGCGGCACGAAGAAATGGCCGCCTTCGAGCAATCCTCCCGGTCGGCGACCTCGTTCGGCCGCGGCCTCGTCGTGGCCGCCGCCCTCCTCGCCCTCGCCGCCGTCGCCCTCTCCCTGGCGAGGGGCTAGATGGATTCGATCCTCGCCGTCGCCCTCCTCCTCGCCGCCCTGGGCGTGGTCCTGATGGTGCTCTCATCGCACGGGCGGTCCACGCGAGGCCTCGGCCCCGGCCGGACCGTCGCCCTCGACGACCGGACGCTCTACTCCGAGCGGCTCCAGCTCGTGGGCCGTCCGGACCGGATCGTCCGGGAAGGGGATACGCTGATCCCCGAGGAGTGGAAGTCCTCGAGGCGGGCGAGCGACGCCCAACGCCTCCAGCTCGGGACCTATTTCATCCTGATCGAGGAGGAGTACGGGGCGAGGCCGCCCCACGGCGTGATCGTCCTCGGCGACGGCTCGCGTGTGGTCGTGGAGAACACCGAAGGCCTCCGCTCGAAGGTGCTCGCCGCGGCCGACGCCGTCCGGCGGCACCGCCGCACGATCCGCGAAGCGATCCCGGTTCGGCAACCGGCGGCGAAATGCCGGGCGTGCGGGCGACGCGACGCCTGCACCCGGGCGAACCTATAAGCTGTTCTGGATATTCTTCGGGCCAACCTGCATTTCCGATTGCGGTCCGACGCCCCGCCGTGCGAGATTGCCGCCATGGGCGAGGAGACGAATCGACGGTCGCGATACAGGCGGTGGCAGCCCGAGGAATTCCGGGCCGGATTCGAGGTCGTCGCCTACCCCGCAGACGCGAAGATCGGCGTCAAGCAGGTCGCCTACCTGCACCGGTACTGCGGCCTCCAGCCCCAAGTCATCGCGGCCAAGTATCCCAAGGTCCTGACCCTCGCCGACGTCCACCTGGCCCTTGCCCACTACTTTCGCAATCCGATCGCAATCGACGAGGAGCTCAAGCGGGAATTCGCCTTCAACGCCCGCGACGGGCTCGGCTCCTCGGCGATGAGCATGCCCCGCATGGACGGGCAGGCGGACCCGCCACGCGAGTCCGCGAAGAAATAAAGAAGTCGGGCGAGCGACGGACGCGGGCTCCAGGTTGAGGTCTACTTCCTGTTCATCGGGGAGGGGTGAGGGGAGCGACGCCGTTCATCAAAACGGAATTTCATCGTCCTTATCGTCCGGACTGGGTGCAGGCTGAGGGCCTCGTCCTCGGGGTGTTGGTGCCGGTCGTGGGCTGGACCCTTCGCTACTTTGCTGCCCGTCGAAGTACTGGCTGAGCTTCCCCTCGACCGCCTCGATCCGCTCCTTGCATCGGGCGTAAGCCTTCATCGCCCCGTCGACCCTGGTGACGAGTTCGTCGAGGTCGGGTTCCTCCTGGGAACGGAGCCACTCCGCGGCGTCTTTCAAGACCTTGTAGTTCTGCTTGTACCCGGTGCTTGTAGTCAACCGGTCGTCCGAAACAGACTCGCCGTCGGCATTCATCGCTTCTACTCCCTGTCTAGACTCTCGTTGGCGACGGTGAGCGTCCCGTCGTGGAACTGCAAGTCGAGGATCGGGTAACGTGCCGCCTGGGCCCGGCTCGTGACGACCCCCTTCGTACCTCGGATGATGGAGAAACCCCGCCTGAGGGTGGCGTCGGGGCCGACTGCTAGGAGAAGCTCGAGGGAGGCCTGAACCTGCCTGCGTGCCGAGGAAAGGGCTCTTCCCGACTCGCTCTCAATCGCTAGATACAGACGATCAAGTCCCCTTCGCTCGCCTCGAAGAATCTGCTTCAAGTCGTCCAGGAGTCGAGCGGCCTGGGCGTCGAGGACCGACTCGATGCCCGTGGTCCGTCTCCGCCCGCGTTCTGCAACCTGGGACGCCAAGGCGGCAAGCGTCTCGGCGATGTGGCTTACCCGGATGCCGGCCAGTAATTTAAGTTCCTCCCGACTGTGTTCGAGTGCGTCGCGGGCTCCCTTCACGAGTTCCCAAGAGCTGCTTCTCACGGCTGTCTGCAGCTCATCGAGGTGCCTTCGTTCCATGGGGAGCATGCCCCTGGTTAGAAGCTCCACCTGCTCCTTCCTCCGCTCAGAGGCATGTCGAGCCTCGCTCAGCAGACGGAGAGAGCGGCTCTCCAATGCGTCTCGGGATTCGGCGAGAGCGGTGGAAGCGGAGGCCAGGAAGAATCTCGCACGATTGCGAATGAAATCCAGGGACACTCGGGCATCCGCAGCGTTCCGGAAGATGCACTCTCTAATGTAGATGGCGACCTTGGAGGGCGTGTCGAAGGCTTGGTTTGCGACTTCATCGAGGATGCCCCGGTCGCGTTCATGGCCGATTCCCGAGAGGACGGGCACGCGAAAGCGGCAGACCTCCGCCGCGAGTTCGAAGTCGTTGAGCCAGGAAAGCTCCGTAACGGACCCCCCGCCCCGGATGATTGCCACGCAGTCGAAAGGTCGCTTCCGGTGCTCCGCATCAATCTGGCCGAGTGCCTCTCGAAGCGACGCGGGGGCGGTCGGACCCTGGAACGTCGCCGTGATGTACACGAACTCGCAGAGTCCTGCCCGCTCCAGGGGGAGGGCCTCGGGCCGAAAGTCCCCGAGCCCGGCCGAGGATGCCGGGCTCAAGACGGCGACGCGGATGAACTCGACGGGCCTCGGAAGCTTCCGGTTGAGTTCGGACAGGCCCTCACGCAGCAGCCGCTCGCGGATTCGGGCGAGCTTGGCCGCGAACTCCCCGACCGTGTAGGCGGGGTCGATCTCCTGGATCCCCAGAGAGAGGCCATACACCTCGTGGAACTGAACCCTCGCCCGAAAGAGGATCTTGATGCCCTTCCTGAGATCGTCGCCCGTCACCTCTCGGAAATTGGCGATGACGCTCCCGGCGATCTGCTTCCAAATGGTGGCCTTGGCCTGGGCTGCGACGGAGCCCGCTTCATCGCTCTGTTGAAGCTCGAGATACCAGTGGCCGGAAGACGCGTGCCTGTCGACCTTGCTGATCTCCGCCCGAACCCATTGCTCCCGCGGCAGGTTGTTGTCGATGGCCCGCCGGATGTTCAGGAGGAGGTCCTTAAGCGACTGGCCTCGCTCGGTCGACGTGGCCTGGTTGAGGTCGGTGGTCGGCATCGGCCAAGGGCCCTTCTCTCGGAGTCGTCGACGGAGGACGAACAGTGGATGCGAAATCGAGACGCCGTCCTCAAAAAGGACAATCCTCCTCGTCGGCGAGCTCTTGATGCTGAGTCGCTTGGGCCTGGATCTCCAGGAGGAATGGCGACGGCCCCTTCTCCCACCAGCCCCCGTTCCGCGTCTCGATGCCGCCGGAGTAAGTCATGTGGAACTCGAACTTCGCCCGGGTGAGTCCGACGTAGAAGAGCCGACGCTTTTCTTCCTGCTCCTCCGGAGTTCCCCGGCTCGGAAGTTTGCCGTCGTCGCAACCCATGACGATGACGGCGTCGAACTCTCTGCCCTTGGAGCTGTGCAACGTAATCAAGTTCAAGTAGTTCGATATTCCTTCGTGGGCGCCGAACCGGGCCACGGTGCATCGGTCGAGCTCTCCGCGAGGCTTGGCGGCCTCTTTCAGCCGCTGGAATTCGGCCCTCTCCTCCCTCAGAGTCGGTTCCGCTTCGAGGGTCGAACGGAGGAACTTGTCCTCAAGTTCGTGAAGCCATAGCAGCAAGAGTTGATGCGAACTCCTGTTGTCTATCAGAGTGCGTACGAGGACCCGTTTAAGCCGTCTGATGTGCGACTGGGTGCTCGCCGACGGATTGAATCGCAGCCAGGTGCGAATGATGGACGACAGGGGGAGCCCGCCGGAATTCCACCCGCCCGAGCACCAGGCGGCACACTGTTCCAGCCATCTGGTGAGCGGCGTCTTGCGGTAGGCCGCGTTCTGGTCGATCCGAGTGAAATCGATCGAGGCTTTGGTCGCCGCTCGAGCGATGACGTCGCCGTCGTACTTGGATGGGTAGAGGACGGCTATGTCCCCGAGCGTGGTGGATGGGCGGCGGGCTTTGATGGCGGGGATCAGCTCCGTGCAGATGAACTCCGCCTGAGCATCGATGCCGAATGGCTTATGATGCCATTCGACCAGGCCTTCATGATCGACCTGGGGTATCTCTTCGAAGGTCGACGGGATCGTGATGCGAGACGTACGGACGATGGAGCGGCCGCAACGGTAGTTGAAGTTCAGCCGAACGACCTCCACGTCAGATTGGCCGCCCAGCGTGGTCAGAAGCTTCGGAACGGCCCCCGTGAACCCGTAGATCGACTGATTCGGGTCGCCGACCGCGAGCACCCGAACGCCCGACGCCATGAGGGCCACGACGATTTCATGGAGTGCGACTCCCAAGTCTTGATACTCGTCGATGACGAGAATGGGGAATCGGGCCTTCAGAGCTTTGCAGACCCACTCATTCCCAGTGATGATCCGGTGCCCGATTAACGCCATGTCGTCGAAATCGATCAAACCCTTGGCCCGAAGGCCGCTCTCATAATGCTCGACCAGCCTCGCAATTCGCGGGTCGTCTCCCTCCCAGTCCGCATGCCCCCTGTCCAGGACCCTGGACCTGAGGCATTCGAATCGCGAGCGGAAGTCCCAAGCCTTCTCGTCGACGCTTATGGCGGTCCCTACGGCGGCTTTGAAGATGCTCTCTTGTTCGGCGAACGTCGCCACGGTCAGCGGGGCCGGAAGAGGCGTTCCAGCCAGTGCAGCGTAAGGTCGTATGACGTGTTGGAGGCAGAACGCGTGAACCGTCCCGATGTAAATATTGCGGCGTTCGTCGACGCCGAGTGAATGTAGACGCGTCCTGAGCTCGCGTACGCACTCGCTGTTGTACGTTATGCACGCGATTTTCCGGGGCGGCTTTATCGACTCGGTGAGCAGCCGTGCGAGCTTGATGGTCAGTGTTTTCGTCTTCCCGCTCCCGGGGCCTGCGAGGATGACGCAGTTTCCGGACGATTCATACGCTTGCCACTGCCCCGGGTTGTGCCTGAGAGATCGAGCCGCCTGCTGGTGCGGATGTTCTCGGAGTGCAACGCTCGACGACATGTTCGATAGCCTCCCTGATGTAAGTCGGAGCGGTGCCGGTCTTGATTTCCGAGCACAGGCGTTGTGCGAATCGCCCCTTGCTGATGGAGTCGACGTCTTTGAGGAACTGCTTGCGGTTCAGGCTCTGAGGCGAGTTCGCAAGGGAAGCCGCACGGCCTTTGAGCGATTTATTGTCCGACAGCGACGCGAGCGTGTCGCACATGGCCATATGATGACCTGCGTTGAACAGGGAGATTTCAAAGGTATGGTCGTTGATGAAGTAGCCGGCCGCCTTGGCCAAGCTGATTACCTTGCCGTCAGAGATGCTGGGACGCAGTTGTCGCTTGCGGCTTAGGTTGAGAAGGCCTTTCAATCGGGTGATCCCGACGTTTCGCGTTACGACTTCGCCGGTTTTCTTCTTCCGTGCGATAGGGTCGAAGTCGGTTATAACAGCGTGCGGAATGTTGAGCCCTTCGGGCCCGAGCAGCTTGACGTAAGGGCGGAAGTTCGTGCCCGAGACCGAGCATACCGTGATTCCGTGGATGTCGAGGTCGACGCCGTGAAGTCTTGCAAGGTGCGGGATGAGATACAATTCCGCATCACCCTCAACCAGGAGCACGCCCCGTGCGAAGAGCAATTCTCCCCGGGTGACGTCGAGGTAGCGTTCTAGGTCTTCCACCTCTTCAGACGTGAACGGCGTGTTTGCGGTGGAAACCGCCAAGGTGCAGGCGTCCGCGGGCGAGTGCCGAAGGAGGACGAAGGAACGAATCGGCGTAACGCTCGCGATGTGCGGCGAGTGAGTCGTCAGGATGACCGTTTTCTTCGGCGTTTGACCTGTCTGACCGACTTGTACGGCGACGGCATCGGTCGGCGTGGCAGCCGTTTCGACCGGCTCCTGATGCTTACGAGTGTGCAGGAAGTCGCGATAGATGAGCCTTTGGAGGTGCGGATGAAGATGGGCCTCGGGTTCTTCAATCGCGAGGAAGCTGTGATCCCTCTCGCCTTCGCGGATGAGCTGCTCGAGCTCGAGGGATTTAAGTGCCAAGTAAATCAGGTTCGCCGTGCCTAAGCTGGCTTCGCTGATGCCGCGTTTGCAGCCGTCGAGCATGAGGCGGAGCGAGCGAAACAAGCGGACCGGGTCGGTAGGGGATAGGCGTAGCTCCGCGTCGACCGCGTGCGTACCACCTACCATTTGCGTAAGCCGTTGAACGATCGCTCCGCCCAACGTGGTGATGTGGGACACCGTGTGGATCTGGGCGAGAGCGGTCTCTACGCTAGTACAGATTTCTGCTAACTCAATCTCCGGAATGGAATCGACGGCTGCATCCAGGAGCGGCCTTAACGGCGACCGACGCCAGTTTGCCAGGTCCCCTTCTGCGTCTCGCAGGGCCTGAAGAATGTCGAGCGGAATGCGGCTCCGAACTTCGTAACCCACGAAGTTCTCGGGGTGGTCGCCGCCGTACACGGTGAACTCGTAGTCCGACTCCTTCTGGGGTGGTCCGGTCAGGCCGTCCACAGGGCGATATTCGTAGGTCAGACGTGACACCATCGGGGTGTGGTAAATCAGGTGTTCGGCCAGTATCGCAAACAGGTTCTCGTCATCCTCGAAGTCAGCAATGTCCACGCTGATTTTGATCGTCGCCGAGTTTTGAAATGGGTTGTCCAATCCGTCCCAGAAGTCCTCGCGTTTCAGTCGTCTCGACGAGTCGGGGAGTGTGGGATCCAAAATGAGCCTGAGGGCGAATAGCAGGTTGGACTTACCGACTTTGTTCTCGCCCACGATCACCGTTGGTGCATCAAGTCGAATGCTCAGGTCGCGGAAGTTGCGGAAGTTTTGAATGCTGATGCAGCTGATTCGCATGAATGACTTGCCCGATAACGTGTATGTAGGAGCAGCTGCTGGAGAATTAAATTGCGATTCGCTCGATCTCATCGAGCGTGATTTCGTCGCTGGTCCGGTTGTAGAGCTGCGTCGTCTTCGTGCTCGCGTGCCCGGCGATCTGCTGGGCCTTCTCGACGGTCCCCCCCGCCGCGATGAACGCGGTGATTCCCGTCGCTCTGAAGCTGTGATTGCAGAGCTTGTGCGTGAGCCCGCACGCGGCGGCCCTCCTCTTCACCATGTCCCAAGCGTCGGTGCGTCGGAGCGGCGTCGCCTTCAGCTCTCCGGTCCGGCGGTTGCCCGCACGGAACAACGGTCCTCTTTTGTCCCCGTCGATTCTAGCGGCGTGGATGTATGCGTCCAAGTACTCTTCGGCTTTGTGATGCACGGGGACTTCGAGGAACTTGCCGCCCTTCTCGTGGAGCCTCAGCCGCCACTTCTTCCCGTTCGCGTAGTAGTCGTCGACCTTCATCGAGAGCACCGCCGTCACGCGGGCGAACGAGTACGTCATCACGGCGATGAGGGCCCTGTCCCTCAAGCCGAGCAGCGTCGCGGGCTCGATGCTGTTGAGCAGCGTCCGGGCGTCCTCCGCCGACAGATACGGCGTCACTCCCTTGGTGACGACGTGCTTCGGGCCTCGCACCGACGCGGCCGGATTCACTGGGATGATTTGCCCGGTCACCAGCCAGTCGAGCAGCATCTTCACGGCGGCGAGGTGCTGCTTGACGGTGGGCTTCGACCTGGTGGCCCCCAACTCCTCGACGTAGGCGGCCACCGCGATGGGCTCGAGCGTGTGGAGCGTGAGCCGTCGCTCCTCGCACCAGCGGAGGAACTGGCCCACGGCCTGGGCGTAGGCCTTCCGCGTGTTGGCGTTCCGAATCTGGGCGGTGAAGAACTCGACGAAGCGTCGCCCTGCCCGGTCGCCCTCGTTCGCGATGAGGGCGGGCAGGATGACTCCGCCGCTCCGATGCTGGACTAACTCTCGATTCGACTCGCTCAACGTTCACTCTCCGCCGCGTCGGGCAGGTTCCAACCTTCGACGAACCGCTCGACCGCATCGGGTCTCGGCGTGATGCCGAGCCGTAGACCTCGCTCCAGGAGTGCGTCGCACCGGTCGACGTCGACCTCCGGACCACCTTTGACGATGCCGTATGAGCGAGCCGCGTGCAGGACGCCCAACGCCTTCGCCGCATCGACGGCGTTCTGCCACTCTTCGGGGCTCGTCGGGTTCAGGGGCGGCACGAGACTCAGCGTGATGTTCTTCTTGTCGGCCATGCTCCTCCTTAGCTTTGGATGCACGCATGTTCTAGCCGACTTTTTACCGGACATAAAGGGCGTTATGTCCGGTAATCGGCAGCCGGGGCAGGGGGCCTGTACGAATCCGCTGGGCTTCCCGG
>MKTT01000154.1:0-33928 GCA_001898385.1 Planctomycetales bacterium 71-10
CCGTCGCGGCATAGCGGTCACTCCTGGTCGCAGGGACTCCCCCAGGTGTAACCGACGTCGGAACGCCGATCAATCGGGCTTTGCCGTCCTAGAAAAAAAGGCCGAGTCGGCCGACGACGACGCCTGAAGGGAGCCCCGGGCCGCGGGACGCTCGCCGAGGAGAAGCCGCCGATCTGCGGCATGCTCCAGCGCGGCGGCCGGGTCGTGATCCGGATGCTGGCGAACGTCAAGCAGGCGACGATCCGCCCGCTGATCGCATCCACGATCGCCCCGGGCGCCCTAGTCCACACCGACGAATACGACATCTACGCCCGGCTGGAAGAGTGGGGGTATCGACATAAGACGGTCTGTCACGGCAAGGGCGAGTACGCCCGCGACGAGGACGGCGACGGCTTCCACGAGGTCCACGTGAACACGATCGAGGGCTTCTGGTCGCTGCTGCGGAGTTGGCTCCGCCCCCACCGCGGCATCCCCCAGGAGACGCTGCCGCTCTACCTCGCGTTCTTCCAGTTCGTCCACAACGTGCGAGCCCGCGGAGCGGCCCTGCTGGGAGCCCTCATCGCTCAACTGCTCGCATCACCCCGGAATCCGTCATGAGCCTCGGCGAAAACCTTTATCATCACGATGGTTACGGCTCGAACCAGGGGACGCTTCGGGCTGCGGGTCGCGACCTGCAATCCGGTAAAGTCGGCGATTTTCCCCCGGTAGGTCGTTCCCCTCGGGTATTACGATTGCTAAATTCGTGCTACTTCGACGGACGGCTGATCGGCTCCGACTGCGGGGGATGGCATGCGAGGACGTCGCGGATTCACGCTCATCGAGTTGCTGGTGGTGATCGCGATCATCGCGGTCCTGATCGCCCTGCTGCTCCCCGCGGTCCAGGCGGCCCGCGAGGCCGCCCGGCGGATGCAGTGTACGAACAACCTGAAGCAGCTGGGGATCGCGCTGCACAACTATCACGACGCGATGGGCCGCCTCCCCTATGGTTCGGTGGTCGCCCAGAAGGGGAACTTCTGGTACCCGGACGGCGTGGGGGGCGAGCACTACCGCTACTCGACCCTGGCGATGCTGGCGCCGTTCCTGGAGCAGACGCCGATCTTCGGGGCGCTGAATTACAACCACCCCGTCTACCTGCCCGACGGTTCGATCGCACCGGCGAACAGCAGCCTGCTGGCCACGAAGATCGGCCTGTTCCTCTGCCCCAGCGACGCGCCGATCGACGTCCAGCCCGGCTTCGCCCCGGCGAACTACATGGCGAACGCGGGGAACGGCGTCCCCGGCGGCTCGGCCATGTACGACTCGCCGAACGGCTGCTTCTTCTTCAACTCCGGCGTCACCTTCGCGGGGATCAGCGACGGCCTCAGCCAGACCGCCATGATCACGGAGAGCCCGCTGGGGCCCGGCGGCTTCGACGTCCCCACCGGCAAGGCGATGGGCCCGCGGCAGATCATGGCCCAGCAGGCGGCCGTCTCCATCACGACGCAGCTGGACCTGACCGTCGCCGAGTGCCAGGCCGCCGCCGCGGGCTCGTCCGGCTACTTCAACGGCCAGCGCGGCGGGAGCTGGGCTCAGGGGGACTTCCGGCACGCCCTGTATACGCACTTCTACCCCCCGAACTCCAAGATGTTCGACTGCCTCCGGGGGAGCGACTACGGGTGGAAGACGGGCCGGAGCTACCACCCCGGCGGCGTGAACCTCCTGCTCGGCGACGGCAGCGTGAAGTTCGTCAAGGACTCGATCGACGCCGCGACCTGGGCCGCCCTCGGCACCCGCGCGGGCGGCGAGGTCGTGTCGTCGGACGCCTATTGAGCCCCACGCCCCGGAGCCGGGATTCATGATCGGTCGGATCGCGCGCAAGGAATTCACGGAGATGACCCGCGACGGCCGCTTCCGCGCCGCGGCGGCCGTCGTGGCGATCCTGCTGACGGCCTCGCTCGCGATGGGGTGGAAGCGGCACCGCGACGTCGACGCCGAGCGTCACGCGGCGGCGCTCGCGACCCGCCGACAGTGGCTCGAACAGGGGACGAAGAATCCGCATTCGGCCGCCCACTACGGGACCTACGCCTTCAAACCCAAGACGCCGCTGTCGATGGTCGATCCGGGGGTGGACGCCTATACGGGCGTCGCCGTCTGGCTGGAGGCGCATAAGCAGAACGAGTTCCGCTACCGCCCCGCGCAGGACGCGACGGCCGTCGCGCGGTTCGGCGAGCTGAGCGCGGCGGCGACGCTGCAACTGCTCCTGCCGCTGCTGATCGTCCTCCTGGCCTTCCCCGCCTTCGCGGGCGAGCGCGACCTGGGGACGCTCCGACAGTTGCTGAGCCTGGGGGTCAGGCCGCGCGACCTGGCGGCGGGGAAGGCGGCGGGGGTGGTGGCCGCCCTCGGGCTGCTCCTCGTCCCGGCGACGGCGGCGGGCGTCCTGGCCCTGGCCCTGGCGACGGGGGCCGGGCCGCTCGCGGCGGAGGTCCCGCGCATGGCCGCGATGGGCCTGGGCTACCTCCTCTACTACGGGGCGTTCGTGGGGATCGCGGTCGCCGTCTCCGCATGGGCCGGGACGGCGCGCACGGCGCTGCTGGTCCTGCTGGCCTTCTGGATCGCCAACGCGCTCATCGTCCCCAGGATCGCGGTCGACGTCGCGAAGCGGCTGCACCCGACGCCGTCGGCCCTGGCGTTCGGGCAGGCGGTCGACCGCGAGCTGAAGAAGGGGGTCGACGGCCACGACCCGAACGACCCCGGCCTCGCCGCGTTGAAGGCCCGCGTCATGCGGGAATACGGCGTCGATCGGATGGAGGAACTGAAGATCGATTTCGCGGGCGTGACGCTCCAGGCGTCCGAGGACCACGGCAATCGCGTCTTCGACGAGCACTACGGGGCCCTGTGGGACGCCTTCGCCCGGCAGGACGACGTGCAGCGGGCCGCCGCGCTGGCGTCGCCGCTGATGGCGGTACGGTCGCTCTCGATGGCGGCGGCCGGCACGGAGCCCGACCAGCATCGCGACTTCGCCGCCGCGGCCGAGGACTACCGTCGGGGGATGATCCGGGTCATGAACGAGGACATCGCCGAGCACGGCAAGGGGCCCGACGCCGAATACCTGGCCGGCGACGACGTCTGGGCGAAGGTCCCCGACTTCTCCTACGAGCGCCCCCCCTTCGCCGGCGTCGCCGGCCGGCGCTGGCCGGACCTCGCGGCCCTGGCCGGCTGGTGCGCGGGGGCGGCCCTCCTGGCGACGGCCGCGGTCGCCCGCGTCCGCGCGTTCTAACCCACGGCGAGTTCCATGCTCCTGCGAATCATGCGACACGACTGGCGTTGCCTGGCGGCCGACCGTTCCGCCTGGGCCCTCGTCGCCCTGCTCGGGGCCTTCGTCGGCTACGGCGTCTCCAACGGTTCCGCCTGGGTGCGGTTCCAGCGCGACACGTTGGCCACCGCGGCGCAGGACGAGTCGCAACGCCTGGCCGACCTCCGCCGCGACGCGGAGGATGTCGACCCGAAGGCCGAGCCGGCCTTCGCCTGGCTCGACCCGAGGACGCCCGGGGTCGTCGCCGGCACGCGAGGCCAGCGCTTCGCCACGGCCCCGCCGGGCCCGCTCGCCGCGCTGGACGTCGGCCAGGCCGACCTCTACCCCTTCTACTTCAAGATGACCAACCGGACCAAGCAGACCTTCATCGCGGGCGACGAGATCGAGAACCCCTCGAACCTCCTGGCGGGCCGGTTCGACCTGGGGTTCGTGGTCGTCCAGCTGTTCCCGCTGCTGATCCTGGGCCTGAGCTACAACCTCCTCTCCGCCGAGCGCGAGCAGGGGACGCTGGCGATGACCCTCGCGCAGCCGGTGCGGCTCCGGACGCTGGCGCTGGGCAAGGTGCTGGCCCGCGCCGCGCTCGTCCTGACGCTGGCGCTCGCCCTGTCGATCGGCGGGGGCCTGCTCGCGGGCGTGGACCTGCGACGGCCCGACGTCCTGGCGAGGCTCGGGCTGTGGGCCGCGACGGTCGCGGGGTACGGGGCCTTCTGGTTCGCCCTGGCCCTGGCGGTGAACGCCCTGGGCCGCCCCTCCTCGACCAACGCCGTCGTGCTGGCCGCCTGCTGGATCGCGCTCGTCGTGGTCGCCCCCGCGCTGCTGAACGTCGCGGTCACCTCGCTCCACCCGGTCCCCTCGCGCGTGGAGCTGATCGGGGCCATCCGCGACGCCTCGGCCGAGGCGTCGGCGGAGGGGAGCCACCTGCTGGCCCGATACTACGAGGACCACCCCGAGCTGGCGCCGGCCTCGTCCGCCCCCGTCCCGGCCGACTTCCTGGTGAAGCTCCAGGCGGTCCAGAAGTCGGTGGACGAGACGATCGAGCCGGTCATGGCCCGCTACGACGAGCAGCTCGCGCGGCAGCAGGCGCTCGTCGACCGTTGGCGCTTCCTCTCGCCGGCGGTCACGGCCCAGGAGGCGCTGAACGACGTGAGCGGGACCAGCCTGGCCCGGCACAAGCACTTCCTCGCCCAGGTGGACGCCTTCCACAAGGAATGGCAGGACTTCTTCATCCCGCGGATCATGAGGCGCGAGCGGTTCGCACCCGCCGACTACGACGCGATCCCGAAGTTCCGTTTCCGCGAGCAGCCCCTGGTCGAGGTCGCCCCGCGGGCCGGGGCCGCGCTGATCGGCCTGGCCGCGCCGGCCGTCGCGCTGGGCCTGGCCGGGCTGGCGGCGCTCCGTCGATACCCGATCACCGGCTGACGCCCCCCCGCCCCACGATGAGGTTCCACCGCCATGTTCGAAGCCGTCGGCCTGTCGAAGTCGTACAACGGGGCGGTCGCGCTCGACTCGCTCGACCTGGCGATCCCGGCGGGCGAGATCTTCTGCCTCCTCGGCGCCAACGGGGCCGGGAAGACGACGACGATCAACCTGTTCCTCAACTTCGTCGCCCCGACGGCCGGCGTCGCCCGCATCGACGGGCTCGACGTCGTCGGCCATCCGCTGGAGACCAAGCGTCGCCTGGCCTACATCCCGGAGCAGGTCATGCTCTACGGGAACCTCACCGGCCTGGAGAACCTGGGCTATCTCGTCGGCCTGTCCGGCGCGGAAGAGCCCTCCGACGCCGGGCTCCGCGCGTTCCTCGCCGACGCCGGGCTCCCCGCGGAGGCCGCCGATCGTCGGGTGAAGACCTATTCCAAGGGGATGCGGCAGAAGGTGGGCATCGCCCTCGCCATGGCGAAGGGTGCGGGGTCGATGCTCCTGGACGAGCCCACGTCCGGTCTCGACCCCAAGGCGTCCAACGAATTCTCGGCCCTCCTCCTCAAGATGAGCGAGGCCGGGACGGCCGTGCTCATGGCCACCCACGACCTCTTCCGCGCCAAGGAGGTCGGCGACCGGGTCGGCATCATGAAGCACGGCAGGCTGGTCGAGATCCTGGAGACGCGCGACGTCGGCCACTCCGAGCTTGAGCGCATCTATCTGGAACACATGAAGGATTGAGTCGATCTTGCGATCGGCACCCGGATTCGATCAGGCCGGGCCGTCGTCGGGGGGCGGGACGAACGGCGGGAATTCCCCGTCCCGATGGCGTCGGGCCAGGTCGCAATAGTGCCGCCACGAGCGTTCGAGCCGCTCCCGGGCCGAGTCGCCGATGAGCCTGAGCACCCGGGCCGGCGAGCCGACGACCAGCGAGCCGGGCGGGACCTCCATGTTCTCCAGCAGGAGGGCCCCGGCCCCGACCACCGAGCCGGCCCCGACCCGCGCGCCGTTCAAGAGGATCGCCCCCATGCCGATGAGGCAGCCGTCCTCGACGGTGCAGCCGTGGAGGATCGCGCGGTGGCCGACCGTGACGCGGTCGCCGACCGTGCAGGGGACGCCCGGGTCGGCGTGGACCATCGTCAGGTCCTGGATGTTCGTCGACGCCCCGATGCGGATCGCCTCGGTGTCGCCCCGGATCACGGCCTGATACCAGACGCTGGAATCAGGACCGATCTCGACGTCCCCGACGACGATCGCTCCGGGGGCGACGAAAACGCCGGGGTCGAGTCGCGGTTGTTTTACGAAGGATGAATCGGCCATAATCGCACTTGCTTCACGGGACGAACGGAGCGAGTCGTCACGACGAGCGAGACCCTGCCGAGGAGCGCCTCCCCGCATGCCTCACCGAATTATCGTCGCGCTGGGGCTGGTCGCGGCCCTGGCGACGCCCGCCCTCGGGGCCGAGCCCCCCGTCGACTTCAGCCGCGACGTCCTCCCCATCCTCTCCGAAAACTGCCTCCTCTGCCACGGGCCGGACGCCGGCACCCGCAAGGCCGACCTCCGGCTCGACGTCCGCGAGGGGGCGCTCCGGGCCAAGGACCCGATCATCGAGCCCGGCAAGGCCGACGACAGCGAGCTGATCCGAAGGCTCGTCACCGACGACGCCGAGGAGAAGATGCCGCCGGCGAAGTCCGGCAAGTCGCTCACGCCCGAGCAGGTGGCGACCCTCACCCGCTGGGTCGACCAGGGGGCGCCGTGGGGCAAGCACTGGGCCTTCGAAACCCCGAAGCGTCCCGAGCCGCCGACCGTCCGCCTCGCCGACCGCGCCCGGAACCCGATCGACCGCTTCGTCCTGGCCCGGCTGGAGCGCGAGGGCCTGGAGCCCGCCCCCGAGGCCGACAAGGCGACCCTGATCCGCCGCCTGTCGCTGGACCTCCTCGGCGTCCCCCCGACCCTCGCCGAGGTCGACGCCTTCCTGGCCGATCACGCCCCGGACGCCTACGAGCGGCTGGTCGACCGCCTGCTCGCCTCCCCTCGGTACGGCGAGGCGATGGCCAGCGACTGGCTCGACGGCGCCCGCTACGCCGACACCAACGGCTATCAGAACGACTTCGCCCGGACCATGTGGCCCTGGCGCGACTGGGTCGTGTCGGCGTTCAACCGCAACATGCCCTTCGACCGCTTCGCGATCGAACAGGTCGCCGGCGACCGGCTCCCCGACGCCACCCTGGCCCAGAAGGTCGCCACCGGCTTCAACCGCAACAACCGCACCGTCACCGAGGCCGGGTCGATCGAGGAGGAATGGCGGATCGAGAACGCCATCGACCGCGTCGAGACCACGGCCACCGTCTTCCTCGGCCTGACGATGGGATGCGCCCGCTGCCACGACCACAAGTACGACCCGATCAGCCAGAAGGAATTCTATTCGTTCCTCGGCTTCTTCAACGACGTCAACGAGAAGGGCGTCTACACCGAGACCCGCGGCAACGTCCCGCCCCTGATCGCCGTCCCGAGCGACGCCGACCGGGCGACGCTCGCCCGCCTCGACGCCGCGATCGCCGAGGCCGCGAAGGCGGTCGAGCAGGCCGAATCGGGCCTGGGCGCCAGGCAGGCGGAGTGGGAATCGTCGGTCCGGTCCCGCGATTTGCCGGGCGAGCCGGCCGAATGGGGTCTCCGCTACGAGCTGGGAGGGGCCTTGCCCGCCGGGGCCTCGTACCGCGGCAAGGGCGAGCCGACCTGGGCCGAAGGCCCGACCGGCCGCGCCCTGGCGCTCGACGGCCAGCACGACTCGTTCGTCGAAGCCGGCCCCGGCACGAACCTGGAGCACGACAAGCCGTTCGCCATCGCCCTCTGGGTCCGGCCGTTCGCCGACGGCGCATGCGTCAGCAAGATGGACGACGCGGCCGGCTTCCGCGGCTACGACGTCACCATCACCGAGGGAGGGAAGCTCACCCTCCACCTCATCAACGCCTGGCCCGCCGACGCGATCAAGGTGAAGTCGAAGGCCCTCCTCCCGCGCGACCCGTGGGCGCACGTCGCCGTCACCTACGACGGTTCGGGCAAGGCGGCCGGCGTGAAGCTCTACGTCGACGGTAAGCCGGCCGAGTTCGACGTCGAAACCGACACCCTCCGCAGCACGACGGCCACCGACCAGCCGTTGCGGATCGGCTCGCGCTCGACCGGCATGGCCTTCCGCGGCGAACTGGCCGACGTCCGCATCGCCCATCGCGCGCCGTCTCCCGAAGAAGTCGCCGCCCTGTACGAGCGGGCCGTCCTGGAGATCGCCCGCACGCCCGAGCCCGACCGGAGCGCCGTCCGCAAGGGCGTCCTGGCCCGCCACTTCCGCGAGCGGGTCGACGGCTCGGCCCCGCCCCTCGCCGATCGGCTCGCCGCATTGAAGAAGGAGAAGGCCGACTTCGAGCAGGCGATCCCCACCGTCATGATCATGGAGGACGCCCCGGCCCGTCGCCCCCTCCACCCCCTGAAGCGCGGGCAGTACGACCAGCCGGACACCTCGGTCTCGCTGACGGCCGGCGTCCCCGAGTGCCTGCCGCCGCTCCCCGCGGGCACCTCGCCGGATAGGCTGGCGTTGGCCCGCTGGCTCGTGGCCCCGGAGAACCCGCTCACGGCCCGGGTGACGGTCAACCGGACCTGGCAGCGCCACTTCGGCGAGGGCCTGGTGAAGTCGGCCGAGAATTTCGGGCTCCAGAGCGAGCCCCCGACGCATCCCCTGCTCCTCGACTGGCTGGCGACGGAGTTCGTCCGCGGCGGCTGGGACCTGAAGGCGCTGCAACGGCTGATCGTCACCAGCGCGACGTATCGCCAGTCGTCGCGGGCCCCGGACGACCTGATCCGCCGCGACCCGGAGAACCGCCTGCTCGCCCGCGGCCCCCGCTTCCGGCTCGGCGCCGAGGCCGTCCGCGACAACGTGCTGGCGGTCGCCGGGCTGCTCTCGTCCAGTTTCGGCGGGCCGTCGGTCAAGCCTTACCAGCCGGCCGGGCTGTGGGAAGAACTGGCCGGCGGCGCCGGCGAGGGGCCCTACATCCAGGGCAAGGGCGACGACCTCTATCGCCGCAGCCTCTACATCTACCGGAAGCGGACCGTCCCCCACCCGGTGATGGCCACGTTCGACGCGCCCAGCCGCGAGATCTGCCAGGTCAAGCGGGCCCGGACGAACACCCCGCTCCAGGCGCTCGAACTGTTGAATGACGTCGTCTACGTCGAGGCGGCGCGGAACCTGGCCGCGAAGATGATCGCCGAGGGGGGCTCGACGCCCGAGGACCGCATCGCCTTCGCGTTCCGACGGGCCACCGGCCGCGAGCCGAACCAGGACGAGCGTCGGGTGCTTACGGGCGGCCTGGCGAAGTACCTCGAAGCCTTCCGCGCCGACCCCGCGGCGGCCGGGGCCCTGATCCGCCAGGGCGAGAAGCCCGGCCCGGAGGGCGTCGACCCGGCCGAGCTGGCCTCCTACACGGCGACCGCCGGTGTCATCCTGAACCTGGACGAGACGATCACGCTCGAATGAGCCGCACCGGAGGACGAGACGTGGACCAGCTCCAGATCGCGCAGGAGATGAACCGCCGCCTCTTCCTGAGGCGGTCCGGCCTCGGGCTCGGCTCGATGGCCCTGGGGTCGCTGATGGGCCCCGCGGCCCTGGCCAGCGACGCGTCCCGCCCCGCCGGGCTCGAAGCCAAGGACGGCCTCCCCGGCCTCCCCCATTTCGCGCCGAAGGCGAAGCGGGTCATCTACCTGTTCCAGTCGGGCGCGCCGTCGCAGCTCGACCTGTTCGATTACAAGCCGGCCATCCAGGAGCGCCGGGGGATCGACCTTCCGGACTCGATCCGCATGGGCCAGCGCATCACGACGATGACGTCGGGCCAGAAGTCGTTCCCGGTCGCCCCGTCGATCTTCAAGTTCGCCCAGCACGGCCAGAGCGGCGCCTGGATCAGCGAGCTGCTCCCCCACACCGCGAAGGTGGTGGACGACCTCTGCATCATCCGTTCGATGCAGACCGAGGCGATCAACCACGACCCGGCCGTGACCTTCGTGCAGACCGGCTCCCAGCTCGCCGGCCGGCCGAGCATGGGCGCGTGGGTCGCCTACGGCCTGGGGAGCATGAACCAGGACCTGCCGTCGTTCGTGGTCCTGCTCTCCCGCGGCCGGACGGACCAGCCGCTCTACGATCGCCTGTGGGGGAGCGGGTTCCTCCCCAGCCGTTATCAGGGGGTCAAGCTCCGCGGCGGCAAGGACCCCGTCCTGTACCTGGCCAACCCCGACGGCTGCTCGACCCAGCTCCGTCGTCGGCAGTTGGACGACCTGGGGGAGCTGAACTCGCTGCGGCACCAGCAGACCGGCGATCCCGAGATCCTCACCCGGATCGCCCAGTACGAGCTGGCCTACCGGATGCAGTCGTCCGTCCCGGAGCTGACCGACCTCGGGAGCGAGCCGAAGTCGATCCTCGACCTTTACGGGCCGGACGTCGCCAAGCCCGGCAGCTACGCCGCGAACTGCCTGCTCGCCCGCCGCCTCGCCGAGCGCGGGGTGCGGTTCATCCAGCTCTACCACATGGGCTGGGACCAGCACGGCGACCTCCCGAACGGCATCCGCGCCCAGTGCCGCGACACCGACCAGGCGTCGGCCGCCCTGCTCACCGACCTGAAGCAGCGCGGGCTGCTGGACGACACGCTGATCGTCTGGGGCGGCGAGTTCGGCCGCACCGTCTACAGCCAGGGGACCCTCACCGCCACCGATTACGGCCGCGACCACCACCCCCGCTGCTTCACGATCTGGATGGCCGGCGGCGGGATCAAGCCGGGCGTCGTCCACGGCGAGACCGACGACTTCAGCTACAACATCGTCAAGGATCCGGTCGAGGTCTACGACCTCAACGCCACCATCCTCCACCTGCTGGGCGTCGACCACACCCGCCTCACCTACAAGTTCCAGGGCCGCGATTTCCGCCTCACGGACGTCCATGGCAAGGTGGTGCAGTCGATCCTGGCCTGACTCGTCGTCTAATAAGGAAAGTTCCGAAATCTCCGGGCGGGGCCTTTGCGGGGCCCATGGCCCGTTGCTAGACTGAACTTTCACCTTTCGCCGAATTCATTCAGATCCGCCCCCACGTTCCGCGAGACGACGGCCATGGAACCCGTGGTGACGAGCTGCGGCGGTTGCGGCAAGGCCATCCGCATCCGCCGGCCGGAAGTCGAGCGCCGGCGCGAGTGCCCCGCGTGCGGCACAGAGTTGATCGTCCCGCGGCCTGGGCCGGCCGCTTCGCGCCGGCCTCGTCGTCGCCGGGCGATGGTGGGGGCGGCGGGGCTGATGGAGCTGACCCTCTTGATGATGGCGGCGGCCCCGCTGGCCGTCTGGTGCGCCGTGGCGTGGTCGACGGCCGCGTCGGCCTCGCCCCCCTGGGCGGGGGAGATCCGCCTCGAACCGACGGCCCTCCGACCCGAACTCGCGGTCGGGCCGGCGGCCGGGGCGAACGAGGCGCTGTCTTCGCTCGTCGAGGCCGCGGGACGTCTCGGCCCCGCGTGGCGATTCGCGCGATCGGTCGCCGCGATCCCCGACGGGCTCGCCATGGCGGGAGGCGCGACCGCCCGCCTCGCGTGGGGACCGGCCCGCAGGGCGTTCCGGCTCCTCCCGTTCGTCCAGGACGGTTTCGCGACCGCCGCCCGCGGGGACGAGATCGCGGGCTCCCCCGCGAACGTCTCGCCCCCGGCGTCGGTGCTGACGCCGCCCGATTTCGGCTCGCCTTCGGCCGAGGACGTCGCCGCCTCGTCGCCGGTCGAATCCGAGCGTCGGTTCCTGCTCCGGGACGAATCCGGCCGCCAGGTCGTGGCGCGGCTCCACGGCTGTCACGAGGGCAAGGCCGTGCTCGTCCTCCCGGACGGTCGCCTCGGCATCCCGTCGATGCTCGTCCCGGCCGACGAGCCCTTCCGCCCGCTCTCGGCCGACGAGGTGGCCGAGGACCTCCTGCGCGGGCCTTTCGAAGGCTTCAAGCTCCATCGCACCGAGCACTATCTGATCCTGCACCAGGGCGAAGACGATTCGTTCGCGAGGTCGAACGGCCTCCTGCTGGAAGACCTCTACGCCCGATTGCTCGCGGCGTTCCGCAAGCATGAGGTGACCGTCCACGAGGCCGAGTTCCCGCTCGTCGCCGTCATCTTCAAGTCCGAGGAGGACTTCCGGCGCTACCGGCCCGTCGCGCCGGACGTCCAGGCGTACTACGAGATCTACACCAATCGCATCTTCCTCTACGAGGAACCGTCGGGGCGTCGGGCCGGACCGGAAGTCGACGCGCTGCTGAAGCCTCAGATGACGGCCCACGAGGGGACCCATCAGATCCTCCAGAACATCGGCGTGCAGCCCCGGCTGGCGGAATGGCCCCTCTGGCTGATCGAGGGGCTGGCGGAATACTGCGCCACGCCCGCGTCGCGCAAGGGCCAGCCCGCCTGGGACGGCCTGGGCCAGATCAACAACCTGCACATGGCCACGCTGCGCGAGCTGGAAGACCCGGTCTCGCTCTCGATGCGGGGGCAGGACCTCCAGACCAAGTCGCTGTTCCGCAAGCCCGGCCAGCCGCTGGTGGAGGCCATGATCCGCCGCGGCGAGCTGACGCCCACGGAATACGCCCTGGCCTGGGCGATGACGCATTACCTCGCGATGAAGCGGAGCGACGACTTCACCCGATTCCTCCGGGTGATGGCCGCCGCGCCCCCGCTGGAGCCCCGCTCCGCCGACGACCACGTCCGGGCCTTCCGCCAGGCGTTCGGCGACGACCTCGGCAAACTCGACAGGACGATTCACGCCTATCTCAACCGGCTGACGAAGCAGAAGGGGTATGACCCCATGCCCTACTATGCCGTGCTGTTCGAGCAGCCCCTCGCCAACGGCCTGCTGCGGCGAGCCGCCATGGTGAGCCAATCCCCCCAACTCATCAAGCAATGGATCGGCGAGATGTCGAACCCGGCCGCCGGCCTCCCGTCCTGGCAGGCCGCCCCCTTCCCCAGCCGCGCGCGGGCCGACCTCGCCGTGCGCGAGTGGATGCAGTCGAACTGAGGCAACGCCCTCCGCGGGGCCGCGGCATGAGGCTCACCCCGCGATCGGCGACGGGCGGGTCGGGGCCGTGGGGGCGTCGCGGAAGTAGGCGACGACGCCTTCGAGGATCTGGTCGAGAGACTTCCGCGGCGAATAGCCGATCAGGGCATGGATCTTGGCGATGTCGGGCACGCGGCGGGGCATGTCCTCGAAGCCGTCGCCGTAGGCTTGCTCGTAGGGGATGGAGACGATCTCGGACGCCGAACCGGTGATCGCCTTCACTCGCTCGGCGAGCTGGCGGATCGTGACCTCCTCGGTCGAGCCGACGTTGTAGACCTCGCCGACGGCGTCGGGGTGGTCCATCAGGCCGACCAGGGCGGCGACGACGTCGGAGACGTCGGTGAAGCAGCGCGACTGCGAGCCGTCGCCGTGGATCGTGATCGGCCGGCCGGTGAGCGCCTGCTTGACGAAGGTCGGCACGACCATGCCGTACTGGCCGGTCTGGCGGGGGCCGACCGTGTTGAACAGGCGGACCAAGACCGTCGGCAGCTTGCGCTCGCGCCAGTAGGCCAGGGCGAGGAACTCGTCGATGGCCTTGGAGCAGGCGTAGCTCCAGCGTCCCTTGCTGGTGGCGCCCAGGACGAGGTTGCCGTCCTCGCGGAACGGGACGTCCTCGCTCAGGCCGTAGACCTCGGACGTGGAGGCGACGAGCACCTTCTTCTTCTTCTTGTTCGCCGCCGCCAGGACGACCTCCGCGCCGTGGACGTTGGTCTCGATGGTGCGGACGGGGCTCTCGACGATCAGCTTGACGCCGACCGCGGCGGCGAGGTGGAAGACGACGTCGCACTGGTCGACCAGTTCCGCCACCGTGGGGGCGTGGTGTACGCTTTCGATCGTGTAGTGGAACCCGCGCCGGTCGCGGAGGTGCCGGATGTTGTCGATGCTCCCCGTCGAGAGGTCGTCGAGGACGAAGACCTCGTCGCCTCGCCCCAGGTAGGCGTCGGCCAGATGCGAGCCGATGAAGCCGGCCCCCCCCGTGATGAGCACGCGCATGTCGAGAACCGGCCCCCGTTCGAGTGTCCGTCGCGGCGGCGGACGGCGGTGCCGCCCCGCCTTCGCACCCTCCCGATTCTAGCCGATCGTCCAGGGGCCCGCGAAGGGCCGCCCGTCGCCGGAAATCCCGGCGGCGGCTGTCACTCCGGAATTCCCCTTGAACATAATCCGGGCGTGGGACATCCTCCGGCGAGCCTCCAGGAGCCGCCGTCGCCCCTGTTGAACCGCCGCCCCGACCAGGAGCCCGCCCGATGCCCGAAGCCGTCGAGACGCTTGGACGCCCCGAATCCGCGCCGGCGTCGCGGTCGCTGCGGCCCATCCGGGGGCTGATCGCGGCCCAGTTCCTGGGGGCGTTCAACGACAACGCCCTCAAGCAGATCGTCATCCTCCTGGGCCTGGCGGCCTCGGCGACGGAGAGCGAGGGGCAGTCGAAGACGGCGCTGGCGCAGATCGCGCTGCTGATCCCGCTGATGCTGGTGTCGCTCCCGGCGGGGGCGCTGGCGGACCGCTTCGGCAAGCGGTCGATCATCGTCCGGCTGAAGGCGGCGGAGGTCGGCCTGATGCTCCTGGCGACGATCGCGCTGGGGCTCGCCCCCCACGGCGGATGGCCCCTGACGACGGTCCTGGTGCTGCTGGGGATCCAGACGGCCCTGTACGGCCCGGCCCGTTACGGCATCCTGCCGGAGGTCCTGCCCCACGAGGCGCTCTCGCGGGGCAACGGCGTGATGGAGATGGCGTCGAACGTCGCGATGATCATGGGCATGGTCGCGGCCGGCCCGTTCTTCCAGGCGGCGCAGGGGCGGCTCTGGCTCGCCGGGCTGGCCCTCGTCGCGCTCTCGTCGATCGGGCTCGTCGCGGCGATGCGGCTCCCCGACGTCGCCCCGGCCCGCCGAGAGGCGGCGATCGGCGACACGCTCCGGCTGGCGACGAGGACGATCCTGGCCGACCGGGTGCTGCGGCTGGCGGTCGTCGGCCAGGTCATCGTCTGGGGGCTGGCCTGCCTGGTGCCGGCCCCCATCCTCCCTTACGCCAAGATGAGCCTCCATTTGAAAGAATGGGAGGCCAACCTGCCGCTGGCGGCGCTCGCCCTGGGGATCGGGCTGGGCTGCTTCCAGGCCGGGCGGGTGTCCGGGAGACAGGTCGAGTACGGGCTGTTGCCGCTGGGGGCGCTGGGGATCTCGCTCTCGGCCCTGACGTTCGCGGCCTGGGGGCCGGGGCTGTACGGGACGATCGCGGTGATGGGCGTCCTCGGGTTCTTCTCCGGCTTCCTGCTGGTACCTCTGAACGCCCTGGTGCAGTGGCGGTCGCCGGCCGACCGCCGCGGGGCCGTGATCGCCGTGACAAACGTCGTGGCCTACGCCGGGATGGTCGCCGGCTCGGCGCTGGCCCTGGGCTTCGCCTGGGCCGACCTCTCCGCCAGGGCGATCTTCTTCATCATCGGGATCGGGCTCGCCGCCGGCTTCGTTTGGGCGTTCTCGCTCGTCCCGGAGGCGTTCTTCCGCTTCATCCTGCTGAGCATGGCCGGGACCGTCTACAGGGTCCGTTACGTCGGCCGCCAGCACGTCCCGCAGGAGGGGCAGGCGCTGCTGGTCCCGAACCACGTCTCGTTCGCCGACGGCCTGTTCATCATGGCCCTGTCCGACCGGCCGGTGCGGTTCGTGGTCTACGCGGAGTATTTCGACAAGCCGATCGTCGGCCGGCTGCTCAAGACGATGCGGGCGATCCCGATCTCGGCTTCGCGCGGCCCGCGCATGATCCTGCAAGCCTTCCGCGAGGCCGGCCGCGCGCTCGACGCCGGGGAACTGGTCTGCATCTTCCCCGAGGGCCAGCTCACTCGCACCGGCCTGGTCGGCCCGTTCCAGCGGGGGCTGCTGCGGATCGTGAAGAACCGGACCACCCCGATCATCCCGATCTACCTCGACCGGCTGTACGAGAGCGTCTTCGCCCCCGTCAGCGGCCGGCGCATCCCCGACCGGATCCCGTTCCCGGTGACGGTCTCCGTGGGCGAGCCGATGCCCACGACGTCCTCGCTGTTCGAGCTGCGCCAGGCCATCCGGCGCCTCGACTACGAAGCCTGGGAGTTCCGCAAGGAGGACCTGAAGCCCCTGCACCGCGGCTTCATCCGGCAGGCGCGCCGGCATCCGTTCCGCAAGGCGCTGATGGACCTGCAGAAGCCGGGGCTGTCGTACCTCCAGACGCTCGTCGCCTCGCTGGCGATCGCAAGGCGGCTCGGGCCGAGGTGGGAGGGCCAGCGGAACGTCGGCGTGATGCTGCCGGCGAGCATGGGGGCCGCCGTCATCAACGTGGCCGCGGCGCTCGCGGGCAAGGCGACCGTGAACCTGAACTTCACCGCCGGCCGCGCCGGCATGGAGTCGGCCGCCAAGCAGGCCGGGCTGCGGACCCTCGTCACCAGCAAGGCGTTCCTCCAGAAAGCCAATCTGGAAGCCCCCGGCGGCGTCGAGCTGATCTACGCCGAGGACGAGATGAAGGCCCTCACGCGCGGCGACAAGCTCCGCGCCCTGGCCGCGGCCCTCGTCCTGCCGGCGAAGGCCCTGGAGCGTTACGCCGGCGCGAGTCGACCCGCGACGCTCGACGACCCGGCGACGATCATCTTCAGCAGCGGCAGCACGGGAGATCCCAAGGGGGTCGTCCTGACGCACTACAACATCGCGGCCGACATCGAGTCGACCCGCCGGGCGCATCGCGTGAGGCCCACCGACCGGCTGGCGGCCGTGCTGCCGTTCTTCCACGCCTTCGGCTACTCGATGTTCTGGTTCGCCAAGACGTCGGGCATGGGCTCGGCGTTCCACCCCTCGCCGCTGGACGCGATCGCCGTGGGGGCGCTCGTGGAGAGGTTCCGCGTGACCGTCCTGATGGCCACGCCGACGTTCTTGCAGCTCTACATCCGGCGCGTGCCGCCGTCGCAGTTCGGCTCGCTGCGGCTGGTCTTGGCCGGGGCGGAGAAGATGCCCGACGCGCTCGCGTCGGCGTTCGAGGACGGCTTCGGCATCCGGCCGACGGAGGGCTACGGCGTGACCGAGTGCTCGCCGTTCGTGGCGGTCAACACGTTCTCCTACCGCGCCCCCCGCTTCTTCCAGCCGGGGAGCCGCCGAGGGACGGTCGGCCAGCCGATCCCGGGCGTGGCCGTGCAGATCGTCTCGCCGACCACCCACGATACCCTCGGGCCCGACGAGGAGGGGCTCGTGCTGGTCAAGGGGCCGAACGTGATGTCGGGATACCTCGGCCGCCCCGACCTGACCGAGAAGGCGTTCCTCGACGGCTGGTACAACACGGGCGACCTCGGGCTGCTGAGCGAGGACGGCTACCTGAAGATCACCGGCCGGCTCTCGCGGTTCTCCAAGATCGGCGGCGAGATGGTCCCCCACGGCCGCGTCGAGGAGGCGTTGCAGGAGGCGGCCCAGGCCCAGACCCAGCTCTTCGCCGTGACGGCCGTCGGCGACCCGAAGAAGGGGGAGAAGCTCGCCGTGCTGACCACGCTCGACGACGCCAAGGTGGACGTCGCGCTCCGGAAGCTCTCGGAGATGGGCCTGCCGAACCTGTTCATCCCCCGCCGCGAGAACGTCGTGAAGGTCCCGGCCATCCCCATGCTGGGGAGCGGCAAGCTGGACCTCCGCGCCGTGCATAAGCTGGCGGAGGAATCGCTGGCCGCCCGCGAGCCCGCCGGGGCGCGGGCCTGACGCGGATCGGGGCGAGGCGACGCGCGAATTCTGGTACACTCGCCCTGCCGCCGGGGCGTGCGGTGAACCGAACCGCCCCTTGACGGCCGCCTCTATCCTCATGAGAGAGGCCCCGCCATCGAACAGGCAAGGACCGGGACATGGACGAGCAGCGTTTCTACATCACGACGGCCATCGACTACCCCAACAGCCGCCCCCACATCGGCACCGCCTTCGAGAAGATCGGCGCCGACGTCCAGGCGCGGTTCCGTCGGATGGAAGGCGCTCACGTCCATTTCCTGATGGGCAACGACGAGAACACCCACAAGGTCACCCTCCGCGCCCGCGAGTTGGGGCTGGAGGCCAAGCCTTACGTCGACGACATGGCCCGCCAGTTCCAGGAAGTCTGGCGCGCGCTGGAGATCTCCAACGACGACTTCATCCAGACCAGCGAGGAGCGCCACCACGCCGGCTGCCGGAAGTTCATCCAGGCCGTGTACGACGCGGGCGACATCTATAAGGGGGTGTACGCCGGACACTACTGCGTCGGCTGCGAGTCGTTCAAGACCGAGAAGGACGTCGCCGAGGGGGGCGGGCGGTGCCCCAACCACCCCAACGCGGAGCTGACGTGGCTGGAGGAGGACATCTACTACTTCCGCCTCTCCGCCTACCGCGACCGGCTGCTGGCCCACTACGCCGCGCACCCGGATTTCATCCAGCCGGAGAGCCGGCGGAATGAGATCATCAGCCTCGTGGAGACCGAGCTTCGCGACGTCGCCATCACCCGCAAGGGGTTCGCCTGGGGGATCCGCGTCCCGTTCGACGAGGACCACACCATCTACGTCTGGTTCGACGCCCTGCTGAACTACGTCACGGCCGTCGGCTACGGGACCGACGAGGAGCGGTTCGCCCGGACCTGGCCGGCCGACGTCCACGTCATCGGCAAGGACATCACCCGATTCCACTGCGCCCTCTGGCCGGCGATGCTCATGTCGGCCGGCCTGCCCTTGCCGAAGAAGGTGTTCGGCCACGGCTTCGTCTACCGCAAGAACGAGGAGACCGGCGAGGCCGAGAAGCTCAGCAAGAGCCTGGGGAACGTCGTCGAGCCGATGGAGCTGATCGAGAAGTTCTCGGCGGAGGCTTTCCGCTATTACTTCATGAGCCAGTGCCCGTTCGGCGGCGACGGCGAGTTCTCGTTCGAACGCTTCGCCGACGCCTACAACAGCGGCCTGGCCAACAACCTGGGCAACCTCTACAGCCGGATCCTCACGATGTGCCTGAAATACTTCCAGGGCGACCTGGGGTCGGTCGAGGGTCTCGACCTGACGGCCTGGCGGCGCGGCCTGGACCTGCCGGCGCTGATTGAGGACGTCCGGGCGAAGGTGGGCGAGTTCGACTACACCGCGGCGCTCCAGCGGATCTGGCTGGAGGTCGTGGACTCGGCGAACAAGTACATCCAGGAGACGCAGCCCTTCAAGCTGGCGAAGACCGACCCGGAGGCGACGCGCGTCGTCCTGGCGAACCTGGCCGACTGGATGCGGACCGTGGCGATCCTCATCAAGCCGTTCCTTCCGCAGACGTCGGAGACGTTCTACGGGGCGTTCGACTTCGGCGACGGCCGGCCCTGGGAGGCCGTCTCCTATGCCTCGGCGGCGACGCCGATCGCCTCGGGATCGTTCCGCGTGACGGCCCCGATCGTCGACGGCAAGCCAGCGCCGCTGTTCCCGAAGGTCGAGGCTCGCTGAATCCGCCTTCGCGAGAAGTCGAACGATCGTTAAAGTCGTGAGCGCGAAGGACCGTTCCGGTCGATGAGAGAGGATGGCTCCGTCGGCCGGGACGGCGAGGTTCGGGCATCAATCCAGGACGGATCGAGGTGGACGCCATGGAAGGGTCGAAGCGGAAGCTCATCGTGCTCTTGTGCATGCATCGGAGCGGGTCGAGCCTGACCGCGAACCTCCTCCAGCAGCTCGGGATGTCGCTCGGCCCGTTCGAACTGATCGCGGCGGCCCCGAGCAACCCTTATGGGCACTTCGAAGCCCTCCCCTTCCACATCATGAACCGGCGGGTGCAGGAGTGGGCGTTCGGCTTCGCCGACGACGTCCCCACCGATCCGGCGGTCCTCGCCCACTTCCTGGATACGCGGGCGGCCTGGCCGGCCGATCGGACGCTCCCCGAGGAGTGGGTCGACGAGGGGGAGGCGGCCGTCCGCGCCCTGATCGACAGCGGGCCCATCGCCGGCTTCAAAGATCCCCGCACCCCGCTGATCTGGCCCTACTGGAAGCGGGTCTTCGAGCGGATCGAGGGCGTCGAGGTGGTCGCGGCCAACCTCCTGCGCTCGCCGCACGAGATCGCCATGAGCCTCTGCACGCGCAGCAAGGGGACCATGCCGTACTGGACGGCGCTCGACGTGGTCGGCGTCCACCTGGAGCGCATGAAGGCCGCCGCCGAGGGGGGGGGCGTCGAGCACGTCGTCCGCTTCGGCACGCCGTCGTTCTGGGACGACATGCGGTCGCTGTCCGAGGCTTGCGGGCTGACCTGGGACGAGGCCACGGTGCGTCGCGTGTACGACCCGACCTGCGTCCACCACAAGGCCGCCGCCGTCCCCCACCCGGCCCAGGGCATCCTCAACGAGCTGGGCCGCGACGCCTGGGCCGGCATCGACCCGGCCGAGAACGCCCTCCACCTGGCCCGCGACGCGCGCAAGTACGAGGCCGAGATGCACGGCCAGCTCGTCTCCACCCGGACCGAGCTGGGCAAGTCCGTCGTCACCACCCAGCAGTACCACGAGGTCGAGGCGCGGTGCGTCCACCTCCAGCACGAGCTGGACGTGGCGCGCCTGGCCGTCGCCGAGGGCGAGAAGGGATTCCAGATCGCCACGACCTGCCTCGAACAATCGGAGAAGCACCTGGCGCGGGTGACGGAGAGCCTGGTCTCCAACCAGGAGCGTCGCGTGCAGGCGGAGCAGCTCCTCGCCCACACCCAGGGCCTCCTGGCCCACACCGAACAGGCCCTCGC
This sequence comes from Planctomycetales bacterium 71-10, assembly GCA_001898385.1. GTDB lineage: Bacteria > Planctomycetota > Planctomycetia > Isosphaerales > Isosphaeraceae > Paludisphaera. The sequence continues at coordinate 20,494 of MKTT01000154.1, forward strand.
GGACGCCAACGACCGCCAGGCCCGGCTGGTGTCCGACCTCCAGCAGGTGTACGCCGCGATGCAGGCCGACCGCGACCGCGTCGCGGACCTCCAGAAGAAGCTGGACGAGCATCACGCGGCGACCGCCCTCAAGGAGCAACTCCTCGTGCGCTCCCAGGAGCGCGAGGAGAAGCGATGGCTGGAGACCGTCGCCCTGCGCCGGAAGCTCGAAAGGTTCGAGTCCAACGCGATCATCGGCGCGGCGGTCCGGGGGCGCCGGCAGATCCGGCAGATCTGGCTGAAGTTCCGCCACCTGGGCCCCAACGGCGAGCCCCGCTCCACGCGCGTCGACCGGCCGATGTGACCGGCGGGCCGAAGCCGCACTCTGCTGCCACCGGGCATCGATGTGGCCGCGTCTTTTCGACCCGGAATTGAGGCGGGTTGGGGAGATGATCGAAGTCCCCTCTCCCGGCGGGAGAGGGGACTTCGAGGATCATCCGCCTCGCACACGGGGAGGATTTGCCCGCGTCAGGCGAGGACCGCCTCGGGGGATTCGACCACGAGCTTCCGGTGCAGGACCGAGACGATGCGGGCCGTCGCGCGGCCGTCGCCGAAGGCGGTCGAGAGCGGGCCGGGGGGGGCGGTGCAAAGGTCGGTCAGCAGCCGCGACCCCTCGCGGGCGATGGCCTCTGGGTCGTCGCCGATGAGCCTCGCCACGCCGCTGAGGACGGCCTCCGGGCGCTCGCTGACGCTCCGGAGCACGAGGACCGGCGTCCCGAGCGCCGTGGCCTCCTCCTGCACGCCGCCGCTGTCGCTCAGGATGAAGGCGGCCCGCTTCATCGCGGCCACGAACGGGCCATAGTCGAGCGGGCGCACGAGCCGGACGCGGTCCAGCCCGCCCAACTCCGCCCGGACGACGGGCTCGACGGCCGGGTTGGGGTGGACGGGCCAGACGAATTCCAGGTCCGGCTGGGAGTCATGGAGCCTTCGGATCCCGTCGCAAATGCGCCGGAGCGGCTCGCCGTGGTTCTCGCGACGATGGACCGTCACGAGGACGAGGCGACGGCCGGCGGCGATCTCGACGCCGAGCGACGACTCGCGGCCGGCGGCGTAGAGCAAGGCGTCGATGCCGGTGTTCCCCGTGACGTGGACCGCGCCGGGGTCGATCCCCTCGCGCAGGAGGTTGTCGCGGGCGTCCTTCGTCGGTGCGAAGTGGATCGAGGCCAGGTGGCTGGCGGCGACCCGGTTGGCCTCCTCGGGGAACGGCGAGTCCAGCCGATAGGTCCGCAGGCCGGCCTCGACGTGGGCGAACGGCACGCCCAACATGTAACTCGCCAGCGCGGCGGCCAGGACGGTCGTCGTGTCGCCCTGGGCGACGACGCAGTCGGGCGACTCCCGCCCGAGGGCGCCGTGGAGGGCGACGACCAGGCGGTTGCACAGGTCGGCCGGCGACTGGCCGGGGCGCATGGCGTCCAGGTCGACGTCCGGGCTCACGCCGAAGAAGTCGAACAGCGGCGAGGCCAGGTCGCGATGCTGGGCCGTGAAGACGAACCGGCAGCGGGCCCAGGGCTGCCCGCCCAGGGCCCGGACGATCGGCGCCGTCTTGATGACCTCCGGGCGCGTCCCGGCGACGACCACGACGTTCCTGGGGCGATCGTCCGCACGCATGAGCATACCTCCAAGGTGTCGATCGGCGTCGTCGGCGCGAACTCAGCCCTGCCGGCCCGCCAGCTTGCGCCACGCCGAACGGGCCGAACGGTATGCGTTGAGCGCCGGCTCGGGGGCGTGCTCCTTGACGATCCGGCGGAGGCTGGGCACCGCCTCGGGCTCGGGCTCGGGCTCGGGCTCGGGCTCGGGCTCGACGGCCGGCGGGCTCGCGGGGGCCTCGATATGGGTCCGATACCAGTGCAGGTAGGACGCCTCGGGCGTGGAGTCGTCGAACGGGTCGGGGAAGTAGTTGATGAGGTCTTCGCGCGAGCGGTAGACCTTGCGGTGGGCGTCCTCGACCTTCAGGCCGCTCTTGTAGCGGGTGTAGACGCAGGGGATCTTGCTCAGCGTCGACTGGCCGAGGCGCTCGCACTCGGCGATGTACCAGTCGCGGAACTCGAACAGGACCGGGCTGTGCGAGCCGTATCGTTTCAGCATCATCAGCTGGGCGCCGCTGTCGAAGCCCGAGAAGTGGTAGAAGACCAGCGGCCGGCCGTTGATGGCGATGTTGTAAGGGGATTCCCCGGTGGCCCGCCGATGGCTCAGGTTCCAGGTGGAGACGTTGTACTGGGGGTCGCGGAGGATCTTCACGCCGTCGAACATCGACGGGGCCAGGTCCATCCAGCGCTGGTCGGTGAACAGGCCGTCGGCGACGTCGTCGTAGCACCAGCGTTGCAGGCGGTCGGACCACCAGTCGATGACGCGGCGGCCGGCGGCGTCCATCTTGGCGGCGAGGAAGCCGAGGTTGTACGCGCCGTGCTTCAGCGCGACCCGCTCGTTGTCCATCATGGCCGCCACGTCGGACTCCGGCTCGATCGAGTGCGGCGTGAGCAGGACGCTGTCGTGGTCGAGCGCCCTCTCCATGTCGTCGAGCCGGCCGGCGACGATGATGTCGGGGTCGAAGTAGTAGATCCGGTCGGCCCCGTGGGCGTCGGCGATGTGCTGGAAGGCCGCCCCCTTGACGGCCGTGCAGAGTTCCACGATGCGGTGCCGGAAGAGGAACCGCGGCAGGTTGGGGATCGGCAGCTGGCTCGCGTGGATGATCGTGTCGAACGCCGCGGTGACGATCGGGTCGCACTCCGGCATGTCGTCGGAGAGGACGAGGTGGAAGACCGCCTCGGGATGCACGCGCTTGACGGAGTGGGCCAGCGACGCGGCCTTGGGCAGGTAGTTGGCCGTGATGCTCGTGAAGACGTGCATGGGCATTCCTTTGCACCAGGATGGATTTCGGCGGCCGGGGCCCTCCCGGCCCCATCCCTCGCCGACCGCGCCGGGTCGCGGCCCTCCGATAAAAAGAGGGCGCAGGGACTCGCGCCGCGTGAATGTAATGGCTCGTGCGAGACCTGTCAATCGACGCCGGTCTTGACGATTGATGCGAAGAATCCTGGAGCGAGGGCGTCGTCGGGCCGAACAATGAAGACGTCGAGGTGTTCTTGGATGCGATCGAGGTGCACCGCCCCGCGACGGAGACCCCGCGGATCCGGGCGGATGGCCGATCGGGGGGATCGGCCGGCAAAGTTGAAAATCCGTTAATGGACAGCCTTTGAATTGACAAGTTGCGGGCGTGCTGTCATTTAAATCGCACGGACTCAGGGAGCGGGAGCCCCCGCCCCGCGAGGGCCGCGTCGGCACGAGGATCAACCGCGATGGCGAGGGGGTGTGAACGCCCTCGCGACGCCGAGATCCGCCGAAGCGACCCGGTCGGGAGGGGCCCGAGGAGCGCGAAGGACATGGACGTCTCGGCCTATCTGTCGGAAGCCTCGTTCTGGACGCCCGACCCCGCCCTCGAGCCGCTCTGTCGCAGCCCGTTCAGCCCGGTCGCGTCGTGGCTCGTCGACGCGGCGCGGCCCCGGAAGGTCGTCCAGCTCGGCCTCCGCGAGCCCGGCCTCTACTTGACCGCCTGCGAGGCGGCGCGGCGGCTGGGGATCGACGCCCGCTGCCTGCTGATCGACCTCGCCGAGGACGACGCGCCATTCGGCGCCGCGGTCATGCGGATCCGCGAGGCCCACGACCGTTCCTACGCGGGCGTCTCCAGGTGCCTGAGCGTCCACGCCGCCGACGCCCCGGCCGCGTTCGCCGACGGGTCGATCGACCTGATCCTGGCCTCGACCCCCGACGACGTCGAGCGGATCCAGTCATCCCTCGGAGCCTGGCGGGCGAAACTCGCAAGCGGTGCGATCCTGGTCGTCCCCCGGACCTGCGTGGAGGGTCGCGGGCTCGGCTCGTATGCCGCGTTCCGCGACCTGGCCGACGGCCGCCCCTCGTTCGAGTTCACGCACGGCGGCGGACTCGGCCTCGTCGCCCTGGGCCGATCGATCCCCGCCGGCCTCGCGGCGCTGTTCGAAGCCGACGCGATCCCCTCGCGGCGGAACGCGATCCGCCAGGTCTACGCCCGGCTCGGCGGCGGGGCCGGCGACGAAGCCTCGGCGACGGTCCTGGACCTGGCCGACTTCGGCCCCGCGTCGGGCCCGAACCGGTCCCATGAGGATCGCCTGGCCTTGCGCGAAGAGGTGTTGATGCTCCGCGAGGAGCTGGCGCATTTGGAGGACGTCCACCGCGCCGTCGCCCGCGAGCACGAGGCGCTGAGCCGAGAGGCCCCCTGGCTGCGTCGCGACGTGGAACACCTCCGCCATCACTACACCTTCGCCGCGGCCCAGCTTGAGGAGGTCCGACGGAGCACGGCGTTGAAGGTGATCGAGCGCGGCCGGCGGGTCCGGGACCGTCTCTTCCCGCAGACCCGCCTCCACGGGCGCTGCCTGGAGTTGTCGATCCGGCTGGCCCGGGTGGCGGCCGTCGAGGGCCCGCGCGCCGCCGTGTCCAGGGCCTCGCGACGGGTGGTCCACAAGGTCCGGAAGGCGCTCGGCCGGCCCGCGGCTCCCCCGCTTCAGGCGATCCCGCCGACTCCCGCGGCCGTCGCCGCGCCCGGGGGCCGATTCCGGGAACTCCCGTGGCAGGGGGAAGCTCGCCGCGAGGCCGAGGGCCGGCCGGCCGGCGGGACGTTCAAGATCCTCCTGGTCTCGCATTCCGCCTGCCGCACCGGGGCCCCCCTCTGCCTGCTGCGGCTGGCCGAGGAGCTGTCGAAGGTCCCGGACGTCGAATGCTGGGTCGTCCTGCGCACCGGCGGCGATCTCGCCCCCAAGTTCGCCCGCCTGGCCCCGACGGTCGGGCTGTGGTCCGTGGTCGAGTCCGGCCTCGCGACGTGGGAGGACGCCCCGGGCGAGATCGTCGCGCGCTTCCGCGAATACGCCCCGGACGGGATCGCCGTCTGCAACACGATGGCCGTCAGCGAGTTCCACGCCGCCCTGAAGCGCCGGGATGTGCCGGTCCTCTCGTGGATCCACGAGCTGCCGACGTTCATCGAGATCCTCGGCGGTGTCGAGGCCATCGACCGCATCAAGGCCGCCAGCCGGCGGACCATCGTCCCCGCCGACGTCGTCCGCGACGCGCTGATCTCCCGGTTCGACGTCGACCCGGACCGGGTGCAGACCGTCCGCTACGGCCTGGAGCCGAAGACGCTCGGCCTGCCGCGCGACGCGATGCGCGGGCGCGTCCGCGAGGAGTTGAAGCTCCCCGCCGACGCCCGGATCGTCCTCGGCTGCGGGACGATCGACCTGCGCAAGGGGGCCGACCTCTTCGTCCAGGCCGCGCGACGATTCTTCGCCGACCCCGCGTCGGCCGGGATCGCGGACAAGACGTGGTTCGTCTGGTTCGGGCACACCGTCGACCGCGACTTCTACCAGTGGATCCGGCACGACGTCGAGGCGTCCGGCTTCGGCGACCGCATCCTGTTCGCCGGCTCGTGTCCCGACATGTCGCCCAACTTCCTCGCGGCCGACGTCTTCGCCCTGACCTCGCGGGAAGACCCCTGCCCGTTCGCCAACCTGGAGGCGATGGAGGGGGCCCTGCCGGTCGTCGCCTTCGCGGGCTCGGGGGGCGCCCCGGAGGTGCTCGGCGGCGGCGGCGTGGCCGTGCCCTACCTCGACGTCGCCGCGATGGCCGGGACGATCCGCGACCTGCTCCACGACGCCGACGCGCGGTCGGAGATGGGCGGGCGCGGGCGGTCGATCATCCGCAAGTCGTTCACCTGGCCGCGGTTCATGTCCGAGTTCCTGGCGATCCTCGGCGAGGACTACGGCTACTCCCCGGCGTCCGAGCCGAAGGTCTCCGTGATCGTGCCCAACTACCGGCACGCCCCGTATCTGGAGGAGCGGCTGCGGACCGTCTTCGAGCAGACCGTCCGGCCGCACGAGATCATCTTCCTCGACGACTGCTCGCCCGACGACAGCGTCGCGGTGGCTCGTCGGCTGGCGCCGGAGTCGCCGGTGCCGATGCGGATCGTGGTGAACGAGGAGAACAGCGGCAGCACCTTCAAGCAGTGGATGAAGGGGATGGCCCTGGCGACCGGCGACCTGATCTGGCTCGCCGAGTCCGACGACTCCTGCGATCCCAGGTTCCTGGAGCGGCTGGTCCCCGAATTCCGCGACCCGGAGGTCGCCCTGGCCTACAGCCAGTCCGCCCTCATCGGCCCCGAGGGCGAGCTCTGGGCGGCCGACTTCCTGGGCCACACCGACGACATCGACCCCGAACGCTGGCGATCCCGCTACACGGCCGACGCCGCCGAGGAGGCCGAGATCGGCCTGAGCCAGAAGAACACCATCCCCAACGCCAGCGCGGCGGTGTTCCGCAAGCCCGCGGCGATGGACTTCGCCGAGGAACTGGCCGGGATGCGGTTCGCGGGCGATTGGCTGTTCTACGCCATGCTGCTCCGCGGCGGGAAGATCGCGTTCGTCCCCGAGTCGCTGAACTCGTACCGCCGCCACGAGGCGACCGTCTCGTTCCAGTCGACCAAGGCCGACACGCACGCGGAGGAGACGCTCCACGCCAAGTTCCGCGTCTTCGAGACCTACGACGTCTCGCTGAACGCCATGGCCCGCGGCCTGGGCCAGACGCTCTTCGAATACGACCTGCTCACCGAGCGGTTCGCGCTCAAGCGGCCCTCGCTCATGAACAACGCCCGAGCCGCCGGGCCCTTGAACAAGATCCGCGGCCTGATGCGGCGCAAGCTGGCCGCGCCGGGCGAGTTGCGGATCCTGCTGGTCGTGGACGGATCCGAAGCCGACCTCGAAGCGATCGCCACGGCCCACCTGGCGAACGCCCTGGCCCGCGAGCACGCCGTCTTCGTCTGCTGCACCCGGCCCTCGCGGGCCGCCGAAAGATTGCGGGAGCTGTTCGACGATCGCGTGGTCCTGCTGGAGGGGACGTTCGACGTCACGCCCTGGTCGGCCGAGCCGGCCGGCGACCTCCCCGCGAACCGCGTGCGGACGACGGTGCTCCAGGAGATGGTACGGTTCCACGAGATCGACGCGATCCACTCGCGCGGCGAGGCGGCCGACCGGCTCGTCGCCCACATCAACGTCGATTTGAACGTCCCCTGGTTCATCCACCTGGCGCCCGGCCGCGACGCCTGGCTCGACGAGGAGCCGTCCGCGGCCAGGGGTCGCAGGCTTCGTCCCGCCGATCGGGTCTCGGGCGTCTTCCACGAGGGCCATTCCGACGACCTGCTCGAAACTCGTCCCGAGCTGGCCTCCAAGCGCCGGACGGTGCTCCACCCCGGCTTTCGTCCCGACTTCGCCGTCGAGGGCGGGCCGTCGATCGCGCGTCGCGACGGCGAATTCCTGGTCTACCTGATCGATCAGGGACCCGACGCCCGCCACGCCGCGATGGCGGCCGTCCGGGTGGTGAATCGGGCCGCCTCAGGCGAGCGCCGGGGCCGTCGCGCGCGGCTGGTCATGGCCGACCGGCCGTCCGACGCGCTGGCGCTGCTGGCCGACTGCGACGCAGCACTCGCCCCGTCCGAATGGCTCGCCGCCGGGGCCTCCTGCCAGCTCGCGGCGGCCCTGGCCTGCCGCCTCCCCGTCGTCGCGCCCGATTCGGGCCCGATTCACGACCTGCTGACGATTGACGGCCGCACGGCCGGGATCGCCGCGGAGTCGAACGCGGACGGCGTCCTCGAAGTCGACCGCATCGCCGCCTCGATCCTCCGCTACCTCCGCGATCCGGCCCTCCACGACGCCCACCGAGACCTCGCCGGATCTCTGTTCGCGGCCCGTTTCCACGTCGACCGCGCCGCCGCGACGTGCGTCGGGGCCTACCTCCACGCCCGCGACTTCCTCGTCTTCCCCGGCGAGGCCCGGCCGGCCGCGGTGCCGGGGCGGGCGCGGAAAGTCTCGCGCGAGAGCGCTTGAACGGGGAAAGCTTCCCCGCTCTCTGCTACCCTGGATCGGACTTCAAGGTCCGGCCCGGGGGTAGCCGAGGACGAGCGACCGAGGCATGTGCGGGCATTGGCCTCCACGGTCCTGGCGGTCGTCGTCACAGCCGCGGCGGCGTTCTGGGACCTTGGGATTTCGACCGGCCGCGGGGCATCCCCGCGGCCCGTGGTGTTCGAGGACGCCGAATCGACGACCCGCTGGACGGAGCCCCGGGACGTCTCGCCGTCGGAGATCGCGAAATACCCGTCGCCGAGCGATCCCGGCGGATTCGCCGTCGTGATGTCGGACGGGCGGATCCGTCGGCTCTCGCGCGAGGAGATCCTGGAGAGTTGGGCCGGCGCGAAGGCCGCGCTCCGCGCGGCGAAAGGCCCCGGCCGTTGAACGACCGGGGCCTGCGTGAATCATCGGGACGTGAACCGGATCAACGATCCTTCTTCACGACCCACAGGTCCTGGTGGTTCCACCACTCGCCCTGGCGGTAGTCGACGACCGGGGCGTTCACGGCCTTGTGGATCGTGGGGAGGACGAACTGAGGGAGGCTGAGGGTCAGGCCGTACTCGGACGAGTCGAGGTCGTGCTGCTCGCTGGCGGCCTTGAACCAGAAGCCTTCCTCGTCGAGGTCGTCCAGGGTGATCTGGAGGCCGTCGCAGCTCTTGGAGCCGTGGGTCGTGAACATTAGGTGGCCGCCGGGGGCCAGGCGGTCGTACAGGGCCTTGATCCAGCGCCCGAAGGTCGACTTGGGCATGTGCGAGAAGAACGACAGGCAGAAGATCGCGTCGTACAGCTCGGGCGTCGTAAAGTCCTCCGGGACGTGGGCCGACTGAAGGGCGTTGACGCCGATCTCGTTCTTCAGGAACTCGATCGCGGCCGGGTGGATGTCGCTGCTGGTCAGCTCGAATCGCGGGTTCTTCTTCAGTTGCCGCGAGACGCAGCCGTAGCCGGAGGCGAACTCCAGCAGCTTGATCGGCCGCTTCTCCTCGCCGAACAGCCGCACGAGGTGGGCGTCGAGCTTCCTCGCGGTGTTGGCGGCGTCTTCGAAGTAATACTTCGTGCCGTCCTCCAGCGAGAGGCCCGGGTGGCTGGTGACGAACCAGTAGATGAAGTCCTGCGGGTGGACCTTCTCCGTCGTCTGCTGCTCGGCGGCCCACTGGGCGTTGTAGCGGAGCATCTCCGCCGTCATCGCGCCGCCGTCCGGGGGGAGCAGGGCGCTCGACTTCACGTTCCGGGCGGCCTCGGCGGCCTCCGCTTCGCTCTTGGCCCCGCCGACGTTGACGATGGTCGGGACGGAGCTGCCGGGCTTGATCTTGAACAGGGTCGCGTACTGGCCGAGGACCATCCCCAGCTCGGCGGCCACGACCAGGCCGGCGTCGTCGCACATCTGGAAGAAATACTCCTTGTCGACGTCGGCCTTGACCTCGTCGCCCGAGTACTTCGACCCCGCCTCGGGGTTGATGTGGATCGTGGGGAGGAACAGGCCGCCGGGCGAGAGCGTGCGGCGGACCTCGCGGAGGTAGTGCCGCGCGTCTTCCTCGAACAGGTGGGTCCAGAGCGAGCAGCCCCAGGCGAAGTCGACGGAGCCGTCGGCGACGGGGAAGCGGACATCGGTCGGCTTGATCGTCCCGTTCGGGTTGTAGCAGGAGACGACGTCGAGGTGGTGGAACTCGAACTTCCGGCCGATCCGCGGGACGAGGACGTCGTTGCAGAAGTCGATGCTCTCGCGGAGGACGTCGAAGCCGACGTACTTGCGGACGTACGGGTGGTAGGCCAGCGCGCGGGCCATCTTGCCGCTGCCGCAGCCGACGTCCAGCAGCAGCGAGTTCGGCTTGAGGTACTTGCTGATGAGGAGCTGCCAGGCGTCGCTGGAGAGGACGTATCCGACCATCGACGGCGAGCCGGCCGTCGCGCGCACGCCCGCCCCGGGGATCGGCGGGATGATGGCCGTCATGTGGTGGGTGCCGAGGAAGAACGGCTCCTGGCCTTCGAACTGCGCCTGCTCCTTCTGGAACTGGGCGAGCTGCATCTTGAGCCAGGAGATCTCCATCTCCATGGCCTGGACGTTCGCCGGCTTGCCCGCCCCTTCGCCCTTCAGGCCCACGGGGTTCGCGCGGGGGAAGAGGCTGCCGAGGAGGCCACGGCGGGGGGCGGCGGTCTCGTTGGGATTCGCCATGCGGGCTCGCTACCTTTCTGACGGGGAGAAGGGCCGGGAAGGAGGTGGGACCCTGGCCCGGGGCGAGTTTGCGGGGGTCGGATTCGCGCGGGATTATAGCCGGCCCCCCCCTCCGCACAAGGCGAGTATCCCCCCCGTCGACCCGCCTTGACCCCCCCGCCCCGCTGCTGTACACCTTTCCGGGCCGCCGACGATCGCCGCATCACGGCGCATAACGCCTCGCCCCAACCGCAGCCACCGGAGTCCGGATATGGTCCAGCCCCGCCCCGTCGACGTCGTCGCGCCCGGCGGCCTCGATCACCTCGACTGGGCGCTTCGCCTGCTGGAATGCGGCGGCCCGTCGCTGGGCCGGCTCCTGATCGTCGACGAGGATCACGCCGACGGCCTGGAGGACCTGGCCCGGCGCGATAGCCGCGTCGTCCTGCTCCGACGCGCGGCCGGCTCGACCTGGGCCGACCGCGTCGCCCCGGCCCTCGCCGCGCGCCGGGGCGACGTCGTGCTGCTCGCCCCCGGGGCCCTGCCGACGCCCGGCTGGATCGAGCCGCTCGCCCGCGCGGCCCACGCCGCCGAGCGCGTGGCCCTCGTCGCCCCGCTGTCGGACGGCGACGGCTTCGACCGGCCCGAGGGGATCGGCGAGGATGGGCTCGCCGCGGCCGTCGCGGGGCTGCCCGACGCGATCGAAATCCACCGCGCGGGCCTGGCCGCCAACTACCTGCGCGGCGACGTCCTCGACGCCGTCGGCCCGCCCGACGCCGCCATCGCCGACCCGCGAGAGGCCATGGACGACTGGCTGGCCCGCGCCTTCGCCCTGGGCTTCTTCGCCCTCCGCGCCTGCCGGTCGCTCGTCCTGCGCGACCCGGCGGGCTCCCCCACGCCGAGCCCGCCCCCCGTCGAAGGGCCCCCGACCCTGGGCCGCGACCTGATGCGGCGGCGGATCGAGCGGCATGGGCGGACGCTCGACGCCGCGCTCGCGAGCCACGCCGTCGAGGTCGCGACGACGGGCCGGATCAAGGTCGCGCTCGACCTCCGGCACCTGCCGCTGGAGATGAACGGGACCAAGATGTACGCCCTCAGCCTGGGGAAGGCGCTGGCGAAGCTCCCCGAGGTCGAGCTGTCGATGCTGGCCTTCCATCCGCTCCAGGCCGAGGGCGTCGACGGTCGGCTGGTCCACCCCGACGACTGGGCGGACGACGTCCACATCATCCACAAGCCGGCGCAAATCTTCGACCCGGCGCACGCCCGGCTCATGTTCGAATCGCGGGCGCACGTCGCGGTCACGCATCAGGACCTGATCGCCTACCGCATGGCCGAGGCGTTCAACGACGAGGCCGTCTTCGACGAGCACCGCCAGATCAGCCGCCTGGTCCTGCCGGCGATGCAGGCGATCCTCACCCCGTCGGCGAACACGGCGCAGGAGGTCGAGTTCGAGTTCGCGTCGCTCATCGACGCGGGCGTCGTCCAGCCCGTCCACGAGGGGGGGGACGTGGAGGAGTTCGGCCCGCCGACCTTCGACGCCGAGGCCGAGGAGGTGCTGGCCCGGCTGGGGGTCTCCGGCCCGTTCTTCATGTCGATGGCATCCGATTACCCTCACAAGAACATGTCCACCCTGCTCGAAGCCTACGAGGGGCTCCGCGAGGCCCGGGGCGGGCGCGGGGCCCCGGCGTTGGTGCTCCCCGGCCGCGCCCCCCGGGCGCGGACCGCGGCCTCGGTGCGGGCGGGCGGGCCGATCCCCGGCGTGCGGTTCCTCGGGGCGGTGAGCCAGCAAGAATTGCGGATCCTGTATCAGAATGCGCTGGGCCTGGTCTTCCCCTCGCTCTACGAGGGGTTCGGGCTCCCCCCGCTGGAGGCGATGGCCGCCGGGGCACCCGTGGCGGCGATGCCCTTCACGTCGGTCCACGAGGTCTGCCGCGGCGCCGCGCTGTTCGCGGAGGGGCTGGCGCCCGCGGACCTCGCGAGGGCGATGGGGCGCCTGGCGGACGAACCCGGCCTGCGTCGCGAACTCCGCGAGGCCGGCTACCGCCGCGTCCGCGAGCTGACCTGGGAGAAGGTGGCCCGCGAGACGGCGGCCGTCTATCGCCGGACGATCTTGAACCCGTCCGCGCGGTCGCTCCAGGCCCGACGCTCGCTCTCCGAGGCGATCGTCCTGCGGGCCACGCCCGCCCCGCCGCCGGCCCCGGCGGAGGTCGTCGCGCCGCCGCCGCCGCCGCCCGCGGAGGTCGTCGCGCCGCCGGCCGTCGTGGAGGTCATCGTGCACGTCCCGGCCGCGCCCGAGCCGCTGGGCGTCCTGAACGCCTGCCAGGTGCTGCGGCAGGCCCTCGGCCGCCGCATCCGTCGCGACCTGGCGCGGGTCGCGCCGGCGCAGTACGCGAGGCTCGCCCGGGCGAAGCGGCTCTCGTCGCGGTTCGTCCAGGTGGTCCGCACCGACGGCCTCGGCGCGGCGGCGGGCAAGGCGTCCCGCAAGGTGGGCAACAAGGCGAGGGGGGTCGTCCGCAAGCTCCTCCCCGCCCGGCTCGTCGCCGGCCGCCCCTGCCCTTACTTCGCCCCCCCCGAGCCGCTCCAGCCCTACGACGCCTGGCTCATGGCCAACGCGCCCTCGCTGCGGCGCGCGGAGTCGCTCGCGGAGGAGGTCGGCCGTTTGGCGCGGCGGCCGAGGTTCTCGATCCTCACGCCGATCTACAACACGCCCCCGGGCCTGCTGGGCGAAGCGGTGCGCAGCGTGCTCGCGCAGTCGTACGAGGACTGGGAGCTGATCGTCGTCGACGACGCGAGCACCGACCCGGCGACGGTCGCGCTCCTCGCGGGCGGGCCCTGGGCCGACCCGCGCGTGCGGGTCGCGAGGCGGCCGACCAACGGCAACATCTCGGCGGCGACGAACTCGGCCGCGGACGCGGCGACGGGCGACTGGTTCGTCCTGCTCGACCACGACGACGTCCTCCATCCCGAGGCGCTCGCCCGCCTGGCGATCGCGATCGACCGGGAGCCGGACGCCGACCTGATCTACAGCGACGACGACAAGATCGACCTGACGGGGGCCCGGTTCGCCCCCCAGTTCAAGCCCGACTGGTCGCCCGAACTCCTGCTGTCGTTCTGCTACACGGGCCACGTCTCGGCCGTGAGAGCGAGCTTGTACCGCGAGGTCGGCGGGATGCGGCTGGGGTTCGAGGGCTCCCAGGACCACGACTTCTGGCTGCGGGCGTCCGAGAGGGCCCGAGGCGTCGCGCACGTCCCGCACGTCCTCTATCACTGGCGGGTGGTCCCCGGCTCCACGGCGGCCGGCGGGCACGAGAAGCCGCACAGCTTCGAGGCCGGCCGG
>MKTT01000154.1:33939-60849 GCA_001898385.1 Planctomycetales bacterium 71-10
TCGCCCGCCGCGGCGTCCCCTGCCGGGTCGAGCAGCCCGACTGGGCGCTGGCGGCCGGCTGCGGCGTCTTCCGCCCCGTCATGCCGGACGACGGCCCGTCCGTCGCCGTGGTGATCCCGACGAAGAATCAGGGGAAGCTACTCCGCGACCTCCTGAAATCCCTGGAGAAGACCACCTACCGCCATTACCGCGTCTACATCATCGACAACGAGAGCGACGACCCGGAGACGCTGGCGTTCCTGTCGACCGCGCCGGCGACCGTCTTCCGCATCCCGAACGCCGACGGCGCGTTCAATTACGCGGCGATCCACAACGAGGCCGTCCGGCGGCTCGACGAGGACCTGATCGTCTTCCTCAACAACGACGTCGAGGTCATCGAGCCGCGTTGGCTGAGCCAGATGGTCGGCTGGTCGAGGCTGCCGGGCGTCGGCGCGGTGGGGGCGAGGCTGCTGTATTCGGACCGGCGGCTCCAGCACGCGGGGATCGTCCACGGCCTGCACGAGGGGCTGGCCGGGCACGCCTTCAAGCTGCTGCCCTGGTGGGACGGCGGCGCGATGGGCCTGGCGCGCGTCAGCCGCGACGCCTACGCCGTGACGGCCGCCTGCATGCTCACGCCTCGCGAGCTGTTCCTGGCGATGGGGGGGTTCGACGAGCGGGACTTCGGCGTGGCCTACAACGACGCCGACTACGGCTATCGCCTCCACGACGCCGGATACCGCAGCGTCGTCTGCGCCGAGGCCGAGTTGTTCCACCACGAGGGCGCCACCCGCGGCTTCGGCGACGCCCCCCGGGAGGAGGCGAACTATCGCCGCGTCCACGGCCATCGTCGCGACCCGTATTTCAGCCCCCACCTCGACCCCCGCAGCGAGGCCTTCGTCGTCCAGCCGACCGTCGTTCCGACGTCCGACCGCGCGCCGGTCCGCCTGCTGGCCGTCAGCCACAACCTCAACTGGGAGGGGGCCTCGCGATTCGAGTTGGAGCTGATGACGGGCCTGAAGACCGTCGGCGGCTTCGAGCCCGCGGTGGTCAGCCCGGTGGACGGCCCGCTCCGCGAGGAGTATGAGAGGGCCGGGATCGACATCCGGGTCGATCCCTCGCTCGTCTCGATCTTCGGCGGGGCCGTCGCCTACGCCGAGGCGCGCGGCAGGACGGTCGAGCTGCTGAAGGAGGGGGGCTTCCACGCCCTGCACGCCAACACGCTCCAGGGCTTCTGGGCGGTCGACGCGGCGCGTGCGGCCGGTCTCCCGTCCATCTGGAGCGTCCACGAGAGCGAGCCCTGGCGGTCCTATTTCGACCAGTTCCCGAGCGATATCGCCCGGATCGCGCTGAGCTGCATGGAGTCGCCCTATCGGGTGGTCTTCACCGCCCGCAGCTCGTCCGAGATCTGGAAGGATCTGGAGACGCGGGGGAACTTCGGGCTCATCCGCTACGCCCTGAACGTCGACCGCTTCCGCGACGAGCTGGCGGCCTGCCCGCGCGACGTCGCGCGGGCGGGGCTGGGGATCGGCGAGGACGAGGTCTGCGTCCTGCTCCTGGGGACCGTCTGCGAGCGGAAGGGGCAGCACGACCTCGTTCACGCTTTCCGGGCCATGCCGCCGGAGGCGGCCCGGCGGCTGCGCTGCGTCGTGGTCGGGGCGCGCGACAGCCTGGAGTACAGCCGCGAGCTGCGGCGGCTGGCGTCCGACCTGCCGCCGGACCGGCGCGAACGATTCCGGATCGTCGACGAGACCGGCGCGACCGCGGCCTACTGGCAGGCGGCCGACGTCTTCTGCTGCTCCTCCCGCGTGGAGAGCTATCCCCACGTCGTCCTGGAGGCGCTGGGGCGCGGGCTCCCGATCGTCACGACGCCCGTCTTCGGCATCCCCGAGCAGGTCCGGCGCGACCTCAACGCCCTCTTCTACGAGCCCGGCGACGTCCGCCTCCTGGCGCGGCACCTGGACGCCCTGGCCCGCGACCCGGCCGGCAGGGCGGCGATGGCCGCGGCGTCGTCCTGGATCCTCAAGGCCCTCCCCAGCCATGCCGACATGATTGCGCAGTACGGCCGCCTGTTCCGCGCCGCCGCCGAGAGCGCCTCCGGGGCGGTGGCCGGGGCCCGGACCCCCGCCGCGTCGGCCTTCGCAGGCCCCCATTTATTCCGGACGAGGATCGGCGAGCCCCCGGTCGACGCCGCGGCGCTCGGTACGGGAGTCGAGACGTCCGCTCCCTGAAGCGGCGACGAGCCGCACCCCTTCGAGGAGATTCCGATGAGCGAGATCCCGGCTGATATGCTGGCGGAGCGCCGGAGACTGAGTCGCAAGCACCTGGTCGGCGAGGGGGTCGAGGTCGGCGCGCTGCACCACCCGATGGAGCTCGGCGAGCGGGCGCGGGTCCGCTACGTGGATCGGATGGACGTGGAGGGCCTCCGGGCCCATTATCCCGAGCTTCGCGCCTACGACCTCGTCCCGGTGGACGTCGTCGACGACGGCGAGAAGCTGGGGACGCTGCCCGACGGCTCGCTCGACTTCGTGGTGGCGAACCACTTCCTGGAGCACACCGAGAACCCACTCGGCACGATCCGCAACCACCTCAGCAAGGTGAAGGTCGACGGGGTCGCCTACTTCGCCATCCCCAACCGGGACCATAGCTTCGATCGCGAGCGGGCCCTGACGCCGTTCGATCACCTCGTCCGCGACGACGTCGAGGGCCCGGCATGGTCCCGGTTCGACCATTTCCGCGAGTGGGCCCGGTACGTCGAACGCATCGACGACCCGCAGGCCATCGAAGCCCAGGCGCGCCGGCTGGCGGAGGCGAACTACAGCATCCATTTCCACGTCTGGGATGCGAACTCCTTCGCCGATTTCCTGGACCGGGCGTGCATCCACCTGGGCGGCTCGTTCGAGGTCCGCGAGTTCGCCCTGAATCAGACCGAGGTCATCGCCGTCCTGGCGCGGACCGAGAAGCCTGCGGCCCCTCGGAGGTCCTGGACTCCCGAGCCGGCCGCCCGCGGCCTGCGTCGACTGGCCGCCCGCATCAGGTCTGCGATCGTCCGCTGACGCGCCCTCGATCGACGGTCCCGGCCGCCCATCAGGGCGGCCGGTCGTATTTCGAACCGGATCGACTTCGCAAGCATCGGGCCGGCGTTCGCGTCGCGCGAGGTTTTCGCGATTGCGACGTGCACGGCCGACCACGGCGCCCTAGAATCTTGATACACTTCACGACCGCTTCATTCGAATCGACAGCCATGGGGGGACGTCGTGCGAGACATCGTGAGATCGCGATTCGCCGGGGATGGCGGGGCGGGGCGCCGCCGGAGGCCGGCCGCGCCGAGGCTGGAGCGAGTGGAGGAACGGATCTGCCCGACCGGCATGACCCCGGGCCTCGGCGTCGCCTACCCCAACAACGGCACCTTGACCTTCTTCGTCGACAATACGATCACCGGTCGGACCGAGATCACGCGGAACTTCGGCGCCGCGACGGACACCCCCGTCTTCGGCGACTTCCTGGGCACGACGGTCACCAACATCGGGATCTATCGGCCCTCGACCGGCTTGTGGGCCCTCGATACGGCGAACGACGGCACCGTCGGGCGTTCGTTCTACTTCGGCGGGCCGGGTTGGATCCCCGTGACCGGCGACGTCAACGGCGACGGCGTCACCGACGCCGGGGTCTATAATCCTTCGAACGGCGTCTGGGGCTTCACCACCGACCTGACCGGGCGCGTCTCCGTGGCGTTCGTCTACGGCGGGACGAAGGGCGACGTCCCGCTCATGGCCGACTTCAACCACGACGGGATCGACGACCCCGTCATCTACAACAACGGCCAGTGGCTCGTCGACACGAACTCCGACCGGCTCCCGGACCAGGTGTATCACATGGGCGGGGGGACCGGCGGGACGCCGCTGGCCTTCGACATCTACGGGACGCACGACCCGGCCCTCGCCGTGGCCTACCCCCGTTCCGACGGCCAGCTCCTCTGGGCGATCAACCCCAACCGCGACGGCCGGACCATCGGGTATTACCTCTACGGGGCCCAGGGCTGCACCCCCTTCAGCGGGTATTTCCCGACGTCCAGCTCGATCTACGTCAACCCCGCCACGGGCCGGGACGCGGCCGGAGCCGGGACCTACGCGACCCCGTACAGGACGATCAACGCCGCCCTGGCCGCCGCCCCGGCCGGGTCGACGATCCGGCTGGCCTCGGGCGTGTATCGCGAGAACGTCCGGGTCGTGAGCAAGAGCAACCTCAAGATCGTCGGGACCGGCATGCGGTCGACGATCATCTACCCCGCCAGCCAGGACGCGATCTATATCCTGCGCTCCGCCGGCATCTCCCTGGACGACCTCTGGGTGGCGTCGGTGGGGGCGGAGGGCCGCGGGGTCGTCGTCGTCGCCTCGTCGGTCGACACGGGCCTGATCCGCACCAACCTGACGCGCTGGATCGGGATCCTTGGCGTCAACGAGGGGGGGACCCCGGCGACGATCAACGCGCGGTACAGCGTCTTCGACCAGGTGACGACCGGCACCGGCGTCTACCTCCAGAACGGGGCGAACGCCACGCTCTACGCGATCTCCGCGTCCCAGAATGGCATGGGGGACGACTATCGGCCCGACGGCGGCGGGATCGTCGTCGCCGGGACGTCCTACGCGAAGGTGGACCGCTCGGTCATCGTCGGCAACAGGCACTCGGGCCTGATCGTCAACTCGACGGCCCGCCTGGAGATGTCGAACTCGTACTCGGCCGGCAGCCGGTTGGGCAACGGCGCCCTGCTGTTCGGCGGGTCGACCGGCATTTTCGTCGGCAACACCTTCGCCGACAACGGGACGACCTTCGGCGCGTCGAGCGGGCTCAACGGCCTCGAGATCTACGACGACTTCACGGGCTACGCGTTCGTCCAGGGGAATCAGTTCCTCAGGAACACCGCCAGCGGGATGTACATCGGCAGCGCGCCGAATCAGATCACGATCGTCGGCAACACCTTCAGCGGGAACTGGTCGGGCGTGACGATGTTCGGCTCGCAGCCCCGGAACGTGCTCGCCCGGATCGTCGGCAACTACTTCGCGACGCCGGCGGACCTCGCCGTCGACAGCTTCGGCGTGGCCGGCATCGGCAGCCGGGTGATCGCCACCATCGGCGGGGCGGGGGGCGACGCCAATATCTTCGACGGCTTCCGCGATTACCTCTTCATCAATCGCAACCACGGCGGCGGGTCGCCGTATCAGGAGTTGGGATACCCCAACTTCACGATCCTGGGCAACACCTACCGCCGTCGGGGGTCGAACATACCGGCCTCTCGGGCGATCACCCCCATCACCTGAGCCGGCGCACGGCCGGCCGGCGGGGCCGAATCAACCCCGCCGGCCGACGACGATCGCCCGGACGCACTCGATCCGGATCGACGCCCCCCGCCCGGGCGCGACCTTGAAGCCGCGGGCGTCGACCCCGCGGAGCAGGACGTCGCGCACGCTCGCCTTGGACTCGCCCGGCGTGCCGCGGTCGAACCACTCGTCGAAGTCAAGTTCGAATCCTTCCTCGACGAGTCGGATTCCTTCGAGCCCGGCGGCCGCGAAGAGGTCGACCAGCTCGCCGCCGGTCAGGTTGCGGGTGTGGGTCCGGTCCCGCGCGACCTCCAGATCCTGGTGCCTCCGCGCGGCGGCGGGGTCGGGGCTGGTCAAGTGGTCGCACAGCACGATCCGCCCGCCGGGGCGGACCAATTCCACCTGCCGCGCGAGGAACGCGCGCGGATCCAGGACGTGGTGGAGGACGTAGCGGGAATAGGCCCCGTCGAAAGGCCCCAGGGCCGCGACCTCGGCCGAGTGGACCGACGCCTGCACGAACTCGGCCGCGTCTCCCGCGAAGTCGCAGCGGGCGCGGGCCCGCTCGATCATGCCGGGGGAGAGGTCGGCCCCGACGACGCGGAAGCCGGCCCGGAGGAACGCCTCGGCCACCAGGCCCGGCCCGCAGCCGGCGTCGAGCAGGCGGGAGCCGGGCGGGAAGCCGGCCTCGCGCACCAGGCGTTCGAGGGCCGCGGGGTCGCTCTGGACCGGCGCCTTCTCGAATTTCGGGGCCTGGTCGTCGAACGCGCCGGCCAGTTCTCGGTCGTGGGCGTGGCTCATGGCTCGGCTCCGGTCGCGGGGGCTTGCGGGGCCTCCTCGCACTCCGACAGGATCTTGCGATAGGCGGCCCGCGCGGCCTCATAGGCGTCGCGGGCGGCCGCCTTCTCATCGCCGCGGATCGCCTGCTCCTTCCGCTCCCAGCACTGGTCGACCGACTTGAGGCACCACTCGGCCGACTTCTTCGAGGCCCGGATGGGCTTCTCGCCCACCAGCACGAAGACGGGGTTGGTGTGCGACGAGGGGAAGACGCGCGCGGCGACCCAGCTCGACTTCGCGATCGGGACGTCGAATTCGAGGTCCTGGATCGACCCGTCCGCCTCGACCTCTCGGCGGTCGACCGCGACGCCGTTCACGACGATCTCGACGGGGACCTTCCGCGAGGCCCCCACCCGGGCGCGCTCGACGTGCCAGTAGGGCTGGACGTCGAGCGGCTTCGATCGGATCTTCTCGGTCTCGATCGACGGCTTCTCGGCCAGGAGGGCGGACGCCTTCAGGCGGACCTTGACCGGGCCGGCGGCGGGGAGCTTCAGCTCGCTCCCCGATTCGCCGACGTTGCGGTCGCCGACCTGGAAGTCGATCAGGTGGCTGTGGCCGTCGGAGACGTAGGACCGGCCCTCCTTGATCCCCTGGACCCAGGCGTCGAAGTCGAGCTTGCCGTCGAGTTTGACATAGGCCCGGCCCAGGCCGACGCGCTCGCCGTAGATGCAGGGGAAGTCGGTCTCGCCGCTGATCCGGGTGCGGTAGCCGCAGTTCAGCGTGTGATACCAGATGTTCAACTCCCAGGGGATCGGCGTGTCGACGGCCGAGAGGAAATCGACCGCGTCGTGGACGACGTCGACGATGTATTCGTTGCCGCCGATGCCGTCGAACGGCGGGATCTCGTCGTTGGGGATCGCATTGGACTCGGTCCTGAGCCCCCACCCGGTGTGCGAGAACCCCACGACGCCCCCCTGCTCCTTGCCCCACTTCAGCACGGGGAGGTCCCAACTCGGCCATTCCTCGATCTCGGTGGTGCCCGGGTAGTCGTCTTCTTTCAGGCGGAGCAGGCAGAGGTGGCCGGCGTGCGACGAGGGGAATCCGGAGACCTCCACGTCGTACCGCATCAGGTTCTCGGCCGTGGAGAGCTTGTGGACCGAACCATCGAAGAACTCCTTCTGGGCGTACCAGCACGGCCCCCAGCTCAGGACGCAGCCGACGTCCAGGTCCTCTCCCAGGATGTGCCGCCACATGTCGTCGGGCTTGACGCCCTCGGTCGGGCTCTCGTAGTGGGCGCAGCCGGCCGCGTGGACGTGGTGATCGCCCGAGTACCACTTCATCGCCGCCAGGTGGATCCAACGCTCCAGCTTGAAGTCCTCGCGATGGGCCGCCCCCTTGGGCACGGTCACGGTCCTCTTGAGGACGCGGTACTCGGGGCCGCGGGTGTACTCGACCTCGAACTCTCCGGCCGGGAGGAGGACCGTCTCGCCGTCGGCCCGGTAGATCTGGGGGTGGAAGAAGAAATCGGGGGCGAGGCGGCGGCTCGTCGAAGGGTAGACGCGGCCGAGCTTGTCGCGGATGACGAACGAGGCCGTCGTCGGCCGACCGTCGGGGTCCTGCACCCCGAGCGTCACGGCGACGGCCGGCTCGATCGTGAACAGGACGTCGACGTCGCTGCGGAACCCGAGATCCTGGCTCCCCTGCCCCGCGTTGAACATCAGCTTGGCCTCGCGATGGCCGGCGTCGCGGCTGGCGACCTGGAGGATGCGATACTCCACCGTCAGGCCGGAGAGCCGCCGGAGCATGGGCCGGTCGTCGTACAGGGCGACGTCGCACCAGCGATCGACGATGTCGGCCGGCTCGATCGACTTCGCGGGCTCGGCCGAGCCCGTCGACGACGTATAGATCGGCCCCGCGTTGGGGCAGTCGACCCTCAGGCGGGCCGTGACCCCGGCCTCGTTGCGGACCTTGACGAGGAAAACCGTCCAGCCCCCCTGCACCAGCATCGGAGCCGCCGGGCCCGGGGCCGCCTTCACGCGGCTCTCCGGGTTGATCTCCACGCCCACGAGGCAGCGGGCGTCCAGCACCTCCTGGATCGCCCTCACGCCCGAGTCCGGGTCCGCCGCCTCGATCGCGGCTTCGAGCCTGGACTGCTCACGGACCGTCAGCGGCCGGCCCAGGATCTCCAGGGCCTGGCCGACGCGGCGAGCCTGCGCGGCGAGCGGCTGGAACTCGACGTCCTTGTACACCGGCAGGTCGTCGGCCCGCCCCGCGGGGGCGGCCGACAGCAGGCCGATCATCGCGGCGACGACGCGTACGGGGCGGCTGGCGCGTAACATCATGGTCGGCTGGCCCGATGGTGGCGTGGGGATTCCCGGATAGGCCCGACGCGGTCGATTCTGTCGCATCCCGAGCCGGGCCGCAACTCTCGGGCGATCGGGGCGGTCTCGGAGTCGCCGAGGCCGACTTGTACGGACGCCCGCGGGGGGCTATCGTGCCGGCGACGTACGACGCCATGACACGGGCCAGGGAGGGCCGATCGCGTGAAGCGCCAGCGCGGATTCCAGACGGGTCACTTGCGACGTCTCTTCCGGGGCGGCATCCGGAAACCCGACCCCGCGAAGGGCCGGGCTCCCCACATCGATATCCCCGACGCGGGCCGCTCGGACCGGGACGAGGTCGACCGGCTCCGCGGCACCTTCGAACGCTGGGCGCGACTTAAGTCCCCACTCCCCGAGGAGTTGATCCGTCGCGGGCTGGCCGCGATCCGCATCGATCGCGGGGCGCTGGGCGAGGCCGTCCGTTTCGCCGAGGCCGGATGCCGCGAGACCCGCCTCTACGAATCCGAACACTTCGCCGTCGACGTCCTCTGCTGGCGTTCGGGCCAGCTCGGGCCGATCCGGGACCATGGCGGATCCGCTTGCGGCCTGCTCGTGGTCGAGGGGACGGCCGCGGAGATCATCTTCGAAGACACCCCTTGCGGGAAGCTGGTGCCGATGCGGTCGTACGCCGTCCCGGAGGGGACCGTCTCGGTCGCCCGCTCCGGCGAGGTCCATGCGGTCGGCAACCTTCAGGCCGGGGACGTCGACCTGATCGGGATCCTGGTCTCGTCCCCGCCGGGGCCGGGGGGACGCACGCGGGACCTCTCGGAGACCGTCTTCGGCCCGACGGGCCCCGGCGGCTGATGCGGGCGAAGTCTTCTTGCGGCGCGGGGGCGATTCGCTTATGGTTCGCCGTCGATCGGCGGCGACGGCCGTCGGTCGTCGACGCGACCGTCGCGCCGGCCAGGACGGCCGGGGAAGGGCCGGGCCCTTCGGGTGCTCGGGAGGGATTCCGATGAAATGCCGCTGGTTCCGCCGGCTCATGCTGATCCCGATCGGGGTCGCCGTGGCCCCGGCGCTGCTCTGGTGCCTGGTCGTCCTCGTCGCCCCGACGAACTGGGCCCGCAAGCACGTCGTCGCGGCGCTGGAGCGGTCGAGCGGCCGGTCCGTGGGCCTGGACTCGCTCCGGGTCTGCTTCGGCGGCGGGATCGACCTGAAGAACCTCCGCATCGGGGCCCCCGACGCGCCCGCCGACCCCTGGCTCGTCGCCGACCAGGTCCACCTCGACGTCGGCGTGTTCCAGATCCTCTGCGGGCGGCTCGACGCCACCGCCCTCGACGTCGACGGCCTCGACCTGCGCGTCCGCCGCCGCGCCGACGGGACGTTCGAGCTGGCCGACCTCGTCCACTCCGGCGGACCGACGCGGCCCACGGACGGCGACCCGGGCCCCACCGGGCCTACCAACCTGCAGATCGTCGTCAAGCGGGCGCGGATCCGCGTCGTCGACGAGCCCACCCGGACCGACGTCGTGCTAGAGAACGTCGCGGGCGAGGGGACCTGGGAAGAAGGCCGGACGATCACCGGCTCGATGAGCGGCGACGTCAACCAGGGGGCGTTCCAGTTCTCGGGCTCGCTCCTCCGCATCCCTGGCCGGCCGGCCTTCGAAGGCCGACTCTGGGCGGACGGCGTGGTCCTGGACGACGGCATGGCCTTCCTGCGCTATCTGGTCCCGGTGATGGCCGGGGCGACCCCCAAGGTCCGGGGTGACGTCACGATGGAGATGTACCTCCGGGGCGACGGCGAGACGCGGGAACTCCTCCGTCAGACGCTCGTCGGCAACGGCCGCATCCTCATCGACCCCATCCAGCTCGACGGGACCGAGTTGCTGTCCGAGGTTGAGAAGTCGGTCACCCTGCCGACCCGAAGCCGCGTGGGCTCCCTCCGCACGGACGTCGCGGTGAAGGATGGGAAGATCCTCACCAAGAAGCTCGCGCTGAACATCGCCAGGGCCCCCCTCGTCATCGCCGGCTGGACCGACTTCGACGGGAATCTCGACTACCGTATGAGCCTGGACGGTCTCGCGGAGAAGGTCCCGGCCAGGGCCCGCCAACTCCTCGCCGAGCTGGACCTCGACGTCGCCGCCCTCAGCAGCCTGCAACTCCACGGCACCGTCGACGACCTCCAGGTCAGCGTCCTGGGCCGGACGCCGGGTGCCGGCTCGATGCCCGACAAGCAGAAGCTGAAGCTCCTCGGCCGCGAGATCCGCGACAACCTGCTGCGCTGACCCTGCCGATCGCGCCGGTCGCCTCACCGGCTCGGGCTCGCTCGCCCCGATTCGCCTGATAGCCCGACGACCCGCGGCCCGATCCCATCGAAACGCGACCGCCGGCCGACGTGCCCGAGGGCCGTCCGGCGGATTGCATGCGTGGCCCGCTTTCTTGATTCCGGGCCTAACGGAACATACAATCAGGACGTTCGGGCCTCGCCACCGAGGCGCGAGAAACCACGGAGGAGCCGACCGTGCCGAGGCGCGCTTGGATCGGGCTGCTGTGTTTCTGGCCGGGCCTGCCGCAGATCTGGACGGGGCAGGAGGTCTTCGGGCTGCTCCTCGCCGGATTCTTCGCGGGGACGATGAACCTGGCGTTCGCGTCGCGCTGGATCTGGGCGGACGCCTTCGCCCCCGGCTCGGCCGATTTCTTCGCGGTCGCCGCCCTGCTGACCTGGTGGGCCGCGTTCGCCTACACCGCCTGGTGGGTCTGGCTCTGCCACCCCGACCGTCACCGCCAGGAGATCGACCGTCTCTACAGGGAGGCCGTCGACGCCTACCTCCAGGGCCGGTGGAACGACGCCCGGAAGCGGATCGAGCGGATCCTGGCGATGGACGACGGCGACGCCGACGCGCTGATGCAGCTGGGCGCGATCCACGCCCGGACGCACCGGCCCGACCTGGCGCGGAAGGCGTATCGTCAGTGCCTGGACCAGGACGGCGGGGCCAAGTGGCGCTGGGAGGTCGAGCGGGCCCTGGCCGCGCTCGACCGGCCCGTCGCTTGATCGGCCCCGGCTCTTTGACAGGTCGCGTCGCGGGGCTCGCGCCCGCCCGGCGTGCCGGGACGCGGGCCCTTTCGTCTCATCGCCGATCCGACGGCCCCGGACTCGCGGCGGGCCTCCCCCTCTTGAACGGATCGCGGCCCGCGGGTGTACAATGCAAGGCGAAGAAGGCTCGTCGCCTCGACGGGGAGATCGGCCCGTCGCCGCCCAGAACGTCGGATCGGAGAAGACCGCATGTTTGAACGCTTCACCGATCGTGCTCGCAAGGTGATGCAACTGGCCAACCAAGAGGCCCAGCGCTTCAATCACGAGTACGTCGGCACGGAACACGTCTTGCTGGGGCTCATCAAGGAGGGGAGCGGGGTCGCCGCCAACGTCCTGCGGAACCTGGACGTGGACCTGCGTAAGATCCGCAACGAGGTCGAGAAGATCGTCCAGGCCGGCCCCGAGATGGTGACGATGGGGAAGCTCCCCCAGACGCCCCGGGCCAAGAAGGTCATCGAGTACGCGATCGAGGAAGCCCGCAATCTGAACCACAATTACGTCGGCACCGAACACCTCCTGCTCGGCCTGTTGCGCGAGCAGGAAGGGGTGGCCGCCCAGGTTCTGATGAACCTGAACCTGAAGTTGGAAGAAGTGCGCGAGGAGGTGCTGAACTTGCTCGGTCACGGGATGGACGCTGGCGGCGAGGGGGGGGAGCGAGGCGCCACGCAAAAGGGGAACAAGTCCAAGACCCCCGCCTTGGACTCGTTCGGACGCGACCTGACCGATCTGGCTCGGCAGACCAAGCTCGATCCGGTCATCGGCCGCCAGAATGAAATCGAGCGCGTGATCCAGGTGCTCTCGCGCCGCACCAAGAACAACCCGGTCCTGCTCGGCGAGGCGGGCGTCGGCAAGACGGCCATCGTCGAAGGGCTGGCCCAGTTGATCGTCGACGGCAGCGTCCCCGAGCTGCTCCGCGACCGCCGCATCGTCGTGCTCGACCTGGCGATGATGGTCGCCGGTACGAAGTATCGCGGCCAGTTCGAGGAGCGGATCAAGGCGGTCATGAACGAGGTCCGCCGCGCCAAGAACACCATCCTCTTCATCGACGAGCTGCACACCCTCGTCGGCGCCGGCGGGGCCGAGGGGGCGATCGACGCCTCCAACGTCCTGAAGCCGGCGCTCGCCCGCGGCGAGGTCCAGTGCATCGGCGCCACGACGCTCGACGAGTACCGCAAGTACATCGAGAAGGACGGCGCGCTGGAGCGTCGGTTCCAGACCATCGTGGTCGAGCCGCCGAGCCGCAACGAGGCGCTTGAGATCCTCCGCGGGCTCCGCGACCGCTACGAGGCCCACCACCGCGTCCAGATCACCGACGACGCGCTTGAGGCGTCGGTCGAGCTGTCCGACCGCTACATCACCGGCCGCTGCCTGCCCGACAAGGCCATCGACGTCGTCGACGAGGCCGGCGCCCGCGTGCGGCTCAAGGCCATGACCCGGCCCCCGGACCTCAAGGAGCTGGACGAGCAGATCGAGCGGCTGAACCAGGATAAGGAGGAGGCGGTCGCCAACCAGGACTTCGAACGCGCCGCCGCCCTCCGCGACCAGGCCGACAAGCTCAAGAAGAAGAAGGAGACGATCACCCGCGAGTGGCGCGAGCGCTCCAAGGAGATCGACGGCACGGTCGACGAGGAGGTGATCGCCGAGGTCGTCTCCAAGATGACCGGCATCCCGCTGACGCGGCTGGAGACCGAGGAGACCGCCCGCCTGCTCCGCATGGAGGAGGAGATCCAGAAGAAGGTCATCTCCCAGGTCGAGGCCGTCAAGCGGATCAGCGAGGCCGTCCGCCGCAGCCGCGCCGGGCTCAAGGACCCCAAGCGGCCGATCGGCAGCTTCATCTTCGCGGGCCCCACGGGCGTCGGCAAGACGCACCTGGCCAAGGCCCTCGCCGAGTTCATGTTCGGCGACGCCGACGCGCTGATCCAGATCGACATGTCCGAGTACATGGAGAAGCACAACGTCTCGCGGCTGATCGGTGCCCCGCCGGGCTACGTCGGCTACGAGGAGGGGGGCCAGCTCACCGAGAAGATCCGCCGGCGGCCCTACGCCGTCGTCCTCCTCGACGAGATCGAGAAGGCCCACCCCGACGTCTACAACATGCTCCTCCAGATCATGGAGGAAGGCCGGCTCACCGACAGCTTCGGCCGCAACGTCGACTTCAAGAACACCATCATCATCATGACCACCAACGCCGGCGCGGAGGTGACGTCGAGCACGAACATCTTCGGGTTCGACCGGGGCCGCGACGAGGCGGGCAGTTATGAAGAGATGAAGGAGCGCCTGAAGGTCGCCATCGAGAAGTACTTCCGGCCCGAGTTCCTCAACCGGCTGGACGACGTCATCGTCTTCCACCCGCTGACCCAGGCCGACCTCAAGCGGATCGTCGACATCGAGCTGGCCAAGATCCGCGGCCGCATGGCCGACCGCGGCCTGGAGCTGGCCCTCACCGACGCCGCCAAGGACCTCATCATCCTCAAGGGCTACAATCCCGACTACGGTGCCCGCCCGCTCCGCCGCGCCATCGAGAACATGATCGAGAACCCCATGTCGGAGGAGATCCTGCGCGGGACCTTCGCCGGCAAGGACCTCATCACGGTCGACGTCGAGGGCGAGAACGAAACCCGGAAGCTCAAGTTCAGCGCCACCAAGAAGGGCGAGGAGGCCAAGGGCCCCGAGCTGGCCGCCGTCGGCGACGCCTGAACGGACTCCCGGCCGGTCCGCAGCACGAACGTCGATCCGAGGGGGGCCCCGGCCCCCCTCCTTTCATGCGCCCATCGCCTTCGCGTCGCCCCGTACCGCGAGTGCGCCTCATGTACGAGATCTTCGCATTCTTCTTGGGACTGTCCGTCTCGATCATCCTGGTGGTCGTGGCGCTCACGCTCTTTTTCAGGTTGCTCACCTGGGCGAGCCGGACGGGGGTGCCGGAATCGCTGAGACGCTACGAGCTTCGCGGCGTCCTCGACCCCCGAACCCCCATCGCGATCCATCTACTGGACGGTTCCGTCTTGAAGGACGTCCGCCTCCTCGGGAGCCTGGGCGACGAGGTCGAGAAGGGTGCGGGTGTACCTTACGATCTGCGGGCCATGCTCGTCGTCGAGCATCCCGACGGCCGCCGGACCCTGATCCGCGCGAAGAACGTCAAGACCATAGAAATGCCGCCGCAGGCTTGAGAAAGGCCGCCGCGCCCGGGCGGGAAGCCCCGCGGCCGGCGGCTGATCGCGGCGGAGGCGTCAATTCAGGACGGTCAGCCCGGCCGCCTTGGCCTGCTTCTTCTTCTCCTTCTCGACGAAGGAGGCGAGGGGCTGGACCTCCTCGTCGAAGCGGTGGACTTCTTCGAGCAGGGCCTCGACCATCTCGGATTCCTTGACGTGCCGGATGGGGACCCCGCGCTTGAAGATGATCCCCTTGCCCGAGCCGGCGGCGATGCCGATGTCGGCCTCCTTCGCCTCGCCGAAGCCGTTGACCAGGCAGCCGAGGATGCTGATCCGCAGCGGGTTGGGGAGGTTCTTCATCTTCTCCTCGACCTCGGCGACGATCCGCTCCAGGTCGATGTCGAGCCGGCCGCAGGTCGGGCAGGCGACGACCTCGGGCTTGGTGACGCGGCGGTCGCAGGCGCGGAGGATGTCGAAGCCGGCGGCGATCTCCGGCACCGGGTCGCCCAGCAGCGAGACCCGGATGGTGTCGCCGATCCCCCGCAGCAGGATCGAGCCGATCCCCGCGGCGCTCTTGAGGGTGCCGTACTCGCGGGAGCCGGCCTCGGTGATGCCGACGTGGGTGGGGTAGTCGGCCTTGGCGGCGTACTCGGCGTAGCAGGCGACGGCCGTCGGGACGTGGCTGGCCTTCAGGCTGACGATCATCTGCTTGTAGCCCAGCGCCTCGGCCGTCTCGATGTGCCGCAGGGCGCTCTCGACCATGGCCTCCGGGCAGGGGAAGCCGTACTTCTCGACGAGGTCCTTCTCCAGGCTGCCGGAGTTCACGCCGATCCGCATCGGCACGCCGGCGTCGCGCGCTTTGCGGACGACCTCCTTGAACCGCTCCTCGCCGCCGATGTTCCCGGGGTTGATCCGGATCTTGTCGACGGCGCGGCGACCCGAGGGGGTCTTCGCCTCCAGGCACGCCAGGGCCATGCGGTAGTCGAAGTGGATGTCGGCGATCAGCGGGATCTTGATGTGATCGCGGATCGCCTTGACCCCCTCCACGTCCTCCTTCTTGGGGACGGTGACGCGGACGACCTCGCAGCCGGCCTCTTCGAGGCGGCGGATCTGGGCCAGGGTGGCCTCGGCGTCGAAGGTGTTCGTCGTCGTCATCGACTGCACCAGGATCGGGTTGTCCCCCCCGACCGGCGCGTCGCCGATGCCGATCTCCTTCGTCCTGTGCCGCTGGACGGTCGTCGCGTAGGCCATTGATCCTCGCCCTAATTTGTCGTCAAATCCGAGCTTAACGCGTGCGCCATCCTCGCGGACGCATGAGCCGATCGTAATCGACGTCGGCCCCCCCGGTCAAGCCGGAGCGGCCCCCCTTCACGTATCGAAACATGAGCAAAATCCCCCTCCCCGGCGTCGTCAAGCGTCCCCTCGTCCTGGCCTGGAACGAGGCCCACCGCCTCGGGTGGATCCTGCGCGACCTCGCCTCGGCGCTGGTGCACCGAAGGGTCGAGCGCTGTTCCGTCTGCGGCGAGCGGCGGCTGATGCTCTACCGTCGCCGGGTCATCCCCCCGCGTCTGGTCGAGCTGTGGGGGCTGTCCGAGCGGCAGGCCGAGGCCCTGGCGCGGAAGGAATCCTGCGACTGCTCCGGCTGCGGCTCCAAGCTCCGGGCCCGACGGCTGGCCGACGTCCTGCTCGACCTCTACCCGGTCGCCGGCCGCCGCGCCGACGACCTCCGGTCGTGGGCCCGCAGCCCCGAGGCCGGCGACCTGAGGATCGCCGAGATCAACCGCATCGACGGCGTCCACGAGGCCCTGGAAGACCTGGCGCGGTTCCATCCCTCCGAGTACGTCTCCAACGTCCGCCCCGGCACGCACGTCGCGGGCGTCCGCCACGAGAGCCTGATGGGGCTGACCTACGAGGACGACCGTTTCGACCTGGTGCTGACCTCCGAGACCCTGGAACACGTCCCCGACCTGGCCGTCGCCCTGGCCGAGATCCGTCGCGTCCTGGTCCCCGGCGGCCGGCACGTCTTCACGGCCCCCGTCTCGCCGGACGTCGCCCGGACGTTCCCGCGCGCCCGCGTCGCCGGCGACGGCGACGGCTCCGTCGAAGACCTCGCCCCCCCGATCAAGCACCCCGGCGGCGACGTCGGCTATCACGTCTTCACCGAGCTGGGCCGGGACTTCCCCGAGGTCCTGGAACGCGCCGGCTTCCAGACCGAAGTCCGCTTCGGCCCCGTCTCGGACGACGACCTGGCCCAGGTCTACGTCGGCCGCAAGCCCGGGTGACCTCGGGTCCGTTCGGCCTCGTTCGTCACGGCGGCTTTCGGGGGCGGTTCGACCTAACTCGTTTGTTGGAAATGCAATGAGGATGGGATTTCGGCCCCGAAATTGGCTTTGATCGTCGAAGTTCGAAGAGATTTCGGCGAAGTCCGACCCCATCCGTTTCGGCCAGCCTGGTCGGCTGCGTCGCGAACAAGCGCCCGCAAGCCTCGGCCTTGCCGGGATGGGCTGCGACCCGGCCTACAAGAAGGCCGTCTATCCAAATAGCCCGGTAGGCTGGGTCGTGACCCAGCTCACGCAGGCCGCGGCTCCTCCGGGCTGGGTCACGACCTAGCCTACGAGAAGGCCCGCTATCTGAAGTTATGAGAGATGATGTGCCATCGGCCGGACGAAGGTCGGTCCCCCATCCTGTGCTTCTCAATCCGATCGACATGTCAAGGAACGCGCCTGTCCGCGGGGATGATCCGCGATCTCTCCCGGGCGATTCCAGGTTTTCCGATTTTTTCTCCAGGGATCATCCATGCCGCCGTTCGCGGATTTCGAAATCTGCGCCAACGGCGACCGATTCGCCGGCGTAACATCTTGCAGATCGGCCGACGTGTTTGATAATAATTCTACCCGCACCGGAGCATCAACGCGCCCATTCCGCCGACCACGCGGGCGGGCGCAGCCTCCGGAGGGGCCGGCGGATCCGACCGATCGCCGTCCCCCCGCCCCCGCCGTCGGGCCATGCGCCCGGTCTGAACGTCCCGCCCCATAACCGCTTAGGTTCCCTCGGAGGAATTTCCATGGCCGAATGTCGAGGCCCGATGAGCCGTCGAGGATTCCTGACCGTGGGGGCCCTCGGCCTGGGCAGCCTGACCCTGCCGGACCTGCTCCGCAGCCGCGCCCGCGCCGACCTGAAGACGTACGACGCCATCAAGGCGACGGCCGACTCGGTCATCCACATCTTCCTGCCGGGCGGCATCGCCCACCAGGAGACGTTCGACCCCAAGCCGTTCGCCCCGGTCGAGTACCGCGGCGACATGGGCTCGATCGCGTGCAAGATCGAGGGCGAGCGGTTCAGCGAGACCCTCCCGCAGACCGCCCAGCTCGCCGACAAGCTGTGCGTCATCCGGTCGATGACCCACGGCGAGGCGGCCCACGAGCGCGGCACGCACAACATGTTCACGGGGTATCGGCCCAGCCCGGCGCTCCAGTATCCCAGCTTCGGCAGCGTGATCTCGCACGAGTACGGGCCGAAGAACAACCTCCCGCCCTACGTCTGCATCCCCCGCCAGCCCAACGTCTACGCCGGCACGGGGTACCTCAGCTCGGCGTTCTCGCCGTTCAGCCTGGGGAGCGACCCGGCCGCGAAGGGGTTCAAGGTCCAGGACCTGAACCTCCCCGCGGGGATCGACGACGGCCGGTTCACCTCCCGCCGCAACGCCCTCGACGCCGTGAACACCTATTTCCACGAGCGCGAGAAGGCCGACAACATCGCGGCGATGGACACGTTCTACGACCGGGCGTACAGCCTGATCAGCTCGCAGCAGGCGCGGGAGGCGTTCAACATCGACGCCGAGCCGGCCGCGATCCGCGACGAGTACGGCCGCCACCCGGCCGGCCAGCGGATGCTGATGGCCCGCCGGCTGGTCGCCGCGGGCGTCCGGATGGTGACGCTGGAATACGGGAGCTGGGACCTCCACTTCAACATCGTCCCCGGCATGAAGGGCCAGATGCCGCCGTTCGACCAGGCGTTCGCCGCGCTGATCCGCGACCTGGACCGCCAGGGCCTGCTGGCCCGGACGCTGGTCATGGTCTCCAGCGAGTTCGGCCGGACGCCGAAGATCAACAAGGACGCCGGCCGCGACCACTGGCCGAAGGTGTTCAGCGTCGTGCTGGCCGGCGGCGGCGTGAAGGGGGGCTACATCCACGGCTCCTCCAACGCCACGGCCACCGAGCCCGAGCGCGACCCGATGGGCCCCGAGGACCTGGCGACCACCGTCTATCACATGATGGGCATCGTCGCCGACAAGGAGCTGATGGCCCCCGGCGACCGCCCCATCGAGATCGTCGACGGCGGCAAGGTCGTGAAGGAGCTGCTGGCCTGATTTGAAGTCGCGGCTGCGAAGTTGGCCGCCCTCTCCCGGCGGGAGAGGGCGGCCGCGCCGGGCCTGAACCGAGATTACATCGACTAGGTCCGACGACCCTCTCCCGGCGGGAGAGGGGACGTCGAGCGCCTCACGGCCTGGTGATTTGGATCGCCCCGCCTTCCTCCGGACCCCGCCCCGCCGGAGCCCCTTGAGACCCACACCATGCGACGAGCCCGCCCCTCCCTCCGCCTCCTCGCCTCCCTGGCGACGCTCCTGACGCTGGCGACCGCCGCCACGGCCTCCACGCCCAGCCTCTCGGCCGTCCGGCCGATGGGCGGCCAGCGGGGGACCGACGTGGAGGTCGTCTTCTCCGGCGCGCGGCTGGGCGACGCCCAGGAAGTCCTCTTCTACCAGCCCGGCGTGACGGCGACCGAGATCGCCAAGGTCGACGACAACAGCTTCAAGGCCAAGGTGAAGATCGCGGCCGACTCGCCGCTGGGCTTCCACGACCTGCGGGTCCGCACGGCGACGGGCGTCAGCGAGCTGCGCGGGTTCAGCGTCGGCGCGATGCCCGAGGTCAAGGAGGCGGAGCCCAACAACGACTTCGAGGCCCCCCAGGCGATCGCGATGAACGTGGTCGTCAACGGCGTCGCCGAGAACGAGGACATCGACTACTTCGTCGTCGAGGCGAAGAAGGGGGACCGGATCGCCGCCGAGGTCGAGGGCTGGCGGCTGGGGATCACCCTGTTCGACCCTCACGTCGCGATCCTGAACACCAAGCGGTTCGAGCTGGCCTCCAGCGACGACGCCGCCCTGCTGTGGCAGGATGCGTTCACGTCGATCATCGCGCCCGAGGACGGCAAGTACATCATCGCCGTCCGGGAGAGCGCCTACGCCGGCAACGGCGCGTGCCTCTATCGGCTGCACGTCGGCGACTTCCCCCGGGCGACGGGCGTCATGCCCCCCGGCGGCCGGCCCGGCCAGTCGCTCGCGGTGCGCTGGATCGGCGACGCGACCGGCGAGGCGTCGTCCGAGGTCGTCCTGCCGGCCGAGTCCCGCGCCGGGTGGGGCCTCCAACGCCAGGACGACAAGGGCCTCTCGCCCTACCCCAACGCCTTCCGGCTGGTCGAGCTGGACAACGTGATGGAGGCCGAGCCCAACGACGACCAGAACACGGCGACCCCGTTCACGGCGCCGGCGGCCCTGAACGGCGTGCTCGGCAAGGCGGGCGATACGGACCACTTCGTCTTCACGGGGAAGAAGGGGCAGGTCTTCGACTTCAAGGTCTATGGACGCCAGATCCGCTCGCCGATCGACTCGGTCCTGTACCTCGCCAAGAAGGGCGCGGGGGCGATGGCCGGCAGCGACGACACGACCGGCCCCGACAGCGCGTTCCGCCAGGCCCTCCCCGAGGACGGCGAGTACGTCGTCTCGATCGTCGACCAGCTCAAGAAGGGGGGCCCGGACTACGTCTACCGGATCGAGGTGACGGCCCCCGAGCCGAAGCTGGCGATCGCCACCCCGGCCGAGCAGATCATGCTGGGGACGCCGATCATGGCCGTGGCCGTCCCCAAGGGGAACCGCCAGGCGATCCTCCTCCAGGGGAGCCGCTCCGACTTCGGCGGCGAGGTTCAGTTCGACGTCTCGAACCTTCCCCCCGGCGTCGAGGTCGAGATCCCCGTCCTGGCCGCCAGCCAGGCGCTGGTGCCGATCCTGTTCAAGGCCAAGCCCGACGCCGCCCCCGCCGGCGCGCTGGCCGCGGTGGCGGGGAAGTCGACCGACCCGAACGTGAACGTGAAGTCGGAGTTCGGCGCCCTCTCGTCGTTCGTGCTGGCGCCGAACAACGCGGGCGTCATCATGTGGTCGCGCACCGTCGACCGCCTGGCCGTGGCCGCGACCGAGGAGGCTCCGTTCTCGATCGAGGTCGTGCAGCCCAAGGTCCCGCTCGTCCGCAGCGGCCAGATGGGGCTGAAGGTGAAGGCGACCCGCAAGCCCGACTTCAAGGCGGCCATCGCCGTCTCGCTCCCCTGGAACCCGCCGGGCGTCGGCTCCGGCGGCGGCGTCGCGATCCCCGAGGGCCAGGACGAGGCCGTCATCCCCGTGAACGCCGACGGCAACGCCGAGCTTCGGACGTGGAAGATCGTCGTCAACGGCACCGCGGGCGGCCCCACGGGCCCGATCACCGTCTCCTCGCAGCTCGCCGACCTGACCATCGCCGCCCCCTACCTCGGCCTCGGCTTCCAGGCCGCGAGCGTCGAGCAGGGGAAAGAGACGGACATGGCCGTGGCCGTCACCAAGAACGTCGACTTCCCCGGCGAGGCCAGCGTCACGCTCATCGGCCTGCCGAACAAGGCGACCACCGACGCCAAGACGATCACCAAGGACTCGACCGACCTGACCTTCCACATCAAGACGGACGCGGCCTCGCCCGTGGGCAAGCACGCGAGCCTCTTCTGCCAGGTGGTGGTGATGCAGGACGGCGAGCCGATCACGCACAACATCGGCACGGGGTCGCTCCAGATCGACGCCCCGCTCCCCCCCAAGGCCGACGCCCCCGCGCCCATGCCGGCCCAGGCCGCCGCCCCGCCGCCCGCCGAGGCCCCCGCCAAGCCCCTCAGCCGGCTGGAGAAGCTCCGGCTCGAAGCCAAGCAGAAGCAGGCCGCCGCCAAGCCCTGACCGGCCTCCGGCCCGTACACCCGACGAACCGAAGATTCGACCCCGATTGAGGACGACCCCGTGATGATCCAGTCGACCGCCGCCCCGGCCCGGGCGCTCCGGAGGCTCCTGACGGGCCTCGTGCTCGGCGGGCTCTCGCTGAGCGTCGCGACCGCCGCGGACCCCCTGGCCGACATCCCGGCCGAGCCGTTCGCCCCCGAGCCGACGCCGGCCGCGGGCCTCGTCGAGATCCAGGTCTACCCGGCCGCGATCGACCTGACCACCGCCCGCGACCGCCAGTCGATCGTCGTCCAGGGCTTCTACTCCGACGGCCTCACCCGCGACCTCACCGCCGACGCCTCGTATACCCTCGCGAATCCCGCCCTCGTGACGCGCGACGGCGCGACCTTCCGCCCCGCGGCCGACGGCGAGACGACGCTGGCCGTGGCCTTCGGCGACAAGTCGGCCGCGATCCCCGTCAAGGTCGGCAAGGCGACGGTCGCCGAGCCGCTGAGCTTCCGGCTCGACGTCATGCCCGTCTTCATGCGGGCCGGCTGCAACACCGGCAGCTGCCACGGCGCGGCGCGCGGCAAGGACGGGTTCCGCATCTCGCTGTTCGGCTTCGACCCCGAAGGCGACTACTTCCGCCTGACCCGCGAGATGGTCGGCCGCCGCATCAACACGGCCGTCCCCGCCGACAGCACGCTGCTGGAGAAGTCCGTCGGGGCCGTCCAGCACACCGGCGGCAAGCGGTTCGAGGTCGGCGACGACCTGTACAAGGCCGTCCACGAGTGGATCACGGTCGGCGCGCCGAACGACGACGTCTCCAAGCTGCCGAAGGTGGTGGGCGTGGAGCTGTACCCCAAGAAGGGGGTGATGGACGGCAAGGGGTCGAAGCAGCAGCTCACGGTCCTGGCGAAGTACTCCGACGGCACCGACCGCGACGTGACGGGGCTGGCCGTCTTCCTCACCAACAACGAGACCTCCGCCGCCGTCACCCAGGACGGCCTGGTCACGGCCGGCGACCGCGGCGAGGCGTTCGTGATGGCCCGGTTCGAGACCTACACGGTCGGCAGCCAGTTCATCGTCCTGCCCAAGGGCCTCCAGTTCACCTACCCGGACGAGTCGACCGGCAACTACATCGACGAGCTGGTCGCCGCCAAGCTCCAGAAGCTCCGCATCGCCCCGTCCGAGCTCTGCGACGACGCCACCTACGCCCGCCGCGTCTTCATCGACGTCGTCGGCCTCACGCCGACCGTCGAGGAGCTGGAAGGCTTCATCGCCTCGACCGACCCGGACAAGCGCGGCAAGCTCGTCGACGAGCTGCTGAAGCGCAAGGAGTTCTCCGAGATCTGGGTGAGCAAGTGGGCCGAGCTGCTCCAGATCCGGACCTCGCTGTTCGTCAGCTACAAGTCGATGTTCCTGTACTACAACTGGCTCGTCGAGAAGCTGTCCAAGGACATGCCGATGGACGAGATGGTGCAGGAGCTGCTGGGAGCCAGCGGCGGCACGTTCAAGAACCCGGCGACCAACTTCTACCAGACGACGACCGAGACGCTGCCGCTCACCGAGAACGTCGCCCAGGTCTTCATGGGCATGCGGATCCAGTGCGCCCAGTGCCACAACCACCCGTTCGACCGCTGGACCCAGGACGACTACTACGGCTTCGCGGCGTTCTTCTCGCAGATCGGCAAGAAGCAGGGGGAGGACGTCCGCGAGCTGATCGTCTTCAACTCCGGCGGCGGCGAGATGAACCACCCCGTCGGCGGCCGGGCGATGAAGCCCAAGTTCCTCGGCGGCGAGGAGCCGGACGTCGCCGGCAAGGACCGCCGCGAGGTCCTGGCGAAGTGGCTGGCCTCGCCCCAGAACCCGTGGTTCGCGGCGTCGTTCGCCAACCGCGTCTGGGCCCACTTCATGGGCGTCGGCATCGTCGAGCCGGTGGACGACTTCCGGGTCAGCAACCCCGCGTCCAACCCGGAGCTGCTGGAAGCCCTGGGCAAGCGGTTCACGGAGAGCAAGTACAACCTCAAGGCGCTGGTGAAGGACATCTGCACCTCGCGGGCCTACCAGCGGTCGACCCGCCGCAACGAGAGCAACGAGTCCGACGAGAAGAACTTCGCCCACGCGCTGGTCCGCCGGATCAAGGCCGAGAGCCTGCTGGACACGATCAGCCACGTCACGAACACCAAGGACAAGTTCCAGGGCCTCCCCACGGGCGCCCGCGCCGTGCAGATCGCCGACGGCAACAGCTCGACGTACTTCCTGACGACCTTCGGCCGGGCCACCCGCGAGACGCCGTGCTCGTGCGAGGTGAAGATGGAGCCGACGCTGTCGCAGGCCCTCCACCTGATGAACGGCGACACGGTCAACGCCAAGATCCAGCAGGGGGGCGTGATCGCCGAGCTGATGAAGCTCCCCACGCCTGAGGAGCGGCTGACCAGCCTCTACCTCCGCTGCTTCTCCCGCCGCCCCACGGCCGACGAGCTGGCCAAGCTGACACCCGCGATCGCCCAGGCCCCCGACCAGGCCCAGGCGCTCGGCGACATGTTCTGGGCCCTGCTCAACAGCCGCGAGTTCCTGTTCAACCACTGACCCGACGCGACCCCGCCCCGCCGCCGGTCATCGCCCGACCTCCCGAGAGGCCCGACGCCATGCGACCCCGATCCCTCACGGCCCTCCTCCTGGCAACCCTGCTCGCGCCGGCCGCCCCGACGGCCCGGGCGGAGGAGGGCGCGAAGGTCAACTTCGCGGACCACGTCGCGTCCATCTTCCGGAACCGTTGCGGCTCCTGCCACAACCCGGACAAGGCCAAGGGGGGCCTGAACTTGGAGACCTTCGGCGGGGCCATGCAGGGGGGCGGCTCGGGCGCGGTGATCGAGCCCGGCGACCCCGACGCCAGCACGCTCCTCTCGGTCATCCTCCAGACCGAGGAGCCGAAGATGCCCCCCAACTCCGGCAAGATCCCCGACGCCGAGATCGAGCTGGTCCGCCAGTGGATCGCCGGCGGGGCGCTGGAGAGTTCGGGGAGCAAGGTCGCGGCCAAGGCCAAGCCCAAGATGGAGCTGAAGCTCGACCCCAACGCCCTGGGCAAGCCGGCGGGCGAGCCCGCCATGCCCGAGGCCCTCCCCACCGAGCCCTACCTGGCCGACGCCCGCCCGGGGGCCGTGGTGGCGCTGGCGGGGAGCCCCTGGGCCCCGCTGCTGGCCGTCGGCGGCCACAAGCAGGTGCTCCTCTACCGCACGACCGACGCCCACCTGATGGCCGTCCTGCCGTTCCCCGAGGGGACCATCCACTGCCTCAAGTTCAGCCGCGGCGGCGACGTGCTGCTGGTCGGCGGCGGCCGGGGCGGGCAGTCCGGGATCGCGGTCGGCTTCAACGTCAAGACGGGCGAGCGCGTGTTCGAGGTCGGCAAGGAGTACGACGCCGTGCTCGCCGCCGACGTCAGCCCGGACCAGTCGCAGGTGGCCCTGGGCGGCCCCGGCCGGATGGTCCGCGTCTACAGCACGGCCGACGGCTCGCCGTTGTACGAGATCAAGAAGCACACCGACTGGGTCACCGCGCTGGAGTTCAGCCCCGACGGCGTCCTGCTGGCCTCCGGCGACCGCTCCAACGGCCTCTTCGTCTGGGAGGCCGCGACGGGGCGCGAGTACCAGGAGCTGCGCGGGCACGCCACGGCGATCACCGACGTCTCCTGGCGGGCCGATTCCAACGTCGTGGCCTCGTCGAGCGAGGACGGCACGGTGAAGCTCTGGGAGATGAACGAGGGGAAGGCGATCAAGAACATCGCCGCGCACGGCCCCGGCGTCTCCTCCGTCGAGTTCGCCAAGGACGGCCGCCTGGCCACCGCCGGCCGCGACCGCTTCGTCCGGGTCTGGGACGCGAACGGCGGCAAGCAGTCGGAGTTCGAGCCGTTCGGCGACCTGGCCCTGGCCGTCGCCCTGACCCACGACGCCGCCGCGATCGCCGCGTCCGACTGGTCGGGGACGATCAAGCTCCGCGAGGTCAAGGACGGCCGCCTGCTTGCGACCCTGGCCCCCAACCCCGCCCCGATCGCCGTCCGCATCGACCAGGCCCGGCAGCAGCGGGCCGAGTCCGAGGCCCAGGCGGTCGCCCTGACCAACGAACTGCCGCCGCTCCAGGCCGCCGCGACCGCCGCCGCCGAGGCCCACGCCCAGGCGCAGGCGGCGTTCACCGCCGCCGAACAGGCCGCCGAACAGCAGGCCGCGGCCGTGGCCCAGCGCGAGGCCGAGTCGAACGCCAAGGCCGCCGCGCTCCAGGATGCGGCGACGACCGCGCAGGCCGCCAGCCAGATCGCGGCCCAGGCCGCCGCCGAGCAGGCCGCCGCCGAGAAGGCCGTCGCCGACGCCGACGCGGCCGAGAAGGCGGCGATCGCCGCCCTGGAGGCCTCGAAGGGGACGGTCGACAAGGCGCTGGCCGACAAGTCGGCGTTCGATGCCGCCCTCGCCGCCGCCGCCGAAGCGCTCAAGGCCGCCGCCGACCCCGACGCCGCGATGAAAGCCTCCGAGGACCTGGTGGCCCAGGCGCAGAAGGCGACCGAGCTGGTCCAGGCGCTCGCCGCGTCGGCGACGGCCCGGTCGACGGCCGCCGTCGCCGTGAAGCAGGCCGCCGCCTCCAAGGCCGCCGCCCCGCAGGCCGTCCCGCCGGCCCAGCTCAAGGCCAAGGCCGCGGCGCTCGGCGTCGCCGCGGCGACCGAGGCCGTCAAGCGGGCCGAGGCCGAGAAGGCCGAGGTCGACAAGGTGCTGGCCGACGCCCGCGCCGCCGCCCAGCAGGCCGCGGCCGTCGTCGCCGACCTGAAGCCCAAGCTCGACCAGGCCGTCGCCGCCAAGGCCGCCGCCGACAAGGCCCTCGGCGACAAGGCGAGCCTCGCCGACGCCGCCCGCGCCAAGGCTGCGGCTCTCAAGGCGGAGATCGAACTCCTGTCCGTCGAGAAGGACCGTTCCGCCCAGGCCAAGCCGGGGCTGGCGTCGGCGGGGAATTGAGCCTTGGACTGGCCGGCCCTCACGCCGACACGCCGTCGGTCTTCGGCCGGTCTCAAAGTCCCCTCTCCCGCCGGGCAGAGATGTGGACACATCTTTTCGGCTCGGAATTTAGGCGGCCTGGGGAAGGCTCGCGGCGTCCCATGTCCCCCGTCCCGCCCATGCTGTCGGGCCGGCGGATGAGGCGGGGGGTCGAGTCGACCGCGCCGGCCCTGCTCGCCGGCCTGGAGCGGCTCCTGGCGATCGACGACCTCATGCGGACCGATGACCTCGCCG
>MKTT01000155.1 GCA_001898385.1 Planctomycetales bacterium 71-10
CCGCGAGTTGCGCCAGAACGTCTCGCTCCGCCCCAGCCGCTCGCGGTTCAAGATCTACTACATCGACGAGGTCCACATGCTCTCGACGGGCGCGTTCAACGCCCTGTTGAAGACGCTGGAGGAGCCGCCGCCGCACGTCAAGTTCTTCTTCGCCACCACCGAGGCGAACAAGATCCCCATCACCGTCCTCTCGCGCTGCCAGCGGTTCGACTTCGCGGGCATCTCCCCCGAGGCGATCGTCGACACCCTGAAACTCATCTGCGACCGCGAGAAGGTCGAGGCCGACGCCGACGCCCTCCAGATCGTCGCCCGCCGCGCCGGCGGCTCGATGCGCGACGCCCAGTCGCTGCTGGAGCGGATGCTCTCCTCGGGCAATCCGAAGCTGACCCCGGACGTCGTCCACGGCCTGCTGGGGACGGCCAGCGACGAACGGCTCCTGGAGATGATCGAGGCCCTGTCGGCCGGCGACTCGGCCGCCGCCCTCACCCTGCTGGACCGCGCCACGTCCGAGGGCGTCCAGCCGACCGACCTGCTCGCCGGGACGATCGACTTCCTCCGCGACGCCATGGTCCTCGCGATCGGCGCCGAGGCCCTGACGCTCATCGTGGCCCCTCGGCAGAAGGCGCGGCTCAAGGCCGCCGCGGGCCGATGGTCCACCGACGCCATCCTCGCCGCCCTCCAGATTCTCGCCGAAGCCCGGGCGCGAATGCGCGGCGTGGCCCACGGCCGACTGCTCGCGGAGCTGGCACTCGTCCGCGTCGCCCGCCTGGAGAACCTGGACGAACTGGGCGAAATCGTCCAGAGGCTCAAGGCCCTGGAGTCCGGCTCGCCTTCGACGCCCAGGCCTTCAGCAACCAGCGCACGAAAGAAGCTGTCGCAGGCGGATTCCGCCGCGGCGTTGGATGTCGGCATCGGCAAGCCCGCGCATTTCGCAACGCCCGTTGAACCCGCCCGCTCCGCACCGCCGACGCCCCCGCGCCCCGAGCCGGCGGCCGGGGTTGAGCGACGGCTCGCCGAGGAACGCCGGCAGCACGCCGCGAGCCTCCCTCCGCTGGAGTTGGAGGTCGTCCAGAAAGTGTGGCCTGACCTGCTCAAGAAGGTCGGCGCGGGGCTGTCGTGGCGGCTCAGCCAGGCCCAGCCGATCGGCGTCGACGAGCCCGACGTCCTGGTGATCGCGGCGAAACCCGGATTCAACGGCGTGGCCGACCCTTGCGGGGCCGACGACGCGCGAAAGCGCATCGCCGAATGCCTCCAGTGGTTGCTCCAGCGCCCCCTGACCGTCCGCTACGAATCCTCGGCCTCGGCCGACTACCCTCAGCCGGCCGAGGCCGATCTCACCCCCCGGCGGACCGACCAGTACGCCAGCGATCCGCTGGTGCAGAAGGTCGTCGAACTCTTCGAAGCCCGCGTCTCCCACGTCGACGCCGAGGCCCGCGACGACGCCTAGACGTTCGTCCACCGAAATGCGATAATGGGTCGTGTCCTCGCAGGCCGGCCGTGGACCGTCCTGGAGCGTTGAACTGGGAAGGGGGCGATGCGCCATGTTCGGGAAGCTCGGCGACCTGGCGGACCTGATGAAGAACGCGGGGAAGATCCGCGAATCGATGGAGAAGGCGGCCGAGGCGCTCGGCCAGATCGAGGTGCAGGGGGAGGCCGGCGGCGGCGGGGTCGTCGTGAAGATGAACGGCCGCATGGAGGCGACGTCGGTCCGCATCGACCCGAGGCTCGCGGCCGACGGCGACGTGGAGTTGCTGGAAGACCTCGTCCTCGCCGCCACGAACGCGGCGCTGGTGAAGGTCCGCGAGACGGCCACGCAGTCGTTCACGTCGATGGGCGGGCTCCCGAACATCTTCGGCGGCGGAGGCTCCTGATATGGCGGGCTACGGCGTCGCCCTCGACCGCCTCACCACCACGCTCGGACGCCTCCCCGGCATCGGCGCGAAGTCGGCCGAGCGGCTGGCCCACCACCTCCTCAAGTGCCCCGTGGAGGAGGCCCTGGAGTTGGCCGAGGCCATCCGGTCGGCCAAGGAGCAGGTGCGCCATTGCCAGCGCTGCTTCCACCTGACGGAGGTCGATCAGCCCCTCTGCGCCATCTGCCGCGACGAGCGACGCGACGCGGGCCTGGTCTGCGTCGTCGAGCAGTCGCGCGACCTGCTGGCGATCGAGAAATCGGGCTCGTTCCCGGGGACGTACCACGTCCTGCTGGGCCGGCTCGCCCCGTTGCAGGGGATGGGCCCGGATCAGCTCACCGTGGCCGCCCTGGAAGCCCGGGTCCACGAGGGTGGGGTGCGCGAGATCATCATGGCCACCAACCCCAACCTGGAAGGCGACGGCACCGCCCTTTACATCGCCCAACGCCTCCAGGACGAGCCGGTCCAGATCACGCGGCTGGCCCGGGGGCTGGCCTCGGGGAGCACCCTGGAATTCGCCAGCCGCGACATGCTGGCCGACGCGCTCACCGGCCGGCAGCCTTTCTGATCCGCCCCATCTCCAGCCCGGGAGACGCCTTGGAACGCGCCGGCGGGGACGGCCCGCGAGCTTCCGCGGAGACGGGTCTTGAACCGAGGAAGGGCGCGGCATAATACTTGCTGGAGAACACGTCGCCGCCGACCATCGCGGGCCTCCGCCCGCCGTCGCGGCGACCGTGACGGCTCGTCGGTTTGGGGAACTATGGATCATGCGGCTTGATACGTCCCAGCAGATGCGGACCGAGATGCGCCTCCGCATGGCGCCCCGGATGATCCAGTCGATGGAAATCCTCCAGCTCCCGATCATGGCCCTGCAGGAGCGGATCGAGCAGGAGCTGAGCGAGAATCCCGTCCTCGTCGATCTCCGCGAATCGGCCTCGCCCTCCGAGGACGGTGAGGAGGGGGCCGCCCCCGCCGCCCCCGAGCCCGCCGAGCCCGAGCCGAACGAGTTCGACAGCCTCATCAATCTCGACGAGAACTGGAGCGAGATCTACGACGAAGGCCCCCGTCGCAGCCGCGCGGCGCTCAGCGAGGAGGGGGACCGCAAGCTCGACGCGATGCAGAACATGGCGTCGCGCCCGCGCTCGTTCCACGACAGCCTGACCGAGCAGCTCGGCTTCTTCGATTGCGACCCGATCCTCCGCGACCTGGCCGAGTACATCATCTACAACCTGGACGACAACGGATACCTGCCGAAGAACGTCACGCTCCACGACGTCGCCCGCGACTTCGGGCACGACGTGACGGCGGAGCAGGCCGAAGACGCCCTCCGGATGGTCCAACGCCTCGACCCGCCGGGGGTCGGCGCCCGCGACCTTCGGGAGTGCCTCCTCCTCCAGCTCACCCCCGACACCCCCTGCCACGACGTCCTCCGCACCCTGATCGCCCATCACCTGGACGACCTCCAGCACAACCGCCTGCCGGCGATCGAGAAGAAATCCGGCCTGTCGATCGGCGCGATCAAGGAGGCCATCGAGCACCTGCGCCGGCTCAACCCGCGCCCGGGCTCCTCGTTCAACCTCAGCGAGAACACGCAGTACGTCGTCCCCGACCTGATCGTGGAGCCCAACGAGACCGGGACCTACGACGTCCGCCTGATCGACGAGCACACCCCGAACCTCTCGATCTCGCGCTACTATCAGAAGCAGCTCCGCAACAAGGGGACCGACCCGGCCGCCCGGGAGTTCATCCAGAAGCGGATCCAGTCGGCCCGATGGCTCATCGAGTCGATCGAGCAGCGCCGCAACACGCTTTTGAAGGTCGCCCGCGCGATCATCGAGCACCAGCGCCCGTTCCTCGATCGAGGCCCCGAGTTCATCGAGCCCCTGAAGATGCAGCAGATCGCCGACCGCGTGGGCGTGCACGTGACGACCGTCAGCCGGGCCGTCGACGACAAGTGGGTCCAGACCCCCCGCGGCATCTTCCCCCTCAAGCGTTTCTTCGGCGGCGGCACCGTGACGGCCGACGGCGAGGAGATCGCCTGGGACACGATCAAGCAGAAGCTGCTGGAGGTCGTCGGC
This sequence comes from Planctomycetales bacterium 71-10, assembly GCA_001898385.1. GTDB lineage: Bacteria > Planctomycetota > Planctomycetia > Isosphaerales > Isosphaeraceae > Paludisphaera. The sequence goes on from MKTT01000155.1 coordinate 3,989, forward strand.
AAGGAGGACAAGTCGAACCCCATGTCCGACGAGGAGATCGTCGAGGAGATGGGGAGGCACGGCGTCAAGGTGGCCCGCCGCACGGTCACCAAGTATCGCCAGGCGTTGATGATCCCCTCCAGCCGCCAGCGCAAGCAGTTCTGATCGGCCGGGCCCGGCCCCGTAACGCGGACCGCCCCCGCCGGCCCCTTGATGAGGGGCCGGCGGGGGCGGTTGCATTCCCGGCGGATCGATCGATCGCACCCGGCTCAGGCGGTGGCGACCGTCCGCACGGCCTGGGGGCCGCCGGCCGAGAGCGTCGGGCGCGGCTCGCCGACCTGGTCGTCGAGGCGTTCGATGACGGGCCTCGACGCCATGCCGAGCAGGCGGGCCATCGCCACGTCGTACCCCAGGATCCGGACGATCTCCAGGATCCTCTGGACCTCCTCCGGGCCGATCTTCTTGCAGGCGCTCAGGAGCTTGAGGTCTTCGGTGGAGAGGGCGTCCTCGGCCGTCGCCGCCGGCTCGACCTCGACCCGGTCGTCGGCCAGGTAATCGAGCGAGACGCCGACGGCCTGGGCCAGCCGCAGGGCGTTGTCGAGCCCCGGACGCGACTTGCCCTGGAGGATGCGCGAGATCTCCGAGTCGCTGACGCGCGACAACCTCGCCAGCTTCTGGCCGTTGAGGTTCCTGGCTTTCATCAGCATCTGGAGCTTCTGTTTCAGTTCCATGTCGCGTCGGCCGTCGATTTCCCGGTTTCAGGGAGAAAACTTCCGTATCCGCAGCAATCCGACGAACGTAAAACACCCGGCCCGGCGTACGGGACACCGATGGGTGATGGGAGGCGGGGGGATCGGCGATCCCGAAGAGGAGGGTTTGCATCCATCGGGTCGATCCGAAAGGTTCGGAGCCGGCCCGGGACGCGAATCATCGAAAGCCTTCCAACCCTGGCTCTACAGCCACATCATAGTCGACCGCCCCGGCCTTTCAATCAAAAATCCCCCAAATAATTCGCGGCCGCGGATCCTCGCGGGGAGGGCCCGGAGGCGGCGGAAGATCGGGGCGGAGCGCCTCGCGATCGCCCGGGGCCCGATCTCCTCGTCCCGCAAGGATCAACGAGTGTTAAACACTGACGATGACGTAAGCGGGAGAAAACGAAGGGCGAGGGATTCGCGTCAGGACGATCGGCGGAGGACGTATTCGGCCATCTCCGCGAGGATGTCCTTATAAGGCGACGGCGCGGCGACGTCGAGCGCGGCGACGGCCCGTTCGACGTGCCAGCGGGCCTTGGCCCAGGCGTAGTCCAGGGCCCCGGACTCTTCCAGGAGGGGTTGGAGGCGGCGGCGGGAGTCGGCCCGGGCTTCCTGGAGGAGGCTGCGGGCCTCGGCGACGGCGGCGGGCTCGCCGATCTCGAGCAGGCGGATGATGGGGAGGGTGAGCTTCTGCTTCTCCAGGTCGGTCCCCAGGCTCTTGCCGGTCGCGCGCTCGTCGCCCCAGATGTCGAGGACGTCGTCGGCGATCTGGAAGGCCATGCCGATGTGGTCGCCGTAGGACTCCATGGCCTCGACGACGGCCTCGTCGGCCCCGGCGTAGTGCGCGCCGAGGCGGCAGGAGACGGCGGTGAGGGCGGCCGTCTTGCCGGCGATGATCTGGAAGTACGACGCCTCGTCCAGGTCGAGGTTGCCGCGGTGGTGGATCTGCTGCATCTCCCCCTCGCAGACCTCGTGCGTGGCCTTGCCGATCCAGCGGCAGGCGAGCGTCGAGTCGAGCGAGGCGGCGAGGTGGTAGGAGTGCGAGAAGAGGTAGTCGCCCAGCATCACGGCCGACTCGTTGCCCCACTCGGCGTTGACGGTGGCGGCGTGGCGGCGGACCATCGACTCGTCGAGGACGTCGTCGTGGACGAGGGTGGCGGTATGGATCATCTCCACCACCGCGGCCAGGACCGGGTGGGCGGCGGCGATCCGGCCGCAGGCCCCGCCCGTCAGCAGCACCAGGGCGGGCCGGAGCCGCTTGCCCTGGTAGTCGCCGCAGTGATCCACGAGCGCCTGCACGAACGGGAAGCGGCTCCGCAGCTCGTCCTGGAAGATCCGCTCCGCGTCGGCCAGGCCGGCCTGGATGGGCGCGAAGAGGCGGCTCAACGTCCGGCGGCTATCCTCAGCCTGAAGGCCCGATGGTCTGGTCATCCCCGTCTCCAATCCGTCCGCCGCGCCGATCCCGATCGACTCGCGCCCGTTCAGCCCGCCCCGTCCCGCCTGTAGGCGCCCCGCGCGCCACCGGTCTTCTCTTCCAGCCGAATCCGCTCGATCACCATCCCGCGGTCGACGGCCTTGCACATATCGTAGATCGTCAAGGCGGCGACGCCGACCGCAGTCATCGCCTCCATCTCGACGCCGGTCCGGCCGTGGACCTTGACGGTCGCGACGATCTCGACCGCGTCCGGGGGCCTCGGCGTCAGGTCGACTTCGACCGCGTCGAGCCCCAGGGGGTGGCAGAGCGGGATCAGGTCGCCGGTCCGCTTCGCCCCCATGATCGCCGCCAGCCGGGCCGTCTCCAGGACGTCCCCCTTGGCCGCGGCCCGATCCTGGATCAGCCGCAACGTCGCCGCGTCCATCCGGACCAGCCCGCTCGCCTTCGCCGTGCGCAGGCTCGGCTCCTTGGCCGATACGTCGACCATCCGGCTCGCGCCGCGCTCGTCGTAGTGGCTCAACTCCCCCATAGGATCCCCGGAATTTCGTTCAATTCGTTCTGAACATATTCTACGAATTGCCCCGATGGCGGCTAGAGGGGTCTCGCCCTCAAATCTTCACGGCCGTCCCGAGCGCGCCCGGGGCCGGTCGCATCCTTTGGGAATTTCCAGAGTTCCGACAGAATCACCCCTTGCCTCGACCGCGATGCGACCCGCTCGCCACGCCCCGAGGCGAGCCTCGCCAGGACGGCGGCGGGGAGGTAGGCGCGGCGTCGGGAGACCAGGAGCCAGTCGGCCGTGGCGGCGGCGGGCTCGTCCTGGATGACGACGTCGCGGCGGACCAGCGGGGCCGTCGTGGTGGCGACGCCCTGTCCGGGGTAGAGGGTCGGGGCCAGGGCGACGACCTCGCCGGGCTTCACCCGGCGGGCCAGCTCGTCGAGGAGCACCCGGTCGACGGCGTCGCCCCAGTAGGTCGTCTCCAGCCCGAGCCGGTCCGCGCCGGCCAGTCCTCCCGCGAGCATGTTGTAGTAGCTTAACCCGAATGGGTGCATGGACGTCGTCCCGAAACCCTGGCCGAGCATCAGCGCGGCCATCGCCACGCGCCCCGCCCGCCGGCCCCCCCACCGCTCCCAGGCCCGCGAGGCCCCCAGCCCGATCAGCATCGCCCAGGCGGGGAAGGCCGGGAGGAACAGGCGCTCGCCGTCGTAGACCGGGGCTCGCGTGCTGAACAGCACCAGGAACAGGGCGATCGACGCGACCAGCAGAGCGGGGAAGGGGTCCTCGCGACGTCCCTTCCATCCCCGGACGAGTCCCAGGCCCCCGCAAGCCTGGAGCAGCACCGGCGTCGTGACGGCGAAATAGAACCAGGGGTAATGCCAGGGAAGGTCCACGTCCTTCCAGATCCGCCCGAAGTAGAGGACCTGGATCGAGGCCCGATTCACGCCCGTCCCCCAGTAGGCCGACCAGCGGGCGAAGGTGTCGTGCCAGAGCCAGGGCCAGCCGAGGAGGAAGGTCGCCACGCCCGCGACGAACCAGCCCGACGCGAGGCCGACCGCCCGCGCGGGCTTCAGGCGGAGCAGGGCCCAGCCCAGGACCAACGGCGGCAGGAACCAGGCGTGGATCTTCGTGAGCAGGGCCAGGCCCCAGAACAGGCCCGCGCCGATCATCGCGAGCGCGGGACGACGTGAGTCGATGGCCCGCGCGGCGGCCAGCAGGGCGAGCGTCCAGAAGAAGGTGATGAAGGTGTCGAGCGCGCCCAGGTGCGCGTGGGCGAAGACGCGGGGCATCGCGACCAGCGACCAGGCCGAGGCGACGCCCGCCGCCGTCCCCCAGCGCCGGGTGGCCTCGGCCGCCACCAACCCGACGAGCGCCGCGAACGCGAGGGCCGGCGCGACACGGCCCGAGAGGACGTACAGCCCCGTCGGGTCCGGGCCGAACAGCCAGGCTTCGAACAGCTCGAACGTCTTCGACGCGATCCCCAGCAGCCAGCGCCCGAGGGGCGGGTGTTCGGCGTTGTCGCGGAACAGCCGGTCGACGTTCGCCCGGTCGAAGAAGCCGAACCCCGCGCGAGCCAGGAGGGCGACGTAGTCGCGGCCGGGCCGGACGTCCAGCGGCTCGTCGATGGTCAGCCCCGGCCCGCGCAGGGTCGCCAGCGTGATCGCCCCCGCGATCAGGGCGGCGACCAGGCCCAGGCGGCGAGGGGAGGGGGGGCGGACTCCGTCGGGGGGCATCGCAGCGGGCCTCGTCGCGGGGCGGGGGGGGATCGAGGCTCCCATCCTACGCGGCCGATCGGGCCGGTGCGAACCTCTCTCCGGCAGCCGTGACGAGCCGAGTCCCTGGCGACGTGCGCGAGCCTCGCCGAGAATGGCGTCTCCATCGTGACCACTCATGCGGCCCGGGGACGCGAGCGACCATGACGAACACCCTGCGGATGATGTCGGCGACGGCCCTCGTCGTCGCCTCCCATGCGGCTGCGGCTTCGGAACTCCCGCTCGATCGCTGGTCCGTCGAGACCTCGATCCGCGCCGACCCCGTGGACGAGGCCCTGAAACATCTTCACCAAAGAGTCCGCGGGCTGGGCGGGGCCGACCCGCGCGAGATCGCGCCGGGGGAATCGGGGACCAAGCTCGTCGTCGTGCAGGACCCGGACGCCCCGGACTTCGCGGGGCTGGCGGACTTCCAGCGCGAGGAATGCTACGTTCTCGAACCGGACGGCCCCGAGGGCCTGCGCGTCCGCGCCGCGACGTCGTGGGGGGCGGCGCTCGGGATCTCGGACCTGGAGACCAGGCTCCGCGCCGACGGCGGCCGGGTGCGCATCGCATTCCCCGAGCGGGAGGGCGAAGGCGTCCCGCGCCTCCTGGAGAAGCCGGCCATCGCCACCCGCGGCGAGTACCTCAACATCGGCTACGACATCGCGGGGATCACGCCCCACCAGTGGGACGACGCGCAGTGGCGTCGCTACATCGGCGGCCTCGTCCTGTCGCGACTGAACCGGTGGTACTTCTTCCTCTGGATCGACACCCAGACGATGTTCCCCGGCTCGAAGCTCTCGCAGCGGCCCGGGAACCTCCACCTCCACGAAGGCGCGCGCGAGGCGATCCGGTACGCCCACCGACGAGGTCTGAAGGTGACGTTCATGATCACGCCGACGGTCCTCCCGCGCGACGTCTGGGAGGGCCATCCGGAGTGGAAGGCGGACATCACCTACGCGCGCGACGGCTTCTCGTGCGCCTGCCCGAACGCGCCGGGGTCGTGGGACGCCATGAAGGCCGTCTGGCGGGCCGAGATGGAATGGTTCCGCGAGGCCGACGCCGTGCAGGTCTGGTTCTACGACCCGGGCGGGTGCTGGTGCGAGCAATACGGCTGCAAGCCGAACCAGGCCGAGTCCCTCGCGCGTCAGGTCCGGGAATTCGGCGGCATGTTCCGCGAGCTGAACCCCGGCGCGGGGATCGAATACAACATGTGGCCCATGCGGCTCTGGGAGGCCGAGATGAAGGTCGAGGTCCGCGACGACCTCGCGGAGCGGGTGCGGGCCGCGCTCCCGGGCGACGCCGTGACGGCCGTGGGCACGACGGAGGGCTCGCCCGCGGCGACCCCCGACCGCGAGCGCGAGCGGGGCCTGCGCGGCGGCGTCTTCCTGTTCGCCACGAACCCGGAATCGTCCTACGTCTTCCCCACGCCCCATCTCCGCTACCTGCGCCGGACGATGCAGCGCGTCCGAGAGCAGGGGATGGACGCCTGCTTCGGCCATCGGCTCGAAGCGTCGACGCGCGACGTCGGGACCTTCCTCATGGGCCGCTGGATGTGGGATCCCGACCTCTCGATCGATCGGGCCGTCCGCGACTTCGGCGAATGGAAGGCCGCCGGCGAGGCGCCCGGCCGTCGGCTGGCGGAGGCCGTGATGGTGCTCGACGAGCTGACCGACCGGGGGATCCGGCCCGAGTCGGGCCGCCGGCTCGAAGCCCTGCTGGCCGACCTGCCGGCGGGCCTGCCCGCGGCCTGCCGCGAGGAGCTCGAATTCTGGCCGGCCGCGGCCTCGGCCCTGCGCGCCATCGGCGATTCGGCGGACGCCGAGGGCCCGGCCCTGGACGCTTACGCGGAGGAGTTCGCCCGGGCGCTGGCCCGGGGCAAGGCGTTCGCCCCGCTCCTTCCCCGCGCCGGGGAGACCTTCCGGAAGTACCGCGGGTTCCTCCTCAAGGGTTGGGAGAAGGAGGTCTTCTGAGCGCGGCCGGGAAAGCCGACGAGCCCGGTCGGCCCGCGGCCTCGGCCCTCGGGGGAGGGAGAGGCGGCGGGCCGACCGGGCTCGATCGGCCGGAGAACCGGGGGGCGGGGCCGGCGTCGGGTTCCCGGGCGACGCGCGGCCCACGAAATCCGGTGCGGCTCAGGGCTCGTCGGACTTCTTCTGCGAGATGAGCCGACGGATGCGCTCGGCGAGGAGGGCGCCGTCGAACGGCTTCTTGAAGCCGTCGTTGAACCCCAGGTTGAAGGTCTCCTCGCCCGGCTCGTCGCTGGTGAGGGCGAGGAGGATGGTCGACTGGTGGTCCGGGCTCTTGCGCAGGTTCTGCGCGATCTGCCCGGCCTCGATGCGACCCAGGGCCATATCGATGATGATGCAATCGGGATGGAAGCTCTCGGCGCGGATGCCGGCTTCGAAGCCCGACGCGGCGGTCTCGATGCGGAAGTCGTCCCCCTCGCGGAGATGATCCCGGAGGACGGCCTGGAGCGGGGCGTCGGCCCCGACGACCAGGATCTTGTTATAGACTTCGGCCTCCAGGTCCCCCAGGGGCATTCCATGCTCCTTGAGGAACCGCAGGAGGTGCTCCCGGGGGATCCGGCGATCCTGAGACCCCGGGATGCGATATCCACGCAGGCGGCCCGAATCGAACCACTTGCTCACGGTCCGGGGCGCGACCTTGCAAATCTTCGCGACCTGGCCGGTTGTAAATACCTTCTTCATAATCGACGACTCCACTCGCCCTGTCGGGTGCGAGGCCGCGGAGGTCTTCCTCCTACCTCCGGTCGGGAACCCTGTCGGCACGATCAGGCCGGTGCTCCGGTCTCGCGGTTCGTTCCTCCCCCCGCGGCGGGGGGCCGTCCGCGATGCCGGGGCCCATCCAATCGCTCCAACCCTTCCCCCGTTCTTTATCGCCCCGGGGAGCGGCGTTCCTGCAACCCGAATCGAGACTCAAGTTTCCACCCGTCTCGACCCGGGCCTTCGGCCGCCCTCCCCGTCCGTGGACGATGGCATCGGCGACCCGATCCCCGTATTCGACAAAGACCGAGGGCCCTGGCCGCCTCCGTTAAAGAAGGCGGGCATCGGCCCCGGCCCGCACCTTCAAGGGCGTCTCGCTCGCTTCCTTGCCGTAGCGGACCTGACCGTCAAGACTAATATTCGAACCGCGCGGCCTGGGACTTTAGGTGGGGCGGCGAGTAGTCGCCGCGGGCCGGGGGCTCGTAGGGGATGGAGGGGAGGATCCGCGCCGCGCGACGGCGTCGTCGCGCGGCGGGGCTTGGGCGGGGGGGAGGGTCACTCGCCCCGGCGAAGGGCGTCGAGCAGGCGGGGGCGGCGGCGGGCCTCGGCGGCCGGCGCGGCCTCGCCCGAGGTCTTGCGGAGCGAGTCGTCCTTCTTGGCCGGGCCGTCGGCCACGGCCGGCTCCTGGGCGTCGGCGGCGGGCTTGTCGCCGCCCGCCTCGGGATCGTCGGGCTCCTCGCCCTCGCCCTTCTCGTCGCCCTCTTTCTTGGCGACGGCCTTCGGCGCGGGCTCGGCCTTCCCACGCGCGAAGATCCGGCGGAGGAACGAGCCGGAGGCCGGCTTGACCTCCTCGTCGTGCCTGGGCAGGTCATCCTTGCCGAGGATGGCCTTGTTCAGGTACTGCATGCTCGCCTGGGGGACGGAGTCCACGAAGAGCGGGCCCGGGAGGTTCTTCTGCCGGTCGGCCGCCTCGATGATCGCGACGACCTCGGGGTAGGTGGCGCCCAGGCGGGCGATGCTGCGGATCACCTCGCCCAGCTCCAGCGAGCACCGGAGCTTCACGTCCCGGTCGCCGTACCGGCTGGGGACGATCTTGGAGATGTCCACGACGTCGTCGTGGTCGGCGGCGTTCAGCAGGATGTCGCCGTGGCCCAGCACCAGCGGCGGCTCCAGGCTTTGCCCCCGGCCGAAGACGACGATCTCCGACCTCCGGGATCGCGAGATGTGGACGACGGGGGGCCCTTCGGAATCGACGATGTAGAGCGAGAACGGATCCTCCGCGCGGGGGCGGCGGCGTGCGGCCAGGGCCAGCGCCATGCCGTCGACGGCGTCGCTTTCCTCCTCGCTCGAGGGGGCGGGGTCGTCGAGGATCCGGACCTGGCCGAGCATGGCGTCGGTCGGGTCGAGCGTCCGGAGGGCGTTGAACGCCCCGTAGCGGACCTCGATCTCGGGCTCGTCCATCAGCCTGCGGAGCCGCGCCTTGGCCGAGTAGTCCTCCATGGCGGCGAGGGCCGCCAGGGCGTAGGCCCGATACTTCTTCTGCTTGACGGCGGTCTCGCCCAGCACCTCGACGCCCGCCGACTCGTTCAGGTAGGCCAGGGCCTCGGCGGCGAAGAACCGGACGTCGGCGTCATCGCTCTTGAGGCCGGCCGACAGTTGGTCCACCGTCGAGGGCCCCAGCGCCTCCAGCTTCAGCGCGGCGACGCCCGCGGTCTTCGGGTCGAGCAGCTCCCGGGCGGTCGCCGCCACCCGCTGCTCGCGCAGCTCGGGCGTGTCGATCATCGGGAGGAGCTGGACGACGCGGAAGTAGCGCTCCTGGTTCTGGTGGTAGACGTCGGGGACGCGCAGCTCCAGGTAGGCTTCGGACTTGGCGGTGGCGGCGCCCTTCTGCTGCCCGTGCTCGTTCTTGGTGAAGCGGGCGTTGACGGCCTTCTCGACCATGCCGGCGTTGCGGATGAACCGGCGGTCCCCCTTCAGCAGGAGCTGGTACGGCTGTTCCTTCTTGGGCCGGCCGCCGCCGAGCACCCGGCCGACCTTGCCGTTGGTCGGGTCCTTCACGTCGCCGATCATGACCGGCCCGCCGGCGAGGGCCTGCTCGGGGCCATTCCTGGGCGAGCCCCCGGCGTGCATGATCGTGCGCAGGCGGGTGGGCATCAGGTAGCCCCCGGAGAGGCTCTTGACGGCGCTGGCCGGCGGGAGTTCGAGGTCGACGTCGAAGCGGTCGCTCGGCGAGGCCCCGGTGGGGATCCGCATCTTCACGATCACCATCGCGAACGACTTGCTCTCCAGGAACTTGGCCGGATGCTCGACGCCCGCCTTGCTCATGTCGTCGAGGAGCTGCTTCCGGTACCAGGACTCGGGGGCGTCGCCGCCCGTGCCGTCCAGGTTGGAGACCAGCCCGATCCCTTCCACCACGGTCTCGCCGTTCTGGAAGACGTCCGCCAGGTCGCCGACCGATTCCTCGGCCTTGGGCGCGGCCTTGTCGGCGCTCTTCTTGCCGAGGGGGCCCAGGGGGCCGGCCCCGATCGCCACGGTCGCGAACGCGACCAATGCTCCCAACGCCCAGGAACGCCCGGGGACTGTCCGCCGCATGGACCTGCCTCCTTGCCTACCGCAACGGGGAGAACCCCCGGACCGCCCTCGGAGAGATGAGCGAAGGCGGTCGCTCGCGAACGATCGGACTCCCGCCCACGTCCTGTGGCCGGGGCGGAGCGGGTCCTGGCGGAGCCCGCATTCGGGCGGAATCTATGCCGAGTGCGGCGGCCCGTCAAGCCGAAGTCGACGGTTTCCCGGGCCGGACGACGTCCCAGCCCCGCTCGCGGGCCAGCCGCGCCAGCCGCTTGCCCGGGCGGACGACCACGCCCCGGCCGACCCGATCCAGCAGGGCGCGGTCGCTCCAGTTGTCGGCGTAGGCGACGGCCTCGGACATCGCCAGCCCGTAGCGCGCCGCCCACTCCTCGGCCCAGAACAGCTTCCCCTCGCCGTAGCACGGCGGGCCGCTCCCGACGCCCACCAGCCGGCCCCGGTTGACGACCACCTTGGTCGTCAGGGCGTCGGCGCAGCTCAGGAAGATGCGGAGCGGCTCGATCACCAGCCCCGGCGACGACGACACCAGCACCAGGGGCGTCCCCGTCGCGCGCAGGGCGTTGAAGTGGTCGACCACCCCGGGATAGAGCCGCGGCTTGACGTGCTCCGCGAAGTTCTCATACGCGATCCGCTCCAGCTCGACGACCGGGATCGAGGCGATGTTCCTCAGCCCGTAGGCGATCAGCGCCCCGTAGTCCAGCCGGCCGAAGCGGTGCTGGAGCGAATGATACAGCGCGCGCAGGAGCGAGGACCGGCGGATCAGCCCCCGTCGCATCAGGATGCGGGCGAAGAGGAAGGTCGTGGTCTCGGCGAGCAGGGTCCCGTCCACGTCGATGAACGCGACGGACGGGGCCCGGTCGAACTGCGGCCACCCGCCGGCGGCGGTCATGGCCGGGCTTCCGCCGCGACCCGGCGGCCCAGGTCGTCGGCCAGCGCGCGGGCGACGGCCGCGTCGGGCCCCTCGGCGATCACCCGGACGATCGGCTCGGTGTTGCTGGCGCGGACGTGGGCCCAGCGGTCGCCCCACGACAGCCTCAGGCCGTCGCGGCGGTCGGCCTCGGCGCCGTCGAACGCGGCGGCGACGCGGTCCCAGAGCCTCGCCACCCCCTCGGCGCCGAGGCCCGGCGGCAGCGGGTACTGGTCCTTGACCATCGCGAACCGGGGCAGCTCGCCCACCCACGCCGACAGCGGCTTCGACGCCGGCCCGGAGGCCAGCAGGTCGAGCGTCAGCGCCATGCCGACGAAGCTGTCGCGCACCAGGCCGACGCGGGGGTCGATCACGCCGCCGTTCCCCTCGCCGCCGATCACGGCCCCCTCGGCCAGCATCCCGCCGACGACGTGGATCTCGCCGACCGGGGTCCGCACGACGGGGCAGCCGCGGCCGCGCGCCAGGGCCTCGGTCGTCATGGAGGTCGAGAGGTTCAGGACGACCGGGCCGGCCTGCTGGCCCAGCCGACGCAGCGCGGCCAGGCCGAGCGTCAGCTCCTCGCCGATGTAGCGGCCGGCCTCGTCGACGAGGGCGAGGCGGTCGGCGTCCGGGTCCTGCGCGAAGCCGACGGCCGCGCCGACGGCCGGGACGACCTTCGAGAACTCGGCGAGGTTCTTCTCGGTCGGCTCGGGGGTGTGGTCGTAGATCCCGTCGGGCTCGCCCCCCAGGACGATCGCGCGGCAGCCCAGGCGGCGGAGCAGCTCGCGGCCCATCCGGCCGCCGGCGCCGTGGCAGGCGTCGAGCGCCACGGTGAACTCCCGGGCGCGGATCGCCTCGACGTCGACGACGGCCAGCACCCGCTCCAGGTGGATCGCGTCGGGGTCGTCCAGCGGCCGGATCCGGCCCAGGGCGTCGAACGGGGCCCAGGCGAACTCCTTGCGCGTCCAGCGGTCGAGCATCGCGCGGCCCTCGTCGGGGCCCAGGACCATGCCGGCCGGCTGGAAGAACTTCAGGCCGTTGTACTCCGGCGGGTTGTGCGACGCCGAGATCTGCACCCCGCCGGCCGCCTTCAGCTCGCGGACGAGCACCCCGACCGTGGGGGTGGCGGTCGCGCCGACCTTCCAGACCTCGCGCCCCGAGCCGGCCAGCCCGGCCGCGACGGCCGATTCGAACACCGGCGCGGTGCGCCGGCCGTCGTGGCTCAGGACGATCGGCCCCGGCGCGCATCCGGCGGCGTAGGCGGCGGCGAATTCCAGGGCCGCCGCCGGGTCGAGCCCGTCCCCGACCCAGCCCCGAATGCCCGAGACGCTCGCGATCCGCGTTCCCTTCACGACCTGTCCGTCCTTCCCTCGTCCTCGCCGACTCGCGGCCGAATCAGGCCGCGAGCAGGCCGATGCCCAGCAGGATGAGCCGCAGGGCTTCCCTCTGCTCGGGCGTGATCCGCTCCTGGCGCCGGAGGGCGTCCACGTCCTCCAGGCAGCGATCCAGGGCCCCTTCCACGACCGGCCGGGCGGCGAACCGGGCCATCCGGCCCACGCACTCGACCACCCGCCCCGATTCGACGGCGACGCGCGTCATGGCGTTCTCCTCCTTGAGGGCCGAGCGAGCCCCGGGCCCACGGGACCGACGGCCGGGCCGCCGGGCCGCCTCGGGCGTCGAATCCGCCCGATCGGCTCAAGTCGGCAGGATGCCCCGCGCCGTCGCCGGTGTCAAGGGGAAGGCGGGCCGCCGCGCAGGCCCTTGGATCGGCGGCCTCGGGTTGTTAGCCTGGACGGCCCGGACGCCTCCGCAACCGCATCGATGAATGAAAGGATCCGCCGTCATGGCCGTGGAATGGAACGACGAGCATCGCGACGCGCTCGTCGAGCTTCTCAAGCGAGACTCCCTGCGCCTCGGCCAGTTCACCCTCGCCAGCGGGCGCAGCTCGCACTACTACATCGACGGCCGCAAGGTCACGCTCTCGGCCGAGGGGGCCCGGCTGATCGGCCGGGGGATGCTCTCGGTCCTCTGGGGACGTCCGGGGATCGCGGCCGTCGGCGGCCTGACGATGGGGGCCGACCCGATCGTGGGGGCCTCGCTGGCCCTGGCGACCGGCTTCGGCATGGGCGCGCTCAAGGGCTTCCTGGTCCGCAAGCAGGCCAAGGGCCACGGCACGGGGAACCTGGTGGAAGGGCCCCTGGAACCGGGCTCGACCGTCGCCATCGTCGACGACGTGGCGACGACCGGCGGCTCCTCCCTCCAGGCGGTCGACGCCGTGGAGGCGATGGGCTGCAAGGTGGCCGTCGTGGTCGCCGTGCTCGACCGCCTCGAAGGGGCCGAGGAGACCTTCGCCGCCCGCGGCCTCGCCTTCAAGAGCCTGCTGACGATCCGCGACCTGGGCGTCGAGCCCCTCGCGCGCGACTGACGCCGATCCGGCCGGGCCCGGGGACGATCGACGGGGATGGAAACCAACCTGCACCGCAGCCTCAAGGAGCGCCACGGGCCGACGGCCGGGGGCCGCTGCGAGGTCTCCGTCGACGGCTTCCGCATCGACGCGGTCGCCGCCGACGGCACGCTCGTCGAGATCCAGTCCGGCGGCCTGGGGGCCCTCAGGCCGAAGTTGAGAAGCCTGCTTCCTCGGCACAGGATCCGGGTCGTCAAGCCGATCGCCCTGAGCCGGGTCGTCGTGCGGCGCGCCTCGGCCGACGGCCCGGACCTCTCGCGCCGCCGCAGCCCGCGCCGGGGCTCGCTCATCGAGGCTTTCGAGGACCTCGTCGGCCTGGCGCCGCTCCTCCCCGACCCCAATCTCTCCGTCGAGATCCTCGGGGTCGCGATCGAGGAAGTCCGAGTCCCGCGCCGTCGGCGGCCCGGCTTCTCCGTGGTCGACCGCCGCCTCCTCGATGTCCGAGAGGCCGTGATAATCGATTCGGTCGACGACCTCTGGGCCCTGCTGCCGGTCGATTTTCCGCGCTTCGAACCGTTCTCGACGGCCGACCTTGCGCGAGATCTGGGCACGGCTCGCCCATTCGCCCAGCGAGTAGCCTACTGTCTCCGCTGCGCCGGGGCGGCGCAATCGGTGGCCAAGCGAGGTAATTCTTACATTTATACGGCCAGAACGGGAATCGTCGCGGTGAAGTGAGCGACGCCTTGTCGACCGTGATGCATGCAGCCCGAGGGGGACGGACGGCGACCGAGGTCCGGACCGGCCGGTGGGCGGGGGCGGGGCGGGATCAGATCTTCGGATTCACGACGACCAGGGGGCCGACGGTCGACGGTGCGTTCGCCGCCGCGATCGGGGCGAGGCGGCCGCCGTTGTAGAGCAGCCGGAGGTTGCGCCGGGCCCGGTCCCAGAGCCGGGACTCCAGCGATTCGAGGGCGTCGAACTGAGATCCCGCGCCGGACGGCTCGCTGCGGGAGATTGAATCGGCGTTCATGTCTTGGCCCATCATCCTTAACAACTTTGTTTATCAAGAGTTTGGTCGATCGATCCGGACTCGTCGGGTCGGACGCGGCCGCTCGGACCACGAAACTCCGGGGAACTGGCCCCGGTCCGGACGCAGGGGTCCCGACGAAGTCGCAACCGGGCCGATCGACCGCGGCTGCCTTTCAGACGGCGATCCGCACGAGAGGTTCTCGGAGGAACCGGCTCGCGCCGAGAGGGGGAGGGTCAACAGCGAAAGGCGGCCGGATTCCTGGTGAGCGAAGTTGCATGAGCCAACCTCCTTGCCTGGCGCCTGCGAGAGGCGTGCGTCGCTGCCGCTGCGGGAAGACGAGTCGAGGAGCGGGACGGCATGACCACGGATCCAGGATGGCTTTCGGTTGGGGTCCGCACGGGTCGGACGTCATCTCGAAGTCGCCGGCTCGCTCCCGAGTCGGCGGCGGAGAGTTCAGCAAAAATCGCGCCCGAAGTGGCATGAGGACCATGAAACCGGGAGCCCGAGCCGGCCGGTCGGCGGTCCCGGCGTGCAGCTTGAACGAAAAGGTTACAACTCGCCGTCGCGCTTGTCAAATAAAAAAACGCCGTGATCCTGATTCTATCTTAAGGTCTCCTCGGCCTCCGCGAGGCCCATCGGGGTGACGCGGAGGGGGGCGGGGCGACTATAATCAGAAAGTATGAGGGGGGCGAGGCCCCGGGGGTTCGCGAGCGGCGGGGAAGGGGGCCGGCCACGGCCCGGCGAGGTGCGGCGCGCATGAGTCTCGTCGACGGCACGGTCGATCTCGATGGGGCGCTCCGGGGCCGATTCGGCCTGCGGGACTTCCGCCCCGGCCAGCGGGACGTCATCGAGGCCGTGATCGCCGGCCGGGACGTCCTCTGCGTGATGCCCACCGGGGGGGGCAAGAGCCTCTGCTACCAGCTCCCGGCCGTGGTCGTCCCCGGCCTCACCCTGGTCGTCAGCCCGCTCATCGCCCTGATGAAGGACCAGGTCGACGCCCTCACCCAGCGAGGCATCCGCGCCACCCTGCTGAACAGCACCATCGAGCCCGCCGCCCAGGCCCAGCGGATGGCCGAGATCGAGTCCGGCCTGTACGACCTGGTCTACGTCGCCCCCGAGCGGTTCCGCAGCGGCCGGTTCACCGCGATGGTCGAGCGCGTCCGCCCGGCGCTCCTGGCGATCGACGAGGCCCACTGCATCAGCCAGTGGGGCCACGACTTCCGACCCGACTACGCCCGCCTCGGCGAGGCCCGCCGGCGGATCGGCTCGCCCCCCTGCATCGCCCTGACGGCCACCGCCACCGACGTCGTCCAGCGCGACGTGGCCGAGCAGCTCGGCCTCCGCGACCCCCGGCTGTTCGTCACGGGGTTCGACCGCCCCAACCTCCGCTACGTCGTCGCCCGGACCAACCGCGACGAGGCCAAGCTGGAGGCCCTGGGCCGGATCCTGGAGCGGAACCCCGGCCCCTCGGTGATCTACGCCTCCAGCCGCGCCCGTTGCGAGAGCGTCGCCGCCCACGTCGCCAAGGAGCTGCGCCGCGAGGTCGTCGTCTACCACGCCGGCCTGGACCGGGACGCCCGCGCCCGCGCCCAGGACGAGTTCATGAGCGGCGAGGCCGACGTGGTCGTGGCGACCAACGCCTTCGGCATGGGCGTGGACAAGCCCGACATCCGGTCGGTCGTCCATTTCAACATGCCCGGCACCATCGAGGCGTATTACCAGGAGGCCGGCCGCGCCGGTCGCGACGGCAACCCCTCGATCTGCGTCCTCCTGTACTCCGGCGGCGACCGCCGGCTCCAGGAGATGTTCATCGAGAACGAGTACCCGCCCAAGCAGGACGTCCACAAGGTCTACGACTACCTCCGCTCCCTCGACGACGACCCCATCGAGCTGACCATCGCCCAGGTCATGGAGCTTTCCGGCGCCGACCTGAAGGAGTCGGGCGTCGGCGCGGCGCTCAAGATCCTGGACGACTGCGGGGCGATCGAGAAGTTCTCCCCCCGCGAGAACATGGCCATCGTCCGCTTCAACCTGGAGGCGGAGGAGGGGGAGGGGAGCCTGGTCGAACGGGTCAGCGCCCAGGCCCCGGTCAAGCGGGCCGTGCTCGCCGGGCTGGAGGCGCTCGCCCGGGGCCGGGCCGGCGAGCCCTGCTACTTCCGCCCCGACGAACTCGCCTCCGCCCTGGGGATCGACCGGCCGGCGTTCAACCGGGCGATGAAGGGGCTGACGGCGGAGCTGCCGATCGACTACATCCCGCCGTTCCGCGGCAACGCCCTGCGCGTGGTCGACCGGGGCCGGAAGGCCCGCGACCTGGACATCGACTTCCGCCGGCTGGAGGCCCGGAAGCGGCACGAGTACGAGAAGCTCGACCGGATGACCCAGTACGCGATGAGCCCGATCTGCCGGCGGTCGCTCATCCTCAGCTACTTCGGCGAGAAGGCCAACCTCTCCGACCACTGCGGCGGCTGCGACAACTGCAAGGCCGAGGACGGCTCGCCGCGGGTCGACGCCACGGTGATCGACGCCCCCGAGGCCCGCGAGACGATCCAGAAGGTCCTCTCCGGCGTGGCCAGGGCCAAGGGGCGGTTCGGCAAGACGGCCGTCGCCCAGATGCTCGCCGGGTCGGACTCCGAGAAGATGACCCGCAGCGGCCTCCAGAACCTGAGCACCTACGGCGTCCTCCGCAACAGCGGGCTGACCCACCGCGACATCGCCGACCTGATCGACGCCCTCGCCGGGGTCGGCATGATCGAGAGCCAGGCGGTGGCCGACTTCAAGCCGGTCGTCAACCTGAGCGAGGCCGGCTGGTCCTGGCTCCGCGACCGCGACGCCCCGGCGCTCAGCCTGGCCCTCCCGCGCGACGTCGCCCGCAAGTTCGCCACGGCCCACGGCCTGAAGTCGCCCCCCGCCTCGGCGTCGCCCCGCCCGTCGTCCGACGAGGGGCCGGAGCCGTCCGAGCTGGGCGGAGACCCGCTCTGGGAGCGGCTGAAGGGGCTGCGCCAGCAGTGGGCCCGCGACGCCAAGCAGCCGGCCTACTGCATCTTCACGAACCAGACCATGGAGGCCCTGGTCCGCCAGCGTCCCGCCACCCCCGCCGAGCTGAACGACGTCAAGGGGCTCGGCCGCGCCCGGATCGAACGCTACGGCGACGCCATCCTCGGCGCCATCGCCGGCTTCCCCGAGGCCGCGGCCCCGCGCCCCCGCGTCGCCCCCGAGGCCCCCGCGCCCGAGCCCGAGCCCATCGCCCGCCCCGCGCCCCCGAAGGCCGCCGTCGCGGAAGCCGCCCCTTCGCCGGCCGAGGCCCCGGCCCCGACCCCGACCCCGCCGAAGCCGAGGCCGGCCTCGGCGTCGGACCACGTCTCGACCGAGGAATGGACCTGGCGGCTGATCGATCGCGGGTTCACGATCGACGAGGCGGGCGCGATCCGCGGCCTGGAGCCGGCCGTCGTGGCCCGGCACCTGGTCTGGATGGCCCGCCGGGGCAAGGCCGTGGACGCCGAGGCCGTGGCCCCGCCGGACGTGGTCGCGGCGTGGGACGCCTGGATGACGGCCCATCCCGGGGGCGAGGCGCCCGAGGACCCCGCCGAATGGCTCCACCTCTGGCCCCTCGTCCGCGCCTGCCGGACGGGGCGATGACGCCGCGAAAGGGGCGAGGATGACGACGGCGGACCTGACGATCCGGCTGACGACGGCCGCGGTGCTGGGCGGCCTGGTGGGGCTGGAGCGGCACCGCGCCGACAAGGCGGCCGGGCTCCGCACGCACATGCTGGTCGGCCTGGGGTCGGCCCTGTTCATGATCGTCTCGGCCCACGGCTTCGGCGAAGTCCTGCGGCCCTCGCTGGTGCAGCTCGACCCCTCGCGGGTCGCGGCCCAGGTCGTCAGCGGGATCGGGTTCCTCGGGGCGGGGGCCATCCTCCGCCGCAAGGAGGCGGTCCTAGGGCTGACGACGGCGGCGAGCATCTGGGCCGTCGCGGCGGTCGGGCTGGCGGCGGGCGGGGGGATGTTCGCGGGGGCCGTCGCGGCGACGGCCGTCGTCCTGCTGACGTTGAACGGCATGAAATGGGTCGAGGACCGCATCGCCGTCCGGACGGCGACATGCGTCCTATCCTTATTAGTAATGGACGGCGAGGCCGCCGAACGGTTGGCCGGGGGCGAGTTCGCCCGGCCGGGGCTGAAGGTGTCGGGCCTCCGCTTCTCCGCCGGCGACCGGCCCGGGACGCGCCGGGTCGAGGCGACCCTGTCGGGGCTGTCGGATCGCGAGCTGCTGGCCCTGGCCGCGCGGCTCCAGGCGGCGGGTGAGGTTTTGGAAGTCTGGTACGAAGGGAGGACGTCGTGAGGCGGTTGATGCGGGGGATCCTGGGGCTCCTCCTGGGGGCGGGGTGGGTCGCGGCCGCGTTCGCCAGGGGCGAGGGCGAGGACGCCGTCGCGCCGGCGCTGGCCGCGGCCCCGGTCGCGTCACGCCTGCGCCTGGAGCCCGTCGGCCTCTCGACCCCGACGGTCCCGCAGCCCGGGAAGGCCCCGGTGATCCTGATCCCCGGCCTCTGGATGGGGCCGCGGACCTGGGAGCCGATGATCCGCGCCCTCTCCTCCGACCCGGAGGTCGCCGCGTCGTACCAGTTCTGGACCTTCGGGTACGCCACGGGCGACCCGCTCCCCTACTCGGCCGGCCGGCTGCGGATCGCCATCGACGAGGCCCGGCGGCGGCTCGACCCCGACTATACCGATCGCGCCCTCGATCGCATCGTCCTGATCGGCCACAGCATGGGCGGCCTGGTGGCGAAGCTGGCGGCCGTCGACAGCGGCGACCGGCTCTGGCGACTGGTCAGCGACCGGCGCGCCGACCAGTTGGCCGGCGATCCGGCCGACGTGGCCCTCGCCCGCGACTGCCTCATCTTCCCGGCGCGCCCCGACGTCCGGGCGATCGTCTTCGTCGCCACCCCGCACGGCGGCGGGACGGCCGAGCAAGGGCTCCTGCACGACGTCGCCAGCCGGCTCGTCACCCCGCCCGACCCCTTGTTGAAGGCGTATCATCGGCTGATCGCCGCCAACCCCCCGGACTTCTTCCGGCCCTCCTTCCGCGGCAACCTCATCACCAGCATCGACGAAATGCGCCGCGACTCCCCGATGCTCCGGGAGTTGCACGAACTCCGACCGCCGGCGGGCGTCGAGGCCCACTCGATCATCCCCGTCAAGAACGGCCCGAACGGGCCCGGCGGCGACGACGGCGTGGTCACCTACGCGAGCGCCCACCTGGATGGGGTGGGCTCCGAGTCGATCGTCCCCGTCGGCCACTTCTGCCAGGACGCCCCCGCGGTGATCGCGGAGGTGCGGCGCATCCTCCTGGACCTCGACCGTCGCTGAGCCCCGGATTCAACTTGCGATTCCGCCACGGGTTGGGTAGAACTCGGCTTGAATCGTGGAAGGACGGGTTGATTTCCGGCGAGGATCGGCCGGACAATCGTCTCTAGAGAAGGGACGACGGCGATCTTCCGCCCGCCCCCCATGAATCGCGAGCCCGCAGCCATCATGAAGGAACTCACGACGGACAAGGCGTCCACGCCCCAGCCCGCCGAAGGGCAGGGGGTCCTGGCGCGGACGTACAAGGCCGGGCCGGCGGCCATGGCCCTGGTCATCGGCCTCGCCGCGCTGACCGCGCAGGCGTCGGAATCCGACCTGGTCCGCGACATCCAGCGCTACTGCACGGTCTGCTGGCGGAACGCCCGCCTCGACCCCCGGGTCTGGGACGACTGCACGCAGGAAGTCTGCTGCCGCCTGCTCACCAAGGCCCGCGACGGCCAGCTCGACCTGGCCCAGGTCCTCGCCGACGACACCTCCGAGCGCCGGGAACTCGTCCGGGCGATCGACATGGTGCGCAAGCGCGTCCAGCGGGCCAAGAAGCACCAGCCCATCGAATCCCTCGCCCTCCCCGCCCCCGACGCCGACCAGCGGCACCGAGACCGGCTCGAACTCGGCGAGATCCTCGAATCCGCCCGCCGCGCCGTGCTTTCGAAGCGGCAGGACCGGATCGTCGAGCTGTGGATGCGCGGCTGGTCCGTCCCCGAGATCGGGGCCGACCTCGGCATCGCCGTGAACCGGGTGAGCGACGAGAAGTACAAGGCCCTCCGCAAGCTCGAACAGCACCTCCGCGCCGGCCACGAGCTGGACGCCTTCGCCCAGACCCAGGCCCGCGCCGCCGCCCCCGACCGCCGCGAGACCGCCTGACCCGGCTCGCTCCGATTCGGCTTCCTTCGCCGCCCGACCGACGCTTCCGACTCGACGCAAGTCGAATCGCGACAAGCAGTTCATCTCGCGATAGCTTGGCTTCGTTCGTCGTTAGCGATCGAGATTTTCGGCATCCGCGAGTTGAGTCCCGTAGGCTGGGTCGCGACCCAGCCTACGGGGAGAGTCCCCGATCTGGTGCGCGAGGCCGAGGCCGCCCGGAACTCGCGTCGCCATCGAAATCCGAATTGCCAAGGAACCGGCTCGCGTCATCATGATCCGCGGGGCCGGCGTCCGGATTTCAGGTTTCCGGAAATTTTTGCGGATCGGCCGCCCCTCACTTCAACTCGCGGACGGCCTCCAGCACGGCCTCGGCGTGGCCGGGGACCTTGACCCTGGGGAAGACCCGGGCCACCTTGCCGTCGCGGTCGAGGACGTAGGTGGTCCGCTCGACGCCCATGTACTTGCGGCCGTACATGCTCTTCTCCTTCCAAACGCCGTACGCCTCGCAGACGGCCTTGTCGACGTCGGCCAGGAGCGTGAAGGGGAGCGTATACTTGGCGACGAACTTCGCATGCGACGCCGACGAGTCCGGGCTGATCCCCAGGATCGTCGCCCCGGCGGCCTCGAAGTCCAGGAACCCGTCGCGGAATGCGCACGCCTCCTTGGTGCAGCCGGACGTGTCGTCCTTGGGGTAGAAATAGAGGACGACGGGCGAACCTTTCAGGCCGGAGAGGGTCGTCTCCCGGCCGGACTGGTCGGGCAGGGTGAAGTCGGGGGCGGGGGTTCCGGGTTCGAGCATCGCGATCGGGCTCCGAAGTTGAGGCGGCCCCGGATCGGGGCGATCGCCCGTTTGTAATCGGGCGGAGGCGAGGCGTCGAGGGGAGGGTGGACGTGGGACGCGCGGAAGTCTTCGACCATACGGCCGACCTGGGCCTGCGCATCGCGGCCGACGACCTTTCGGACCTCTTCCGCACGGCGGCCGAGGGCCTCTTCGACGTCATCACCGCCGACCGCTCGACCATCGAGCCGCGCGAGTCGGAGGCCGTCGAACTGGCCGCCGACTCGCCCGAGCAGCTCCTGGTCGACTGGCTGAACGAGCTGATCTTCCGCGTCGAGACCCGCCATGCGCTCTACGCGCGCTTCGACGTCCGGGTCGCCGACGACGGTCGTTCCCTGCGAGGCTCGATCGCCGGCGAGCCGATGGACGTCGACCGCCACGTTTTGGACCACGAAGTCAAGGCGGCGACGCACCACGGCCTGGTCCTGGAGCCGCACGGCGACGGCTGGCGGGCCGAGGTGATCGTGGACATCTGAGCGTCCGGCCGCCGGTCACGCCAGTTGCAGGCGCTCGATGGGGACCTCGTGCTTGCCGAGGAACTCGTCGACCTCGTGGCGGCGGAAGACGCCCGGGGTGGCGCCGACCTGGCGGACGCAGCTCGCGCCGACGGCGCTGGCGAGGGTGAGGCAGTCCATCTCGGACTTCCCTTCCAGCAGGCCGACGGTGTAGCCGGCGATGAAGGCGTCGCCGCCGCCGGTGCCGTCGACGAACGTGACGGGGAACGAGCCCATGCGGACCTCGTTCTCGTTCGACAGCGAGACCAGTCCGCCGTCGCCCATCGTGATGACCACCCGACGGGCCCCCATCTCGCGGAAGGCGCGGGCCTGGCGGATCGGGTCGTGCTCGCCCAGGATCAGGGCGGCCTCGTCGGTGTTCGGCTTGAAGACGTCGGTGTAGGGGAGCACCTTCTTCAGGGGCTCGATGTAATCCCCCTCGCCGGGCGTGACGACGTCGAGGATCGTGTGGCCGCCGGCCTTGCGGACGCGGTCGAACCGCTGCGCCAGCTCCGCGCCGTCGAGCTGGGGGAGGATCAGGAAGTAGCCGATGTGCAGCACCTTGGGCGGGACGGCGAGGGCGTCGTCCATGTCGGCCGCGACGTAGCCGCGGTTGGCGCCCAGGGTGTGGATGAAGCGGCGGTCCTCGCCCTGCACGTTGACGATGAGCGTCTGGCTGGTCTCGCGCTCGCGGTCGACGGTGATCATGTCGGTGCCGACGCCGCCGGCTTGCAGCGACTCGACGATGAACCGGCCGAAGGCGTCGTCTCCGATCCGGGCCGAGACCGATACCGGCACGCCCAGCCGCCCCAGCGCCATGCTCGTGTTGGCCGCGCCGCCGCCGATGTTCAGATAAAGCTGGTCCACCGCGATCAGCTCGCCCGACCGCGGCAGCCGCGGGATCGGGGGCGTGAGGTGATCGACCAGGACCATCCCCGCCGAGATCACCGGCGGGCGCGAGGCGGGGGAGGAGGGCGTCGACACGGCTGGATGGTCCCTGCGAAAGACATCGGAGGATTCAGCAAGCCCGTCGCACCGGGCGGACTCCACCATACCACCGCAGGCGGGCGGAGCAAGGTATGAGGCGGCCTACCGGTGGGCCGAGATGCCGCCGAGGAGATTCCCCCCACCTCCCCGAGCCTCCCAATGGATCGGCGAACCTCGGCCGTCATCGGAATCCTCGAAAGATTCCATCTGGACCAAGGTTCCGCACGAAGTCCCGGTAGTCCAGGTTCGCGAGGGATAGGTTGTTCTCCACCGACGCCATTTCGGACGGGATGACACGGAAGGGTCGCCGCCGTTTCTCGAACAGGTCGACCACGAGGATGGGGTGTTCCTGATGGGTCAGGGTCGTGCGATCGACGAGGAAGACGAGCCGACGCTGGAAGCCGGTGCCGATCGCCGACGGGAGCGTCTCCGGCGTCAGCCCCTCGAAGGAGGGATCGTCGACGAAATCCACGTTCGCCAGCACCTCATAGCCGCCGAGGCGGAAGGGAGTCCGGATGGCCTTGCAAATGGCCTCCCAGGCCCCCGGGTCCGAAAAATCGGTCCGGACGACTGGAGCATCGTCGGACTCAGGGAGCTTGTCCATACACGACTCCGGAGGATATCGACGCCCAGACAGTTCGGCTCGGGTTGCATGCAACGCCCCCCTCCCGGCGGTAGGGGGCGTTGCTGGGCGGCGCGAAGCTCTTGCCGAACATGGCGTTCGCTCAGCTCGGGTCGTCCAGCGAGGCCACGACCTCGTCGCCCTGGGGTTCGGCGGCGGGGACGGAGTTCGAGCCAGGCTCGGCCACGACGGGGCGCTGGCCGATCAGGGACGTCAACTCGGATTCGGTGAGGACTTCCTTCTCGATGAGGGCCTCGGTGACGCGTTCGAGGGCGTCGCGGTTCTCGTCGAGGAGGTTGTAGGCGTGCTGCTCGGCCTCGCGGAGGATGCGGCCGACCTCCTCGTCGATGATCTGCTGCATGTGCTCCGAGTGGTCGCGGGGCTCGGACATCTCGCGGCCGAGGAACGGGTGCTCGGAGCTGGACCGGAACGAGACCGGGCCCACGCGCTCGGACATGCCCCACTGGGTCACCATCTTGCGGGCGAGCCGGGTGGCGTGGTCGAGGTCCTGGGCGGCGCCGGTGCTCAGGTCGTTGTAGATGAGCCGCTCGGCCGCGCGTCCGCCCATCGCGGTGTAGAGGCGGGCGAGGATCTGGCTCTCGTGGTAGCTGACGCGGTCCTCCTCGGGCATGAACTGGGTGACGCCCAGCGACCGCCCGCGGGGGATGATCGTGACCTTGTGGACCGGGTCGGACCGGGGGGTGAGCCAGCCGACGAGGGCGTGGCCGACCTCGTGATACGCGGTGGCCCGCTTGTCGCGGTCGGTGATGACCTCCTCGCGCTTGGCACCGAGGATCACCTTGTCGAGCGCGGCCTCCATGTCCTTGTCGTCGACGGCGGCCTTGTCCTCGCGGGTGGCGAGGAGGGCGGCCTCGTTGACGAGGTTGGCCAGGTCGGCGCCGCTCATGCCGACGGTGTTGCGGGCGATCCGCTCCAGGTCGACGTCGGCGGCGAGCGGGACGTTGCGGGCGTGGACCTTGAGGATCTCCAGCCGGCCCTTCTTCGTCGGCAGGTCGACGGTGACGTGGCGGTCGAACCGGCCGGGGCGGAGCAGGGCGGGGTCCAGCACGTCGGGGCGGTTGGTGGCGGCCAGGACGATGACGCTCTCGCTGGGCGAGAAGCCGTCCATCTCCGTGAGGATCTGGTTCAGGGTCTGCTCGCGCTCGTCATGCCCGCCGCCGAGCCCCGCGCCCCGGATCCGGCCGACGGCGTCGATCTCGTCGATGAACAGGATGCACGGGCTGTTCTCCTTGGCCGTCTTGAACATGTCGCGGACGCGGCTGGCGCCCACGCCGACGAACATCTGGATGAACTCGGAGCCCGAGATCGAGTAGAACGGCACGCCGGCCTCGCCGGCCACGGCGCGGCCCAGCAGGGTCTTGCCGGTGCCCGGCGGGCCGACCAGCAATACGCCCTTGGGGATCCGGCCGCCGAGGCGCTGGAACTTCTCCGGGTTCTTGAGGAACTCGACGATCTCCTGGAGTTCCGCCTTGGCGTTCTCCAGGCCGGCGACCTCGTCGAAGGTGGTGCGCTGCTTGGACTTGTCGTGCCGCTTGGCGGGGCTCTTGACGAAGCTGCCGAGGATGCCGCCGTCGAACTGGTCGCGGGCCCGGCGCATCATCAGGTAGATGAAGCCGAGGGCCAGGAGCATCGGCAGCAGGAAGAGCATCCAGACCATGCCCCAGACCTGGTTGGCCGGGCTGGACTCGATCCGGACGGGCTCCACGCCGGCCTTCTTGGGCTTGGCGCTGAGCTTCTCCACGATCGGCTGGACGGCCTCGTCGGAGGGGAAGTAGGTGATGAACTTGCGGACCTCGATCTCGTTGTTCGAGGTGGGGGACGAGCGGTACTTCCGCGGCTCGCGCAGCTCGCCCTGGATCTCGACCCCCATCAGGGAGACGCTCTTGATGTTCTCCGCCTCCACCTGGTCGAGGAACCAGGGGGCGTAGGAGACGGGCGTCTCGGTGGGGGGGACGAACTGGTAGAAGATGAAGGCGAAGCCCGCCAGCAGGACCGCCCAGAGCCAGGGGGGCGTCGGCGGCCCCGCGGCGCCGTTAGGCTTCCGCGCCGGGGGGGGCGTGGGCCGTCGGGGCGATTCCTGCTGCTGAGGTCGGTTCTCCATGCGGTCTCACTCGTAAGGATCAGTCGGACTTCGTTCGAACGTTCCCGTCGCCCCGCATCGGTCGCGGCGTCCGGCGCGCACTCATTGGGGAATTGTAGCGAAGATCGGCCGGAAGGTCAGGGGGTAGGGGGGGCCGGGGCGCCGAAGACGCACGCCGAGCCCAGATGCCCCGGGATGCGATCCCGGAACGCGACGCGGCCCGGCTCGTCCGCCGCCAGGCCCCCGGGGTCGAGCGCCTGGCCCACGGCCGCGAATCGGCGTCGCCGCGGCCCGACTCCGGGCCGGCCTCGCGATCCCCATGCGTCCTACGGCCGCTCGGCCAGGAGGGCCTCGATCCGTCGCAACGCCATATCGCCCGGCCAGGCCACGAGGGCCTCGTCCGGCGGGCGAGCCCGGGCGTCGCGGAGTTCGGCCGCCGCACGATCCGGCATGCCGAGCTTCCGATACGCCAGCGCCAGGTAGAGGCGGGCCACCCTCTCGGGCCAGCCCCGGTCCAGGGGCGATGGATCGGCGAGGCGTCGTTCCAGCTCCTCGCGGGCCGCGCCGTAATCGCCGTCCTCGCAGAGGCAGATGCCCAGGACGACCGGGCCGCGATCGAATTCCCGGGCGCGATCGCGGGCGTGGGCGACGGCTTTGGCCGTGTCGCGGATCGAGGGGTCGGGGCACACGCATCGGTGCCACGCGAGCAACAGGAGCGAGTTCGAGCGTTGCGGGCCTTCGAGCAGCGACTCCAGGATCGCGACCGACTCTCGGAAATCGCCGCCCGCGGCGGCCGGGTCGGTCGGCCACTTCCGATAGCCGTCGACGAGCAGCCAGGAAGCGAGCCACTCCCGCGCCGTCGGCGATTCCGGCTCTCGCCTCAAGGTCTCCCGCCAGGCGTCCAGGGCCGTCGCCACGAGCCTCCCGGCGTCCTGGGCGAATCCAGCCTTCTGGAGGGCTCCGGCATCGCTCGCGTCGTTGAGGAGCCGCGGGAGGATGATGGGCCAGTCCGGCTGCGACCGCGCCCGGTCGCACAGGTCCAGCCGCTCGCGGACGAGCTCGCGGTACCCCTCCAGGTCCCCTCGTCGGAGTTTCAAGACGCCGGAGACATGGCTGGCGTCGAAGAAGTAACCGTACCGTACCGGGTCGAAAGGATAGCGATCGACCATCCGGCGGTTGACGGCGAGGGATCGCTCCACGAGGGGCGCCGCCTCGTCGTCTCGTCCCCTTTGGAGGAGGTCTCGGGCCAACGTGGAGCGGAAAACGGCCAGTTCGGCGGCATAGGCGTCGCGCCCGGGATGGCGAGCGACCAGTTCCTCGGCCGTGCGCCTCGCCTCGTCGTGGAGGCGCATCTCCTCGTCGGGACGACCGGCCCGACGCTCCAGGGCGGCCGACTGCATGCAGCCCTGGGCGTAGTGGTAGGCGAGGTCGGGAAGCTCGGGATGGGCCCGGGAGAGGCGCGAGAGGATCGCCAGGGCCCGCCTGTTGGCCCGGTCGGCGGGCTCCGATTCCCCTAAGTGGTAGAGCCCGTTCGCCATCTGGAGCATGGCGTAGGCGAGCCGATGCTGGTCCTCGGGGGAGTCGGGAAGGTCGGCGGCTTGCTCCAGGGCGTCGAGGCCCTGGAGGACGGCCTCTCGGTTCACGAGCGGGACCAGCGCGGGGTGCTCGAACAGCTTGCTCACGGATTCCGCGCTGAAGGCCAGGGCGTTGAGGAGCTGCTTGCCGCGCCGCTCGGCCGTCTCGACGGATTTGGTCAGCCTGACCTGCTGGGCCACGGATCGGCGCCAGGCGGCCGTCACGACGACGAGCAGGGTCGCGGCGAGCAGGATCGCCGCGGCCGACAGCCCGGCGACGACCGGCTCGCGCCGCGTCCAACGCCGGAGACGGCCCAGGCGGCCGACGGGCCGCGCCGCGACCGGGCGGCCGGCGCGGAAGGCTTCCAGGTCGTCGGCGAGTCGGGCGGCGGACGCGTAGCGGCGGCCGGGCTCCTTCTCCAGGCACTTCAGGCAGATCGTCTCCAGGTCCTTCGGCAATCCCGGGCGGAGCCGCCCCGGCGACACGGGGTCCTCGTCGCGGACCAGCAGGAGCGTCTCGTAAGCCGTCCCGCCCTGGAACGGCGGCCGGCCGGTCAGGAGTTCGTAGAGGATCGCGCCCAGGCCGTAGACGTCGGCGGCCGGTCCCACGTCGCGGCTCCTCCCGAACGCCTGTTCGGGGGCCATGTAGCCGGGCGTGCCGAAGATCGCCTGGGTCGGGGTCGCCGTCCGGGCCGCGGCCTCGGTCAACTTCGCCATGCCGAAGTCGGCGACCTTGGGCGTCCAGGGGAGTTCCGGGCGCGTCGGCGCGTCGAGCAGGATGTTGCCCGGCTTGAGGTCCCGGTGGATCACGCCGGCCTCGTGGGCGTGCTGGATCGCCAGGGCGAGGTCCAGCACGAGCGCCGCCGCCCCCCCGAGATCGAACGGAGCGCCGTCGAGGCGGCCGGCCAGCGACCCGGAGGGGAGGTATTCCATCGCGTAATAGGGCTGCCCGCGCCCCTCGCCCACGGCCAGCACCGTCACGATGTTGGGGTGGCGGAGGTTCGCGGCGGCCCTGGCCTCGTCCAGGAACCACGCGCGCTCGCGGGGGCTGGCGATCGCCCCGCCGCGGAGGAGCTTGACGGCCACCCGGCGACCGGAAACCGACTCGGCCGCGAGATACACCACGCCGCACCCGCCCCGGCCCAGCGGGCGGAAATCCTCGTAGCCGGGGATCGTCGGCCCCTCGATCGGGGGGGAAGGCGCCGCGGCGCGACCGCCCGCCGCGACGAGCGTCGCCCAGAGGTCGCGCGGGACCTCGGTCAGGCGCTCGGCGACCTCCCGACAGCTTTCGCAGCCGTCCAGATGCTCCGCGACGGCCTCGGCGCGGTCCGGCGGCGATCGGTCGTCCAGGAGCGCCCGGAGTTCGTCCTCGGTCGGGTGGCTCATGGCCGCGGGCTCGGCGATGCGGTCAGTCGGCGCCCTCGACGCCGGCCTCGGCCAGGAGACGTTTTCGAACGCGGCACTTGGCCATGTACACGGCCGCGGCGGATTTCCCGAGGCGTCGGGCGGCTTCGATCCCGGACAGGCCCTCGACGACCGTCAGCTCGAAGACCCGCCAGTTCTCCGGCCCGACCTCGAAGCGCACCCGCTCCAGCGCCCACTGGAGGTCGTCGACCTGCGAGCGGAGCCGCTCGTCGAGCTCGGCGCCGAGCTCGACGAGCGGCTCGGGGATCGAATCCGCCCGGTCGCCCCCCCACCCGACCCACCCCGGTCGCCTGCGGAGGACCCGCCAGTGGGTCCGGATGGCGTGCTCGACGACCCGCTGGAGGTAGCCCCGGAACCGACGCGCCGGGTCGTATCGGAACCCCTTCATCGCCGCGACCAGTTGCATGCAGACCGCCGCGCGCACGTCCTCGGCGTCGCACGGCTGCAACCCCGCCCGGCGGCAACGGTCCTCGATCAGCGGGCTGTATCGGTCGACGAACACCTTCCACGTATCGTCGCTCCCGGGCAGGGCCAGCAGCCCGAGCAGGGTCGGGCTGGTCGTCGGCGGACGGATTACGGCCATGACGCACCCTCGATTACGCGCCGGGAGGCGGAAATCTAACCGCAAATTCCACGACGCGTCTCGCACGCGCCGTGCGATCAATTATGGAGCCCGCACGCACGGACGCACAACCGGAAGCAATGCCTTGATTCCCAATTCCCTCAGTCGCCAAACAAGGCGTCGAAAACCTCCAGCCGACGGGGCTTTGCAGGCGACGATCGACCGCCGCCGACGACCGCCGCGCCCGGCTCGACGGGGGAGCCATCGGGACGCCCGCCCCGGGATCCGCGACGGCCGGAAATCCCGACCGTACTGTTCGGCGCGACTTGCATAGCGGAAGCGGCAAAGCCGCGTCCTGCGTCCCCTTTCCCGGCGGGAGAGGGGACGTCGATCACCCGCGCGCGGAAGGGTCGTCATGCAAAAATCGACACTCCTCGCGGAACACCACCGGGATCGAGCGGGAACAGTGGCCCGGCCGGGCCGACCGGGCCACTGTTCCTTCAAAAGACTTACGTCGATCCCGGTGGTGTTCCGCGAGGAGTGTCAAAAAATCTAGGACGGCAAAGCCCG
>MKTT01000156.1:0-35143 GCA_001898385.1 Planctomycetales bacterium 71-10
CAGTTCCTCTTCGTTCTCGAACTCCATCGTGCGACGGATCATGGCAGTTCCTCTTCGTTCTCGAACTCCATCGTGCGACGGATCATGGCGGGCCTCCTTGAAGTCGGGACGGCCCCATCATCCCAGATCCCGCCGTCGGACCGGAATCAATTACCGGACCCCCTGGGAGGCGGCCTTGTCGTAGACGTCGAGGTAGCGGTCGACGTTTCGGGCCATGCCGAAGTATTCCTCGGCGACGGGGTGGGAGGCGGCGGCGAGGCTCGCGGCGAGGGCGGGGTCGTCCAGGACCTTGAGGACGCCGTCGGCGATCCCGTCGGGGGAGACGTCGGTCAGGACGCCCGCGCCGGTGGCGCCCAGTAGGGTCTTGTAGTCGCCGAAGTCGGTGGCGACGATCGGCCGGCCGGCGGCGAGGTAGACGGCCAGCTTGCTCTGCACGGAGTAGTTTTCCTTGCAGGCCAGCCGGGGGTGGACCAGGACGTCGGCGCGGCGGCTGAGGGCGACGACCTGCTCGGGGGTGGTGCCGGTGACGACCGCCAGGCGGTCGCCGTGCTCGCCCAGCTTGCGCCTGTAGTCGTCGCCGGCCGAGGCCGGGCCGCCGACCAGGACGCAGCGGGCGTCGGGACGGGCGGCGAAGATCTTCGGCAGGGCGTCGACCAGGATCGGCACCCCCTGGTTCGGGTGGACGATGCTGCCGATGTACATCACCACCTTGTGGTCGGGCCCCACGCCCGGGATGGGCATGTCCGGGGTCGGGCGCTCGTATTCGCCCAGGTCGATGCCCGGGTAGATGACGCTCACGCGGTCGGCCGGGACGCCCTTCTCGCGGACCACCACGTCCTTCACCGGCTCGCCCAGCGCGATGACGTGCGCGGCGTGCTGGACGACCCGGCGTTCGAGGCCCTGGTACGCGCGGAAGACCGGGCCGCGGCCCAGGCGGTCGCGCTCCACCTCCTCGCCCAGCAGCGAGTGGATCTCGTAGACCATCGGCCAGCGGTTGCGACGGCAGGCGAAGTAGGCGCGGGTGGCGCCGCCGTAGTGCTGGGCGTGGACGACGTCGAACGGGCGCTCGCGGGCGATCGTCTCCAGCCCGCGGCCGACGGCCCAGGCGGCGGGGGGGACGTTGTAGACGGGCGTCCCTTCGAAGTCCTCGACCGTCGCCGAGAGCCCTCCCGACGGCCGGAGCCGCAGGTAGGCCACCGTCACGTCCACCCCCCGGGGCTTGAGCGCCCGGAGGATCTTGATCGGCAGCATCGCCGTGCCGTCGTACTCGCCCGGGATCGGGAACGAGGTCACCATCAGAACGCGCATCGAGCCGGCCCCTCCTTGACCCGGCGTCCGGGCCGGGGGCATCCAGGATAACGGCCGGCGCGGCGGGCGCGAACCGGGTGCCGGCTCAGGAGGCGTCGGCGGTGGGCGAGATCATCTTCGTCGGCTCGACGCGGTGGCGTTTGTTCTCGCAGAGGACGCCCCCCATGCGACGGTCCAGGGCCTCCACGGCGGCGTCGAGGACCCCCCGGGCGGTGTCCAGGTGGCGGGGACGGAGGGCGTAGGGGTCGCGAGGCAGGCCCGTGCGGGGGAAGGTCAGCGCGTCGGCCTTGATCGCCCGGTGGAGCGAGGCCGGCACCTGGTGCGGCTGCATCGGCTCATAGTCGCCGTCGCGGCGGGGGGAGTGGTAGTAGGCGCGTCGGGCGGCGGCGGGGCCGGGATAGACCCAAGAGGTCTCCAGCATCAGCAGCTCGGCGAACTGCGGCCAGGGGGGCTGCTCGGGGTTGAACGACGCCGTGGGGACGCCCGGCTCGGCGACGATCGCCGGCAGCAGCCGCCAGGCCTCGGCCGGGGGGAGGGGGCGGCTGGGGTCGGCGAGGAGCCCGCGCAGCTCGGGGCGGCCCAGCTCGACGGCCGCCTGCCGCACCAGGGCCTCGGCCGAGGCGATGTACAGCATGAACGCCGCCCGCGCGAGGCGCGAGGCCTCGGCCTCGGAGTAGGCCAGGCGGCTCTGGGTGTGGAAGTGCAGGGCGTCCTGGTACAGGCAGTGGAACGGGCTGATGACCGTCTCGATCACCCACCCCGGGTCTTCTTCGGGGCGCGGGGCGACCGAGACGCCGTGGGCGGCCGACCCGTTCACGGGCCGCGACGATCCGGGGCGGTGCGAACCGGGCAGGGCGAAGTCGTCCGGCATGGGGGTCTCGGCTGGGATGGCGAAGAGTTCGATCTCGATGCGGGGTCGTGAGCCCCGACGGCCTCCCTGCCCGTCGACCCGTCCGGCCTCCGAGGGCCCGGATTTCGGGGCCCTCGGAGGCCCCGGCGTATCATCGTCATTCTACCACGCCCGCGCCTTTCGGAGACTCGGGACCGCCCGGCGTTTCGGGATTTCCGGGCGCGGGGGCGGCCTCGGGCTTCGGCCCCTCGGCGGGCGCCGGCGCCTCCGCCTTGGGGGCGTTGATGCGGGAGAACTCCTTGGGGGCCTCGGGGAGCGCGTCGGGGGGGGCCTGCATCGGGTCCTTCCAGACGAGGGCGCGGGCCCGCAGGGCGTTGCCGTGGCGCTGCATGGTCGGGTCGCCGGCCGTGTAGTGGGCCACGGCGCGGCGGGGGTCGCCCTGGGCCTCGTAGATGCGGCCGAGGTTGGCGTGGGCGCCCCGGCGGAACATGTAGTAGGGGGGGGAGTCGGCGGTGGGCTCGGGGAGGATCTCCAGCACCTTCGTGAACATCAGCTCGGCCTGGCGGAGGTCCTTGCGCTCCAGGTGGGCGAGGGCCAGGTAGTAGGTGGCATAGGCGTCCAGGCCCTCCTGGATCCCCCCGGGGATGACCACGTTCTTGTTGTTGAGGAACGCCTGGGTCTCGGAGAAGCGGAAGCCGACGTAGTCGGAGACGGCCTCGTCCAGGTCGCCGCGGAGCTGCTTGACGCGGGCGTAGATCAGCGGCATCTCGCCGCGGAAGAACAGCAGCGACTGCTGCGTGGCGGCGACGAACCGGGGGTCGGTGAACAGGAGGGTCTCGACCTCCAGGGGGACCGTCCAGAACGAGACGCCGCCCAGCCGGTCGCCCAGGACCTCGGCGAAGTGGGACGCCTGCGCCGCGGGGTCGTGGTAGAGGATCGTGCGGTTCTTGCCGGCCAGCTCGCCCTGGAGCAGCCGCATCTTGGGCGTGAAGTAGCCCTGGCTGGAATCGATCAGGACGCCGACCTTCGTCGGGCTGCCGAGGAGCGTGGCCCGGCTGACGTCGTAGGGGGAGAGGCCGGGGAGGTTCATCGCCTCCAGGATCGACGGGTCGGCCAGGGCCTGCCGGAGGGTGGCGACGCCCTCGCCGCCGGGGCCCGGCACGGCGACGCCGGCGCGGGCGTCGAACAGGTACGCCTCGCCGTCGATCAGCGCGGCGCAGATCCAGACCTGGGGGGGCCGCTCCTCGCGCGCCGGGCCGAACGGGTTGAGCGGGTCGCCCGTCTTGGGGATGAACGGCTCGACGACGTTCCCCCGCGAGTAGGTCAGCAGGCCCACGTCCACGCCGAGCTGGCGGCAGAGGGCCATGAAGGTCCACGAGCGCTCGGCCCACGCGCCCTGGGATTCGGTCCCCATGCCGCGGAGCAGCAGGTCGTACGGGCGGGCGTAGACCTGCGGCAGTTGCGGCGTCCCCAGGCTGCCGACCGGGACGAGCTGCACCTGCTCGACGATCCAGTCGAACACGCGGCGGACCCGCGCCAGGTCGTCGCCCGTGCCGCCGACGCGGCCGGCGATGTCGCTGTAGAGCATGCAGTCTTCGATGTGGCGGGCGTCGCGGCCCTCGGACCACTTCGACGACTGGACCTCCTCCATCATCTTGCGCGGGAGCTGGCGCGCGAGGAACCGGAGGACTTCATTGCGGACGACGTACTCGGCCGGGGGGGTCCCTTCGAAGAACTGGTTGAGCTTCTGGGTGGCCAGGCGGAAGTTGTCGCCGCCGGGCTTCAGCGCCGCCCCCTTGATCAGCTCGATCGAGCTTTCGAGGATCGCGGCCCGCTGGACTGAGTCGCGACGCGCGGCCGGGCCGACCTTCGCCGTGGCCTTCGAAACGACGGCGCCGGGGGTGTAGGTCCCCTGGCTGGAGGCCGACTTGGTCGGCGCCTGGTAGCTGCAACCCGGGGCCAGCGCCATGGCCGCGGACGTGAACCCGAGCAGGGCGGCCCGGGCGGCGCCTGCGCAACGATTGGACCCCATCAAAGTCGGTCGCTCCTGGTGAGATGCTCGGGCCGCGCGCCTTGGGGGGATGATCGATCGAATCCGGGCGCGGGCCGGGGGCGGTCGGTCCCCGTCGAGGGGGGGGCCGCCCGGGGCGGGGCGGTCGCGTTCGGCGTCGCCCCCGTCCCCCCTATTCTGCCGCCCGCGCGACAGGGCCGCGAGCCCTTTCCGGACGCCCCCCGGGGAATTACGTCGCGGGGGGCCGTCCGGTTCGCGTCCGCCCCGGGATCAGCCGGCGACGGCCTCGCGGATCCGGAGCAGGAGCTTCAGCAGGGCCGGCAGGTCGTCCAGGCGCAGCGAGTTGGGGCCGTCGGAGAGGGCCTTGTCGGGGTCGGGGTGGACCTCCAGGAAGACCGCGTCGCAGCCGGCGGCGACGGCGGCGCGGGCGACGGTCGGGATCATGTCGCGGCGGCCGGCCGTGGTCTTGCCCCCCTCGCCCCCGCCGGGGAGCTGGACCGAGTGGGTCGCGTCGAAGACCACCGGCGCGCCGGTCGCCTGCATCAGGGGGATCGCGGTCATGTCGTTGACCAGCCGGCCGTAGCCGAACGTCGACCCGCGCTCCGTCAGCAGGGCCCCGCTCGCGCCGAAGTCCATCAGCTTGTCGACGACGTTCTGCATGTCCCACGGGGCCATGAACTGCCCCTTCTTCACGTTCACCGCCCGGCCGGTGGCGGCGACGGCCTCCAGCAGGTCGGTCTGGCGGGCGAGGAACGCCGGGACCTGGAGCAGGTCGACGACCTCGGCGATGGGGGCGGCCTGGATCGTCTCGTGGACGTCGGTCGTGACCGGGAGCCCGGTCTCCTCCTTCACTGCGCGGAAGACGTCCATCCCCGCCGCCAGCCCCGGGCCGCGATAGCTGGAGCGCGACGAGCGGTTGGCCTTGTCGAACGACGCCTTGAAGATCAGCGGCACGCCCAGCTCGCCGCAGATCTCCTTGAGCCGGACGGCGACGCGCCGCGTCATATCGCTCGGCTCCATCACGCACGGGCCGGAGATCAGGGCCAGCGGCCGGCCGTTCCCGATCGTCACCGGGCCGATCGTCACCGGGTTGGGAGGGTTCAACGTGCTCGACTCCTGTTCGGGCGTGGGGGCCTTCCTTGCGACGCCCGGATTCTAGCGGAAGAGGCCGCCCGCGGCGAGGGGGGCCGGGCGGGGCGTCGGCGACCACGACGGGTCGACCAGGACCCGGATCGCCGCCGGCAGCACCTCCACCGTCCACAGCTCGCGGGTCGTGGGCTGGGCCGGGTCGGCGGCGGCCGAGGCCGGCAGGAGCCGGCCGCCGGGGTCGCCGTCGATCTGGACGGGGACCGTCCCCCGCGACGACAGCGAGATCCGGCGCACCCGCCGGTGGTACACGCCCGCCAGCTTCAGGTGGGTCCCCAGGACCACCCGCCACAGGTAATACAGCGCCTGGAACGGCCCGGGGTCGCGGAAGACGACCAGGTCGAGCAGGCCGTCGTCCTGGCGGGCGGACGGGGCGAACGGCAGGTTCAGGGCGTAGCGCGGCAGGTTGAAGGCGAAGACCGTGGTCCCGATCAGCGTCTCCTCGGCCCCCGCGTCCTCGACCCGCACGGCGATCGACGGGAAGCGGTAGGTGAAGCTCGACCGCAGGATCGGCTCGACGTACGCGGCGCGATGGGTGGGGCGGACGGAGCCCGTCGCGGTGCGCAGGCCGTGATGGCGGCTGACGACGTCGCCGTCGAAGCCGAAGCCGGCCATCAAAAGGAACCGGCGGCCGTTGGCGACCCCCAGGTCGACCGGCACCGACTGGCCCCCGGCGATGGTCGCGGCCAGCCGGTCGGGGTCGCCGCCGAGCTGGAAATGCCGCGCGGCCAGGTTCTCGGTCCCGGTGCGGAGGACCGTGATCGGCGTGCGGGGCCGCTCGTTGATCAGGGCCGAGACCGTGCCGTCGCCGCCGACGGCGACCAGGCAGCGGCAGGACGGGTCGGCGGCGGCCCTGGCGACGAGCGTCGCGCGGTCGGCCGGGGTCCAGGCCGGGGCCGAGTCGACGCCGCGGGACCCGAGGGCGGCCATGAGCCGCTCGGCCTTTCGGCGGCCGGCCCCCGCGCCCGAGGCCGGATTCGCGACGACGCCGACCCAGCCGCCGGGGGCGGGGGGCGGCGTCGGTCCTTCGTCCCGTCGCGATCCGTCGGTGTCGATCATGGACGCCCGGGCCGCACGCCCGGCCCGGCGGGTCAGCGGGAGGCGGAGACCTTCCCGACGTTCTCTTCGTAGGTCTTCTTGAACTCGTCGCGGAGCGAGGCGAGCCGCGCGGTCATCTCGTCGTCGACGCCGCGGAGCCTCAGCACCTCGGCGCGGGCGTCGGCCAGCTGCTGCGTCTCGGCGTCCTTCTCCTGCTTGCGGATCTCCAGGTCGTGCTGGGCGTTGGCGACCGTGGTCTCGACGGTCGCGAGCTGGCCCTGCATGTCGGCGAGGATCCCCTTCAGCCGCGAGCCGGCGGCCTCGACGTCGGTCGTCTTGGCCCGCAAAACGGCGAGCTGGGTGTCCATGTTCTCCTGGAACCGCGACGTGTCGGCCTTGAGCTTCACCAGGGCGACCTCGGCGTCGTGCAGGCCCTGCTCGGCCTTCTCCAGGTCGGCCTGGAGCTTGGCCAGCGCCGCGTTGCCGTTGCGGTTGAGCTGGGCCACGCCCGCGCCCAGGACGATCCAGCCGATGGTGGCCAGGAGGACCAAAACGCTGAGCACCTTGCCCGCGGTCGACATCGGACGTCTCCTGAGACGAGGCCGTATAAGAAACCGCCGACGTCGCCCGGCCCGGGATCAATCAAGCGTCCCGGGGGCGCACGCGGGGATCGGGATTCGATGGCACGATTTCAATATACCCCCGGATCCCGCACCCCGCCAATCGCCGCCGAAGTTTCTCCCGGATCCCTTGCGCGACCGTCCGGGTCGCGCCGCCGCGGCCCTCCCTCGCCCCTCAGAAGTCGCCGGGCCCGATGACCTCGCCGCCGTCGCGGGTGATGAGGTTCTTGAGGACCTCGGGGCGGATCGTCGTCTTCAGGAAATGGACGGAGCCGTCCGCGAACGTCGCGTTGAACCCCCCGGGGTGTTTCGAGCCCGCGCCGTACAGCGAGGGGGCCGCGGCGGGGTCGAAGGGGAGGTCGTCGGGCTTCGTCCAGGGGACCTCCCCGGACGACTCCACCACCAGCACCGTGTTCGACGTGCCGTCGGTCACGTCCTGGATCGGGACCTTCCTGCCGGGTTCGAGCATCGCGTGCGGCCCGGCGAAGCCCTGGTAGTGCGCGTGGGCCTTATCGCCGGGGGGGCGGCTGGGGCAGAGGAAGGCCCGGGGCATCTCCGCCAGCAGCGGCTTGTTGTGGGGCGAGTCCCAGGGCTCGTCGAGCTTGAACTTGTTGTATAGCTCCTGCTGTTCGATGTACGGCAGGATCGCCACCCGCCAGCTCAGCAGCGGCTTGCCGTCCTTGCCGACGATGTCGCCGGGGAAGGCGTCGTTCGCGGAGTGGAAGTTGTGGAACGCCAGCGCGATCTGCTTCTGGTTGTTGACGCATTGCGCGCGGCGGGCCGCCTCGCGGGCCGACTGCACGGCCGGCAGCAGCAGCGCGATCAGGACGGCCGAGGTCGCCGGCGACGTCACGCTGGGGAGCGACTCGCGCTGGCGGTAGAGGACCCCCTCGTCGTCCACGGCGAAGGCCATCGACGCCGGGAACAGCAGCGGGCGGAGCTGGTCGGCCGGCGGCACCTTGGCCGGATCGACGTCGATGAACACCTCGTCGCGGCCGGCCTGCTGGGCGATCTGGGCGTTGGCCACCGCCGCGAGCTGCGGCAGGTTCTCGATCATGATCGGGATGGAGTCGCGGACGTCGTCCACGCCTAGGAGCAGCATCCCGGCCGGCAGCGCCTCCGCCAGGGGGACGAACTTCTCCGTCGGCTTCCACGCCTTGTCCGGAGTCGAGCCCGCCGCGACCGCCAGCCGCACGCCGTCGCGGCCCGGCGAGATCACCAGTTGGCCCCCGCCGACGGCGATCGTCGGCGAGAACAGGTCGGCGAGGAACGGCGGCAGGTTCAGAGGCTTGAGGTCCAGGACGTAGGCGACGCCCTCCCCCTTCTCCCGCACGAACTGCGGCGGCCGGGGGAGGTTCCGGGCCTGGGCGGCGACGGCCGCGTTGATCGTCGGGATCAGCTTCTCCAGACGTTCGGCCACGGCCTTCTCGTCCTTCGCCTCCACCGAGACCACCAGCCCGGCGTAGGCCAGGAACCCGGCCATGCGCGGGTCCGGGAAGTCCATGTCCGGCACCTCGACCGGCATCAGGTAGACCGCCGCCTTCGGGCCGAGCAGGGGGAGCAGTTCGGCGCGGAGGTCCAGGCCCAGGCGCGCGCGGAACGTCGCCTCGAACTCCTCCAGCTTCCGGGCCGAGGCCGGGTCGTTCGCCTTCACCAGCCCCGCGACCTTCTCATAAGTCCTCGCCAGCTCGATCGACAGGGCGGCGAACGAATGCTGCGAGGCCGGGATGGGCGGCAGGGAATCGATCCCGAACGTCGGCTGGTCGAGAAGCGCCAGGATCCCTCGCCGAGGGGCGGGGGCGACGAGGCGGGCCGTCGTGACCAGGGCGTCGTCCTGGAAGCCCCAGCGCAGCTCGACGCGCTTCACGCCGTCGAGGCCCAGCTCGACCGCGTCGGGGGGCATCGGCGGCAGCGCGGCGACGTCGACGAAGCCGGCGGCGACGGGTTCGAATCCCCCTTCGGGCTTCGCCAGGGCGGCGCGCGACGGGTGGCCGACGGCGTTCGGGGCCTTGCCGTCGAGGGCGGCGAGGACGGCGTCGACGCCCTCGGGGTCGGCGAACACGAGGTCGTCCCCCTCGGCCCACCAGGCCGAATCGGGGGCGTCGCGATGGATGGTCCGGCCGGCCTTCGCATCGCCCTTGCCGGCCGGGGGATCGACCGGCGCGCCGGCCTGTCGGAGCCGCTCCACGACCTCGGGCCGATGGCCGCCGCGGGCGACGGCCACGAAGTGCGGATCGTCGGGGTCGCCGAAGGCGGCGACGGCGAAGCCCTCGTCCTTGACGTGGGCCAGCAGCGGGGCCACCGCGTCGCGGGCGGGCCGGAACTTCGGCTCGTTCTTCGCGATCGCGTCGAGCCCCTGGCGGCCCAGATCCTCCAGCAGTTCGCCGAGCTTCGTCTCGACGAGCGCCTTGCGCGCCGCGGTCTTCTTCCAGCCCTCCTGGTGGGCCTTCAGGCCGTCGAACTCGAAGTAGGCGATGAGCTTCTCGGCCGGCGCGTACCGCGCCAGGGGGGCCGGCGCCTCTTCGCCCCGCGCGGCACCCCCGAGGAGCCCCAGCGCCAACCACGCCGCCACGATCCGTCGCCCGCCAACCATGCCCAACCCCCCCGGCCCTCTCGGGCCGCCGCGCCGCCCCGAATTCCATCGACCCACGGGCAGCATAGGACGGATGTCGGGCGGCCACAAGCAAAAACCCCTTGGCGGCGTGCAAGCGTCGATTCGTGGCGACGGGCGGGAACCCGGCCGCCCGACGGCGTGTCGGTCGTATATTCATATCGAGGGGACGAGGCCGGGCGACGGACGCCCCGGCGGGACCGACGAGGGCCGGACGATGGCGACGACGATCGATGCGGAGGCCCCGACGACGGCCGAGGTGGGCGTCGCGCGGATCCGGGAGCTTTACGAGGCCGGCGACTACCTCGGCGCGTACGAGGTCGCGAAGGGCCTGGGGCCGATGTCGCGCTGGCCGGGCGCGGCGGCGAAGACGCTGGCCGGGCGCCTGGCGTGGCAGCTCGGCGCGACCCGGCTCGGCCTGGCCCTCCCCCTGCGCGCCTGGCGCGACGACCCGAAGGATCCGGAGGCGGCCTACTACCGCGCCCGCACCATGCTGGGCCGCCGCGGCCCCCTGGCCACCTGGCGGTTCCTCGCCCGCGTGGGCCCGCTGGAGGGGGCGTCGGACGAGGTCCGGTCCGACTGGGAGGCCACGCACGCGCTGGCCCTGGCCGGCCTGCGCGACTTCGAACGCGCCGCCCGGCGGCTCGACGAGGCCGAGCGCATCGCCCCCGGCCGCGCCTGGCTGCGCGTCGAGCGGTCGTCGCTGCTGGAGGCGCAGGACCGCTGCCCGGAGGCGCTGGCCGCCGCGGAGGAGGCGCTGGCGCTGCGGCCCTGGTACCGGCCCGCCGTGCAGGCCAAGGCCCACCTCCTGCGCCTGCTCGACCGCGAGGCCGACGCGATCGCGTTCCTCGCCGAGGCCGACGCCCGCATGACCTCCGGCGTGATCGTCGCCCAGCTCGCGAGCCTCCAGGCCGAGGCGGGGATGTCGGCCGAGGCGGCGGCGAGCCTGGACCGCTACGAGGCCCTCTCGCCGATGATCGACGCGACCGCCGCGCGCTGGGTCGCCGGCCGTCGCTCCGACCTGGCGCACCGCATGGGGGACCTCGCCGCGGCCGTGGAGCACGCGAGGCGCGCCGGCGACGGCTTCTTCAAGGAGGTCGCCGCCCGCATGGAGGCCGCCCCCGCCGACGCCCGCGACGTCCGGCTCGCGGTCCCGTTCGTCCGCCAGCACCATCTGACCTGCGCCCCGGCCACCCTCACCGCCCTGGCGAGGTTCTGGGGCCGCGACGCCGACCACCTGGAGGTCGCCGAGGCCATCTGCTACGACGGCACGCCCGACCACCGCGAGCGCTCGTGGGCGGCGTCGAACGGCTGGCTCCCCCGCGAGTTCACCGTCACCTGGGACGCGGCCGTCGCGCTGCTGGACCGCGGCGTCCCGTTCACGCTCACGACCGTCGAGCCCATGAGCGCGCACCTCCAGGCGGTCATCGGCTACGACGACCGCCGCGGCACGCTCCTGATCCGCGACCCCTCGCTCCCCCACGAGGGCGAGGCCCTGGCCGCGCCGTTCCTGGAGCGCTACCGGTCCGTCGGCCCTCGCGGCATGGCGATGGTCCCGGCCGACCGCCCCGAGCTGCTGGAAGGGCTCGACCTGCCGGACGCCCCCCTCTACGACCGCCTGCACAAGATCCAGGTCGCCCTGCGCGAGCACGACCGCGACGCCGCCGCGGCCGAGCTGGAGTCCCTGCGCGCCGAGCACCCCGACCACCGCCTGACCCTCCAGGGCCGCCGCCACCTGGCCCTGTACGACTGCGACGGCCCCGCCAACCTGGAGGCGCTGGAGGCCCTGCGCGCGAAGTTCCCGGACGACGTCAACCTGAAGCTGTTCCAGCTCTCGACCCTGCGCGAGCTGGGCCGCCGCGACGACCGCCTGGCCCTCTACCGCGAGGCCTGCGCCGCCCCCAAGGCCGACCCGATCCTCCACCGCCAGTACGCCGAGGAGCTGCTGGCCGACGCCCGCGAGCAGGGGGAGGCCGAGCGCCTGGCCCTGCTGGCGCACCGGGCGAGGCCGACGGACGCGCCGACGCTCGCGCTGATGGCCCGCCTGGCCTGGAACGCCGGCCGCCGCGAGGAGGCGCTGGAGCTGTACCGCTGCGCCTCGTGCCTGGCCGACAAGGACGAGTGGCTGGCCCAGGCGTACTTCTACGCCGCCCGGACCTTCCACCGCGAGGACGAGCCGCTGGCGCTGATGCGCGAGCGGGCCCGCCGCGACGGCTCGCTCTCCTCGGCCCCGGCGCGGACCCTCCACGCCGCCCTGGCGACGCTCAGCCGGTCGGCCGAGGCCCAGGAGGTCCTGGACGACGCCCTGCGGCGGCGGCCGGCCGACGGCGACCTGCTCCTCTACGCCGCCGAGGCCGACGTCGCGGCCGGCGAGTTCGACCGCGCCTCCGCGCGGCTGGAGGAGGCCCGCCCGCACTGCCGCCGCGGCGACTGGCTCCGCGCGGCCGCGAACCTCGCGTCGTCGCGCGGCGACCTGCGCGGCGCGCTGGAACTCTGGCGCGACGTCCTGCGGGCCGAGCCCGCGGCGATCGACGCCGTCCGCGCCGCGGCCCGGTTGATCGCCGAGACCGAGGGGGACGCCGCCGCTCTGGAGCACCTGCGCGCCGCCTGCGATCGGTCGCCGCACAACTACCTCCTCCACCAGGCGCTCGTGGAGTACCTGCGCGACGAGGCGTCGGCGGAGGCCGAGCCGGCCCTGCGCCGGCTGCTGGACGTCCACCCGGCGTCGGCCTGGGCCCGCCGCGAGCTGGCCATCCTCCTCGGCCGCGAGGGCCGCCACGAGGAGGCCGCCGCCGAGATGGCCGCGGCCTCGGCCCTGGAGCCGTCGACGTCGATCGAGGCCGGCGTGCGCGGCTACCTCCTGGAGCAGGCCGGGCGCACGGCCGAGGCCCGCGAGGCCTACCGCGAGGCCGTCCGCCGCGACGTCGACAACGACAACGCCGTCGGCCGGCTGATCGGGTCGGCCGAGACGCACGCCGAGCGCCTGGAGGCCGTCGCGCTCGTCGCCGCGGAGCTGGAGCGCCAGGTCACCTACGGCGACGGCCTGCTGGTCTTCGCCCGCCACGCCCGCGGCCCGCTCGGTTCCGAGGGCCTGGAGCGCACCCTCCGCCGCGCGTGGGAGGCTCGGCCCGACCTCTGGCACGCCTGGTCGGCCCTCGCCGCCGAGGTCGCCCACCTGGGCCGGCTGGACGAGGCCGAGTCGCTGGCCCGCCGCGCCGCCGAGAAGTTCCCGCTCCTGCCGCGCATCCACCTGGACCTCGCCTCCGTCCTCCGCGCCCGGGGCGACGTCGAGGGGGAGCGCGCGTCCCTGCGCCGCGCGGTGCAGCTCAGCCCGTCGTGGGGCCGCGCCGCCTGCACGCTGGCCCAGTCGCTGGAGCGCGACGAGCTGTTCGAGGAGTCGCGCGCCGTGCTGGAGCGGGCCGTCGCCCACGCGCCGACCGACGCCGAGGTCAACGGCCACCTGGCCGACGCCCTCCGCAGCCTGGGCGAGAAGGCCGCGGCCCGCGAGCGCCTGGCCGTCGCCCTGCGGCACGACCCCTCCTACGAGTGGGCCTGGCGCGCCTTCGCCGCCTGGTCGAAGGAGGACGAGGAGCCCGACGCCGCCGCCGAGCTGGCCCGCGAGCTGACGCGGTCCCGCCCCGGCGACGCCCGCGCCTGGAAGGCCCTGGAATCCGTGCTGGGCGACGACGCGCTCGACGAGCGCCTGGAGGCCCTGGACCGCGCGGCGGCGATCGCCCCGCGCGACCTGGAGGTCCACGACCGTAAGGCCGAGGTGTTGGCCGGGGCCGGCCGCTTCGACGAGGCCCTGGCCGCGTGCGCCCCGCCGGCGTTCGGCGACCGCGCGCCGGCCGTCCTCCGCGGCCGGGCGGCGTGGGTCGCCCACGCGCGCGGCGACCGCGAGGACGCCCGCGAACAGATGCGCGGGCTCGTCGCCGAGGACCCCGACTACGCCTGGGCCTGGCGCCGGCTGGCCGAGTGGGCGGCCGGCGACGACGATCCGACCGAGCGCCTGGAGGCCGCGAACCATTGCGTGCGGCTCTACGGCGAGGAGCCCGCGTCGCTCGTCGAGCTGGGCGAGGCCCGCAACGCCGCCCGCGATCCCGTCGGCGCCCGCGAGGCGTTCGCCCGCGCCGTGGCCGCCGCGCCGGGGTACGACTACGCCCGCATCGAGCTGTTCGACCTCGAACTGGCGGCCGGCGACCTGGTCGCCGCCGCGCGGACGCTCGAACCGCTCCGTCGGCCCGACTTCTCCGCCCCGGCGTTCATCTTCGCCCGCGAGGTCCAGCTCGCCGCCGCCCGCCGGGACAAGGCCGTCGCCCTCGACGCCCTCCGCCGCCTCTGCGCCGCGCCCGAGGAGAAGTCGAACTGGCCCTGGACGGCGGCCGACGCCGCGATGGCTTCCGCGAAGTGGACGAAGGCCGCCGACCGGATCTACGAGGAGGCCCTCGCCCGGCCCGAGACCCCGCCGGCCGTCGGCGAGGTCTGGGCCGGCCGCGCCGGGACGTTCGCCGCGATGCGCGTGAGCCGGAAGCTCCGGAGGCTGATCGCCGCGGGGGGCGAGCCGGCGCTGCGGGCGCTCCGTCGCCACTTCGCCCACCTGGGCGAGACCTCGTCCCGCCTGGTCCTGCGGCGCTCGCTCCGACGCCACCGCGCCGCCGTCCTCGCCGACGCCGAGGCGTGGGCGATGGCCGGCT
Organism: Planctomycetales bacterium 71-10; assembly: GCA_001898385.1. Taxonomy (GTDB): domain Bacteria; phylum Planctomycetota; class Planctomycetia; order Isosphaerales; family Isosphaeraceae; genus Paludisphaera. The sequence continues at coordinate 14,279 of MKTT01000156.1, forward strand.
ACGCTCTGCGCCGCGCCGGCAGGCCCCGCGCCGCCCTGCGCTGGATGTCCGACCGCGCGACCCGCGAGGGCGTCGAGCCCTGGATGCTCACCACGCCCTCGCTCTGCCTGCGGTCCCTCCGCCGCGAGGACGAGGCCCGCCGGCTGGAGCGGGAGGCCGCGGAGGGGGCGGGCGACTCGCCCCACCCGTGGTTCGCCGCCTGGCTCGCCTTCGACGCCGCCTGCGACGGCGACGCCGAGGCCGCCGACCGCTGGATCGCGGCCGGGGACGGCGGCGGGGACAACCTCCACCGCTACATCCACGGCCTGGCGACCGTCGTCCGCGACCTCGACCGGGCCGACCCCGACGGCCGCCCGGCCGCCGCCCGTGCCGCGCTGGATCGGATCGCCAACCTGGGCTGGCTCTACAGGGTCCAGTCGCCCGATCGTCCCCTGGCCGTGCGCGCCTGCCGTCGCGCCGCACGTCGCGCGATCGCCCTCCTCCCCGCCTGGCGGCGCCCCCTGGCGCGACTCCGGCTGGATTTCCATCCGCCGACCTACGCGGCGAACGGTTGAGGTTGGATCGCTCCCCCAAGGAGGTCCAGCCTCGCCGTCGCGCGGGGGAGCCGGCTGTCGGCCGCGGCGGGCCCGGCGGTATGCTGGGGACGGGCTCCCCCGCTCCTCAATTGAAGGATCGCCGATGCTCCCGTTCGTGCTCGCGCTCCCCCTGATCGCCGTCGCGGCGGGCCTCGACGAGAAGGCCCCGGTGGCCGTTGCCGTGGAATCGACCTTCCCCACGAAGGACGACCGGATCCGCCAGCAGGCTTTCGACGGCGACGTCGATTCGGCCTACGAGGCCGCCCGTCCCCCTCGCGAGGGCGACGTCGTCACCCTGGCCTTCGACGGGCCCGTCCTGGTCCGCTCGGCCGAGGTCCGCGGCGGCGGCCTCGACGGCGGGACGCTCGAAGGCTCGGAGGACGGCGCGACGTTCGCGCGCCTGGCCGAATTCCGCGAGGGCGTCGCGAAGGCCGAGCCGGGGAAGAACCTCAAGGCGCTCCGGGTCGTGCCGACGAAGGACGCGAAGGACCCGGTCGCGATCCGCGAGTTCGTCGTCGACTCCGACCCCGCCCTGCGGCGGTTCGCGTATCCCGTCGAGTTCGTCGTCGACGAGGTGGACGACGCCTCGCTGAAGGGCTGGGCCGACAAGGCCGCGAAGGAGTGCGAGCGCGCGTACGGGCTCATCAACGACGCCCTGCGCAGCGACGGCTACCGGCCGGCGCGGGTCGTGCGGATGTCGCTGAAGGACGGCGTCGACGTCCCCGCCTACGCCGCGGGCGATCGGATCACCGGCTCCACGAAGTGGTTCCGCCGCCACCCCGACGACATCGGCGCCATGGTCCACGAGTCGGCCCACGTCGTCCAGCGCTATCGGGGGCGGAACAACCCGGGGTGGCTGGTCGAGGGGGTCGCGGACTACGTCCGGTTCGTCCTCTACGAGCCCGCGAACATCGGCCCCATCGACCCGGAGAAGGCCCGCTACGACCAGAGCTACCGCGTCACGGCGCGGTTCCTGGGCTACATCGTGGAGAAGTACGACCCCGAGTTCGTCCTCAAGCTCAACCGGGCGATGCGCGAGCGCAAGTACTCCGACGACCTCTTCAAGGAGTCGACCGGCAAGACGATGCAGGAGCTGGGCGACGAGTGGAAGGCGTCGCTGAAGGGTTGAGGGGGCCGCGATGGCGATCGAGTTCACCGGGGCGTTCGCGGCGATCGGCGCCGAGGACTTCGCGCGGGCCGTCGCGTTCTACGCGGCCTTCCTCGGCCGCGAGCCCGACGGGAGGATTCGCGATTCCTACGCCGAATTCCGCCTGCCGACGCTCCGCCTCGCGATCTTCCGCCCGCGTGCCGGCGGTGCCGACGACTTCCGAAACCCGCCCGGCAGCCGCGCCGGGCTGAACCTCGTCCTGGAGGTCGTCGACCTGGCGCGGGCCGCGGCCGAGGTCGAGCGCCTGGGGGGCGCGTCGTCGCCCCCCTTCGACGCGCCCCACGGCCGCGAAGCCTACGCCCACGACCCGGACGGCAACCGCCTGATCCTGGTGGAGCGGGCGGGCTCGCGTTGAGGCGTCAGGCGGAGGGCTCCAGGCGACCCATCCGGCCGCTGCGATAGTCCTGCATGGCCTGGCGGATCTCCTCCTGGGTATTCATGACGAAGGGGCCGTAGGCGACGACCGGCTCGTCGATCAACTCCCCGCCCAGCACCAAAACCGTCGCGTCGCCCGCGGCCTCCACGACGACGCCCTCGCCGCCGCGGTCGAAGATCGCCAGCGCGGCCTCGCCGACCGTCCGTCCGGCCGTCGCGACCTGGCCCTTGAGGACCAGGACCAGCGTGGAGTGGCCCTCCGGGGCGTCGATCTCGACGCGGGCACCGGCCTGCAGGCGCAGGTCGAGCGCGGTGATGGGCGTGAAGGTGCGGGCCGGCCCCTTCGCGCCGCGGAACTCGCCGGCGATCACCCGGGCGGTCCCGGTGCCGTCGAGGTCGACGTTCGGGATCTGGGCGGCCAGGATCTCCTGATACCGAGGGGGGGACATCTTGTCCTTCGCCGGCAGGTTCACCCAGAGTTGGATCATCTCCAGCACGCCGCCGCGCCTCGTGAACGCCTGCTCGTGCCATTCCTCGTGGACCACGCCGGAGGCGGCGGTCATCCACTGGACGTCGCCGGGGCCGATCTTGCCGCGGTTGCCGGCGGAATCGCGATGCTCCAACTCGCCCTGATAAACGATCGTGACCGTCTCGAAACCCCGATGCGGGTGCTCGCCCACGCCGCGGGGCTGCTCGGCCGGCGGGAACTCGGCCGGGCCGGCGTAGTCGAGCATCAGGAACGGGCTGACGGTCGGCCCGAACTCCTGGTGCGAGAACAGGGTGCGGACGGGGAAGCCGTCGCCGACCCAGTGGGCCTCGGCTCCCCGATGGATCCCGATGAGCTTCTTCACGTCGATCTCCCCCCGTCGGGGGGCGGTGGTCGGAACAACCCTCGACGCCCCAGGCCGACGTTGACTTTTACGACCCTACGCGAGAAACATCAAGTATGGGCGAATATGTAACTGGTATCCGTCCGGATACCGGGCGTGTTCCAGAGCGGGGGCGAATCGGACATGAAGAAGGCCGTCGGATGTCCCGTCGAGACGACCCTCCGAGTCATCGGCGGGCGATGGAAGGTGCTCGTCATCCACCATCTGCTCGAAGGTCCCCGGCGGTTCGGCGAGTTGGGCCGGGCGCTGGCCGGGGTCTCGGCGCGCACGCTGGCGAAGCAGCTTCGCGAGCTGGAAGCGGACGGCGTCGTCGACCGCGCGGTGCTGCGGGCGGTCCCGCCGATGGTGGAATACTCGCTCACGGCCGAGGGTCGGAAGCTAACCCCGATCCTGCTGGCGATGCACGAATGGGGCGAAGCTTACGAGCGCGAGGAGGCGTCGCGCAGGCGGGCGATACGGCCTGAGTACGCCGCACCGGTCCGACTTGACCAGCGCCGTCGCGGCCCGGAAACGCCGAAGACCCCGGAGGGCGTGGCCGCTCCGGGGTCTTCGGTGTAAAAGGCACTGGCCGGGAAAGGCTTCCGATCACCGCTTGGAGAACTGGAAGCTCTTGCGGGCCTTCTTGTGGCCGTACTTCTTGCGCTCGACCATACGGGCGTCGCGGGTGAGGAAGTTGCCGGCGCGGAGGGCCTCATCGAGGTCCGTGCGGAACGCCTTCAGGGCGCGGGCGAGGCCCTGGACGACGGCGCCCGACTGGCTGGGCTTGCCGCTACCGACGACGTTGACGAAGACGTCGACGCGCTCGGCCATCTCGGTGGCCTTGAGAGGGGCGCGGATGTCGGTCTGCTGGACTTCCAGGGGGAAGTACTCGCGGGCGTCGAGGCCGTTGACGATGAACTTGCCATCACCCTCGGCGATGCGGACCCGGGCGACGGCGGTCTTGCGCCGGCCGGTCCCCCAGGTGTACGTTTTCGAGGCGGTCGCGGTCGCGGACATGGTCGTGTTCGAATCCTCGGGCTAGTCTGGGGGTTCCGACGCGCGGGGTCCGTCCGATCGGGATCGGGCTCAGCTCACTCGGCCGGGGTTTCGGCGGGGGTTTCCTCGGCCGGGGCCTCCGGGGCGGCGGCCTCCTCGGCGGGCTTGCGGCGGGACTTCTTCTCGACCGGCGGGGGGGCCAGGATGGCGCCGGACGGGGCGGGACGGCCCGAGTAGGGCTCCAGCGGGGCCGGGTTCTGGGCCTGGTGCGGGTGGTTCGGGCCGACGTACAGCTTGAGCTTGTCGAGCATGTGCCGGCCGATCTTGTTCTTCGGCATCATGCGCTTGATCGCCAGCTCCAGGATCTGCTCGGGCCGGCGCTCCAGCAGGCTCCAGGCCGCTTCTTCGCGCTGGCCGCCGGGATGGCCGGAGTACCGCTGGTAGGTCTTCTCCCGCCACTTGTTGCCCGTGAGCACCACCTTCTCGACGTTCGTCACGATGACGTAGTCGCCGGTGTCGATGTGGGGGGTGTAGGTCGGGCGGTGCTTCCCCATGAGGATGGGGGCGATCTGGGCCGCGAGCCGGCCGACGACCTGGCCTTCCGCGTCGATCGTGAACCACTGAGCGGAAAGCTCGCCGGTCTTCGCTTGGTAACACTTCATGGAAAGGTACGCCTGAATCGCAAAACGCGGAACGCGGTGACGCGCAGTCCTGGGAAAAATACCATGGTACAAATCGCCGCCCCGCCGTCAAGGCCAGGTCGCCGCGAACGGACGGGGGCCGACGCTATAACCGGACCCGCGTCCCCGCGGCATCGTCGACGCCCATCCTAGTCGATGGGGCGGGGCATGTACACCGCGAAGGGTCGAGGGCCGCACCCTTGCATCCCCCGCGACCGACGGGATAACGTCTTGATATCGGAATGCTTGCGTCCATCGTTCCCGAAGTCGAGGGCCCCGCCATGAAGTTCGTCCTCTACCGCGACGCGAAGAACGAATATCGTTGGAAGCTGGTCGCCACGAACGGCAACACCGTGGCGGACAGCGGCGAAGGGTACAAGAACAAGGCGGACTGTCTCACAACCATCGCGTCGATCAAGAAGACCGTGGCCGACGCCCCGATCGAGGAGAAATCCTGACCCCCTCCGGTCCGTCGCAAATCCCAGCCGAGACACGGGTTGAATTCCGGATTGCGGAGAACTTTCCGGCCCGTTCGATCGTACTATGGGTATGAACATCACCCACGATCGTCCGACCACGAAATCGCCCGTGGCGCTGGCCCGGGCGGCCCTGGAAGTCGCGGGCGAGGCGCTGCCGGCGTACTCGTCCCGATTCTCGCGCAAGGATTTCACGCAGCATCAACTGTTCGCCATGCTGGCGGTCCGGCGCTCGCTCAAGCTCGACTACCGCGGCCTGGAGGTGCTCCTCCGCGAGTGGTCCGAGCTGCGCGAGGCGTTGGGGCTGCGGAAGGTTCCGGACCATTCTACGGTCCAGAAGGCGGCGCGGCGCCTCACGGCGACCGGCACCCCGGTCCTCTCCTGGCTCGGCGGCCCGAAGGCCCCGCGCCCCCGCCGGGTCGCGTGAGGGATCAGGCCGATCGCCACGACGCGCGCACCGCCTCGGCGGCCCAGGCGAGGAGCGCCTCCGGGTCGCCGAGGACGTCGGGCGAGATCTCATAATACGATCGCAGCGTCTGCCGCTCGTTCGGCCGGAACGGCCCGGTCCCGCGGGCCTCGTAATCTCCCACCGACTCCCCGTCCACCTTGAAGTACAGCCGGCCGTCGCCGATCAGGGCGAAGATCCGCCCGCGCTGATAGATCCCCAGGCCGCCGAACATCTTCCGCCGCGTCACGTCCCCCAGCGGCACCAGGCGGTCGGCCAGTTCCTCGTCTCGCTTCGTGACGGCCATCATCCTCTCCTCAGTCCCTTCGGGACGGGGATCGTACACGCGCCTCGATCGCCCGGGAACGCAAACCTGATCCGATCGTTCAAGTCGGGCGGGCGGACGGCCGAATTGGAGCGAGGAAGGACGCCCTTCCGCCGGCATTCCCCCGCGCGAGGAGCTCGATGCGTCGACCCGGTCGTCGGCCCCAGATCCTCGCGGCGTTCGTCCTGTGCTGGTGGACGGCCGGGGCCGCGCGTGCGCAGGAGGACGCCGTCCCGGGACCGGCGGCGCCGATCGCGAAGCGGGGCGACGAGCAGGAGGCCCCCGCGCCGCCCGATACGCCCGCTCCGGAGCCGGATCCCTATCCCGACGAGGGGCCCGACGCGAGCCGATTCTTGCTGGGGGACGCCTTCGGCCTGCGGTCCGGCTGGGATGCGCGGGGCGTCTCGTTCTTCGCGTCATTCACGCCGTTCCAGCCGGGCGTGGCGTCGGGCGGGGCCGGCCGCGGCTCCGTCTGGGGCGGCAAGTTCGAGATGCTCGCCCACCTCGACGGCGGCAAGCTCGGACTCTGGGACGGCGGGACGTTCGACCTGTACGCCGAATCCCGCCTGGGCGGGGCGATCGACGAGCTGGCCGCCGTGTACTCGCCGACCAACCTCGCCATGTTCTTCCCCGTCCCCGACGAGCAGATCACCGCGATCACCGGCCTGAAGTTCACCCAGGCGATCACCGAGCGGGCCGGGATCTTCTTCGGCAAGCTCAACGCCCTGAACGGCGATCGCGAGAAGTTCCTGAAGTATCCGCTGACCTCGCGGTTCTGGAACGCGGCGTTCAACTTCAACCTGGCGCTCGACCGCTACCCCTACTCGACCCCCGGCGCGGGCTTCTACGCGGGCGTCGGCCCGAAGACCGACGTGGCGCTCCTGGTGCTGGACTCGCACAACGCCCCCCGCACCAGCGGCCTGGATAACCTGGGCCGCAACGGCGTATTTCTGTACGCCGAGGCCAAGCGCAAGACGAACTTCTTCGGCCTCCCGGGTCGGCACGTCTTCGCCGGCCTGTTCGGCACCGGGTCGTTCACCGACCTGGCCCCGGCGTCGTTCCTCCAACTCCCCTACGACCCGACGCCCCCGCCGCGCGTCTCCGGGACCTGGACGGTGTTGTGGAACGTCGAGCAGTGCCTGATCGTCGACCCGGACGACCCGGAGCACGGCCTGGGGCTCTACATCCAGACCGGCCTGGGCGACGGCAATCCGAACCCGGTGCGCGGTTTCATCAGCGCGGCGCTCTGCGGCAACAGCCCGCTGCCCGGCCGCGACTGCGACCTGATGGGAGTGGGCTACTACCACCTCGGCCTCAGCTCGCCGTTCAAGGCGAGCTTCCCCGGCCTCCGCGACGAGGACGGTGTGGAGCTGTTCTACAACGCGCGCGTCGCCCGCGGCTGCCACCTCACGCCCGACCTCCAGGTCGTCCGCCCCGGCCTCGCGCCGGTCGACGCCGCCCTGGTTCTGGGGCTCCGGCTGAAGGTCGATTTCTGACATCCCCGGGTCAGCCCAGGATCTCGATCCCGTACTTCGGCGCGGCGGCCAGGAGCTTCCGGATCTCGTCGTCGTCCGGGGGCAGGGGGGCGGCGGCGGGGCCGTCCAACTCGCGGCCGAACTCGCGGAAGAAGTCTTCGAGGCCGGCGGGCGTGACGGTGATGATCATCTTCCCCGGCCCCGGCCCGACGTTCCGGAAGAAGTGGGGGATCCCGCGCGTCGCGAAGATCGAGCCCCCGGCCGTGCGCCGGACGGGCGAGCCGGCGACGACGAACTCGAATTCGCCCTCGACGACGTAGAACAGCTCGTCCTCGCGGCTGTGGACGTGCGGCGGCGTCCCGCCCCCCGGCGGCACGAACGCCTCGCAGACGAAGCAGGCCCCCGCCGTCTCGCGGCCGGTGACGAGGTAGACGTACCGGTCGCCGACGACCGAGTACACGGGCCTCGCATCGGGCTGATCCGTCGCGGCCATGGGACGACTCCTCCGAATTCGCGCCGACCTCGCCGATCCCGGCGCGGACGAGCCCTCGCGGGAACGCCCGGCCGGGGCGGGCCTCAGCCCCCCAACTCTTCCTTCACGACGGCCCAGGCGAGTTCCAGGGCGTCGGGGATCTTGGCGGGGTCCTTGCCGCCGGCCTGGGCCATGTCGGGCCGGCCGCCGCCACCGCCGCCGACCGCCGGGGCGACCTTCTTGAGCCATTGGCCGGCGTGGCGGCCCTTCTCGACGAGGTCCTTCGAGAACGCCGAGACCAGCGAGACCTTGCCGTCGGCCGCGGCGACCAGCAGCACGGCCAGGCCCTCCGGCTTCTTGCGGCGCAGGCCGTCGATCAGGACGCGCATCTCGTCGGCCGTGGCCTCCACCGCGGCGATCACCACGGCGGCCCCGCCGGCCTCCTTCGCGGCGGCGAGCAGCTCGTCGGGCGTCGCCTTGGGGCCGGAGTCGGGCTTGCGCTGGGCGGCCTGCTTCTTGAGGTTCTTGATCTCCTCCAGCAGCGCCGCAACCCGCCCGCCGACCTGGCCCGCCGGGACGCGGAGGGTCGCGGCCAGGTCGCCCAGGGTCTCCTCCTCCTGGTGGACGAAGTCCAGGGCCGCCTTGCCCGTCAGGGCGATGATCCGGCGCGTGCCGGCGGCGACGGACTCCTCGCCCAGGATCTTGAACAGGCCGACCTGCCCGACGCTGTCCAGGTGGGTGCCGCCGCACAGCTCTCGGGAGAAGTCCCCCATGCGGACGACGCGGACGATCTCCGGGTACTTCTCGCCGAACAGGGCCATCGCGCCCAGGTTCCTCGCCTCGGCGATGGGCATCAAGGACCAGTCGACCGGGGCGGCGGTCATGACGAGGTCGTTGACGGTCTTCTCGATCGCCTGGAGCCGTTCCTTGCCGACGGCCTCCGGGTTGGAGAAGTCGAACCGGAGCCGGTCGGGCTCCACCTTGCTGCCGGCCTGCTGGGCGTGCTTGCCCAGGTGCTTGTGCAGCGCGTTGTGCAGCAGGTGCGTGGCCGAGTGCGCCCGGCGGATCGCCTGCCGGCGCTCGGCGTCGACGGTCGCCGTGACCTCGGTGCCGACGTCCAGCCGGCCCTCGACGACCCGGCCCAGGTGCAGGAAGAAGTCGTTCTCTTTCTTGGTGTCCTCGACCTGGAACTTGAAGCCGTCCCCGGCGATGACGCCGGTGTCGCCGACCTGCCCGCCCGACTCGCCGTAGAACGGGGTGCGGTCCAGGATCACGGCGATCGGCGGCCCGCCGGCGCCGGCCGCGGCGGTGTCGGCCAGCCGGCCCTGTTTGAGGATGCCGATGACCTTGGCGGGCGACTCGGTGGTCGTGTAGCCGAGGAACTCGGACCCCTTGTGATAGTCTTCCTTCAGGCCGTCGAGCGGGCCGACGGCGAAGACGTCGGCGGCCTCGGCGGTCCCGCGCGAGACGGCGGCGAAGTCCTTGCGGGCCTTCTCGAAGCCGTCGCGGTCGATGCGCAGGTTCTGGTCGGCGGCCAGGCTCTCCGTGACCTCGACGGGGATGCCGTAGGTCGAGTGCAGGTCGAAGGCGTCGGCGCCGGAGACGGCGTCGGAGCCGGCGGCCTTGGTCTTGCGGAAGGTGTCGCTCAGCAGCTTCATCCCGTTCTCCAGGTTGCGGAGGAAGCGCTCCTCCTCCTCCCGGATGGCGTGCTGGATGCGCGGGACGCTGTCGGCCAGGTCGGGGTAGCCACGCCTCATGGCGTCGGCGACGACGGGGGCCAGGGTGTAGAGGAAGGGCTCGCGGCGGCCCATCTGGTAGGCGTCGAGCACGGCGCGGCGGAGGAGGCGGCGGACGACGTAGCCCTGCTTCTCCGGCCCGGGGCGGATGTTCTCGTGGAGGCAGAACGCCAGGGTCCGGGCGTGGTCGCTGGCGCGCCGGATCCGGACGCCGTCGAGCGTGTCCTTGACCTTGGCGTAGTCGACCCCCAGGGCGTCGGCCGCGGCGGCGACGATCGGGACGAAGATGTCGATCTCGAAGTTGGACCTCGCCCCCTGGAGCGCGGCGGCGGCGCGTTCCAGGCCCATGCCGGTGTCGATGTTCTTGTTCGGCAGCGGTTCGAGCTGGCCGGGGCCGACGCGGTTGAACTGGGTGAAGACGAGGTTCCAGATCTCGACTTCCTCGATCCCGTCGCCGTGGTAGAAGATCTCGGAGCAGGGGCCGCAGACGCCGTTGGGGCCGTGGGTGGGGGCGCCGGCGGGCCAGAAGTTGTCGTCCTCGCCCATCCGCTTGATGCGGTCGGCGGCGACGCCCACTTCCTTGTGCCAGATGTCGAACGCCTCGTCGTCGTCCTGGTAGACGGTGAAGGTCAGGCGGTTCGGGTCGATGGCGATGGCCTTGGTGAGGAACTCCCAGGCCCAGTGGATGGCCTCGCGCTTGAAGTAGTCGCCGAACGAGAAGTTGCCGAGCATCTCGAAGAACGTCATGTGCCGCGGTGTCCGGCCGACGTTCTCGATGTCGCCGGTGCGGATGCACATCTGGCAGGTGGTGGCCCGCTTGAAGCTCGGGTCGCCCAGGCCCATGAACTCGCGCTTGAACTGGTTCATCCCGGCCGGCGTGAACAGGACCGTCGGGTCGTTCGGCGCCAGCACGTCGCTCGGCTTGCGGACGCAACCCTTGGAGGCGAAGAATTCCAGGTACGCTTCACGAAGGTCGTCGGTTTTCATGGGAGGTCCGCAGGCAATCGATACGGGGAGACCGCGCGGCGCGCAAGCGTGCCAGGTTCCCATTGTGCAGGACGAAGCCCCGCCGGACAACCCGGGTCGGATGCGGGCGGTCCTCGCCGCCCATCAGGACGCCGACGATCCGCCGGCCGGCCTCGCGATCGTTTCGAGGGCCAGGGCCGCCGCCCGGCTCACCTCGGGGTCGGCGTCCCGCTCGCACGTCCGCAGGGCCGGGACCGCGTCGCGGGCGGCCCCGCCCATGCAAAAGGAGCGCGATCGCAGCGGCGATCGGCAGGCTGCGGCGCGTGCGTGGTCGTGAAAAGCGACGCTTAGGAGATCAACACGCAAAGCGACGTATCACTGAATCCCTGCAATCCGGCCAGCATAGTATTTTCGAATCGCTCTCCTTGGCAAAACCCCGAACCGGGCCATCCTCGGAGACGACGAATCCTATAGCTCTCTGAAGAGCGCGAATAAATTTTACGGCGGACGTATGACGCGTCCCCGCACGCCAGACATCCCAAGGTTGACCTCCTGGATTCGACTGATTCGGGCCGGTTACCACCTTCAGTGGGGGCATTCCATCATCCGACGGGGGGCGCAAGATCGCGCCAAAGGCGATTGGCTCCAGATACGATGTCAGCAGTACGGCACCATCGACGAAGGAATGCCTGGCAATGAAGCCGAGCCTATTGGCCAATTCTCTGCGATCCGCAAGCGCACTTAATACATGTTCGTTGGTTGTCGGTTTGGAGCAATCCCGAAGAAGCTGTTCCATTTTGAAGGCGGTTGTGAACCCATGGTCGATGGTTGCCATCGAAAGCGCGGATTCACGCTCTGAGTCTGGGACGATTATGAAAGTCGATCCATGGCCTTTCGAGGCTTCGTAGAACAGGAGCATTAGTGATTGAATGTATGAGTTGATTAGGCTGCTGTAGACGTGACTGGGTTCTTTTTCTAGACATTTGACAATGTGATCAGGCAAAGCGCCCGGGAAGAAGGGGGATGCACTCCTGGGTGCCAGGCCATTGGATTTAATGCTCGCGATGTGATCCACCCCGCAGGTGAACTCCAGATGCCCTGGGCTAAGGGCTCTGCAGTATAGAGCATTCATTGGAGCCGATGAATACTCGGAAGGTTTGTCCAAGGTGAAAAATGGGAAACGCGGCCCTGCCGAGTGGACTGCTCCCCAAAGAAGCAGGCTCTCTCGGTTGTTGCTGTCGGGCTCAACGAGAAACGCGGAAGTCCTGTAATCAAAGGCGGGTGCCAGTTTTACAATCGTTCTCGATTCTAGTGTGAAGGGCCTTGTAAATGTTTGTATAAGATCTGTTTTTGGGTCTGTGGATCGCTGTGTTGCATAGCAGACAGTTGCGTTTACATGACGTCCTTCCTCGTGGCCGTGGCTTACTTCATGCATGACATCGATTATTCGTGGTATTCTGGAAGGGTCGGGAAGTTCTGCTGTCTCAAATCCCTTGTCTGCTGATAATTGCTGCCATTTGTTCCATTCATCCAGTACGCCGCGATAGATCGAATCACGAAATAGGCTTTGGTGATCCATGGCTTACTCCAGAAACCTGAGGCAGAATACCTGGTGTCCTCACACTTCTTTCGACGAGCAGAAATGTGCGAACTCTCGATGATCTGCGGTTGGAGAGTGGATGGTTGTGAGTGTTGCATTTCGGCGGAAGCTGTCGGTTCGGGGTTGGGGACCAGGACCAACGGCGCGGTGCCGACTCCACATCGCAGCCAGAACTCCACATCGCAGTTGGATTTGTTAGAAGCGGATGGTCCCACGACATCGATCGCCCGGCCGGATGAACAAGGCGATTGCGGGCGGCCCACGAACCCTTTCATCACTATAGCGGACCCGATGGGGCGGGTGATCCCCAACAGCCCGCCTCGGCGGGGCTCTCGTGGTCCAGGCCGCTAAGGTCAGCCCCACTCCGCTCCGCGGCGGGAGCCGGCCGGGGACGCTCGCAGTCCGCCCCCAGCGCCACGTGTTCCAGGATCGCCCTCGCGTCGTCGTAGGCCGTGGCGTGGCCGCCGTCCTCGCGGTGGATCAGGAGCGGCGGCCGGCCGATCTTCTTGAGGACGTCGGCCAGCCGGAGGACGCTCTGCGGCGGGACGACGTCGTCGCGCCCGCCGGTCGTCAGGCCGACGGGCATGGTGAAGCGTTCGGGCCGGTACTCGGCGCTCCGATTCTTGTACTCGTCGGGGATCGCCGCCTTGGACCCGCCGAACGACTCGGCGATGGCGTCCTGGAAGCCCTCGTACTCCAGGTGGTTCGCCGTGCCGTTCATGGCGGCGACGCCGGCGATCAGGTCGGGATGGAGCGCGGCGAAGGTCAACGCCGAGGTCCCCCCCATCGAGCCGCCGCAGAGGAAGACCCGCCGCACGCCCCGCGCGGCCTTGAGGTCGGCGATGATCTGCACGAGGTCGGCCTCGGCCTTCGGGCCCATCCACGACGTCTTCGCGCGGTAGTCGGGCGAGACGAACAGCATCCCGCGGGCCTTCGCGAAGTCGCGGGCGGCGCGGGCCTCGTCGCGGTCGCTCGTCGCGAACTGCCAGCGGTCCGAGCCGTGGCCGTGCAGCGCGATCAGGGCGTCGACGGCCGGGGCGGCCGGCTCGATCACGACGTAGCGCTGCTCCGTCCCGTCGGCCGCGGCGACGAACGCGACGTCGACGGGCTTCGAAGGGCCGTCGGCCGCGGCCAGCAGGAGGAACGCGAGGGGGAAGAGCCGTCGCATGCGGGGGCCTCTCACGGCTGGACGGTGATCGGGCCGCGGTCGGTCATGAGGCGGGCGGGGCCCTCCTGGCCGGCGACGGCCCTGGCGAAGTCGGCGGGGACGTCGACGGGGCGGCCGGCGACCTCGTGGATGGTCATCCAGGGGCGGAGGCCGGCCTTCTCGGCGGGCGATCCGGGCTCGACCTCGCGGACGACGACCCCCTGGGGCTCGGGGACGGCGGGGCCGAACGGGACGGCCCCGGCGGCGAGCAGGCTGCGATGGTCGACGCGGAGCCCGCGCCAGGCGGGGGGGCGGACGGTGGCGATGACCTCGCCCCGCACCGGATACTTGGCGATCGTCAGCGTCCTCTCCAGCTCCTTCCCCTCGCGGAGGATCTTCAGCCGGATCTTGTCGCCGGGGACGTAGGCGCTGACGGCCACCAGGAGGCCGGCGAAGTCGCGGACGGGCTCGCCGTTCACGGCGATGAAGAGGTCTCCCATCTGGAGTTCCCCCAGCGCGGCCGGCGAGCTCGGGCTGACGCCGTCGATGCGGTTGGGGGGGCGGCGGTCCATCTCGCCCCGGGATTCGGTCTGGGTGATGCCGATCAGGCCGTACTCGACCTCCTTCCCCTGCTTCAGCGTCTCCACGGCGCGACGGCCGGCGGCGTCCATGGGGAAGGCGTAGCCGGCCATGGCGTCGTAGCCGGCGGGGCTGGCGGCCGTGGTCGTCAGGCCCACCATCTCCCCCTTCAGGTTCACGACCGCCCCGCCGCTCATCCCCAGGTTCAGCTTGGAATCGAGCTGGAGCAGCATCGGCTGGTGGGGGAGCTGGCGGGCGCGCGGATCGTTGCCCGTGACGGGCCACACCTCGGGGTCGTACGACACCCGCCGGGCGACGTTCGAGAGGATGCCCCACGTCGCCGCGGCCCGGCCGTCCTGCATGGCCGAGTTGAACGGGTTCCCCAGGCCGATCAGGAAGCACCCCTTGCGCAGGGACGAGGCGTCGCCGATCGGCAGCGGAGTGAGCTTGGGCGGCACCAGGCCGGGGCCGGCGACGGGGACGATCACGGCGAGGTCGCTGCGGGGGTCGGCGGCGATCACCTCGGCGTCGAACTCCTGGCGGCCGGCGGCGCGGACGATCAGCCGGCTGGCTCCCCGCACGACGTGGAACGCCGTCAGGATCTCGCCGTCGTCGCCGATCACCGCCCCCGCGCCGAAGTCGAACGAGATGGCGACGTCGTCGGTGGGCCGGGACGGCCGGGCTTCCTCGGCGATCGCGCGCCGCGGCCGGGGCTTGCCGCGCACGGCCAGAGTCTCCCCGGCGTTCTCGGCCTTGTCGCGATGGATCGCGACCACGGACCCCTCGGCTCCGGCGATCGTATCGGTCAGGACCTTCTCGAACGCCGAGACCACGTCCAGGGCGGCCGGCGGCTCGGCCCGGGGGCCGTCCTGCCAGGCGATCGTCGCGCAGGCCAGGCAGAGCAGGAACGCCATCGACCATCCTCCCGTCCCGGGCGGCCCGTCGTGGCGGACGCGCATCGGGCCCGGGCCGTTCCGGGTCCATTGTCCCGCCCCGGCCGACCGGCCGCAACCCGAGAACCGCGGCCCGCCTTCAACTCCTCCGCAGCAGCAGGCGGACCTCGTCGGTCATGAGATCCTCGCGCGGGTAGAGGGCCAGGAGGTCGGCGGGGGGCTCGTGCGGGAGGGTCTGGCGCAGCTCCTCGGCGACGACCTCGAAGCCGGCGTAGCGGAGGTGGTCCTTGAGCTGGCGGACCGTCAGCATGTTCAGGCTGTCCAGGCAGCGCAGGAGGGTGGCCCGGTAGTCCTCGACCGTCTTCCCCTGCCAGATGTCGGTGCGGCCCTCCTCGACCTCGGCCTCAAGGATGGCGGCGCGGACGCGGGCGTGCAGCTCCTCGCGCGAGAGCCGCAGGTGGATCCAGGGCTCCTCCAGGACGTTCCACAGGTGGCCGCCCAGGGGGGAATGGTACATCGGGTTGATGATGAGGAAGAACGGCGCGCCCGGCTTCATCACGCGGTGCAGCTCGCGGAGGGCGAGGCCGGGGTCGCCGACATGCTCGAAGACCGACCAGGCGAAGGCGGCGTCGAAGGCGCCGTCCGGGTAGGGGAGCGGGTCGTAGGGCTCGACCAGGCGGAGGTGGACCGGCGGGACGGAGTGCCCCGGGCCGAAGATCGCGTCGATCCGGGCGTCCAGCCCCTCGAATTTCGGGACCACGTCGACGCCGTGGACCTCGCGGCAGGTCGGCGCCAGCCCCTTGGCCATCAGGCCCTCGCCGCAGCCGAAGTCGAACACCGTCGCGCCGTCGAGCGGCGCGACGCGCTCCAGCTGCTCGACGATGACGTCGACGGCCCAGACGTAGTGGGTGTAGAACCAGCGGTCGCGATCCGCCAGCGATTCCAGGAAGGCGCGGTCCCGCGAGAGGTCCGCGCCCGGACGTTCCGTCGTCGCCATCCTCGGCCTCCCGGGCAGGTCAGGTCAGGAGGCCAGGACCTCGGCCTCCTTGGCGCAGGCGAGGTCGGCGATCGACTTCGCGCCCGCCGGCAGCTCGGCTTCCTCGTACAGCATGTTCGGGATGCCGTCGCGGATGGCGTACCGCAGGCCGCACTTGGTGCAGACCAGCGAGTCCCCCTCCCGTCGCAGCGGGGCGCGGCCCAGGGGGCAGACGAGGAGGGCCAGCAGTTCGTCTTTGATCATGGTCGAGCGTCCTGTCCTCAACTCCGGCCGGGCCGGCCGAATCCATACTCGATCGCCCGGCCGCATTATGGCCGCTCGGGCGGATCCTTAGAAGACGGATCCTGGGCCGGGGCGTTCTCCCCTTCCTCGCCGGGCGGAGGGCGGTCATAATCCCCGGATGGGCTACGTCGTGCGATACGGCCGGATGCGACTGCTGGGGGCGTGCTACCCGCCGCCGGGGGTGGCGCACGCGCGCGGGGAGCGGGTGGTGATCCGCAGCGACCGCGGCGTCGAGCTGGGCGAGGTCCTCTGCCCGCTCACCGACAAGGCCGCCAGGGCGCTCGAACGGCGCGAGCCGGGGGAGATCCTCCGGCCGGCCGACGGGGCCGACCTCCAGCACGAGCGCTCGCTCCCCTCGCAGGAGGGGCAGGCGTCCGACACCTGCCGGGAGCTGATCGCCCGCCGTCGGCTCCAGATGGACCTGGTCGACGTCGAGGTCCTCTTCGGCCGCGAGCGCATCATCTTCTACTACCTGGCCGAGAAGCGCGTCGACTTCCGCGAGCTGGTCCGCGACCTGGCCCGCGCCCTGCGCACCCGCATCGAGATGCGCCAGATCGGCGTCCGCGACGAGGCCAAGCTGCTGGCCGACTACGGCGACTGCGGCAAGCCCGTCTGCTGCAACACCCACCTGTCGCAGATGCCGCCGGTCTCCATGAAGATGGCCAAGCTCCAGAAGACCACGCTCGACCCCTCCAAGATCTCCGGCCGCTGCGGCCGGCTGAAGTGCTGCCTGCGCTACGAATACGACGCCTACCGCGAGGCCGAGAAGGAACTCCCCCCCAACGGCTCCCGGGTCGAGACCGTCAAGGGCCGCGGCCGGGTCGTGGCGCAGGACGTCCTGGCGGCGAAGCTCGTCGTGGAGTTCGAGGACGGCCGCCGGATCATCCTCGGCCCGGCGGACGTGCTGTCGGTCGAGCCCCGGCCCCGCGGCCCCCGGCGTCCCGACGCCGAGCCGGACGATCCCGACCCGGGCGACGACTCCGACCCCGGGGACCTGGCATGAGCGCCTTCCGCGACCAGATCGGCCGTGTCATCGCCCGCGACCCCAGGTACGCCCTGGAGGCGTACGCCTTCGTCCTGGAGTCGCTGCACCTGGCCCGCGACCGCAAGCTGCGCGAGGCCCGCCGCGCCCCCCGGACGCCCGGCGCCCGGGGCCGGAAGAAGGCGGCCTCCGGCCACGTCACCGGCCGCCAGCTCTGCCTCGCCGCCCGCCGGCTGGCCCTCCGCGACTACGGCCTGCTCGCCGCCGCGGTCCTGGGCCACTGGGGCCTGCGCTCCACGTCCGACATCGGCGCGATCGTCTACAACCTGATCGCCTCCGGCGACCTCGACAAGACCCCTAGCGACCGCCGCGAGGACTTCGACGACGTCTTCGACTTCGACGTCGACTTCCGCCCCGCGCCGATCGCCGACGACGACCCGGACGACGACCCCGAGCCCGCGGAGGCGGACTGACCCATGACCATCGAGCCCGATCCCGCCCCCTCGCCGCGCGACCGCCGTCGGTTCTACGCCGCGATCGCCCTGTTCCTCGCCTGGATCGCCTTCCTGATCGGCCTCGCCGCGACCGACGCCCACCGCCCCCAGGAGCGCGCCGGCACCGTCCCCGACGCCGCCGCGCACCCCGACGAGGGCTGACCCCGCCCTCACTCGACCGTCGGCCGCTCCGATACCCGCCGGATCGAGCGCGAGAGGTACGAGACCACCGTCCACCCGCTGAGCATCCCGAGGACGTAGGCGGCGATCGCCATCAGCGCCACGGGGCCGGTCACCGTCCACTTCGCGAAGTCGACCGTGATCGAGTTCATGTTCTGCACCGCGAACAGGCCGATCGCCCCGAGGAAGACCAGCAGCAGGACCGCCTGGATGAACCGCATCGTTATCCCCCCGGCCGGAGCCGTTTGCACAGGACGGACTTGAGTCGAAAACGCCTGGACCTGACGAGCAGTTTTCGTGCCGGCCCGCTCGCCTTCAGCTTCGGCCTCGCTCTCGATCGCGCGACGGGTGATGAATTCAGGTCGACGGTTCGATCTCTCCTCGCGCAATCAGGAGTGCTTCGTATTCGTCCCGATTCATGGGGCAGTCGACGAGGTCCAGGAATTCCGCCTTCGACAGCAGGCATTGCCGAGCCATCTGGCCGAGCAGGCCGTCGGCGACGTCCCGCACCTTCGGCGAATGGCTCGTCTTGGTGCGAGCCCGTGACTTGCGCCCATCTTTCGTGAGATACACGAAATAGTGATGATCGCCTTCGATCTTCACAAACCCTTTGGATCGGAGGGCGGCCTCAACGTCCTTCCGTTTGCGAGGCAAGTTCGTCCTCCCGCATGCGGGCCAAGAGTGCTTCTCGAAGTCGTTGGGCCCCGACGGTCAACCTTTCGGGCTTCTCGCGGGCATAGGCGTCCCATTGGAACATCACCTGTTCGGCGAGTTCGTCGGCCACCTCCTCCCGCGTGGTCGCGAAGACGTCGAGGCCCAGTTCCGCGTCGGTGAGGGTGTAGTATTGGCCCGAATCCTCGTCGAGGGATGGGGTGAGCGTGAGCGGAGGGGCGATTCGGAGCCGCTTCCCCGACCATTCGATCCTGTCGAATGTCAGGGGAGACAGGTCGACCGGTTCAACTCGGGTTACGTTCGTCAATCGCGTCGGGTGGCCCTTGCGATCGAGCGAGAATCGGCCGGTCACCTGGATCGGCTCGGACCAATGCTCCAGGATACTGCCCAGGACCGACTCTTCGCAGTCGCAACGGATTTCCCGGCCGGTCGGGCGATGTCGGATCACGATGCGACGGGCTTCGATGTCGACTCTCACCAGATCGCCGGTGACGGTCATCATCGTATCCTCGACCATATCGGGCGAGGCGTAGTCGCGGATGGCCCGGTACTCCTTCGGCCCGAGGGCGACCCGCCGGGCGCCGATGCGGAAGGATATCCCCCAGCGGTCGCCGGGGCGGGGCAGCATCCCCCGCAATTCCGCCAGGACGCGCGACAAGATCCGCGGGTCTCGGGCGGCCGTGACCAGCTTCGACCAGTCACCTCGCGCCGCAGCCTCCATGACGTCCATCGTCCGCACCAGCGCGGAGGGGCCTTGATCCTCCGTGGATTCGAACAACGGTTCGGTCGACGCCAATGAGAGGGGCACGGCGTAGCTGGATGCGCGCGAGACGCCGCATCGCAGTTGGTATCGCTTGCGGAAGTCTTCGGGGGGGGAGAATCGCTCCCGGATCGTTCGCCCTTCGCCCGCCGCCGCGAGCAGATGGACGAGCCGCTGGAGATGTTCCAGGGTGCGCAGCAGGACGTCGGCCGGCACGGTGTGATCGACCGTCTCGGCCCCTTCAATGACAAGCTCGGCTTGCTCCGGATTCATGTCGTCCATACGACTCGTTTGTACACGGCCGGAGTCGGCGTGGTCAAGGATTCCAGCCGACCCGCCCGGCCTCACGCCAGCGCCACGTCCAGCCGCGTGACCGACGCCGGGTCCAGGACCACGCGGAACGCGCCGCCTTTCAGGTCGGTGGTTGAGGCGACGGGGGCGACGACGTCGGGGGCGTCGAAGGTGTTGTGGGCGTTCAACTCCTTGTGCGACAGGACGACCTTGCGGACCGACGCGGCCTCGGCGCCCTTGAGGCGCACCTCGACCTCCACGGGCTCGCTCGCGTGCGAGTGGACCAGGGTGATCGTGGCCGCCTTCCCCTCGGCCTTCGAGGCCGAGCCGGCGACGCGGAAGATCGACTCCGCGCGGTCGCCGACCTGGAACGGGACGGGCGGCGCCTGCGCCTCCACGCGGACGCTGGTCGCGCCGTGGTGGGGGCGGTACATCTCGAAGACGTGGAAGTTCGGCGTGCAGACGAACCGGTCGCCGTCGGCCAGGAACAGCGAGTGGATGTTGTTGATGAGCTGGGCGACGTTCGCCATGTCGACCTTGTCGGCGTGGCGGTTGAAGACGTCCAGGGTCAGCCCGGCGACCAGGGCGTCGCGCAGGCATCCCATCTGTTCGAACAGGTGATTCGGGTGGATCTCGGTCCCGGTGGGGTGCCAGCAGCCCCACTCGTCGACGATCAGCTTCACCTTATGCTCGCGGTCGAACTCGCCCATCGCGGCCCACTGGTCGCGGATGAGCTGGTCCATGTAGTTCCCCTTGTGGAGCATCTCGTACCACTGGTCCACGCTGAACTTGAGCGCATGGCCGGTGGTGCCGCAGTAGTAGTGGGCGGCGAAGGCGTGGAGCGGGGCCCGAGCGCCGTCGACCCACTTGGCGAAGAAGCGGCGGGTCCAGTCGAGGTCGTTGCTGTTGGGGCCGGCGGCGGTGAGGTAGAGCTTCACGCCGTACTCCGGGACCCATTCGGTGAACCGGCGATACTCCTTGCAGTAGTCCTCGGGCGTGAACTTGCCGCCGCAGCCCCAGCTCTCGTTGCCGACGCCCCAGTACGCGACCTTGAACGGGTCGCGGTCGCCGTTGGCGACGCGCTCGTCGGCCAGCGTGGTGGCGCCGGCGGGGGCGTTGCAGTATTCGACCCAGTGCTGGAACTCGGTGGGGTCGCCGGCGCCGACGTTCGCCGCGAAGTACGGCTCGTCGCCGCAGAGGCGGCAGAACTGCATGAACTCGCGGGTGCCGAACGTGTTGGGCTCGGTGACCTCCTTCCAGCGGCCGAACCGCCGGGGCCGCTTCTCGGCCGGGCCGATCCCGTCGCGCCAGTGGTAGATGTCGGCGAAGCAGCCGCCGGGCCAGCGGATGGCGACCTTGCCCAGCCGGTGCATGTGGTCGACCAGCTTCTTGCGGATCCCGCCGACGTTCTCCACCTTGGAGTCGGGCCC
>MKTT01000156.1:35283-35720 GCA_001898385.1 Planctomycetales bacterium 71-10
CCATGCCGATCAACCCCGCGCCGGCCGCCGTAGCTCCCGTCGCCCGCTCCAGAAAGGTTCGACGATTCATCAGCCGCCTCGCCCGGTTCGACCGTGGTCCTTCCAACAACGGGATCAGTGTAAGGCCCCGATGGGCGCGAGCCAAGGCGTCAGACCTGGTCGGGTGAGGAGAGCGTCCTGGAGCCGTCGACGCCCAGCCAGCAGACGGCGCCGGTCAGATAGGCGGCCGAGAAGATGATGAAGGGGAGCGTCAGGCCGCTCTCGCCGAACATCCGCCCGGTGACCACCGCGCCGAGGGCCGCGGCCAGGCTGGCCATCATGTTCATCATCCCGGAGAGCGCCCCGGCGTGCTTCTCGCCGATGTCGGCCGCGGCGGCCCAGGCCGGCGCCATGGCCAGGTCGTTGCCGGCGAACGTCAGGCAGAGGAGCAGCCCGAG
>MKTT01000157.1:0-33022 GCA_001898385.1 Planctomycetales bacterium 71-10
TCCCGCCGCCTCGGCGCTGATCGCCCTCGTCCTCACCCTCGTCGTCGTCGTCCCGCCGCCGGCCGCCGTGGGACGCCTCCCCGCCCTTGCGGGCGATCTCCCGCTGCTCCTCGGGGTCCATCGCGGCGAAACCGCGACGGCCGTGCTCGTGCGCGTTCTGGGCGTGGGAACGGGCGGCGCGGGCGTGGTGCTCCGCGTCTTCATGGTTGCCGGCCCGGTGGTGGCGCTGGGCCTCGCGATGGTGGTGCGCCGCGGACTCGTGGTGGAAGGCCGCCTCGCCGTGGTGGGACGCCTGGCCGCCCTTGCGGCCGATCTCGGCCATGTGGCCCCGATCGCGGCTCACCGCCTCGCCGCCGCGGCGGCCGGCCTCGGAGGCCTCCTCCGAGTCGAACTCGTGGGCCGTCCCCTTGCGATGGGCCGCCCGCCCGCCCTCGCTCGCGATCTCCCGCTGCTCCTCCGGATCCATCGCGGCGAAGCCGCGCCTGTTCTTCTCGGCCATGATGTCGTCTCCTGTCTGTGTCGTAGGCACGATCCTGGGACTCGACGTCCCCGAGGACGATTCATGAAGCTTTGCAAATCCAGGTCCACTCGGCGCGAAATCCCATTTATGCACAATGATTGTTTCATGCAATTACAGGATGACGCCGCATCGGGACTAGGGTTTTCCCCGCCCCATTGGGGGTCTACCCGTCGAATCCCTGCGTTGCGACGATGAGGCCGCGAGGAAACGGAATTCGCAGGCGCAGAAAGCGCATGCCCTGCGCCGCCGGTTCGCCGCCCCTCCGAGCCGCATGCCTGCCTAGGTTCAGCAGGGGAGGATGACGGTGGATCGAGTGCTCGCGGGAGTCGTCCTGGTTCATCCTCAGCCGCAGGGACGCGGCCGGTCGCTCGGGGTGCTGATCGATCTCCAAGGGGAGAGAGGAGGGGGCGGCGGACGGTGCCTTCTTCGCGGCGTCCGCGCGCGAGCTACCGTCCCGTACGCCGCCATCTCAATAGTGCTCGACGCGCTGGGCCGCTGCGATGAGCGCCGCGTCCTTCACCTCGGGCTCGGCGTCTTCCTTGATCGTCTCCTCGCCCTCGGCGATCAGGCCATGCATGGCCTTGCAGGGCTTCTTCTTCGGCTTCTCGCCCAGCAGTTCGAAGACCTTCTCAAGCCGCGCGACCTGGTTCTCGGCCTCGGCCAGGTGCTTCTCGAAGGCCGACGACCTCGACGGATCGAAAGGCGTGCGGGCCCGGTTGGAGGAGGCGTTGGCGCCGCCGTGTTCCCGGACGGATGGATTCGGCGGGCCGAGGCGTCGGGCGTCGAGCAGATGGCGCGAGCCCTGGATTCGCACCGCGACGGCCTCCCGGCCTACTACGACGCCTTCATCACGTCGGGCCCCCTGGAGGGGCCGACAACAAGATCAAGACGATAAAACGCCAGGCTTACGTCTCCCGCGGCCGGGAGCTCCAAGCTCAAGATCCTTGCGTCGCACGAGGCTCGTCATGAGCTCGTCGGCTGAAACAGCCGGTCTACCAGCCCGGCGCACGCCTCAGCCGGATGAGCCTGAATCTGTAGCGCCGATCGCGGCCGACGTCTAGCGAGGCCCGCGGGTCAGTGGGCGGTCCCGTCGTCCTCCCGGCGGAGTTCCTCGTTCCACGCCTTGCGGTCGCGGCGATACCAGGCCCAGAGGAGTTGCATCGTGGCGTATTCCAAAAGGGCCTGGGCGCTGGGGAAATGGTGTTCGCCGGGGTCGCGGGCCTCCATCAGCGATCGGGTGGATTCGGCGCGGTAGGCCTGGGCCGAGCGGTCGCAGAGGTCGGCGAGGAAGAGGGGGAAGTTCTCCGCGGCGGAGTCGCGCAGGCGGTCGCCCAGGTAGGCGTAGTTCAGCTGGTTCTCGACGAACCGGAAGGCGACGCGCGGGTCCTTGCGGACGACGAGGACCTCGGAGACGGGCTCGCGGGCCGGGCGGGCGGAGCGGAGGTTGAGCGGGCGGGGCTTGCGGAGGGCGAGCGCCCGGACGCCGGCCACGACGGCCGAGGGCCATCTGGGCTGTGGGCCGGGGCCGGACTCCTCGCCGCCGATGCGGCCGGCGCAGATCAACTCGACCTTGTCCCAGGGGACCCAGTGGGTCGGCTCGCCGCGGAGGCCCTCGATGCGCAGGCCCTCGTCCAGGCAGGCGGCGCGGTGGACGTTGCGCGGGGGGCTGAGGTCGGGGATCTGGTCGACCAGGCGGGCCTCGGCCGCGACGCCGAACTCGTACAGGCCGTCGAGGATCGTCGTGGCGGTCGCCTCGTCGAGCGGCCAGGGCCAGAGGCCGGGCGTGCGGGCCAGCCATTGCACGGCGTCGGTGGGATGGGCGCCGGTGGCCTTGCAGATCAGCTCGCGCAGCTCCTTGGGGTCGTCGATCGCGTCGAAGATCACCAGGCGGTATTGTGGCGAGGCGTCGGGCATGGGCGATCTCCGCGGCGACGGTGGGCCCGCAGGGGCGATCCACGATCGTAACGCGCCCCCGCCGCCCCGCCAACCACGAGGGCTGGACCGGCCGAGGCGGGCGCGCGATCATGTCGTCTCACCAGGTTCTCGGGATTCGATCGGGTCGAGGCGACGGGGGGCGGACCTTGAGGATGATCGGCGAACTCCCCAAGGGGGTCGACCCTCGCGTGCTGGAGGACCACCTGCTCGGCCTGGGGATGAAGTCCCGGATCGACCGCCGCCCCGACGGCGGCTCCGTCGTCTGGATCATCAACGAGGACCACGTCGACCGCGCCCGCGGCGAGTTGCAGGCGTACCTCGCCGCGCCCGACGACCCGCGGTTCCGGTCGTCGGCCCCGAAGGCGAGCGAGGCCCGCAAGGCCGAGGCCCGGCGCGATCGCGAGTTCCGCAAGAACTACCGCGAGGCCGGCGACCTCTGGGGCGCCCCGACGTTCCGCCATCGGCCGGTGACGGTCCTGACGGTGGCGATCGCGGTCGTCGTGTACCTCCTCCAGCAGACCGAATACGAGCCGCAGGTGGTCTACTGGCTGGGCTTCTTCGACTGGCGCAACGGCTTCCCGGACGACCGGCCGCGGCTGGGCCTGACCGACGTGCTGAACGGCCAGGTCTGGCGGCTGCTGACGCCCGCCTTCCTGCACTTCTCGCCGCTGCACATCCTCTTCAACTGCTGGTGGGTGATGATCCTGGGGACGGCCATCGAGCGGCTCCGCGGCTCCTGGAAGCTGCTGCTGATGATCGTCGGGGCGGCGGCGCTGTCGAACCTGGTCGAGTACGAATACATGGAGCGGCTGCACGCCGCGCCGACGGAGGTCACCCGGTTCTACACCTTCGGCGGGCTCTCGGGCGTGAACTACGCGCTCTTCGGCTACGTCTGGATGATGGGCGAACTCCACCCCGAGGAAGGGCTGAGGATCGACTCGCGGAACACGGTCCTCCTGCTGGGCTGGCTGGTGCTCTGCTTCACCGGGGCCTTGGGCCCGATCGCCAACGCCGCCCACCTGGGGGGGCTGGCGGTGGGGATGGCGTTGGGGTGGATGAAGTACTGAAGTCGGGAGGTCGGATGCGACGGTCTTGCCCGTGGGTTGCGGCGGGGATTCTCCTGGGCTTGGCCTCGGCGGCACGGGCCGATGACGTCCGCGGCATCCTCCTGGAGGGCGTGAAGGAGGTCGCCGCGCCCGGCGCCCCGGGCTCGCTGGCGGTCTGCGCGCCGGGGGCGGAGGCGATCGTGGTCGGCGAGGCCGGGGCGGGGGGCCGGGCGGCGGTCGTGGCGGCGGGGAAGCTGGGCCGCGGCCGGGTCGTCGCGTTCGCGCACGACGGCTATTTCTCCGAGGAACACCTCGCGACGGCCGACACCGGCCGGCTGGTCGCCAACGCCGCGAGGTGGGCTTCGGGGGGCAAGAAGGCCCCGAAGGTCGGCGTGATCCGGCCCGAATCGATGGCGAAGTTCCTGGGCGCGGAGGGGATGACGACGGCGAAGGCGTCGCCGCAAGAATCGCTCGACGGCTTCGACGTCCTCGTCGTCACGCCCTACGACCTGAGCCCGCGGCATGCGGACCGGATCCGCTCGTTCGTCCGATCGGGCGGCGGTCTG
Organism: Planctomycetales bacterium 71-10; assembly: GCA_001898385.1. Classification (GTDB taxonomy): domain Bacteria; phylum Planctomycetota; class Planctomycetia; order Isosphaerales; family Isosphaeraceae; genus Paludisphaera. The sequence continues at coordinate 4,068 of MKTT01000157.1, forward strand.
CTGGCGGCGGCGACGGGGTGGGGATGGCAGCAGGGGAGCCGGGCGCCGATGTCGACGTTCGTCGGCAACCGCATGCTGGCCGGCTCCGGCCTGGCGTGGACCGACGGCTTCGCCGGGCGGACCGCGCCCGGGGGCTTCTCGGCCGGCGGCGCGATCTCGCCGCTCCTGAACGCCTCGGCCGCCCTCGACGCCCTCAAGGCCGGCCGCGAGCCCGGGGCCGACGACTTCGCGGCCGGCATCGAGGCCGTGCTGCTCGCCCTCCGCAGCCTGCCGCCGTCGGAGTCGAAGTTCCGCGGCGACGTCGCGAAGGCCCTCAAGGGCCTGCGCGGGGCGGACCTGGTCCCGACCGAGAAGTCGCGCGCGGACGTGAAGGACATGCGCCGCAGGTTCGCGATCGGCCTGGAGACGGCCGTCGCGCTGGCCGCCCCCGCCGACGAGGCCCGCGCGCTCCCCGCCGCGGCCGACTTCCCCGGCGCCGTCGACCCGAAGGCCAAACGGGTCACGCGCAAGGCGACGGTCGACCTCTCCGTCCCGCGCTGGCACGGCCTGGGCCTGTACGCGCCGCCGGGGGGCAAGGTGGTCGTGACGGGGCCGAAGGACGTCGGCTCGCTGAAGCTGGGCGTGCAGGTCGGCTGCCACACCGACCGCCTCTGGCATCTCGACTCCTGGGAGCGGCTGCCGGAGATCGCCCGCCGGTTCCCGATCGAAGGCGCCCGCACGGTCGTCGCCTCGGCGATGGGCGGGATGATCTACATCGACGTCCCCGACGACGCCCCGCATCGGAAAGTCGAGCTGACCATCGCCGGCGCGGTCGAGGCCCCGCTGTTCCGGCTGGGCGAGACGACCGCCGCCGACTGGAAGACGATCCGCGACCGCCCCGCGCCCTGGGCCGAGCTGGCCGGGAAGAACCTGATCTTCACCGTCCCCTCGGCCCTGGCCCGTCGCTTGGACGACCCCGAGCCCCTGATGAAGTTCTGGGACGACGTGGTCGCCGACCAGGACGCGACGGCGTCCAGCCCGCCCCGGCGCTCGCCCGAGCGGATCGCGGTCGACCGCCAGATCTCCGCGGGCTACATGCACTCCGGCTATCCGATCATGGGCCCGATCGACGCCAGCGCCACGACCGCGCTCGATCTGGCCAAGCTCAAGGCCGAGGGCTCGTGGGGCTACTTCCACGAGCTGGGCCACAACCACCAGGAAGGCGAGTGGACCTTCGATGGCACGGGCGAGGTCACGAACAACGTCCTGGCCGTCCACGTCTTCGACAGGCTCCTGAAGCTCCCGTTCGACTCGGGCCATGAGGCGATTCGGGGGAAGGACCTGCGCGAGAAACGCATCCGGGAGCATCTCTCCAAGGGCGCCCCGTTCGACGCCTGGAAATCCGACCCGTTCCTCGCCCTGATGATGTACCTGCAACTCTACGAGGGCTTCGGCTGGGAACCTTTCGAGAAGGTCTTCGCCGAGTATTCCAAGCTCCCCCGCGACGAGCGCCCGAAGGACGACGACGCCAGGCGCGACCAGTGGATGGTGCGGTTCTCGCGAGCCGTGGGGAAGGACCTCGGCCCCTTCTTCCAGACCTGGGGCGTCCCCACCAGCCAGGCCGCCCGCGACTCCATCAAGGACCTGCCGCCGTGGTCGCCGCCGGGGATGGACGCGAAGCCGTGATCCCGGCGAGTGCGGGCGTCCTCGGCTTCGGCCATGACGTGGGCGTCTTCGGACGGCTCGTGAGCGGCCTGGAGCGCGGACGGGCCGGCGGGCCTCGCCCGGACGTCGACCGAAACGCCTTTGACGGCCGTCGGCCCACGCATCACCCCTGGGCGGCCCAGGCGCGTAGTTTGAGCTGGAGCCGGCGGACCTGCTCCGAGGTCGCGTCGGCGCGGTGCGGCGGGCATGCGGAGGCCGGGCGCCAGATGGTCGTCGCGCCGGCGTCGTGGACCATGAGGATCGCCTCGACCAGCCCTTGCTCATCCAGCGCGGTGAGCGAGGCCGACATCGCGAGGCCGTCCGGGTCGGACGACGGGGGAGAGGCCAGCACGCGGATCCTGTAGCCGAGCCGATGCAGCCCGGCCGCCAGCCGGCACGACGCGCCGGGATCGAGGAGCCGGGCCCCGACGACGAGGTGACGCCGCCCGGCCGTCGCCCGTCGCAGCCGTTCGTCCGCCCGCTCGCATTCGATCCGCTCGCGCTCGGCCGAGGCGCGGCCGGCGCGGTCGAGGCGCAGGTCGGGATCGATCACCGCATAGGCCCCGCGCCCGGTGAAGTCGCCCCGGATCCGCGCCGCGGCCTCGCGCTTCCAGGGCCCGAACGGCCCGCCCAGGATCACGGCCCTCGGCGGATCGGGGGTCGCCGGCGGGGGGCATGCGGCGCGTCGTTTCGACATGGGGAGGCTCCGGATCGAGGGTGACGGTCATCGCGCCCGAGGGGGCTTCGTGGAAGACGTCGGCGGCGTGGGATGAGGGCCCTTGCGGTCGGATGCGAAGAAGCCGTCCGTTTTCCGGGCCTCGGCCGCCCGCATCGTCGGCGACGAGAAGTTCCCGGCGTAATAGCGGTCGAGGCTCACACGCTTCTCCTCGCCCCCAGGTCCCTTCGCATGGACGACGACCGGTCCTTTGTTCGAATCGCGGGCGGTGATGATGCGGTAGGCGTCGCGCTCGCCCCGGAAGTGCTTCGGCATCGTCCGCGAGGTGATCGAGACGTCGATCGGCTCTCGCGTCCGGGAGACCTTGCGGTCCAGGCCGTCCTCAACGTCCTTGTACCCCGCCCCCTGGTTCATCTTCCGATTCTGGCGGGTGTAGTTGAGCCTCCGGGGCGGGCCCCCGGTCTCCGGGTCGTAGGTCTCCAGCCGGCCTCTTCGACCCCGTCGCAGGCCGACCCGGCCGGCGTTCACACCCTCGGGATCGGCGCCCCAACCGGCCTTCGCCAGGTGGCCGGCGTCGTCTCCCGTGCGGTGGGAGATCGACTTGCGTATCGAATCCTCGCGGCGGCGGCCGTAGCCGGTGTCGGTGCGCCAGTTGATCGTCGTCTCCCGGGGGTGGATCTTCCCCTCGGCGATGACCGAATCGACCCGCTCGCCCCGCTTGTTGAGCCGAGACTCCGTCCGGAACGTCCATTCGTCGCGACGGTCGTGCTTGTAGGTCCAAGACTCGCCCTTTCGGGCGGACTGCTCCCGGCGGACGTCGTTCCATTCGCGCTCCAGGCGCTTCATGTTCGCCTTGCGCTCGGCCTCCGGGACGCGGTCGTGGCGCGCCCAGTACATCTCTTTCTCCAGGCTCGCCCGGCGTCGCCGGAGTTCTTCGTCGGTCGGCCGTCGGGCCGGTTCGCTCGCGTTGCGGTCGCTCATGGTCGGTCTCCGATCGAGGGCGGGGGCGGGCCGTCAGGGCCACATCCACCAGAACAGGGTCACGATTCGATGATGGAGGCCCGCGTAGAGCGACCACATCAGGAAGAGGAGGTATCCCAGGATCAGCAGGCGGATCAGGAAGAACATGGGTCGTCCAGCTCCAGCAAGAGGGGGGTCGCGCGGCGGCCGTGGGGCAGGGCGGGGCGTTCGGGCGCCGGGCCGTCGCCGATGGGCCGGGCCCGCCAGCGCTGGACCGACGGGCGACGGTCGACCTCGGCGCGGGAGCCGTCGTGGACGATCGCCTCGCAATGGTCCCGGCCGCCTTCGCGGGACGGGATCGCCAGGGTGGTGCAGCGCTCGGGCCGGACCCGGGCGTCGTATTGCAGGGACTCGTTCACCTGCCGCCCGAAGCCCTGGAAGCCGAGGAATCGGGCCCCGACGCGGCCGGCCCCGGCCGACGAGCCGGGCATCGACGTGGGCTCCTCGCCGAAGAGGCCCGAGGCGTAGCGGTTGGTCTCCGGGTCGGAGTTGCGCAGGAACAGCTTGACGGCGCAGTTCCCCAGCAGGTTGTCGACCGGCGCGCGGTTCTGGGCGTCGGCGTTCTTCACGAGCGACGAGAGGTTGTGGGTGGCGATGAGGTTGGCGTGGTTGCTCTGGCGGGTGACCTCGAACTCGTCGGAGTCGCCCTTGCCGCGGGCCGTGGTGAAGAACCGCTGGAACTCGTCGCAGAGGAAGAACGTCGGGCGTCGCTTCCCGACGCGCCGCCGGACGCCGCGGAAGTATTCGAGCTTCAGCAGCGTCCCGATCGTGCGGGCCATGGCGTCGCCGTCGGCGACGGGGAGGGCGAGGTAGACGATCTTGCCCTCGTCGATCATCGCGTCGATGCGGAGGTCGGATCGGCCGGAGAAGACGGAGGCGTAGGGCTCGAACTCGAACGGCAGGGTCATGTTGGAGATGTGCATCTGGATGCTCGACCGCGTCTCCGACGCCAGCTCCGCCCACTCCTCGGCGAAGTACGACAGGCAGGAGAGGCCCGACGGGTCGCGCGGGTCGAGCCGCTGCGCCCGCTCGGCGACGGCCGTCCGGCTGGCGGCGAGGCGGCCGATCTCGCGGAACGACGGCGGCTCGCCCGGCGGGCTGGTCAGGCGGATCAGCCGGATCGCGTGGACGAAGAACTTGCGGGCGGAGTCGACCCAGACGCTCGTGTCGTTCGACTTCATGCCGAGCGTCTCCATCGCCGCGACGAATCGCGAGGCCAGCTCGAACTCGTCGTCGTCGGAGTCGAACGGGTTCCAGCGGATCCCGCGGCCGGGACGCTTCGGGTCGATCGTCACGAGGTCCGCCTCGCGGCCGTAGCGGCGGCAGAGCGCCTGGAGCTTGCCGTCGAAGTCCCCCTTGGGGTCGAGGATCAGGGCGCCCGCGGGGAGGCCGCCGTCGGGGGGCGAGGCGAGCAGCTCGTCCAGGAGGGTGTTGAGCACGCAGAGCGTCTTCCCGCTGCCGACCTGGCCGAAGACGATCAGGTTCTTCGTCAGGGCCTCCCAGGCCCAGAAGGCCCCGCCCGCGACGATCCCCGGCCCGCGACGCCGGGCCTCCGCGGCGGCGACGTCCGCCACGGCCGACTCGTCGCGATGCAGGTCGGCGAGGTCGCGGGGCTTGAAGGACCTGTGGAGCTTGACCATCTCGTCGAGCATCCGCCAGCGATGGAAGGGCTCGCTGATGAGGAATTCGGCCGTGAAGGGGAGCAGCAGGAGCCCCGCCCCGGAGATCCACCAGGCGGCGTTGTAAACGGGGTGCAGGGCCGTGAGCGACGGATACCAGGCCGCCAGGACCCCCGCCGCATTGCTCAGGACGAAGACGATCGCCGCGCGGGCGACGAACCCCACGGTCGCGTCCACGGAGTAGAGGTACTGCCCCCAGGCCCGTTCCATCGGCGGCGGGCAGTCGGCGAACCGCCATTCGTAGAGGAGGGCGGCGTAGCGGGCGCGGGGGCCCGTCAACTGCCGCAGCATCATCACGACCGTCGCGAAGTAGGCGACGGTGCAGCCGAGGCGGAGGCCGTTGTACGGGGCGTCGAACGGGAAGGAGCGCAGCGGGGCGACGTGGATCGCGGCGAGGATCGCCAGGCCCAGGCCGAAGGGGGCGGCGAATCGGCGCCGGGCCGCCAGGACGGACCGTCGAGAGGGGCCGTTCATCGGGACCTCCTCGCCTCGGCGGCCGGGCGGGCGGTCGCCCCCTCGATCCGCAGCTCTCCCCGCGGGCCGGCGGCCACGCGCACCCGGCGGACGTCGGCGTCGCGGGCCGCCATGAGCGACTCGCCGAACATCTCGCCGACGACCCGCTCCAGCTCGCGGGCGCCGAAGTCCTTCAGCTTGTTGCCCCGCCGCATCGCCTCGACGATCAGGGCCGGGTCGACCGACTCGATCTCCACGTCGTACTCGCGGGCGACGGCCAGGATCTTGAGCGCGGCCACGTCGGCGATCGCGCGGAGGTCCAGGGGGCGGAAGACGTAGATCTTGTCGAAGCGGCCGACGATCTCCGGGCGGAAGACCTGGCTGTCGCGCAGGTGCTTCTTGACGGCGTCGGTGCGCTCGTCCGGGTCCTCGACCTCGTCCTGGATCCGGCCGATCGCCTCGTGCTCGGCGTTGCTGGTCAGGACGATGATGGACTGGGTGAAGTCGGCGACCTTGTTCGACCCCTGCTCGGTGAGCCGGCCCTCGCCCATCATGGCGAGGAACAGGTCGAAGACGCCGGGCCAGGCCTTCTCGACCTCGTCGAAGAGGATCAGCCTGCGGGGGTTGTTGAGGACCGGGCGGGTGATCGCCCCGCCGGACTCCCAGCCGACGTACCCCCGCGGGAGGCCGATGAGCCGGGACTTGGCCTCCGCCCCCGCGAGGTCCGGGCCGTCGAAGCGGAGCATCGCCTTCTCGTCGTTGAACAGGTAGGAGGCCAGGGCCTTGGCCAGCTCGGTCTTGCCGGTGCCTGTGGGCCCCAGCAGCAGGAGGCAGGCGATCGGCCGGTTGCGGCTCTGCTTGCCCCATTGCAGGCGGATCAGCCGGGCCGCGTCGGCCGTGACGTGCGACTGCCCCCGCACGCGGCCGTCCAGGTGGTCGCGGAACTCGGCCTCGTCGATGCGGCGGTTCTGGCCGGTCGCCATCGCGTCGAGCAGCCGGAACAGTTCGTCCTTGTCGGTGATTCGGCTCAGCACGTCGATCATGCGGGGTCTCCGGTTCAGGAAGGGTCGGCCTCGACGTCGATCTGCGGGACGCCGGACTGGGCGGCGCGGGCGAGGGGCCCGAGCAGCCTGCGGGTGATGCGGTCGGGCGCGAGCGAGAAGCCGTGGGCGTCGGAGATCGCCGCGACCTCCTCGGCCAGGACGGCCGGCGCGATGCGGCCGAGGGCGACGCCGTGGCGGCGGCAGTGCCGCTCCATCAGCAGCGCGAGGACGTCCGCCTTCTGCCGGCGGTCGAGCCTCCCCATCGCGACGACCTCGTCGGCGCGGGTCGCCAGGGCGGGCCCCAGGGGCGTCTCCTCGGCGACGGCCGCGCGGGGGTCCTGCGCCGGCGGGATCGGCTCGCAGCGGACGAGCAGGTGGAAGACGCAATGGCGGAAGTCGACCGCCGCCCCCGCCCCCGCCGGCTGCCATCGGCCGTGCGCCAGGAGCTTCGCCAGGCGGTCGAGGACGGCGGCCGGCGCGACGTCGAGGCGGTCCAGGACCACGGTGTGCCGCGGCTCCCTCCGCACGGCCGACGGCAGCCGGCCGAGGGAGCCGTCCGAGCCGAACAGGTCGGCCACGGCCGCGGCCTCGTCGCGATGCTCCGACAGGTCGAAGTAGGCGACGGAGCGTCGCTTGTAGATGAGCTGACCCATCCGACCGGCGAGCTGCCGCTTGCCGATCCCCTCCGGTCCCGCCAGGACGAACGCCGCGAGCGGCCCCGCCGCGGCGTCCGACCGGCTGCGGGTCCGGACGAGGACCTTCTGCCGGAGCGCCGCGACCAGGGCGTCGATCGCGGCGTCGTGGCCCCGGACGACCGACTTGAGGGCCTCGGCGGCACGGTCGAAGTCGGCCGGCTCGGTCAGCATCAGCTCGGGATCCGGCGCGGGCTCGCCCTCGGAGTCGGCGGCGGGGGCGGTGGCGGGCTGAACCTGGAGCGACCGGCAGAGGAAGTCGACGACCGGCCGGCAGCCGGGCCGGGCGGAGACCCAGGCCAGCCGGGGCCGGTCGTAGACGGCCAGCCACGCCACGACGGCCGCGGCGGCGGCGACGGCGGTCATCGTCAGGACCGCCGCCCACCCCAGGTGCCGCAACGCGACCTGGAGCAGGGCCCAGGCGAGCAGGCCGGTCATCAGCCATTGCAACAGCGGACTTCGGGACATCGGCACCTCCTCGCAAGGGTTCGGGCCCCGTGGGGCCGTCGTCTTTGCCAGGAGGACGAACGGGACGTCGCCGAGTTGCGCGGCTCAGCGGGGGGCCGGGACGATCCCCTCGACCAGGCTGCGGACGCCGCCGGAGACGTCGCGGGCGACGGCCGAGGCGTCCTTCGCGATCTCGGTCGCGTCGCGGGCGACCGTCGCGGCGTTGTTCACGCCCTCGCGGACCAGCTCGAACGAGCCGGCTCCCGTCGCGGCGGCCGGCGCTGGCCAGGGAAGCCCCGCCGCGGGGACCGGGCCGGTCGCCGAGGCCGTCGCCGGCGCGGTCGGAGCCGATGTCGAGGACGTCGCGAGGAGGATCAGCCCCACGCCCCCCACGGTCACGGCGACCTGGAAGCCGATCGAGGTCGACCACAGTTCTTTGAAGCGATCCCAGGTCATGGCGTCTCCTCTCGGGTTCGGGGGCGGCGTCACGGGGCGGCGATCCCCACGGTCTGCTCCTCCCCCTCGGCGATGGTGCGGCAGTAGGAACTCCCGTCGGCCGTGCGGCAGCCGACCGTGATCCCCCCCTCGCCGTCGCGCAGGCCGAGGATGCTGACGCGGGACGCCCGCGCCGGGTCGATCGGGACGGCCAGCGTGGCGCCGGCGTGGGTGATCGGCACGACGGCGAAGGGGACGCCGTCGAGTCTGACCTCGACCACGTCGCCGTCCTCGTCGCACGAATCGAAGAGGTGGAGCCGATAGACCCCCCCGCCCGGGCGCAGGTGCTCGCCCGCCGTCAGGGTCGCGCGGGCGGCCTCGGCCCGGTCGGCCTGGGCCGCGGGGGCTTCGGGGATCGCCTGGGCGGAGGCCAGGACGGCGCCGGCCCCGGCGCGGTCGCCCCGCGCCATCGCCAGGTTGATGCGCCGGGTCGCCTCCCGGTCGAGGTCCGCGGCGGCGACGACGAAGGCGTCCGTCGTCGCGACCGACCCGTCGGCGGCGACGCGACGGATCGGCCGGGAGGGATCGGAGCGGAACGCCGCGTCGAGCGGCGCGACGTGGTCGCGCCAGGCCGCCGCGGAACGCTCGTCGCCGCCCGTCCGCCCGCCGCCCAGCCAGAGCGCGCCCGCGACGGCCGAGGCTCCCAGCAGGCCCAGCCACCCTCGGCGCGGGGCTTCGGACGGCCGCGACGGCCGGCCCGCCCGGGCGAACGCCTCGCCGAAGTCGTCGTCGAGGTCGGGCGAAGGCGGGAGGGCGCTCGCGACGGGCCTCGACGGCGACGGCCGGAGCACGGGGCCTTGCGGCGCGGGGGATCGCGAAGTTTCCATGGCACGGTCTCCGGATGGGTTCGAATCTCGGGTTAGGGCCGCCGCGAGACCAGCCGCCGCGCGAGGCCGCGGAAGTCGCCGACGGGCCGGAATCGCGACGCCTTGCCCCACGCCCCCTGGGCCGTCGACTTGGCGCGGGCCACCCAGGCGTCGATCGACATGCCCCGCAGCTCGGCCCGGCGGTCCAGCACCACCAGGACCGCCAGCGCCGCGAGGGTGTAGATCGCGAGGTGGACGCCGACCATCGTCGCCGACGTCAAAACGCGGGGGGCGTCGTCGGGATCGAGGCGCGGGAGGTCGTCCGGCAGCAGGCCGGAGAGCCCCTGGAAGCCCCAGTAGGCCGTGACCGACGCCCTCGCCAGCCACAGGCCGGCCCCCTCCAGCGGGGCGAGCACCCCGGCCAGGATGAGCTGCGGGATCAGCGCGATCGGCACCAGGGCGACGGCCGTCTCCTCGGTCTTCGACGCCGACGAGATCAGCAGCCCCATTGCGACCCCGGTCGTCGCCAGGCCGGCGAGGAACGCCCACTGATGCATCGGCCCGCCCGGGAGCCGGCAGAACAGGCCCACCAGGCCGAACAGGACGCTCGCCTGGGCCACGCTGACGAGCCCCAGCAGGGCGGCCTTCGAGGCGTAGTAGCTGGCCACTTGCAGGTTCACGTCGCTCTCGCGCTCGTAGATCGTCCGCTCCTTGACGATCTCCTTGGCCGCGTTGTTGCAGCCGAACCAGAGCGACGACAGGGCGAGGATGAACATCACCTTGGCCGGCGAGCCCGCGCGGGCGTCGGCCGGGCCGATCCCGTCGAGCCTCCCGAACAGCAGGCCGACCAGGCACGCGACGATCACGCATTGCGCCAGGACCGTCCCCAGGGCGCGGCGGTCGGCCAGCTGGAGCGCCAGGTAGCGCCGCGACAGCGTCCCGAACTGGTGCAGGAACGATCGCACCCGCTCGGCCGCCGTGGGGGCCAGGCGGGGCGACGGGACGACCGCGGAATCGACCTGCGGCTTGCCGACGAGCCGATCCGCGACGTACGTCCGGTATTCGGGGCTGTCGAGGAACCGCCGCTTCCAGGCGTCCGGCGAGATCGACGGGTCGGCCAGCCGCTCGTAGACGTCCCCCAGCCGCTCCACCTCGAAGTACCGGAGCGCCTCCGCCGCGGTCCCGACGAACGCCAGCCGGCCCCCGGGCGCCAGGAAGACGACCAGGTGGCAATGCCGCTCGACGTTCGTCAGGCTGTGCGTGATGCAGACCACCGTCTTGCCCGCGTCGGCCAGCCCCCGGAACAGGGCCATCATCTCGCGGTCGGTCTGCTCATCCAGCCCGGACGTCACCTCGTCGAGGAAGATCAGGCCGGGCCGGCTGAGCGTCTCGTTGGCCAGGCTCGTCCGCTTGACCTGCCCGCCGCTGAGGTGGTGGATCCGCTTCAGCCGCTCCCCCTCCAGGCCGAGGGTCGCGGTCACCTCGGCCACCCGCGCCTCGATCTCGGAATCGAGCGTGTCGGGCGGCAGGCGGAGCCTCGCCGTGTACCGCAGCGCGTCCTCGACCCGCAACGCGTCGTGGAGGGCGTCCTTCTGCGACACCACGGCGACGTCCTGCTTGAGCGAGTCGAAGCAGGCGTAGAAGTCCAGCCGGTTGAGGAACACGCGGCCTTCGTCGGCCGGGGACCTCGCGCTCAGGGCGTTCATCAGGGTCGACTTCCCCGAGCCGGACGGCCCGAGGATCGCGACGAACTCGCGGGGCCGGACGACCAGCGAGACGCCGTCGATCAGCGTCAGCGCCGCCCGCGTCTCCGGATGCTTCACGGTCATCCGGAGGTCCCGCGCGACCAGCTCCACGTTGTCGACCCGGCTGTTCGCCGCCAGCCTGTGGCCGTCGAAGGCCAGCGCGTAGGGGCCGACGTCCAGCCGGTCCCCCCGCTTCAGCGTCACGGCCCCGTGGATCCGCACGCCGTTGACGAAGGTCCCGTTGGCGCTCCCCAGGTCGGTCAGCTCGGTCCGCCTGCCGTCGTGCGTCCGAGAGAGCCGGGCGTGGACCCGCGAGACGCGCGGGTTGTCCAGCCGCACGGTCGCCCGCTCCGCGTCGCGCCCCAGGATGATCGTCGCGCCCGGCCGGATCTCGATCGGCGGGACGGCCTCCCGGAGCTGCGGGCCCCACTCGTCCGAGTCGAATCGGTCGGTCATCGTCCGGGAGCGGAGGTCGGGCCGGGGCGGGGGCTCGTCGGCCTCCACGGGTGTGGGCGCAGGGGCCGGAGGGGGCTCGTCGGCCAGGATCGGGGCGGCCTCGGCGGCGAGGATCGGGGCGGCCGGGGCCGGGGTCGCGCCGGCCGGGGCCGGGGCCGCGCCGGCCCCTTCGGCGATGTATCGGAATCGGCGGTTCCCCGCGTGGATCACCGCCGACGGTACGAGGGCGACCCGGCCCGCGACGGCCGCCCCGTCCAGATACGTCGGGCAGTTCGCGGAGACCGCCTCCAGCTCGTAGCCCGCCGGCCCGCGATGGAGCCTGAACTGGACGCGAGAGCAGGCGACGTCCATCAGGACGAGGTCCGCCTCGCGCGAGCGCCCGACCGTGAAGGCGGCCGTCTCGCCGAGCGGGTGGGGCACGTTCGTCTCCAGGTCGAGCAGGGCAGCCTTCATCGGTCGGTCCTCTCGGGGCCGCGTGGGTCGTCGATTCGAGGGGAGGACGAACGGCGGGCGGGCGACTTGCGCTCAGGGGGTTGCGGAGATGGAGACGGTCGCCGTCGCCCGCTCGTCGGCGATCGCCCGCAGGCGTTCGAGCCGCTCGCGGGCCGGGGGATGCGAGGCGAAATGGCCGTCGATCGCCGCCATCGCCGCGCCCGCGAGGCCGTCCGGGCGGCCCGCGGAGGGCGACGCCGGCCGTCCGGCGGGCTCCTCCGCGGCGGTCCGTTCCATGTAGGAGATCGCCTCGGCCGGGGTCCGGCCGATCGAGCGGAGCGCCCGGAACGACCAGGCGTCGGCCTCGTGCTCCTGGGCCTCGGAATAGCCGAGGGCCACCAGCCGATACGCCTGCTGGACCACCGACGCCCCGAGCCCCCCCAGCACGTCCGACGAGCGGACCGCGTAGGTCAGCCCTCGCGAACAGTGCCCCAGGTCGACGTGCGCGACCTCATGGGCCAGGACGAACTGCAACTCGGCGTCGGTCCGTACGTGCTCGATCAGGCCCAGGTTGACGTACAGGTAGCCGCCGACGTGCGACGAGGCGTTGATCTCGGCGGAGTCCAGGATCGTCGCCGTGAACGCCAGGTCCTTCCGAGATCGGGCTTCGAGCAGGGGCTTCAGCAGCCGCTCGACGCGCGCCTGCAACTCCGGCGAGCGGACGGCGCGGTGCTCCTTGAGCATCTGGTCGTGGAACGCCTCGCCGGCCTCGCGCTCCTCGGCCGGCGTCAGCTTCAGCGATCGCTGGCCGATCCGGTCGAGCCCTTCGGCGACCCTGGCGCCCGCCGCGGCGAGCCGGCCGATCGCCTCGGCCGGGTCGATCGGCGCGGGGTCGGTCGGGCTCGCGGGCGAGGCCGAGGGGGCGGGCGGCTTCGCGCCCGTCTTCAGCACGGCGGCGGCGGCGTCGGCCGCCTCCCGGGCGAGGCCGCCGGCCCGGCCGACCGCGCGGTCGGCCGCCTTCTCGACGCTCGCCGGCACGTTGTCGTGGACCGCGTCCCGGATGGCGTCCCGGGCCCGGCGGCCCTCGTCGCGGATCAGGTAGGCGGCCCCGGCGACGATCGCCAGGAGGATCGTGACGTGGATGTAGACCTGTCGCATCGGCGTCGGCCTCGAAGGGGGGATCGGGTCGTTCGCGCCGCGGGCGGCCGTAACCGCACGCGGCTCGATGATGAGGACGATCCACGGGGCCGAGACTTGCGCGCCGCCGGAACGGTCGAGGAGGGCGGCCGGCCCCGGCTCGTCCGGGTCGGTACGCCCTCCTCGGGGAGTCGGGGCGGGGGCGGGTCAGAACGGGAGGCCGGGGATCCCGACCGAGGGGACGTTCGGGATGTACCCGCCGCCGTACGGGACCTGGTTGATGAACGAGTTGATCGCGGCCCCGGGGGCGTTGATCGCCGAGTTGATCTCGGCGATCGGCTGGTTGACGACGCTAGCGCCCATCGATTCCAGCCCGGAGAGGCTCGTGGGGATGGACGAGGCCCCGAGGCCGACGCCCGAGAGGTAGTTGGTCGCCTGGACGGCGTTGTAGTCGTTCGCCATCGGCCTCAGCACCGGCTGGGCCGGCGCCTCGCGCGGGGCGACGTCCTCGCCGTAGATCGGCGCGGCGCCCTGGACCTCGGGGTTGCCGTCGGCGGCGTACTTGATCATGGTCACGTCCGGCGACTTGCCGGCCAGGCGGGTCCAGGGCTTCTTGTTCAGGCCGTCGATCAGGCCGCTGTACGCGGCGATCTTGTCCTGCGAGAACGGGCGGGTCCGGATCCACTCGAACAGGAGGTTGAGGCGGTCGCTGCGGACCATCGCCTCGGCCTGGGCGATCGCCTGGCAGGCGTCCAGACGCTCGGCCAGGTACGGCAGGTCGACCCGGTCGAGCGTGGCGCGGGCCTCCTCGATGAAGCCCCGGCGCGCCCGGCCGATCGCCAGGTCGCAGAGCGCCCGGCATCGCATCTCGTCCTTCTCCGGGAGGCGGGCGATCCACGCCTCCGCGTCGGCGAATCGGCCCACCCGGGCGTACGCCTGCACCAGCGTCAGGACGATCTTCCTCGACCATTCCGGCGCCGGCTCCTTCGAATCGGCCGCCACCCCCTGGGATTTCAGGATCGCGACGGCTCGCGACGCGGCCTCATCGAAGCCGTCGGCCTCGCCGGCGCGGGCCCGGCTCCGGGCGCGCTCGTGGGCGGCCGACCGGGCGGCGTAGGCGTAGGCCAGGGCCGCCCGCGACTGGTGCTCGTCGTCGGCCACGCGGAGCTTCTCCGTCTCCTGGGCGCACTTGAGGGCCCCGCCCGGGTTCCTCGCCAGCGCGTGGGCCAGGCCCAGGTTCAGGTACGAGGTCGTCGTGTCGGCCGAGCGGGCCCCGATCTCGGCGATGCAGCGCTCCCACAGCTCGTCGTGCTTCGTCCGCCACGCCGCGCCGGCGACGGCCCCTCGCGCGTCGTACAACGGCTCGCCGACCGGCAGGGCCGCCACCCTGGCGTAGGCGGCCTCCAGGATCTCCTTCGACTTCCCGGCGTACTCGTCGCGGAGGTCTTCGAAGTCGGCGTTGGCGCGGACCTGGAGCAGGTCGATCAGGTCGGCGACCGACGCGGCGTGCTCGACGTAACGGAGCGGCGACTGGATCCGGCCGAGGCGGGCGGTCGCGTCGTCCATGTAGCGCTGGAAGCGCTCGCGGTCCCCCGCGCCGAGGGCCGAGGCCGCCAGCGCGAGCGAGCTTCGGATCATCCGGCCGTGGGTGTGCTCGTCCTTCAGGGCCTCGCCGTGCTTGCGGGAGACGTCGTAGTCGGCCTCGGCCTTGACGAAGTAGGCCCCCGTCGACTTGGTGGCGAGCATGTCGAGCAGGTCGAGACGTTCGAACTCCAGCCGCGGGTCGTCCGAGCCGCCGAGGCCGCTGACGAGCGTCAGCGCGGCGTCGAATTGCGAATCGCGGGAGAGCCGGCGCGCGTCGGCCAGCGTCGCCGCCGGGCCCCGGAGCCGGATCACGGCCGGCTGCCCCACCACGTTCGACGGCCGGAACTGCACCGGCGTCTGGCCGGACTCGCCCGAATGCGCGAAGAGGTGGTTGTACAGCTCGTCCGTCCGCACGGAGCCGTCGAAGTCGGCGTCGGCCGCGCCGGCGAGGCCGTCCAGCAGGAGCGCCGTGAAGACGCCGTGGCCCAGGGCCTCGTCCTCGCGGCTGACCTGCCCGGCCTGGCAGCTGGAGATCGAGATCACGCCGCGGGCCGCCTTCAGCAGCGTGTTGATCTGCGCCCCCTCCTGGTTGACGGCGCCGCTGTGGCAGGCGTCGAGGAGCAGGACCTTGTCCGTCGCCTTGCAGCCGGCGAGCGTCGCGAGCAGGCCGTCGATCGGGACGCCCGTCGCCTCCAGCGACGCGGGCGAGGAGGGGTCGCAGTCGGACGGGGCCAGGTACGCCCGCGACGGCAGGCCGGCCCTGGCGTCGGCCTCGGCGACCACCCCGTGGCCGCTGTACATCACGACGAGCGTGTCCCCCTCGCGGGCGCGGGCCAGGAACGACGGGACCTCGCGGTCGATCGTCTCGCGGGTGGGCTCCAGCTCCGCCCCGTCGGCGATCCGCAGGACCTGCGTCGGGTCGAGGCCGCCCCCCTTGAGGTAGAGGTCGCGGACCGCGTCGACGTCGTCGACGGTGTAGCCGAGCCGGCCCAGCTCGGGGTGGGAATACGACTCGACCCCGATGAGCACCAGCCACGTCCGCGCGGAGTCGGCCCGTCCGGCGCCGGGCGTCGTCGGGCTCTTGGGGCGGCCGACCGGCTCCTCCTCGTCCCCGGCGACGGGCCGGCTCACGCCGATCGCCCGCCTCGTCTCGACGTCGTAGACGACCGTCACGCGCTCGCGGGGGGCGATCAGCTCGGCGTTGCGGGTGGACCCGGGGTCGAAGCTCAGGTAGACCGTCTGCCGGAGGTAGCGGCTCTTGACCTCCAGGCCGAAGGCGTTGCTCTTCACCGGCCCGACGACCCCCGTGTAGACCCCCTCCGACCCGTGCGCGGCCCCGGCCGTCGTCGCGGCCGAGAGGATCCATGCGGCGATCTTGCTCCGTCGCGTCGCGAATCTCTTCATCCTCGGCCTCCCCCGTGATCTCGGGTCGCTGGCGGAATCCGGGCGGTTCAGCGGGGCCCGCGCCCCGCATCGGCCCGGCGGACGTAACGGATGATTTCGACGGCCATCGGGGCCTTGTCGATGCTGATCGGGGCCCCGGTCGGGACGTCGTGGGCGACCACTTCACCCATGCCGGTGCCGACCCTGCCCTTCGGGGCGCTGGGCCCCTTGCTCACCATCTTGATGCTCTCGCGATAGAAGGCCACCGTGATCGTGCCGACCTCGCCGGACGGGTTGACCCGCGCCGCCACCGCCTCTTCCTCCGGCGCGAACTCGAATCGGCGATTCTGCGCCCCCCGGCCGGCGTTCCGCCGCCAGTGGTCGATCTGGAACGTCTTCCCGGGTTCCAGGACGTAGCCTCGCGCCTTCTCCAGCGGCACGGCGGAGAAATCCTCGTCCGAGTCGTCCTGCACCACCGTGTTGACGCCGTCGATCAACACTCGACAGTAAACACGATGTTTCGTTGGATTTGTGACCAAGATTGTGTAGGGATGGTTCCCGTCCGGGACCTCCAGCGTGCGGAGGCACGGATCCTTCGAGTCGACCTCCATCTTGAGGGCGTTTTCCTCCTTGAGCTTCGCGGGGTCCGTGCCCAGGCAGATGGAGATCGGGAACTTCAGGGCCCGGCCCGGATCCGACACCGGCTTGACGTTGACCGCGTCCACGTCCTCCCGGTCGACCTGGTGCCCGCGGTTGAAGAGGGCCCACGAGTTCGCGTCCAGGGCCAGGACCTCCGTGCCGAACGGGATCGGCTCGCCGTCGCCGGCCGCCTTGACGAGCGAGCACCGCAGGCGCACGACGTTCGGCCCGGGGAGGACCGTGTACCGGGCGACGACGCGGTGCGAGACGTCGCCGTCGTCGCGACGGCCCGGGTGGGGGGCGGAGGCGTCGGCGTCCGCGACCGCGTAGGCTTCGCCGGCCAGGGCCCGCAGGCCCCGCCTCAGCTCGTCGGCCCCGACGTTCCGGAACGGGTCGACCTCGCCCTGCTCGCTCTGGAACGGCAGGACGGCGATCCGGGTCGCCCCTTCGGCCCTCGCGCGGGCGTCGATCAGCTCGGCGATCCGCCGATAGGACGGGTCGAAGGCCGAGGGGCGGATGGTCATCGATTCGTGGAAGTCGGAATCGGGGCGGCGGCGGTGGATCGGCGTCCGGGCGAGTTCGGCCGCCTTGACCGCGTACCGTTCCAGCTCCGAGAAGCTCACGCGGCCGTCTCCCTCGACGTCGGCCGCGCCGGAGAGGCCGCGGCAGATCCAGCCGGTGAGCCGGGCGGCCTCGGGCCCTCGCGCGCCGGAGCCGAGATAGCCGAGCTGCGGCTTCGCGATCGGCGGCCCCTGCTCGCCGTCGGCGTCGACGAGGAGGGTGAGGTCGCCGTCGCAGGCGTCCAGCCAGCGCCTCAAGGAGTCGGCCGGCAGGGCCGTGGCCGCGGGGGAGGCGGGATCGGCGTCGGTCGTCGCGTAGTAGACCTTGCCCGCGGCGTCCTTGAGCAAACGGCCGCTGTAATAGACCAGCCGCGAACTGCTGGGGAACGCGTGCACGGCCGGGGGGACCGCCTTCGCGATCGCGTCCCGGGTCGCGTTCGGGCCCTTCAGGGCGACGATCGATTCGCGAGCGACGCCCAGCCTGTCGGTGAGCACCCCGGCCAGGCGGTCGACGTCGCTCGCGCCGTCGTCGCCGACGCCGATCAGGACGGCCAGGAAGGGCGGCTTCGCTCTCTCGGCCGGCGCACCGGCCGCGACCGGGGCGACGAGGGCGGCCGCGGCGAGCAGCCTCGCGATCCGGCGGGCGCCGAGATGGGACGGTGGACGGCGTGTCACGTCGCGACTCCTGTTTCCAGAAACGGGCGGGGGCGACCCCCGGGGCCGGGCTTCGACGCCGCGCCTCCGGGCTCTCGACGGGGTTACGATCGGGGGGCTCAGGGGTTGCGCGAGCCTTCCAGGTCTTTCACGCGATCCGACACCGACGCGCGCAGGTCGTCCGTCAGGTCGCCGCCCGGCGCCAGGGCGGCGCGATAGGCTTCGGCGGCCTCGGCCGACCGTCCCGCCGCGTCGAGGCTCATCGCCAGGTTCAGCCGCAGCGAGGCCGACGCCGGGGCCAGGTCCGCCGCGCGGCGGAAGACCTCCACCGCCTCGGCGACCTGCTCGGCCCGGGGCCTCGGCGGGTCGCCGGCCAGCCCGGCGTAGAGCGCCTGGCCCAGCCCGTTCAGGGCCTCGGCGTCTCCGGCGTCCCGGCCCAGGGCCAGGCGGAACGGCGCGTCGGCGCCCGGCTTCATGGCGCGCAGGAGGGTCCGGCCGCGGCCCAGCCACGCCTCGCGATCGTCGGGCGACGCGCCCGCCTCGCGGGGGTCCTCGGCCGCATCGCCGACCCCCTTGGGGGCCAGCCGAGACGTGAGGCCGGGGCCATAGCCCAGGTCGGTCAGCCGGGAAAACCGCGAGGCCGCCGGGTCGTCAACGCCCGGCCGGGTCGAGGCGTACCAGGACAGGCCGACGGTCGTCGTCAGGGCGATCGAGGCGGCGAGGGCGAGGCCCGAAGGCGTCGCCCATCGCCTCCGCGGCGCGAGGAACGGGATCGCCGGGGCCTCGGCTTCGGCCTCGGCCTCGGGTGCCGCCAGGCCGGCGGCCTCGGCCTCCTCGACGAGCGCGGCGACCAGCTCGCGCGCCTCAGGGTCGACGGCCAGGCGGGCGAGGAGGCGTTCCCGCTCCGAGCGCCCGATCGCGCCGGTCGCCAGGGCGACGAGCAGCTCGTCGTCGATCGGCCTCGCGTCCGGCGGGGCCTGCGGGATGCGGCCCAGGGCCCATCCGACGAGCGGATCGGCCTCGCGGGCGTCCTCGGGGAGGGGGGGCGTCGTGACCATGTTCGTGGGCCGTCCGTCCGATGGGGGTTGCGGGCGATGGGAGGTGTCAGGCGAGGCGGACGTCGGGCGGGGCCGGCGACTCGGCGGCGACGCGCGCCGACCAGCGCCCCAGGGCGTCGCCGAGCCGTTCCCGGACGGCGGCCTGGGCCGACGCGAAGGCGTCCAGGCACTCGTCCCGCGCCGCCTCGCCGTGGAGGTCGGCCAGGCGGCCGAGCGCCGCCGTCCGCAGCGCCTCCACGGCCTTTTCGTGCTTGCGGCCGACGTTGCCGGGGTGGATCCCCAGGACCGCCGCGATGGTCTTCTTCGGCCGACCCTCGTAATCGATCGACCAGACGAGGTACTGGTCCGCGGCCGAGAGCCGGCCGACGGCCCAGGTGAACGCCTCGATCAGCTTCCCGGCGAGTTCCTCCTGGATGTTGTCGTCGAGGGCCGACGGGCGGGCGGCCGAGGTCTGGGGATCGGGCTTCGGGTGGGCCTTCACGCGCCGGCTCCAGTCGATGTAGCAGCGGGTCAGCGAGAGCCAGAGGAACGGCCAGAGCGGGGTCCGGCCCCAGAACTCGCCGAGCCGGGGCCCGGACCGGGGCCGGGGCTCGGCGAACACCGTCCACGAGTCGTCCATCTCGTCGTCGAACGACCGGCCGCCGACCCGGTGGAAG
Source organism: Planctomycetales bacterium 71-10 (assembly GCA_001898385.1). Classification (GTDB taxonomy): domain Bacteria; phylum Planctomycetota; class Planctomycetia; order Isosphaerales; family Isosphaeraceae; genus Paludisphaera. The sequence continues at coordinate 23,366 of MKTT01000157.1, forward strand.
CGCCGCCGCGCCTCGTCCTCCAGGCGGGCCTGATAGGCCGTCAGGAAGGCGTCGCGGGCGGGGGGCTCGCCCTCCAGGCACGCCTGGGCCAGCGCCACCTCGGACAGCAGGTCGACCTCCCCGGCGTCGCGGCCCGGCCCGGGGGCGGGGTAGGCTCGGACGCGCTCCAGGAGCGCGGCCGCCCGGGGGGCCTCGCCGGCCAGGGTCGTGGCGTGGAAGGTCAAGCACCGCATCATCCGCTCGACGTACCCCAGCAGGTCCTCGGGCGTGGGGAGGCCCGGCGACCGTCGGAACGGGGCGGAGCATTCGGCGGCGATGCGGACGAGCGTCTGGCTGTCGATGGTCATCTTCGACCCTCCCGGAGCGATGGCGGGCGGCGCGCCACCTCAGTCGCGACGCAGGAAGAACGTGCGGGCCGCCTCGTCGGATCCCTGGAGGACCGGCGTCTGCGCGGGGCCGCCCCGACCGCGGACGTAGCCGGGGACGCGGAACTTCAAGTAGTCGTAGGCGGCGGCGACGGTGAGCCCGCCGGACTGCCGGAGGGCCTCGTCCAGGAAGTACGTCATGACGCTGAGGCGGCCGTCCCCGTGGCTGAACGCGGGCTGGCCGTCCGTGCCGGCGGCCAGGAAGGCGAGGCCGGGGCCGCCCCCGCCGCCCCCCGGCCCCTTCACGCCGGCCTCGCCGCGGTCCAGGAACCCGGCGATCGACGCGGCCCCCTCCGATCGCGCGGCGCGCCCTTTGGCGGCCCCGCCCGCGAAGCAGACGTCCAGGATTACGGCGACCTTGCGCCCCTCCAGCGCGTCGAGCGCCCGGGCCAGGCGATCGTCCACCAGGACGGTCGCCGGGTCGGGGCGCCCGGTGCCGGCGAGCCTCGTGTCGTGGAGCAAGAGGCATTCGTCCAGGCCGTCGCCGTCCGTCTCGTCGCCGTCCCGGTCGGGGACCTTGCCCCCGTGCCCCGACCAGTAGATGACGACCTCGTCGCCGTCCCGCGTCTCCCCCGGCAGGCGGCCGAGCAGGTCCTCGACGGCCGCGAGGGTCGCGCCCTCGCCGGTGAGGGACGCCAGGATCTCGTAGCCGCCGGGGCCGGCCAGGTCGTCGGCGATCGCGGCGACGTCCCGCTCGGCGAACTCCAGGTCCTCGACGCCGCCGTCGGCGAACCTCGACGCCCCGACGAGCATGGCGACGCGCCTCGGGCCCGTCGGGCCGTCCTCGGCCTTCGCCGGGGCGTCGTACTTGACGACGTCGCGGCGGATCGTCGGCGGCCACTCCAGCCCGTCGAGCCCGTCGAGGAAGGCGTCGAGCCCGCGCCCGGCCAGGTCGCGGATCCGGCCGCCGATCGCGGCGAGGTCGGCGTCGGCGATGGGGGCGGGGGCCGCGGCGAAGATCAGGACGCCCAGGCCCCGGGCCTGCCCGACGTCGATCGCCTCGCCGCCGTCGCCCGACAGCGGCCGGACGACCGGCGACGCGATCCGGTCGGCCTCCATCGGCAGGCCCGAATCGGGGGCGAACCCCGCCCGGTACACGGCCACGAAGCGATAGGCCCCCGGCCCGACGGCCACCCGGATCCGCTCGCCCGGCCGGTACACGCGCCGGTCGCGGCCGAAATCGAGGGCGAGCGGCTCCAGGGGCGCGGGGGGCCGATCCGGCGGCGCGACGGCCACGGGCACCTGTGCGATCCGCTCGACGGCCTTCGACGCGCCCGGCTTGTTGTACCAGACGGCCCCGACGGCCAGCGCGCCCACCGCCAGGTAGGCCGTAGGCACCGCCAGCTTGCGCGCCCGAGACCGGACGCGGGCGGGGGCGGGGACCTCGGACCGCGACGCCGTCCGGCCGGTGGCGGGGGCGGGCTCGGCGACCGTCGCCGGGCGGCCCGTCGGCCGGGAGAAGAGGGTGTCGTCGCGGGCCGTCGCCGAGCGGTAGGAGTCGATCAGCCGCGGGAGGTCGTGCCCGACGGCCAGCGGCGCGAGCGCCTCAGCGACCTCGCCCGGCGTGGCCGGCCGGTCGGCCGGCTCCTTGGCGAGGAGGCGGGCCAGCAGCCGTTCCAGCGCCTCGGGCGCGTCGGCCCGGATCGTCCGCAGCGCCGGCGGCGTCGTCATGGCGTGCGCCAGGACGATGGCCCGCTCGTCGTCGCCGGCCCCGGCCCCGAACACGGGGCGGCCGCAGAGGAGCTGGTGGAGCGAGCAGCCCAGGCTGTAGAGGTCCGAGCGGACGTCGGTCGCGTCCGACAGGTAGCGGCGCTCCGGCGCCAGGTAGTCGATCGTCCCCAAAACGTCCCCGGCGCGGGTGAGCTGGGCGTCCGATCCGGAGTCCCGCGCGTTCAGGAAGCGGGCCAGGCCCCAATCCAGGACCAGCAGCCGGCCGTCGACGCCGAGCATCATGTTCGACGGCTTCACGTCCCGGTGGATCAGCCCGCGGTCGTACGCGTGCTGGAGGGCCGAGGCGGCCTGGCGGATCAACTCGCACGCGTCGGCCACCCTCAGCCGGCCCGTGCGCTGGATCAGGCGCGACAGGTCGACGCCGTCGACGTATTCCATCGCCAGGAACGGGTCGTCCCCGGCCGCGGACCCGCAGAAGACCTGGACGACGTTCGGGTGCGAGAGCGCCCCCAGGGCTCGCAGCTCGCGGGCGAATCGGGCCCGGGACGCGGCGCTTTCCCGGCGTTCCGGGTTGAGCCGTTTCACGGCGACCCGGCGCTCGACCTCCGGCTGGTACGCCTCATAGACCGTCCCCATGCCGCCCCCGTCGATCACGCGATCGATCCGGAAGCCCGGGGGCTCGCAGGCGACCTGGGGCCGACGCTCGGGCTCGCGGGGCGGGGGCGCGGCCTCCGTCGACGGCGGGCCGGCCGGCGGGGGGGTGGGCCCGGTCGCCTCGGTCGACGGCGGGGGGGGCGACGGCGGCCCGTCGGCCCGTTCGCGATCCCGGTCCCAACCCTTCGGGTCGGCGAACGATCGGTCGATGATCGGCCGCCGGCGCGAGCCCGGCGCGCCGGCGTCGAATCCCGCGAAATCGTCGGCCGGGTCGTCGCCGGTCCAGTCCCGCCCTCCGTCGCGAGACTCGTCGCCCCGGCCTCCTGAGCCGTTCCACCCAGACGGACCGCTCATGATCGCCTCCATCGTCGACGAATAGCATCAATACCATACCAAAGCGACGTCGACCGCCTCAATGGGGCCGGCGTCGATCAGGATACGATGGGCCGACTCAGGAGTTGCGCACGCGAGCAGCACGTCGCCGATCGGCGGGTGTGCCTTCGGATATTGGCGAATCGCGTCGGAGTCGCGGGGGCCATCATGACGGCCTTCCCCCCTCGCGGGGGAAGGTGGCCCGCAGGGCCGGATGAGGGGGACGACGAGGAGGACGGCCGTCGGGATCCCGGGCCGGTCGGGCGAGCTTTCGGATCCCGACGCCGCCGGTGCTTCGCGTCCCCCTCATCTGACCCCTGTCGGGGTCTGTCTTCCCCCGCGAGGGGGGAAGACGTCGAGGATCGATCGCCAAATTCCGAAGGCACGCCCGCCGATCGTCGACGTCTTCGGGCCATCGAGAAACGACGAATCCGACGGCGGGGGATCCGGTGGAGACTCAAGCCGGCTCCCGAAGTCCTGGAGAGGATGGCACCAGACCGAGGTCAATCCGTCGCCGTCTCGGCGGGGCGGGCCTCTGCGGGCTCGCGGCCGGCGAGGCGGTCGCCGAGGCGGGCGCGCATGGCGTCGGCCGACTGCTGGAGCCGGGCGACGACCTCGGGGCGCTCAGGCGCCAGGTTGCGGGACTCGCCGACGTCCGCGCCCAGGTCGTAGAGTTCCAGGCCGACGGGGAGGTCGCGGTACTTGCCCGGGACGCCGCCGCGGCCGGGGGCCTGGCCCTGCATGGTGCGCGTGGTGTGGGGGAACAGCAGCTTCCAGGGCCCGGAGCGCATGGCCTGGAGTTGGCCGTCGGCGTAGTAGAAGAAGAGGGCGTCGTGCGGGCTGCGGGCGTCGGGCTCGCCGAACAGGAGCGGGCGGACGTCCAGGCCGTCGATGGCCGCGATCGGCGGCCGGGCCCCGACGATCGCGGCGAACGTCGGCAGCAGGTCGATCGTCGCCGCCGGCTGGCGCTGGACCAGCCCCGCCGGGATCCGGCCCGGCCAGCGCGCCAGGAACGGCACGCGGACGCCCCCCTCGTAGCTCGTCCCCTTCCCCTCGCGCAGCGGGCCGGCCGACCCGCCGTGGTCGCCGTAGCTCAGCCAGGGGCCGTTGTCGGACGAGAAGACGACGAGCGTCCTGTCGTCGAGCCCTTCATCCCGGAGCGTCACCAGGATCGAGCCCACGGCCTCGTCGATCTCCCGGATCACGTCGCCGTACGCCCCCGCGCCGCTCTTGCCGGCGTTCTCGTCGCGGACGAACAGAGGGACGTGGGGCATGTTGGGGGCGAGGTAGAAGAAGAACGGCCCGTCCTTCTTCCGCCTGATGAAATCGACCGCGCGGGCGGCGAACCGGGTCGTCAGCGACTTCTGCACGTCGGCCGTGACGTCGGCGACGGCCGGGCGGTCGCCCTCGATGAGCGGGAGGTCGGGGTAGTCCTTGGGCCGCTCGGGGTGGTGGGGCCACATGTCGCCGGAGTAGGGGAGGCCCAGGAACTCGTCGAAGCCGTGGCGGATCGGCGCCTGCGACGGCCGGGCGCCCAGGTGCCACTTGCCGGCCATCCCGGTCGCGTAGCCGGCCGAGCGGAACATCTCGGCCATCGTCGTCTCGGAGTGCGCGAGGCCGACCTTCGACTTCGGGCCGAGCGCCCCCCGGATGCCGACGCGCTCGTGGTAGCACCCCGTCATCAGCGCCGATCGCGAGGCCGAGCAGACCGCGCTGGAGACGTAGAAGTCCGTGAACCGCGCCCCCTCGGCCGCCATCCGGTCCAGGTTCGGCGTGGCGTAGGCGGTCGCGCCGAAGCAGCCGAGGTCGCCGTACCCCATGTCGTCGCAGTAGATCATCACGACGTTCGGCCGCTCCGCCGTCGCGGGTTGCGCGAAACCCTGGTGCGGGATCGTCATCACGGCGAGGGCGACGAGGGCGCGGGTTCGCATCAGGATCGCTCCGGGGCGACGGCGTTCAGGAGGAGGTCGTGGAAGTCGGTGGTCTTCATCGAAGCGTCGCCCGGCGCGGGGCCGTCGGCCACGAGCACGGGCCGATCGAGCGGGTCGGCGGCGGGGAGGCCGTGGCCGCCGCGGACGAGCGTCGGGTCGAGCGGGATGACGTCGAACAGCGTGCGGAACCCCAGCTTCTTCTGGATCAGCCGCCGGATCGCCCGGCCTTTCGGCCAGGTCAGCGCGGGGTCGAAGAACATCTCGCAGGGGTCGAAGCCCGGCTTGCGATGGATGTCGATCGTCCTGGCGAAGTCCGGGGCCTGGGCGTCGTCGACCCAGTAGGGATAGGCGAACCAGGCGTCGGGCTCGGACAGGGCGACGACCTCGCCGGAACGCTCGTGGTCCAGGCCGATCTCCGCGCGGGCCTCGCCGACCAGCACCCTCGCCACGCCGGCCTGTCGCGCGACCAGGTCGCGGACGGCGGCGACGTCTTCGGCGTCGGGTATGTAGATGTGCGCAAGCTGGTGGTCGCAGACGGCGAGCGCGCGGCTGTTGAACGCGTCGATCGTCTCGCCGAACGGGCCGGGGCGGACCGTCAGCAGGCCGGCGTCGCGCAGGACGCGGTTGAGGAGGACGGGCCGGGAGACGTCGCGATGGCCGTACTCGCTGACGACCCACACGCGGGCGCCGGCGGCCCTGGCGGCGTCGATCAGCGGGGCCGCGGCGTCGTCCAACTCGCGGACGAGCCTCGGCATGTCGCAGCCGGACGGACCCTTGCGCTGGGGCTCGTAGTCCAGATGCGGCAGGTAGACGAACGTCAGGTCGGGGCGGTCGTCCTTGAGGACGTCGGCGGCGGCCTTCGCGATCCAGGCGGTGCAGGGGAGGCCGGCGTTCGGGCCCCAGAAGGTGTGGAACGGGAACTTCCCCAGGCGCGATTCCAGGCGCTCGCAGAGGCCGTCGGGCGTGCCGGCGATGCCGAAGACCTTGTTGCCGTCGGCCCCGTAATAGGGCTTGGGCGTGACGCTCAGGTCGACGTCGGCCCCCTGGTTGAACCACCAGAACAGCTTGGCGACCTTGAACGGCCGCCCGCGCCCGCGGCCGATGCGCCGCAACGTCGTCTCGATCGTTTCGGCCTGGACCAGCGCGCTCGACTGCTGCCAGAATCGGACCTCGCGGGTGTCGCGGAACAGCCAGCCGTTGGCGACGATCCCGTGCTCTTGCGGCAGCTTCCCCGTCAGCAGGCTGGCCTGCGCCGTGCAGGTGACGGCCGGCTGCACCTCCTCCAACGGCCGGGCCCAGCCGGCGTCGGCCAGGGCGCGGAGGCGGGGGGCATGGTCGAGGAGCCGGCGGGTCATCCCCACGGCGTTGATCACGACGACGGGCGCTTGAGACATCGGGCGGGACGCTCCGGGGCCGAGGCGGGACGATGGGGACGAACCGAGCATACCAGCCCCGGCCCCTCCCGTCCTCCACCTACGTCCCCGGCGGCCGTCGGCCCCGGCCGAGGCACGACCCCGGCCTCGCGGCCGTCCCGCCGATCGTCGGCGACTCCTGGCGCACGTCCGACGCCTACCTCCGCGGCTTCGACCTCTTCGACGCCGGGTTCTACTGGGAGGCGCACGAGTCCTGGGAGGCGCTCTGGCACGCCCACGGCCGCAAGGGGCCGATCGCCGACGTCCTGAAGGGCCTCATCAAGCTGGCCGCGGCCGGGGTGAAGGTCCGGCAGGGGCGGCCGGGGGGCGTGCGGTCGCTGGCCGCCCGCGCGGCGGGGCACTTCGAAACGGCCCGCGGCGAGGCCGGGCCCGAATTGCTGGGGCTCGACCTCGCCGCGTGGATCGACTTCGCGAAGGATGTGGCGGAGAGGCCCTCGGGGGCGTCGGCCGCCCCCGAGGGCCCGGCGGTCGTCGTCTTCGTCAGGCGACCGGCTCGGCCGGGCGGAGGCTCGCCAGCTTGCGACGCCACCACGCGCCCAGCGGCAGGGACATGACGGAGCAGAGGATCACCCCCATCGCCCCCTGCGAGCCGCCCTCCACGAACCCGTAGCTGTGCAGGCCCACGCCCAGCACGAAGTTCACGCCGTACCACGCCATGACGACCGACAGGAAGCACGCCACCGACCAGAAGACCAGGCCGAACGTGCTCACCCAGCCGGCGAACCGCCCGTGCAGCGGCACGAGGTAGACCAGCAGCGTGATGAGCGCCCAGACCTCCTTCGGGTCCCAGCCCCAGAACCGGCCCCACGAGTAGTCCGCCCACACGCCGCCCAGGATCGTCCCGGCGGCGATCAGGAGGACGCCCACCTGCATCGCCCGGTAGATGAAGTTGGAGAGGGGCTTGATGATCCCGGCCGTCTTCTGCATGGCCTCGCCGCGGGCGTCGAGCTTCGCCGGGGCGGCCATCGCCCTGATCTGCTCGACCGTCGGCCGGGGCTTCGGCTCGGTGGGGGTCGCCGGCGCGGTGAACGGGTCGGCCGCGGGGGCGGGCGCCTCGGCGCGGACGGTCTTCGAAGTCGCCCGGTTGATCGCCTCGCCGACGAGCGCCAGGGCCGTCCCCAGAGAGATCATGCCGCCGATCGCCGTCATGGCGGAGAAGGCGTAGAACAGGCCGTCGGTCATCGTCCACGACGGCCCGAACGCCCCATAAGACGCCGCCATCCCGCCGAACCCCACCGTGAACAGCGGGAAGCCCGGCACCAGCGGCGCGGCCAGCTCGCCGTAGGAGGGCGAGCGCCGGTACGTCGCCGTCAGGTAGAACAGCGTGGCGATCAGCCCCAGCGCCCAGGCCAGGCCGAACGCCGCGTAGCTGGAGACCTCCGTCAGGACGTGGATCGTCAGCCAGAGGTTGCTGCGCAGGACCGGCTGGAGGCTCTTGATGCTGGGGTCCAGCAGCGGCACGTTGGCCGCGGTGATGGTCCCCAGAAGGGCCACGCCCGCGCCGGCGACGGCCGCGAACGTGCGGCGGTAGATCAGTTCGAAGACGAACGCCAGCACGGCGGCCACCAGGGCGACCCAGATGACGGTCTCGTACATGTTCGTGACGGGGGCCCAGCCCGAGATCAGGATCCGCTGCCAGAAGCCGTAGACCTCCAGCCCGATCCCGCCCAGCAGCGCGATCATCCCCGCGCCGTACAGGCCGCGGCCGGCCGTCCCCATCTCGGCGAGCCGGCCGCCCGAGAAGCCCAGGGCCACCGCCAGCAGGGCCAGGGCCAGGCCGTAGGCGAACGGCGCCTGGTAGAACGGGTTGACGGCGTTGAACCGCGACTCGCGGTCGATGGCCGTCGCGGTCGGGTAGTGCTGCGGGTTCACCGCCTCGCCCAGCGCCCGCGAGGCCGCCAGCAGGGCGTCGGCCGTCTCCGTCGGGATCGCGCCGGGGCGCTCGTTCTCGGCGGCGACGAACGCCTTGTAGGCGTCGAGGAACGCGCGGGTCGGCGCCTCGGGGTAGCCGGCCTTCACCAGCGTCTCGGCGTCGGCCTTGAGCAGGACCTTCAGCGGCGTCCAGACCGAGTTTTCGGCCAGCCAGGCCGCGAACTTCTTGTCGAACGTCGGGTCCTCGCCCGGGTCGCGGCGGTCGGCGCTCGGGACGTCGTTCAGGTAGGTGTCGAGCGCCTTCAGGGCGTCGAAGTCCACCGGCGGCAGGTCGCGCGGGTTCATACGCTCGGCCGACCGCACGCGGGCGACGACGTCCTTGTAGAACGCGAACGCCTCGGGGCCGAACGGGCGGGGCATGATCCGGACCAGCCCGGCCGTCCGCATCTCCTCGCCCGAGTACGCCCGGTACGTCGCCAGCCGCTGGCCGACCTCGACCGCCCGCCGCTCGACCTCGGTCAGCCGGGCCGCGAGGGTCGGGCTGGAGTCGAACTTGCGCCTCTGCTCGTCGAGCTGCGCGACCCAGTCCGCGAACTCCTCCTCGTGGTCGCCGTGGCGGATCTTGGCCTCCATCAGCTCCTCGGGGGAGAGCCACTTGTGGTCCTCCAGGAGCTTCGCGGCGACCTCCTCCAGCGCCTTGCGGTCGACCTCCTCGACCTTCGCCGTCTTGAGGAAGCCCAGCAGGGCGGCGGCGTCGATCTCCGGGTCGTCGGCCAGGGCGGCGAGCTTGCGCTTGTCCTCGTCGGGCGTCTCGGGCCGCTCGGCGATCGCCAGGAACTTCGCCTTGATCATGCCCAGGAGGATCTGGCGCTTGAGCGGCAGGTAGTCGACCAGGATGAACGGCTGCGAGTCCCAGAACTCGGGCCGGACGATCCAGTCGACGAACGCGGCGACGGGCGCCCAGGTCTCGGCGACCTCGTTCTTGTCGTCGAGGAGCTTGATCGTCTCGCGGCCGAAGACCTGCTTGACCTCCTCGCGGGCGACGGTGTCCAGCGGCTTCACCCGCCCCTGGTGCATCACCGCGATCCGCCCGAGCCGGTCGTAGGCCGGCCCGGTCCCGTACCGCCCCGGCCTCGCCGCGGCGTCCTCCGCCGGCGTCGCCCCGGCGATCGCGAGCCCCAGCAGGCCCGACAGGCCGCAGAGGGCCAGGCTGGAGAGGAGTCGGCCGTAGGATCTCATCGCGTGTCTCCCGGAGGCGTGCGTCGATTCAAGATTCGGTTGGTCTGAGCGTCCCCTCTC
>MKTT01000157.1:33075-33485 GCA_001898385.1 Planctomycetales bacterium 71-10
CAAGATTCGGTTGGTCTGAGCGTCCCCTCTCCCGGCGGGAGAGGGGACTTCTTTTCCAAAGCCCTCACAGCACGTCTTCCTCGCCCCGCGCCTTCTCCGGCTCTTCGGGCGGGGCGAGGCCGGCTTTCTTGGCGGCGAGGGCGCGCTCGCGACGGCCGCCGTCGGAGAAGAGGCCGGCCCTCATGTAGAACTGGAGGAACGTCCCCAGGACGACCAGCAGGCTGCCGAGGTAGATGATCGGCCGGCCCGGGTTGCTGCCCACCTGGAGCACCGACTGGAACTGCCCCGTCCGCTGCTGCGTCCTCGGGTCGACGATCGGCGAGTACCGCATCTGGTAGAACGTCAGCCCGCGGTGGGTCATCGGCTCGTTCATCGAGATGACGTGCTCCTGGCCCTTCACGCCCTGGGCG
>MKTT01000157.1:33497-36351 GCA_001898385.1 Planctomycetales bacterium 71-10
CCTCGAAGTCTTCCAGCTTCAGGTCGAACCCCAGCGGCCTGCGGTCGACGTCATACGCGATCTCGTACGACTTCCCGCCGATCGTGAACGGCCGGTACGACGGCGCGTCCAGCGACTCGCTGCGCTGGATCCAGATCGATTCGGTCTGGCCGTCGATCGTGACGTCGACGAGGCAGGCGGGGATCGCCTCGTCCATCTGGTTGCCCGGGACGAACGCGGGGCGGAAGACCCGGCGTTCGACGGCCGCGGGGAGGTATTCGGCGACCTCGAAGGTGAGCGTCATCGCCGCGTCCGACCGGCCGAAGACGTTCATCGGCTTGCCGATTTCGACCGGGCCGGACGTCCGCATCTCGGCCTTGCCGTCCTTCCCCCGGCCGAAGGCGCGGTAGTACAGCTTGTCGCCCGGCGCGGCCAGGACGTCGACCTGGCCGAACATCCCGCTGGTGCGCGGGTCGAGGTCGGGCGGGAGCATCAGGTTGATGCGGACCAGGGCCTCGGGCGGCTTGCCGCCGTCGACCGCCGGCCGCGGGATGACGTTCGGGAACATCGGCATCGAGCCCATCGCGACGTGCTCGACCGGCTCGGCCTGGCCCTTCTTCACGTCGAACACGGCGATCGGGATCGACTCCTCGCCGACCGACCGCGCCAGCTCGCCGGTGGGGAAGTGGGCCAGCTTGTCCAGCGAGACGCTCAGGTCGCTGTCGGGCAGGGGGACGAACTCGTTCGCCTTCGTCTCCAGCGTGAAGTCGAACTCGCGCTCCTTCCCCTCCTTGTCGACGTAGCGGAACCGGGCGACGCCCGTCGGGCTCTTGTCGAGCGGGGGCTTGAGGAAGTCCTCGACGTACTCGGGACGGTCGACGTAACCGAACGAGATCAGCGCGGGCATGCCGTCGCTGCGGGCCGTGCGGTAGAACCGGCGGTCGAGCTTGAACCACTGGGCGGCGTCGTCGGAGTTCGCCAGCCGGGCCTCGGGCATGCCGGGGGCCTTGAACTGGAGGAGCATCCGGGCCATCGGCTGGCCCGAGGGGTCGGCCTCGCGGAGCGTGGCCGGGGCCGAGGCCGGCAGGTACTGGCGGACGGCCAGCTTGAACGGGTCGCCCTTCTGGCTCAGGACGTCGGCCTCGTCGCGCGCCGCGGGGAGTCGGCCGCCGGACAGCTTGTTCAGGGCCAGGCCGAAGATGTTGCGGATCCGGGGCTGGCCGCCGCCCCAGGGGAACGGCCCCGACTCGTCGAACGGCATCGCGTACGTCGCCGTCGCCTGGCCCCCGTGCGGGTCGACCTCGCGGAGCCGGAACACGGGGAAGTCGGTCCGCAGCATCTCGCCGCGGGTCTCCCCTTCCAGCATCCCGACCATCCCCTCGTCGCCCGACTTGAAGTGGACGTACGACCCGGCGATCAGCACCAGCAGCCCGGCGTGCGTGACGACGAACCCGGTCTGCCGCTTCTTCCAGGGGAACCGGATGGTCGCCGCGCAGAGGATGTTGACGGCCAGGAACCCCAGCAGCAGGGCGAACCCCGCGCTCTTGTAGACGAACGCCTGGACGGCCTTGGTGCCGTAGGTCGACTCGAACCAGGTGGCGAACGCCAGCGCGGCGGCGAGGCCGGAGATCGACAGCACGGCCAGCTTCAGCGACGCGAGGAACTTGTAGATCTCGTCGATCGCGGCCAGGATCCGACCCCCCGCCGAGCGCCCGCCTCGGGGCGTCGCGGGAGGTTGGCCGGATGGCTGCTTGGTGGCCGTCGCCATGATGTCGCACCTGCCGGGTAGGAAAAGGTCGGGGAGAGCGGGGCGGGATCGGGGAGGCCCCGTCAGGGCCGGCCCGAGATCCAACTATTGTAATTCAAACGCGATGCGGGCGACCAGAGCCGGGGCCCATGGGCCCAGGCGCGGCGTGGCGAAATTCGTCCCCTCTCCCGCCGGGAGAGGGCCGGTTGAGGGTCTTCGGACTTCGGGAAAAGCGCGGCCATCGAAACCCTTCTCCCCTTGAGGGAGAAGGTGGCCCGAAGGGCCGGATGAGGGGTGGCGCGACCGGAGGCCGACGGACTCTTGAAGTCTTGGCGAAGCCGGGGCACCCACGCCGGTCGCCCCCTCATCCGGCCTTCGGCCACCTTCTCCCTCAAGGGGAGAAGGTCGTGTGTCGTCGGTCGTCTCGGCCCTCGCGCGTTCGACTCGCCCTCCAAATCCCCCATCGCAACGGCCGGCGGCCTACCTCATCGCCACATGGCATCGCACGCAGGTCGCCAGCAGTTGCGAGGCGAGGGGCCGTTCGAGGTCGAACATCGCGAGGAGGGCGTCCCCGCCGTGCGCCTCGGCATGGGCGACGCCCAGGACGAGGCGATCCCGGTTGAGCCCCTTCCCGTCGTTACGCTCCAGGGCCGCGAGGAGTTCTCGCAAATCGTCCCGATCCCGGCCCGGGGCGGCGGTCGCCGCGGCCCCGGGGAGCTTGCGGGCCCGGACGGCGGATTCGTCGGGCTCGGTCCCGGCGACGATCCACGCCGCGGCGGCGACGAGCAAGCCCAGGGCGACGCCTCGGCCGATCAACTGCTTGCGGAGCAAGGACCGGGCGCGGTCGAGCCGGCGCGAGATCGAGCCGACCGGATATCCCAGGGCCGCGGCGGCCTCGTGGTTCGTCTTCCCTTCCAGGTAGCAGAGGACCAGCGGGTCCCGATACTTCTCCGGCAGCTCGCCCATCGCGCCGTCGATCAGCCGGCGGACGTCGCGGCGCTCGACCTCGTCGGTGAAGGCGGAGAGCGGGCATTCCGGGTCGGGCAGGGCCCCGGCGTCGCCGAAGCGGAACGACGAGGCGGGCGTCTCGCGACGGCCGCGGCGGGCGATCTCGCAGCGGGCGTGCAG
>MKTT01000157.1:36384-41278 GCA_001898385.1 Planctomycetales bacterium 71-10
CACGCCACGTCCCCCGCCCGCGTCGCCAGCAGGAGGAACGTCGCCTGCGCCACGTCGTCGACGTCGTGCTCGCTCCGGAGGAACCGCCGGCAGACGCGGCGGACCCGAGGCGCGTGGCGCGCCACCAGCTCCGCGAACGCATCCTCCTCGCGACCCTCGGCGAATCGCCTCAGCAAGCTCGCGTCCGTCGCCCGCTCGATCATCGCGACTCCGAATCCCGGCCCCTCCGGTCGTCTTTCGTCGATCCTCGTATTATGCCGATCCGCGTCCCCGCCGAATGCGTTTTTCCGGAAACCGGCCTCCGACGCCGACCCGGGGGCGGGCCGCTTGCGGTGCAACGACTTGCGCCGACGGGCGACGATGCCGGGCGCGAGCTTTCCGGATTTCCCGGCGTTTTTTTCGGATTTCCTGGAATCACGCCGCACGAGTCGCGGACCGTAGGGGGTGGATCTTTGACAATTCGCGCAGCTCGAAGACCGACCGCTCGTCTCTCCGCCTGAGCCATCGTAGCCCGGGGAGGGTCGTTGGATCTTGGGGCCGGCTTGGGAGAACAGAGAAGGTGGTCCGTTGAATTGACGTCCCCTCTCCCGCCGGGAGAGGGGGGCCGCGCAACGGCGGGTGAGGGTCGTCGGAGTGCGGAGGGCATGTCGAGCGTGCGAGTCCGCGAGACCTGGGCTATCCCAGGAAACCCGACGACCCTCACCCGGCCCTTCGGGCCACCCTCTCCCGGCGGGAGAGGGGACGTCGGATGCGGCTTCGCCGCTTCGGTTTGGAACCTGAGAATCGAACACTGTCGCCACACTGCACCGCACCGCCGCGGGGCCGGCCCCTGCGGCCAGAGGCCGAAATTCGCACATCGACTTCGACGATCGAAGCCGCCCGAAATCGCGGTCAAACCCTTTTCGGCGAAGGACTTGCGGCGTTGGGTCTGATCGCGCGTCTCGGCGAACGGACCCGAGCCGGGCCCGTCCGCCGGGGCGGGTCAACCGAAGAGGAGCTTGTCCATGCGGGCGACGACGTCCTTGGCCTCGGCCAGGTCCTTGATGCCGACCTCGGCCGTGATCCAGCCGCCGTAGCCGACGTCGGTCAGGGCCTGCTTGACGGCCGGCCAGTCGATCTCCCCCTCGCCCAGCTTGTAGTCGAACCGCTTGGGCTTGGAGTACTCCTTGATATGGATCTTCAGGATCCGCTTCCCCAGCACCCGGATCCATTCCTCGGGATAGCCGAACTCGACGACGTTGCCGACGTCGAAGTAGGCCCCGACGGTCGGGCTCTCGAACTCGTCGATGTAGCGGGCGAACTCGATCGGGCTGAGGAGGAACTTGTTCCAGACCTCCTCGACCGAGATCTTGACCCCGGCCTCCTCGGCGAACGGGATCAGCTTGCGGATCTGGGCCTGCGACCGCTCCCACGCCTCGCGGTAGGAGACCTTCTTGTTCACGACCGCCGGGACGACCAGGACCGTCGTCCCGCCATACGCCTTGACGTCCTGGAACTCCTGCTTGATCGCCGCCATCCCCTCCTCGACGACCGCGGGGTCGGGGTCGGAGAGGGGCTTGGCCCAGTGGACGCCGCCGCTGACGCCGTGGATCTGGATGCCGGTCTCGTCGCGGGCGGCGAGGACCTCCTTCAGGTCCAGCTCGTTCGGGCTGATCAGCTCGACCCCCTGGAAGCCGGCCTCCTTCAGCATCTTGAAGGTCGGCAGGATGGGCCCCTTGGTCTGGCCCAGCATGTACGCCTTCTTCCAGCCGGGGGCGGCCGAGGCGCGGGCGGCCCCGCCCAGGGCCGAGGCGGCGGCGAGGGCCCCGGCGGTCGCGAGGAAGCTCCGGCGGTCGATGGTCCGGTCCTGCATGGTCGTCCAGCCTTTCGTCACGCGAGGAGTTCGGACAGCTTGGCCTCCAGCAGCTCGCCGACGAGCGCGGGGTTGGCCTTGCCGCCGGTCTGCTTCATCACCTGGCCGCGGAGGAACCCCTTCACGGCCTCGGGCTTCTTCTTGCCCCCCTTCAGGTCGGCGATCGCCTGCGGGTTGGCGGCGAGGGCGGCCTCGACGGCCTTGGCGATGACGTCGTCGTCCGACACCATCTTGTAGCCGCCCAGCTCGATGACCTTCTCGGCCGGGTCGCCGGTCTCGATCATCCGGCCCAGGACCTCGCGGCCCTGGTTGGTGTTCAGCTCGGACCGCTTCACGCGGCCGATCAGGTCGGCGAGGGCGTCGGCCTTCACGGGGAAGTCGGCGATGGCGATCTTCCGGTCCTTGATCGTGCGGAGGACGTCCTGCTGGATCCAGTTGCTGGCCAGCTTCGACTCGCCGCCGGCGGCCACGACCGCGTCGTAATACGCGGCCACGTCGTCCCCCTGCTCGACGAGGACGTTGGCGTCGTAGGCGGACAGGCCGTGCTCGGACTCGTACCGCCGCCGACGGGCCCCGGGGAGTTCGCCGATGGACGCCCGGACCCGCTCCAGCCACGCCTCGTCGACCACGACGGGGACGAGGTCGGGCTCGGGGAAGTAGCGATAGTCGGCCGCGGTCTCCTTCTCGCGCTGGGGCTTGGTCCGCTCCAACTCGTCGTCCCAGCCCCAGGTCCCCTTGGGGGCGTCCTTGATGGTGAGGCCGTCCTTCTCCCACTTCGCGTACTGGCGGGTCGCCTCGTAGTTGATGGCCTTCTCGACGGCCCGGAAGCTGTTCAGGTTCTTGATCTCGACGATCGGCGTGGCGATCGTCTTCCCATCCTTATGAATGTGGAGGTTGACGTTGGCGTCGCAGCGGAGCGACCCTTCCTGCATCTCGCAGTCGGAGACGCCCAGATAGCGGAGGGTGAGCCGCAGCTCCTCCAGGCAGCCGCGGGCGTCGGCGGCCGAGCGGATCTCGGGCTCGCTGACGATCTCCAGCAGCGGGATCCCGGCGCGGTTGAGGTCGACCTCGGAATACTCGCCGACGCCGTGTGTGAGCTTGCCGGTGTCCTCCTCCAGGTGGACGCGGGTCAGTGTGCAGACGCCCCCGCCGCCGCCGTCCTTGCGGGCGGGGATGTCGAGCGACCCGCCGGTGGAGAACGGCAGGTCGTACTGGCTGATCTGATAGTTCTTGGGGAGGTCCGGGTAGTAGTAGTTCTTGCGGTCCCACTTGGTGAACGGCGTGATCTTCGCCCCCAGGGCGACGGCCGTCTTGAGGGCCAGCTCGAACGCCTTGCGGTTCATGACCGGCAGCGTCCCCGGCATCCCCAGCGAGACCGGGTCGGTCTGCGTGTTCGGCGGCAGGCCGAACTCGGTGCCGCACCAGGAGAACATCTTGCTCTCGGTCTGGAGCTGGACGTGGATCTCGAGGCCGATGACGACGTCGTAGGGATGGCTGCTCATGGGGCGGTGGTCCGGCGTGCTGGCTCGTGTCGAATGTTGGGGCGTTTGCGGCGTCGGGGCTCAGCCGGGGGCGGCCGTCGCGGTCGGCGAAGCCTTGAGTTGGTCCCAGGTATGGCCGATCGTCGATTCCAGGAAATCCGTCACGTCCTCCTCGCCGTCGGTGAGTCGGAAGGAGGAATACAACTCATCCTGCGTGCGGGTCAGGACGACGAGCCCGATATTCCACGCCGCCTCCGGGGTCCCTACCTCGGCGAAGCTCGACCTGAGCCGTCCGATGATGTTCTGATACCAGTCGAACCAGTCGACGTTCCGGGTCGTGCCGAGGAGCAGGCTGATCCGGCCGGTCCGTTCCTGCCAAGAGCCCACGAGGGAGAACTCCTCCCGCTCCAGTCCCCGTTCGTTCATGAAGGCGGCGATCTCTCGGGCGACGATCGCCAGGGTCGGCTTCATATATGTTTTGACAGCCATGCTACCACTCCGTCGTCCGGATGTTGCTCGGAGCCGTGTAGGGCCTCTTTGATCCTCGTCGCGTCAGCCTCGGTCAGTTTCTCGCGGGGTTCGTATCTCAGGTCGTTCAGTCGCGATTCACTGTAGTTCGCGAGGATGTCCCAGTTCGCGAGCAACCGGGTCGGGGGATCGACCTGGAGTTCTTTCCAGAGCCCCGTGTGGATGATGAGATTGACGAGTTCGTGCTTCTTGCACACCACCGGAAGCAGCGAGAGTCCCAGGTGTTTGCAGATCACGACCTTGACGAGGATCTCTAGAGCGTAGAGCCGCAAGGCCGCGGCGGTCGAGTGGAAACCGGCCGTCTCCAGAACTTCGGCCTCCTCGATCCGCTCCCGCCAGGCGACCTCGAGGTCCGTCAGCGCCGTGCCGATGAAGCCCTGCGGCGGACCAGGCTTGGACTTTCCGCTCATCCGATCACCGGCCGCTTCCGGTGCCAGTCGGTCTCGCGTTCGAAGACGCGGGCGGTGCGGAGGAGGTTCTCCTCGGCGAAGGCGGGGGCCAGGAGTTGCAGGCCGATCGGCAGGCCGGACTTCGTCAGCCCGCAGGGGACGCTCAGGCCGGGGATGCCGGCCAGGTTCGCCGTGATCGTGTAGATGTCCGACAGGTACATCGCCAGCGGGTCGGCCGTGCGCTCGCCCAGCTTGAAGGCCGGCGAGGGGGACGTCGGGCCGAGGATCACGTCGACGTCCTTGAAGGCCGCGTCGAAGTCGTTGCGGATCAGGCGGCGGACCTTGAGCGCCTGGTTGTAGTACTGGTCGGCGTAGCCCGCGGAGAGGGCGAACGTCCCCAGCATGATCCGCCGCTTGACCTCGGCGCCGAAGCCATCGGCGCGGCTGGCCATCATCATGCGGACCAGCGGGTGGAGGGCCTCCTCGCCGGGATACTTCGGCGACCAGTCCTCGGCGCGGTGGCCGAAGATGGTGCCGTCGTAGCGGGCGAGGTTGCTGGAGCACTCGGCCGGGGCCACGATGTAGTAGGCCGGGACGCCGTACCTGGAGTGCGGCAGCGAGACCTCCTGGATGGTCGCGCCGGC
>MKTT01000158.1 GCA_001898385.1 Planctomycetales bacterium 71-10
TCGAGGCCCTCCGGGCCGAGGCGGCCCCGCCGCCCCCAAAAAGAGGACGAGGCGGCGCTTCGCCGAGCTGATCCCGCTGACGATCCCCGAGGTCCGCCGCCTGCCCACGCGGCTGGTCTGGCCGGTCGCCCGCGACGCCGGCCATCGGCTCGACTGGTCGCGGTGGCGTCGCCGCCAACAGGCCGAGGCCATGCGATGCCACTACAAGAGTCGCGGCCACTCGCCCTGAACGAAAGCGCGACTGTAGTACTAGAGGAGGCATGTGAGAACGGGGTTGGGCGGCGTGCCGACGAGTTCCCGGCTACGCATCAGTGCCATGACGTAAAGTTCGTAACACCCTCTAATGTGGGACGCGGGCCCGATTCGCAACCGGACGCGATGGGCCCTCCCTCCTCGCTTTCTGGCATTCGAGACGATGACCTCCGATCGGTCCCGTCACTCCGGGCCCTCCACAGCCAGGCAGTGGCCCGCGGCCCTGTTCGCCTACCTGGTGGGAGCCGGCAATTTCCCGGCCGCGCTCGAGGACGAAGACCGGGAGCTGTCCGCACTCCGGCGTGCGCGGGCGGCGAGGTCGAGGAACGCCGTTGGCTCGTGGGGATGCGGCCGGACTGAGAGGTCAATTCCAGCGCACGCCCCGCCTCAATCTCGTCCGGCAATGGGATCGCCCCATGCTGCTCGGCTTCAGGTCCAGGGTATGGAGAGATTCCAGGCCGGGTCCCAGAGGGTTTGGATCTTGAGTGAAGATGAGGTACGCCTTCGCTCGCCGCACCTGACAATACGGGGGGCCGTGTCCACGTCTGGACGACGGCGTGAGGACGAAGTGCCTGTTGTCGACGTACGCGTGCTCCGCCCGACTCTCGAGGGACAGGATGCCGTCGACGCGGGCTCCGCCCTCGCCGTGTCGACAGAGCGTCACGCCGCGACGCCGATCGATTGCCCCCAATTATCGAAATCGCTGTAAGAAGTCGCCGCATCGCGGATCATATCCTGCAGGAGGGTCCGCCTTGGCAGAGTTCCCGGAAACCAACCCGAGCCTGATCGCCCGACTTCGAGAACTCGGCGACGGGACGTCCTGGGCCGAGTTCCTGCGGCTCTACGAGCCCGTCGTCTACCGGATCGCCCGGCGGCGCGGCCTGCAGGAGGCCGACGCCCGGGACGTCGTCCAGCAGGTCTTCGTGTCGATCAGCCGGTCGATCGAGGACTGGCACGGGGGCTTGGATCGGTCCCCCTTCCGCGCGTGGCTCACCGCGATCGCCCGCAACGCCGCCTTGAAGGCGGTCACGAGGCGGCCGCGCGACCGGGCCGCGGGGACTTCCTCCGTCATGGAACTGCTGCACGAGGTCCCCGATCGCGACGAGGCGGCGTCCGAGTTCGAGATCGAGACGCAACGCGAGATCGTCCGCCGCGCCGCCGAGCGGATCCGCGCCGAGTTCACGGCCGAGACCTGGGCCGTCTTCTGGCAGACCGCGATCGAGGACGTGCCGATCGCGGACGTCGCGCAAGCGACGGGCCGCACGCCCGGCTCCATCTACGTCGCTCGTCATCGCGTCGTCGCCCGGCTCAAGGTCGTCGTCCAGGAGATGTCCCGGGATTGGGGATTACCGGAAGGAGGGTCGCCATGATGAAGCCGAGCCAGGCCTGTTTGACGCCGGAGATGCTCGACCAACTCTCCCGCGATCCGTCCGCCGCCGCGGGGCTGCAGTCCGTGGAGGAGCACCTGGACGTTTGCCCGCGATGCCGCGCGCTCCTCGACGAGGCGGAATCGGACCCCTTCTGGCGGCGGATCGCGCCCGTGTTGCAATCCTCCCCCGAACTCCGGGCGGGCGGCGCGATCGATTCCGAGCACGGCGGCGACCATTCGCTGGACGTCGCGCTGCGGCTGCTCGGCCCGACCGACGACCCTCGCATGCTGGGGCGGATCGGGTCCTACGAGGTCGTCGGGGTCGTCGGCCGGGGCGGGATGGGGGTCGTGTTCAAGGCGTTCGACGGGGCCCTGAATCGCTACGTCGCCATCAAGATGCTCTCGCCGAACCTGGCGGAATCCGGGGCGGCGCGCCGGCGGTTCGCGCGGGAAGGGCGGGCGGCCGCCGCGGTGATCGACGATTACGTGCTGCCGATCTACGGCGTCGCCGAGTGGCAGGGCGTGCCCTACCTGGTCATGCAGTACTCGCGCGGCTCGACCCTGCAGAAGCGGGTCGAGGATCAGGGGCCGTTGGATTTGAAGGAGATCCTCCGGATCGGCATGCAGGCCGCGCGCGGCCTGGCGGCGGCGCACGCCTCGGGGCTGGTCCATCGCGACGTGAAGCCGTCCAACATCCTGATCGACGGCACCGTCGAGCGGGCGTTGCTGACCGACTTCGGATTGGCCCGCGCCGTCGACGACGCCAGCATCACGCGGTCGGGGACGATCGCCGGCACGCCGCAGTACATGTCCCCCGAGCAGGCCCGAGGCGAGGGCGTGGAGGCGCGTTCGGACCTCTTCAGCCTGGGCGGCGTCCTCTATTTCATGTCCACCGGCCGGCCGCCGTTCCGCGCCGACAACAGCTACGCCGTCCTGCGCCTCATCGCCGATCAGGAGCCGAGGAACATGCGGGAAATCAACCCCGACCTGCCCGCCTGGCTGTGCACGCTGGTCTCCCATCTCATGGCCAAGGAACCCGGGAATCGCCCGGCGTCGGCCGAGGAAGTGGCCGAGGTCCTCCGGCGCTGCCTGGCGCACGTGCAGCAGCCGGCGTCGATCCCCTTGCCCGACGCCGCTTACTGGTCGATGAAAGAGTCGCCGAGCGGGCGGCGACATCGGTCGTCCTGGACTCGCTGGGCGTTCGTCTCGCCGGTTGCGCTGGTCGCCTTTGGTTTCTTCGCCAGGTACGGCGTCCCGCGCCACTTCGGACTCCAAACCGAGGAGTCGCGAGCGAACGCGGCGGCGGACGCCGTCGCCCAGCAGCCCCCGGATGTCTCGGGGCTGTGGGTCGCGCGAATCGGGAACGGCGAGCGATTCTCGATCCGAAGGCCGGCGGAGTCGTCGCGGGCCCTGGAGATCCACCCGCTCAACGGGCCGCCGGAACGGAAATGGGTCGTCGAATGGATGCCGGATCGACGGCAGTTCGTCGGCACGGCCGTCCTGCCGGGCGACATCGAGGGGAAGTTGACGCTCTCGACGGCGTCCGGCTCCGACGACGCGGCGCTCGACGTCGCCTTGACGTTCGACGAATTGCAGAAACGCCGGCTCCTCAAAAGGCTGAGCGAAGACGGCGTCGACGCCCCCAGCGCCGAGGTGAGGATGATCGAGCTGCTGGACCAGCTGCTCCATCAAACCTGGCTTCGGCACGAGTCCGAAATCTATTCGCGAACCGGACCCGCGGCCGGGACGAGGACCGAAGCGACGGCCTCGGGGCCGCACGAACGCGTCTCCGAGGAGTCGGCGTTCCGCGGCTTCGACAGCGGTTCGGTCGCCAAGGGCGCCGGCGACACTTGGCGGAAATACGTGCAGTGGTGGAACTCGACCAGGGGGATGCCGCTGCCGCCATCCGCCGAGATCCCGCGCCTCGCCTGGGCGACGCTGATCGTCCAACTCATGCCGCAATACATCTACACGCACGGTGCCAACGTCGTCATCGTGCGCTCGCGGGACGGCGACGGCGAGGAAGGGATCTACGTGGCGCTGGGCATCGCGTCCGGCCCCGGCCCGGACGACGCGCAATTCACCCGCACGCTGATCGCCCACGCGGCGGAGGGCGACGTCTCCACCTTCCGGCGCCGAGGACGCTTCGAGGCGAACTTGCTCGCCCCCGAAACGCGGAAGGCCATGGTCGCCGGCCTGGACTACCTGGCCAGCAGCCAAGGGACGGACGGTTCGTGGCCCACCGGCGATCAGCGGGGCAAGGTCGCCGTCACGGCGCTCGCGGGGCGGGCGCTCCTGGCGGCGGGCTGCCGGCCGGGCCAGGGACCGGACGGCGCACGGCTCGCGAAGGCCATCGAGTACGTCCTGCGGCACGAGGCCGGGGGCCTGCTGGCCGAGGGGAGTTCCGCCCCCATGTACGAGCACGGGTTCGCCGTCCGCTTCCTCGCCGAGGCGTACGGCAAGGTCGCCGACGGCGACCTGAAGGATCGGCTGAAGGCGACGCTGACCCGAGCCGTCGGGGTGATCGCGGACGGTCAGAACCGCGAAGGGGGCTGGCGCTATCAGCCGAACGCGAAGGACGCGGACATGCGCGTGACGTGTTGCCAGCTGCAGGCGCTCGCGGCCGCGAGGGTCGCCGGCATCGACGTGTCACGAGCGACCGTCGACAAGGGGGTCGAATACATCTTCGCCTGTCGGGTCAAGGACGGCAGGTTCCGTTATATGCCCAACGTTCCGAGCGACGACGCGGCGTCCTACACCTACACGGCCGCCGCGCTCTCGGCCCTGAACGCCGTGGGAGTCAAGGGCGACGAAGAGGTGATGGACAAGGGCGTGGAGTTCCTTCGCGGGTTCAAGTCGCCGGGCGTCTCGGACGCTTTGCTCTATAACGTCACGCTCTACGAGGCGCACGACTCCGCGGCCTCGGTCGTCAAGGCGGGGATCACGGATTGGAACTCGTGGTATTCGGGCGTCCGCGACGCCCTGCTCGACGGGCGGAACAAGGAGGGCGTGTGGGGCGATAAGGAGGGCTCGTCGCCGATCCTCACCGCCCTTGCACTGCTCATCCTGCACTCGGCGGAGTGACGCGGCGACCGCCGCAAGAAAGCTCGACTCTCCAAATCCCCGACATCCGAGGATCTGACCATGAAGACGTTGAAGACCTTGATCGCCGTCGCGCCCCTGCTGGCGGCGCAAGTCCCCGCGAATCGCGGGTTCGCCGCCGCGGACGATCGGCGGGATTCGGGCGCTCGCAACGCAACCGCCCCGGCGCCGACCCAGGCCCCCGAGTTCCAGGGTTTCGTCAACACCGACCCTCCGCGCGATCCGGCCACCGGCGACGACATGATGCGTTTGCAGGGCGCCTGGGAGATGCGACACGGGAACGAAAGCAAGGGCGATCCCACGATTCGCAGCGTGAAGATGATCATCGGAAATCGCGAGACGCTGCGTCGATACAGCATCGCGACGGGAGAATTGCTGGGCGAGAAGACGGTGGAGTTCCGGCTGAGCCAGAGCGGTCCCGTGCGCGTCTTCAGCTTCCGTCCTATCGGCGGCGAGGCGAGCGCCGAGTATTCGTTCGTGTACAGGATCGTCAATGACGAGTTCTACGACGTCACCGGGCTGTTGCATGGCACCGAGTACCGCGATTACTCGCAAACGCCCGCGATGTGGCGCTGGACCCGCGTGCGCGGACAGGCCGCCGATGGGGCGGCCGAGCCCGGGACAGTCAACGTCGACACGGGGAGAGCCTCGCCCCGCGACCAGGATTCGCAGGGAACAGTCCTCATCAAAAACGTGACCCTGACGAGCATTGATGAGGCGGGCGGCGTCATCTCGGGCACGATCAGGGACGAGGACAGGGCCGCCGAGCTCGTGAACGTGCGGCTCGCCGCGGGAGTCAGGCTGGTCGCCTCCCACGTCATACCGACCATCAACAATCATATGCCGTTCGAGTGGCAGAACCTGAGGCGGTTGAAGGGCAAAGTCGTCTCGATCCGCATCCGCACGTCCGAGCATGGGATCTCGGTGGTGTCGATCTCCGAGCGCAACGACTGAAGCCGGACTGCGCGACCCGGACGGCGGATTCCACGATGTCACGATCAACCCCGGGGGTGGCGATGACGCTCGCGTACGGCCCGGCCCGGGCGGTGATGATGCTCCTGGCCTTGTTCCTCGGCCGCCGGGGCCTCGGGCCAGGCGACGGGCACGGCGCGCGACCCGGCGCCGAGCCGGGGCGAGTACGTCTCCGCCGCGAGCTACTACTCGTGGGACACGGCGGCCGGCGCGGCACAGGGCCGGCGAGGCGCGAGTTGACCGTCCTCGACATCGCGTCTGCCGAGTCGACCACGGTCGGCGACACGCCGGTCGACGGCGACATTCTGAGCTTCTGCCGATCCCCGGACGGAAAACGGATCGCCCACGTCTGGCGCGAGATAACCCTCGACGCGTGTCAGGAGGGCGCGCCGAACAGGGAAGCGGAATCGCGCCTCGTGGTCTGCGACCCGGACGGTAAGAACGCCGGGACCATCGCCTCCGAGAAGGGAGCCGCCTTGCGGGCGATCACCCTCGGGCGGGTCGACTGGCGGTGATCCGATCCTGTGGCGAAGCCTTCGGATTTGCGCTCCTCGTTGACGGTCGACTTGAACGATTCCGGTTCCTGGGTATGGGTTCGTCGCCGGCCCTACGGCCTTTCGACAGCATGCCGGCGACGCTGCCCCCCCCAACCTTCGGAGACCCACGATGAAGATGCTCTCGCTGATCCTCACCGTCGCGACGGCGGGCCTGCTGGCGGCGCCGGCCCGCGCCCAAGACGAGGCGAACCCGCCGGGCAAGGGCCAGGGAGCGGCGGCCGCCCGAGTCAAGGAACTCCAGAAGGAGCGGATCGACTGCCTGAAGGCGCTGGCGGAGGTCGCCGACAAACTGGCTGTCGGCGCGCGTGGTTCGATTGAAGACGCCGTGGAAGCCAAGCTCCTGCTGCTCCAGGCGGAATTGGACGCGGCGCGAACGGAATCCGACCGCGTCGCGCTCTGCACGGCGTGCGTGAACGCCCTGAAGGGGTACGAGCAGCTCGCCGACGCCCGGAAACAGGCCGCGCTCGGAAGCGAGGCGACCAAGCTCAGGGTCAAGGCGCGGCGACTGGAAGTCGAGATCCGGCTGCAGCAAGCAACGGTCGAGACGGCCGATCGGGATCGCCCCGGGGTCGTGACCACCAGCCCGAACGTCAAGGACGTCGACGTCACCCAGCAGTATGCCTGCACGATCGACGCTCGACGCCACATCGAGGTCCGTTCGCTCCAGAACGGTTATCTCGAGGAAGTCCCGCTCAAGGAGGGCCAGTCGGTGAAGCAGGGAGATGTGCTGTTCAAGGTCGCGCCCGCCCTCTACCTGGCGAAGCTGGACGCCGAGCTGGCCGAGGCCAAGCTCGCGGAGCTGGAGTTCAGCGATGCCGAGAAGCTGCTCAATGACAAGGTGATCTCCAAGGTCGAGATGGAGCGTTCGCAGGCCAAGCGGGATGGGGCGCAAGCCAGGGCTAAGCTGGCGCAGGCCGAACTCAATTTCACCGTGGTCCGAGCCCCGTTCGACGGCCTCGTCGATCGCATGGGCAAGCAGCCGGGGAGTCTCATCACGGAGCGAGACGTCCTCACCACGCTGTCCGATAGCAGCGTGATGTGGGTCTACTTCAACATGCCCGAGTCCAAATACCTCGAATACATGGCGTCCCGGGACAAGGGCGAAGAGGCGGAACAAGTCGATCTCAAGCTCGCGGACGGCTCGATGTATCGGCACCCCGGCAAGGTCGCCGCGATCGAGGCCGAAGCGAACAGCGAGACCGGGACCATCGCCTTTCGCGCCGATTTCCCGAACCCGGACGGGCTGCTGCGTCACGGCCAGACCGGCACCGTGAAAATCCACCGCGTCCTGAAGGACGCCACCGTCATCCCCCGGCGGGCGGCCTTCGAACTCCTCGACAAGCAGTACGTCTACGTCGTCGACGAGGACGACGTGGCGCGTCGACGCGAGATCGTCGTCCAGAGCGAGCCGGGGGACTTCCTCGTCGTCGAGCGGGGGCTGAGCGTCGACGACCGGATCGTCCTCGACGGGGTCGGGCAGGTTCGCGACGGCGAGAAAGTGAGCGCCGAGTTCCGGAAGCCGGAAGAGGTCGTCGCGAGCCCGCATCGGCGGGCTCCGGCCGGAGGATTGTGAAGATGCGCCAGGGACGGATCGGCCTCCTGGCGGCGGCCCTCGGCACGGCCTACGTGCTCGCCGGAGCGGCGTCCAACCTGACGCCGCCCGGATCGCGCGCGCTCGTCTCTCTGTGCCTGATCACGATGCTTTCGATGGCGGTCGCGGCGTCCGTCAAGACTCGGCCACGCACGACGATCGCGGCGGTGGCGGCGGCGACGCTGCCGGCCATGGTCGCGATCCGTTGCTGGCGTCGGTGGTTCGACCCGATGGCGGCCGTCGGGCCGGTCCCCCCCTCGCTGGAAGCGGCGGCGTTGGTCGTGCTTGGGGTCGTCAACATCGCGGCGTCCGCCCTGGTCGCCGCGGTCATTTCGGCGGGGCGCCGGGGCTCCCGGTTCCGGTGGGCCGTGTTCGCCGCGACGGGGACGGTGCTGGTCGCCTTCTGCGCGCTCGTGGCGGGCCGGACCGCGGCCGTGAACTCACGTCAGGCGCTGCTGAGGCGCGTCGTCGCGCTGGAACGATCACCGGATCGAATCGGCTGGGGCGAACGCCAGGAATTGAGCACGGCCTTGGCGGTCCTCGGCCGTCAGCGCGAAGCCCGCGCCATCCCCCTCCTGCCCGAGGCCGGCGGTCAGGAACCGCCGGACGTCCCCGTCGCACGGGACCCAGATCCACCGCTAGCGATGATCCCGTGGCGCGACGCCGTCACGAAGATCGCGGCGGAACATCGGCTGGTCCTGATCATGGAGGCCCATACCGTCACCGAGGGCCGTGCGTGGATCGAGCAGACCCTTGAGCTGTTTCGCGCGGCCGGGTTCTCCCACTATTACGCCGAGGCGATCACCGAACCCGGCTCGACGCTGAAGTCCCGCGGATATCCCACCTCGAAGACGGGGTCGTACACGCTCGACCCGCGGTTCGGCAACCTGGTGCGGACCGCCCTGCGGCTCGGCTTCGAGGTCGGCGGCTACGACCTCGCGGACGGCGACTTCGACAGGCGTGAAGAGTACCAGGCGGCCGCGCTAGCCCGGCGGTTCGCCGCGCGGCCGGACACGCGGATGGTGGTGCACGCCGGCCACGGACACGTCTTCAAGCACGAGGTTCGTCGCGTCGGGCGATACATGGCCGCGAGGCTGTGGGCGATGACGGGCGTCGAGCCCTTCACGATATGGCAGATGTCCGAGGTGCGGCCGGACGACGGCTACGGCGACCTCGCCCGCCGGATCGGCCCGATCGCCGAGCCGGTGATGCTCGCCCCGCCGCCCCGGGGCGTGTCGGAACGGCTCTTCCTCGAGTCGTCGGCGCACCCCGCCGTCGACGCCGTCGTGATCCACCCGCCCCGTCTCGGGCGGGAGGCGGCGGATCGGCGCGGGGCCTTCGCCGACCGGCTGACGCGAGTCTCGGGCGAGTGGCGCGGCGAAAGATGGCCCGTCGTGATCGCCGCCCTCCCGGTCGGGGAGCCCGACGAGGCGATCGCCCTCGACCAGGTCATGCTGCGCCCCGGCGAGTCGGATTTCGAGCTGTGGCTCCCGCCCGCCGACTACGTCATCCGGGCCTGGGGCCTCGACGGGCCCCTCGACATCGGTGCGAACGCGGGACCCACCCAATCGAGAATCATGATCTCCCACTGAGTCGCCATCGGCTTCCGGCCGAGGGAGCGCCGGTTACCCTCCCCGCTGATTGCTCGCGAGGCCGTGTTGACATTCCGGAGGCTGTCTCGGCAAGGCTTTAAGGCGGATCGACGGCCGGGAGGGGGCCGACCGCCATGCGATATCTGATCACCGACGAGATCTGGGCCCGTCCTCGGCCCGATGGTCGAGCGCTGCCGCTCGAAGCTGGGCCCGGGGCCGGAGCCGCCCGATCGCACGTCCTTCGAGGCCCTCCTCTACTGGGCGAGGACCGGAATCCCCTGGCGCGACCTGCCGGCCGAGTTCGGGGCCTGGGACGCCGTCTACAACGTCGGCCGCGGACGTCAGGGCCGCCCAACCAGTCGTGACGAACCCCCGGACGCGACGGGGATCGCGCCAGATCTCGTCGTAGAGCGGCGGGGATCTGGACGCGGCGGGGCTTGGTCCTTGCACGCGTTTCGGGATCGGGGACAATGGACGTCCTGGAAGGACGGGCCTGGGGAACCGGCCTTCGAACCTTCCGCATCCTTCGATGTCTCGTCGATCGACGCCTCGTCCCGGACCTCGGGCGCGAACGGCCGGCCGACGCCTCGCCTTCCCGACGGGTTCCCCGATGCTGACAGGGGACGCGCGAGGGCCCCATCGATCACAGAAAGTTCGAGTCCCTGCGATGGCAAGAGCCTTCCCGACGCTCACCGCCGAAGGCGCGGCGGAGATGATCACCCATGGCTCGCTGGTGGGGGTCAGCGGCTTCACGCCCGCCGGCTCCCCGAAGGTCGTCCCCGCCGCCCTGGCGAAGCGGGCCCGGGCGCTCCACGAGGAGGGCGAGCCGTTCGAGATCCGCCTACTCTCCGGCGCCTCCACCGGCCCGATGTGCGACGACGCCCTGGCCGAGGCCCGCGCGATCAGCTGGCGCGCCCCCTACATGACCTCGGGCCCGTTCCGGAAGCTGGCCAACTCGGGCCAGGTCGACTTCATCGACATGCACCTCTCGCACGTCGCGCAGGTCACGGCGGGCGGGTTCCTCGGCAAGATGGACGTGGCGATCGTCGAGGCCGTGGACGTCACGGCCCAGGGCCGCGTCCACCTGACGACCGGCATCGGCAACGCCCCCACGTTCCTCCAGCAGGCGGACCGGGTGATCATCGAGCTGAACTCGTACCACTCGCCGCGGATCTCCGAGCTGGCGGACATCTACACGCTGCCCCGGCCGCCCCACCGCGACCCGATCCCGATCTACGACCCGCTGGACCGCATCGGCACGCGGTACGCGGACGTCGACCCGCGCAAGATCGTGGGGATCGTCCCCTGCGACCAGGCCGACGGCGGGCGGGCGTTCGCGGCGGCGGACGCCGTCAGCCGGGCGATCGGCGAGCGGGTCTGCGCGTTCCTGCTGAACGAGATGGCCGCCGGCCGGATCCCGCCCGAGTTCCTGCCGCTCCAGAGCGGCGTCGGCAACGTCTGCAACGCGGTGATGGCGTCGTTCTCGTCGAACCCGGACTTCCCCCGGTTCAAGCTCTACACCGAAGTCCTCCAGGACACGGTGATCGACCTGATCGCGTCGGGCTCCGTGCTGGGAGCCAGCACCTGCTCGCTGAGCCTCACGGACGAGAAGCTCCGGCAGGTCTACGACGACTTCGACGAGTTCGCCGACCGGATCGTCCTGCGCCCGCAGGAGATCTCCAACAGCCCCGAGGTCGCGCGGAGGCTGGGGGTGATCGCGACCAACACGGCGATCGAGGTCGACGTCTACGGGCACGTCAACTCGTCGCATTTCTTCGGCACCCAGATCATGAACGGCCTGGGCGGCAGCGGCGACTTCGAGCGGAACGCCTACCTGTCGATCTTCATGTGCCCCTCGTTCGCCAAGGGGGGGAAGGTCTCGACGATCGTGCCGATGTGCTCGCACGTCGACCACAGCGAGCACTCGGTGCAGGTCGTCGTCACCGAGCAGGGCCTGGCCGACCTCCGCGGCCTCGCGCCGCTGGCGCGGGCGAGGGCCATCATCGACAACTGCGCGCACCCCGCCTATCGGGACTACCTCCACCGCTACCTCGAAGCCGCGCCGATGGGCCACCTGCGCCACGACATGAGGCGCTGCTTCGAGTTGCTGAACAACTTCCTGGAGGGGGGGGAGATGCTGCCGGGCCTGGACCTCAAGCAATTCGAGGCGTGATCGCGGGCCGGCGCGAGGGGGGGAGGACCCGTGGGTCGACCGACCGAGATCAGTCGACCCACATCGGCTCGTCGACGAGCAGCCCGTACTTCTTCATCTTCTTGTAGAGCGTGGTGCGGTTGATGTCGAGCATCCGGGCCGTCTCCTGGCGGTTCCAGTTGAGGGCCTGGAGCGCCTGGATGATGATCTGCTTCTCGGGCTCCTCCAGGGCCTCCTTGAGCGGCCGGACGGCCAGGGCGAGGTGGGGCCGGGAGGCGTTGGCGCGGGCCGAACGGGCGCCGCGGTGGGGGTTGAGGATCGGGCCGAGGTGGGTCGCGGTGATCCGAGGCCCGTGGCACAGGACGACGGCCCGCTGGACGACCCCCTGGAGCTCGCGGACGTTCCCCGGCCAGTCGTGACGGCGGAGGACGTCGAGGGCATCGCGGGTGAAGCCGACGACCGGCCGGTCGAATTCACGGGCGAACCGGGCCCGGAAGTGCTCGGCGAGCAGCTCGACGTCGTCGCCGCGGCGTCGCAGCGGCGGGGCCGTCAGGCAGACCGAGTTGATGCGGTGGAACAGGTCCTGGCGGAACCTCCCCTGCTCGACCAGCGAGGCGAGGTCCTCGCTCGTGGAGAGGACGAGCCGGGCCGGCCGGCGCTCGGACCCGTTCCGGCCCGACGCCGCCTCCATGTCCTGGAGCTGGATCTCCCGCAAGAGCTGGGTCTGGAGCGCCGCCCCCAGCGCGCCGACTTCCTTGATGTACAGCGTGCCGCCGGCGGCGCGGGCGAGGCAGGCCTGCCACTCCTGTCCGGGGTCGCGGCGAGGGGCCGAGGGGTCGTCGAGGCCCGCGACGTCGCCGAACTCGGCCGCGTGGATCGCGACGAACGGGCGGCCGTCGGCGTTCGCTCCCTGGTGCAGCCGCCGGGCGAGCTCGGACTTGCCGGTCCCGGGCTCGCCCTGGAGCAGGACCGCCGCCGAGGACGACGCCAGCGTGTTGGCCAGGCCGAGGATCTGGCGCAGCGCGGGGTCGGTCCCGATCGGGGCCGGCTCGCGGGACGCCGGGGGCGCGGGCGGGAGGGGGGCCGGCCGAGGCTCGTCGACGGGCGTCGGCGTCGCCGGTTCCGCGGCGAGGGCCGGGCGGTCGTCGTCCGTCGGCGCGGGCGACGGCCGGCGCGACGGGGCCATTTCCAGCGCCTGGAGGACGGCCGCGCGGAGCTCGGCCGCCGGGGCGGGATACCTCAGCACGGCCGCCGCCCCCTGGCGGATCGCCTCCTTCGAGCGCTCCGGGTGCAGTCGGGGGAACATCAGGACGGCGGCCGAGCCGGGATGCTTGCGCCGCAGGTAGGTCAGCAGCTCCAGGCAATCGGAATCGCCGGGGTCGACGCAGGCCAGCACCAGGTCCACGGGCTCCCGCTCGATCAGGCGAAGGGCCGCGCGATCGTTCGGGACCTCGTCGATGTCGTGCCCCAACGACTTCAGCATGGAAGTCAGCAGGGCCAGGCCGCTGGCGTCCGGGCAGACGATGAGGAGTCTTCGCTTGGACATTCGGGTGCCTTCTCGTGGGTGTCGCCGTCCGGGGACGGCCGCGCGACCGGGCGGCGGCCGTCCCCTGTCCGATCATCGCGCCGCAACATCGCTTCGCGTCTTCGGTTGCGATGCGGCGTCGGCTTGAGGGATCGACCGTCCCTCACAATCAACGTCTATGTCACCGATGCAGCGTCGTCAAAAAAACGTCCTCTCCGGGGCACGGCCGCCGGTCCAGGCCCTCAGGCGCGCGGATGGGCCTC
The DNA here is from genome assembly GCA_001898385.1 of Planctomycetales bacterium 71-10. Taxonomy (GTDB): domain Bacteria; phylum Planctomycetota; class Planctomycetia; order Isosphaerales; family Isosphaeraceae; genus Paludisphaera. Next base: position 13,376 of record MKTT01000158.1, read on the forward strand.
TTGATAAACGTCCAGGAGCCGTTCCTGTGTCACATGCGTGTAAATCTGGGTGGTCGTGAGGTTGCGATGGCCCAGCAGCTCTTGCACGCTGCGGAGGTCGGCGCCGCGATCGAGGAGATGGGTCGCGAAGCTGTGCCGCAGGGTGTGGGGGCTGGCCTCGCTGCGGATGCCGGCGCGGGCGAGGTGCTCCTCCAGGAGCCGGCCGACGCTCCGGGCCGTCAGGCGGTCGCCGTAACGATTCAGGAAGATGGCCCGCTCCGACGCCGAGCGCGGCTCCCGCGTGGCCAGGTGCAACCGGATCCAGTGCACGGCCATCGAGCCGATGGGGCTCATCCGCTCGCGCCGGCCCTTGCCCCGCACCCGCACCAGCTCCTCGTCCAGGTCCAGGTCTTCGATATCCAGGCCGACCACCTCGCTGACCCGCAGCCCGCCGCCGTAGAGGGTCTCGAACATGGCCCGATCGCGGCGGCCCAGAGAGTCGGCGACGGGGATGGAGTCCAGCAGCTTCACCACCTCGTCGACCCGCAGCAGCTTCGGGAGCCGCTTGGGCTGCTTGGGATTCCGGAGCGAGGCCGCCGGGTCGGCGGCGACCTCCCCGTTGCGCCGCATGTAGCGGAAGAACGACCGCAGGCTCGCCAGGCGCCTCGCCACGGTCGAGGCCGCATACCCCCGGCCGCTCAGCCACGCCGAGTATCGTCGCAGCCGACGGGCGTCCGCCGACGCGGGCGACGGGTCGCCGCCGGCCGACCGCGTCTCCTCCAGGAAGCGTTCGAAGAGCGTAAGGTCGTCCTCGTACGACCGCAGCGTGTGTTCCGAGGACTGCCTCTCCACCCTCAGGTGATCCAGGAACGATCGGATCGAAGCGTCCACGTCCGCCCTCCTCCATCCGCTCCGCCCTCCCCCGGGCGTCGCCCGCTCCAGGTAGTTCTTTCGACCCGCGAGGCCCCTCCCCCACCGTCCTTTTCCGACATCCCGCACGGGACCCCTTCCAACCATCAAAGCGTGCCGCGACAGCCGGGTCAATCGGGCGATCGAGCGGCCGCGTCCGGGTCGAGGCCGGCGAAAATCCCCGCCGGGGGCTTCCCCTGGGGGGCATGGTCTTGTATTATCCAGGTGCGCCGTGGAGCAGCGGCTAGCTCGCCAGGCTCATAACCTGGAGGTCGTAGGTTCGATTCCTACCGGCGCAACTTCGATCGAATTCTGGGGCCGGCGTCAACTCATTGACGCCGGCCTTTTTCATTTCCGGAACGCGATCCTCTCCTCCGCCGTTCCGGGAGAATCGGCGAAGAAATTCGGTAGGGGCTTCCCCTGGGGGGCATGGTCTTGTATTATCCAGGTGCGCCGTGGAGCAGCGGCTAGCTCGCCAGGCTCATAACCTGGAGGTCGTAGGTTCGATTCCTGCCGGCGCAACTTGGGGATCTCCCCTCAAACACCAAGGGCCGACGTCATCGCGATGACGTCGGCCTTTTTCATTCCCGGACTCGCGACCGCGTCGGGCGTCGTCCTTGCGACGGCTGTGCCGCGTTGCAGCCCGGGGTGCGGCATGCTAGATTGTCGAGGCGGGCTTGCGGCCCCACATCTCGTACGTCGCGGCCGATCTTGGGGATGGGACGAGCATGGCAGCTTCGGACTCGCAACACGCCGAGACGCTCACCCACCGCCTCGTCCTCCCTCGCGACGCCAATCATCACGGCACCCTCTACGCCGGCACCCTGCTCTCGCTCGCCCTGGAGGCCGGGTATTCGACCGCGTATCGCGCCGCGGGGCTCGACGCCAACCTCGTCCTCAAGCGCGTCCTCGACCTCCGCTGCTACGTCCCGGTCCCCATCGGGCGCGTGATCCAGATCCGGGGTCGTCAGATCCATCGCGGCTCCGCGCAGATCGTGGTCGCCCTCTGGGGAACCCCACTCGGCGACCAGACGAGCCCCTGGATGGACGGCCTGATGCAGTTCGTCCACGTCGACCCCGACGGCTCGCCCGAGCCGCTCGCCGACGAGCCCGAAGAGGTCGCCGTGGACCTGGGCCCCCCCTGGTCCCGACTCCGCGACAGGACCCGGAAGCTCCTGCACCTCCGTCGCTGATCCGGTCGCCCGCTTTCCACACCCAAGCATCCATCACTGCCTTCGCTCGTCCTGCGAGCGTTCTCGCGATCGGGGACGGCGCGGGCGTCCATTTTCGGGACGATCCATGAATAGCCCGCCGCTCCCGCAGCCGATCGGCGCCCCCTTGACGCGCGCCGCGCTCTTCCTGGTGGCGACGATCCACCCCGGCGACGGGCCGCGCTCGAAGGTGCGATCCCTGTGCGGCGACCTGGCCTCGCTCATCCGGGCCGTGGGATTCCGGGCCGCGGAGCCCGAATTGTCCTGCGTGATGGGGGTCGGGAGCGATGCGTGGGATCGCCTCTTCGGCCGGCCGCGACCGAAGCAATTGCACCCGTTCCGAGAGATCCGCGCCCCGGGGCGTCACGCCGTCGCCACGCCGGGCGACCTGCTGTTCCATATCCGAGCCCAGCACTTCGACCTATGCTTCGAGTTGGCGTCGCAGATCGCGGAGCGTCTCGCGGGCGCGATCGCCGTCGTGGACGAGGTCCACGGGTTCCGATACTTCGACGCCCGTGACCTCCTGGGCTTCGTCGACGGGACCGAGAACCCGACGGGGGAGGTCGCGAAGGCCGCCACGCTCGTCGGCGATGAGGATGCGACGTTCGCCGGGGGGGGCTACGTCGTCGTGCAGAAGTATCTCCACGACCTGGCGGGTTGGAATGCCCTCTCCACGGAGGATCAGGAGCGCATCATCGGCCGGGCCAAGCTGTCGGACGTCGAGACCGAGGACTCGCGCAAGGCCCCGTACGCGCACAACGTCCTCACGTCGATCGAGGTGGACGGCGAGGAGGTGAAGATCCTGCGCGACAACATGCCCTTCGGGCGCGCGGGGGGCGAATCGGGCACCTACTTCATCGGCTACAGCCGGTCGCCCGGCACCATCGAGCAGATGCTCGAGAACATGTTCGTCGGCAAGCCGCCCGGCAACTACGACCGGCTGCTGGACTTCAGCCGGGCCGTCACGGGCAACCTGTTCTTCGCCCCGTCCGCCACGTTCCTGGAAGGCGTGACGGCCGACGAGGCCCGCGCCGAGACGCCGACCGGATAGCCCGATGACGGGCGGCGCTCGCCCCGCCCGCCCGGCGTCGCCGCCCCGATTTCTTTCGACGCCCGACCGATTCGCGCAACCGGGGAGGCTCGGCCGTGCAGTACTCCTGCGGTCATCCATTCGAGGAGGGGGCGGCATGACGGGGGTCAAGGGTCCGCAGGGCCACGGCTACGCGACGGCCGTCGAACGCCTGCTCGACGACGGATCGGCGGTCGGGCTGCCGGACGCGGAACTGCTCGATCGGTTCGTCGGGCGTCGCGACGAGGCGGCCTTCGCCGCGCTGGTGGACCGCCACGGGCCGATGGTCCTGGGCGTCTGCCGACGGCTGATACGCGACCCGCACGACGCCGACGACGCCTTCCAGGCCGTGTTCCTCATCCTGGCCCGCAAGGCCGGGGGGATCGGTCGCAAGGAACTGGTGGGGAACTGGCTGTACGGGGTCTCCCGCCGCGTGGCGACCCGCGCCCGCGTGCTCGCGGCGCGGCGGGCGAAATCCGACGGCCTGTTCGATCCCGACGCCCGTCGCGTCCCCGGCCCCGCCGACTCCCTGGCCCACGACGAACTGGGCGCGCGGCTGCACGAGGAGGTGGGCCGGCTGCCGGAGCGCTATCGCGCCCCGGTCGTCGCCTGCTATTTCGAGGGGAAGTCGTGCGAGGAGGCGGCGGCGCTGCTCAGGTGCCCCGTCGGCACGGTCAAGGGCCGGCTCGCCCGCGCCCGCGACCTGCTGCGGAGGCGCCTGGAGCGACGAGGCGTGACGGCCCCGGCCGCCGCGCTGGCGACGGCCCTGGCCGCGCCCGACCTCCGCGCCGCGATCTCCCCCGTCCTGGTCGCGCAGGCCGCCCGCGCGGGCCTCGTCGCATCGTCCCCTTCCGCCTGGCTGACCGCCGCCGTCGCGTCGTCCGCTTCCCGTTCCCTCGCCGAAGGAGTCATCCGGGCCATGTTCTACTCCAAGCTCAGGTCGCTCGCCCTACCCGCGGGCCTCGTCGTCGCCGGCCTGCTCGCCGCCGGCGCGGGCCTCGCCGCCCCCCAGCAAGGGGCGCCGAATCCGCCGGCCGAGACGCCGAAGGCGTCGGAGGAGGCCTCGCAAGCGACCGCCTCGCCACCCCAGGCCGCGCCGCCGGGACGGCCATCGCCGCCGAGAAGTGGGGTTCCGGGCGTGATGGGTGGCGGTGGCATGGGCGTGGGGGGCGGCATGATGGGCGGCGGGGGTCGATCCCCCAACGTGGAGGTGCCGAGCATGGGCCCCATCTCGGCCCCTCTGGCCATCGCCCGGCATGCGGCCTTCCTGGAGGCTGAGGTCGGCGGCGGCGAGGCGAACGCTCCGATCTACGAGGCGCTCGACCGCAAGGTTTCGTTCCGCCTCGGCGAGGACGCGACCCTGACCGACTTCTTGAAAGGGGTGCGTGCGGTCGAGGTCGCCGGGGGCAAGCGCCTGCCGGTCTTCGTCAGCCGATCGGGGCTGGCGGAGGCCGAGGCGGCGATGGACAGGCCGGTCGAATTGGAGTTGGACGACGTCCCCTTGAAGGCGGCCCTGCGGCTGGTCCTGAAGGATCTCGGCCTGGCGTATTGCGTCCGCGACGGCGTCGTCATCATCAGCTCATTCGAAGAGATCCGCATCGAGCTGAACGAGGCGATCTTCGAATTGCTGGGGCGGTCGCCCGGGACCTACGAATTGGGGCCCCAGGGGAGCGTCATCAAGTTCGAGTGATCTCGGCCGTCGCGGAGGCCCGCGCGCGGATTCCGGCGTGGCCGGCGATCCATGCGATATACTACCTCCAACAGCCGGCTTCCCCCACGGGGCGGCCGGCCGTCGGTTCCCTCGGCGACCGCGCCGAGGGCAGGCGGACGTGATTTTTAGGACCTTGCCGCGTTGCGGCGGCAGCGATTGCACCTGCGAGCCTCAACCACCCGCAGCCGGCGGGAAACAGCCGGGATTCCACCTCGATCGTCAGTCCGGTTTTTCAGGAGCCTGAGACCGGGCCTCTTGATTCCGACTTCCCCGGGCGGCGACGCTATGGGAAGATCGGGAAAGAGAGGCCCGGGCCGACGTCCCTCGTTCTCCCGTCGAACCGCCCTCCTCGCACCCCGAGAGCGGAACGACGTTGTTCGTAACTCCAGGCCAGAGCCCCCAGGCGACCGGACGGCCCGTCGAGCCGGCTTCCGACCATCCCATACCGCAGACCCGCGCGCGAGGCCCCCGCGACGCGATCGTCATCCTCGCGATGCTCGCCCCGGCGCTCGCGGCGATCTGGCTCGTCCCCTGGTTCGTGACCCAGGACGGCCTGGCCCATCTTTACAACGCCGAGATCCTGGTCGATTCGCTCCGCGGCGGGCCCAGGTTCGGCCGCTGGTATGAGGTCCGCTGGGAACCCCTGCCCAACTGGGGGGGGCACCTCACGCTGATGGGCCTGCTGGCCCTGGTCCCGCCCCGGACGGCCGACCGGATCATGACCTCGACCACGCTGGTCGGCGTGGCGCTGGCCGCCTCGTGGCTGCGCGGCACGGTCGGCGGCCGGCCGACGTTCGCGGCCAGGGCGCTGGCCGCGCTGGCCGCGATGAGCTTCTCCTGGCTGATGGGATTCACGAGCTTCCAACTGGGCGCCGCCCTGTTCGCGATCACGCTGGGGGTCTGGTGGAAGGGCCGGGACGACCTCCGACCGGGCCGGATGGCGGCGCTGGCCGCGCTGCTGACGATGGGCTATTTCTGCCACCTGGTCAGCGTCGGGCTGACGCTCTGCTCGCTGGGGTTCCTGGCCCTGGCGACGCCCGCCTCCCCGGGCGGGCGCCCGCGGTTGGTCCGCGCGGGCAGGCTCGCGATCTGCGCCGCGCCGCTGATGGGCCTGGTGGTGGTCTATCTCCGGCTCTCGCGGCGGGGGGGCGAGATGACGCCGCGCCTCCCCAGGCCGGACGAGTTCGCCACGATCGGCGGCTGGATGCGGCGGCTGGGATGGGTGGACCCGATCTCCTTCTCGGTCAAGGATGCGCTGCCGTTCACGTCGACGACGGGGACGGCGTTCATCCTGCTGAATTCTCTGGCCTGGCTGACGATCGCGCTGTCGCTGCTGGCGTGGGCCGGTTGGGCGCGCGAGACCCCGGCGGGCGGGCCGACGCGAGGCGAGCGTCGCGCCTGGCTCGGGCTGGCGGCGGTGCTGGCGGCGGCGGGGATCTTCGGCCCGGATTCCATGGGATCGGGCCACGGCGACTACCTGCCGCAGCGGGTCGCGCTCCTCGGCCTGATCGCGGCGATCCCGGCGATCGACCCTCGCAGTTCATGGGCCGGCCGGCTGGGCTCGGGGGCGATCGGGCTGGCGGTGGCGTTGCAGGGGGTGAGCGTCTGGGACTACGCGCTGCACGCCCAGGAGACCGTGGCGCCCGTGGCCGAATCGGCGCCGAAGGTCGGGCGAGGCCGGCGGGTGGCGGTGTTGCTGGGCGACCTCACGACTCGCTTCCGGGTCAGCCCGCCGCGGCACGTCGGCTGCTGGCTGGGCGTGGCGGGGGGGAACGCGGTCTGGAACAACTACGAGACCCGCCACTATTACTTCCCTGTGCAGTTCCGCCCGGGGGTCGTCGGCCCCGACTCTTTCGACCTGGAGGACATCGCCCTCCGGGGCCGTCGCCTCCGCGCCGAAGGGGTGCAGATCTGGGAGCAGGCCCTCGCCCGCCACCACGACGCCATCGACGTCCTCGTCGAATGGCGGAGCGATGCGGACCTCGACGCCGTGGCCGCCCCCTGGTTCGAGACGGCCGAGGAGGACGGCGAGGTCCGCATCCTCCGCCCCCGCGACCGGCGCTGAGCCGGCGGCCGCGAGGTCACTTCGCGTCCGGCTTCCTGGTCAGCTCGAACAGGTAGATGTCCGACCCGAACGGGTTGAAGTCGACCGGGCGGTCGTTGCCGGGCGCGGCGATGTTGACGTCGAGCTTGTCGCCGTCGACCTTGTAGACGCCCTTGGCCGACTTGCCGACGACCTCGCCGGGCCCTTCCTTGATGTCGATCGTGAACGCCGGGTGCGGCTTGGCCTCGGCGTCGATCGTCACCTTGCCGGCATACTCCACGCCGTTGACCAGGACCTTGATCGCGTCCCCCTTGATGGTCCACTTCGCGCTGACCTCGGCGTCGTCGCGGGTGGTCCACGTCCCCTGCACGGCCTTCAGGGCCGGGCCCGGCTCGTCGGCGCGGGCGGGCGCGGCCAGGGCGGCGAGGGCCGCGACCGAGAGGAGGAAGGCGGCCGGGCGGGAGGGCTTCGAGACGACTTGCATGATTCGGGGTCTCGCGGGTTCGAGGGAAGGGGGCGGGCTCGCGGCCCGTCGACCGGATTGGAACACGAGGGCCGGCGGGAGGCAAGCCCCGCGCCGAACCGGGGCCCCCTCGCCGAGCCGGGGCGGCGCCGGGTATGGTGGATCCGCACGGCGACGATCCCACATCGCGTCCCTTCACCGAGGCGGATCGACATGCGACGATCGGTTCCAGCTCGGGCGTTCCTCCTCGCGGCCCTGGCCGTCGCGGCGGCGCGGCCGGGCGAGGCCCGGGCGCAGGCCCGCCGGGGGCGGGGGCTGGACGAATCGCGGACCCGGCCTTCGGCCGTCGCCGGGCCGACGCCCCCCGCCTCGCCCCGTCGCGACGCCGTCCGGCCGGGCGACGACGCCACCTTCCGGCCGACGGTGGTGATCCGCCGCGGGACCTCGCAGGGGACCGGGACGATCGTCGCCACCGCCGCCGACCGCTCGCTGGTCCTGACCGCCGCGCACGTCGTCCGAGAGGCCGGGCCGCTCGTCGTGGAACTGCACCGCTACAACGTCGGCCTGGAGAGGTCGAAGGGGGGCGAGTGGCCGCTGGTCATCCCGGCCGAGGTCGTCGGGGTCGACGACCAGGGGGACGTCGCGATCCTCCTCCTGCGCGGGCCCTCCCCCCTCCCCTTCATCGCCCGCCTGTACGACGACGACCCCGCCGGGCTCGCCCCCGGCGCGCTCGTCACCTCGCTGGGCGTCGACCAGGGGGCCCGGGTGGCGAGCTGGGACACGAAGCTGGTGGAGCCGGCGCGGTTCCGGATCTCGGAGGAGGCCGAGGAGCGGCCGTTCCTCATCACGATGAAGATCCCCGACCACGGCCGGTCGGGCGGCGGACTGTTCCTCGCCGACGGCCGGCTCGTCGGCGTCTGCGTCGGCCACGCGGAGATGTACGAGGGCCGTCGCATGGGCGTCTTCGCCTCGCTCGCCAGCGCCCGCCGGCTGATCCGCGAGCACGGCCTGGAGGCCGAGGTCGCGCGATCCCAGGCCCGCCCCCCGGCGTCGGCGTCGGCGTCGCGCTGAGGGGCGAGCCTCAACGACGCTTCTCCAGCTTGATCCGGCCCCAGAAGCAGAGCAGCGCGATGATGGCGGCGGCGCCCGAGAGCTGGGTGTTCTGGTCGAGGAAGCCGACCAGCAGCAGGAACAGCGCGATCGCCAGGCCCACCCCCAGGGCGGCGCGGAGCGCCTTCGGCTCCGGCTCGGTCCGGGGCTTGGGGAGGACCAGCCCGCGCGACCACATCGGCCAGGCGGCGTCCGGGACGTCGCCGGCGGCGATCCACTGCTCGGCGCGGAGGCCGGCCCCCGGCCTCGCCCCTTCCCGCGCGACCTCTCGGGGCGTCGGGACGACCAGCCTCGGCGCGGGCGGCTCCGACGCGCGCCCGCAGGCCGGGCAGGCGACCCAGCCGCCCCAGCGGCCGATCGTCCATTCCAGCTCCGCCCGGCAGTGCGGGCATTCGTAGCAGACCACCGCCTCGCGCCGCAAGACCGTCACGCCGCACCTCCTCCCCTCGCAGGGTATCCGACGTCCGTCCGAAAGGGAAGCGGCCGGGCCGGCGGATCGAATCCGCCCCGCCGTCGCGTTACGATGAGGCCAGCCCTCTCAACCCAGGAGACGACCCATGCGCAGCCTCTCCGTCGCCGCGGCCCTGACGCTCGGGGCCCTCGCCGCCCCGGCGTCCGCCGCCGACTTCCCCCGCTTCGAGGTCCGGGAGATCGACCCCCACGTCGGCGAGGTCTGCTACGCCCTGGCGGTCGCGGACGTCGACGGCGACGGCCGCCCCGACGTCGTCGCGGCCTCCGAGGACGCCGTCGTCTGGTATCAGAACCCGTCGTGGACGAAGCACGACGTGATCCGGGGCGCGACCAAGCGCGACAACGTCTGCATCCAGGCCCACGACGTCGACGGCGACGGCCGCATCGACTTCGCCCTCGGAGCGGGCTGGAAGCCGTCCGACACGAACCGCGCCGGCACCCTCCAGTGGCTCGGCCGCGGCGAGGACGGCGCGTGGCGGGTTCACCCCATCGAGTGCGACGAGCCGACCATCCACCGGATCCGTTGGGGCGACGTGAAGGGGGCGGGCAAGGACCAGTTGATCGTGGTCCCGCTCCAGGGCCGCGGCACGCGCGGGCCGAACTGGGGCGCGGGGCCGGGCGTGAAGGTGCAGGTCTACGACGTCCCCGGCGACCCCGCCCACCCGCACTGGAACTCCGAGGTCGCGGCCGACTCGCTCCACACCATCCACAACGCCCAGGTCGTCCCGGCCGGCGAGGGCCGCAGCAAGATCGTGGTCGCCGCGTGGGAGGGGGTCTTCGCGCTCGAACGCTCCGCGGACGGCGAATGGTCCCGCACGCAGCTCGGCGAGGGGGACCGCCGCGGCGACCCGTTCAAGGGGGCCAGCGAGGTCAAGGTCGGCCGCATGGCCGACGGCTCGAACTACATCGCCACCATCGAGCCCTGGCACGGCCACCAGGTCGTCGCCTACGCGCCGCCGAAGGGGGATGCGCCGCTCTGGCGTCGGGGCGTGGTCGCCGCGCCGACGACCTGGGGCCACGCCGTCTGGTGCTCCGACCTCGACGGCGACGGCGACGACGACCTCATTATCGGCCAGCGCGACCCCAACCCGGCCGGTTCCCCGGGCCCGAAGGGCCCCGGCGTCTTCGTCTTCGAAGCGAAGCCCGGCGCCGACGGCCCCGAGTTCGTCCGGCACGACGTCGACGACGGCGGCATGGCCTGCGAGGACGCCCTGGCCGCGGACCTCGACGGCGACGGCCGCCCCGACCTGATCGCCGGCGGCCGGGCCACGCACAACGTCCGCATCTACTGGAACCGCGAGCCGTGACGTTTCCGTGAAAACCTCCGGCGACGGTTGCAATCCCGGCGCGATCTGGGACGATCGACCGTCACCGAGGACCCCGACCAATCCGCTGCGAGGCGAACGAGCATGGCTTACCTAAACGGCCTGATGGTGGTGCTGACGATGGCGACGACGGCCCTGGGCGGCGAGACCAAACCGGTGGAATTCGTCGCCCATCGCGGCGAGTCGGCCGACGCCCCCGAGAACACCATGCCCGCCTTCAACCTGGCCTGGGAGCGCGGGGTCAAGGCGATCGAGCTGGACGTCCACCTCTCCCGCGACGGCGTCCTCGTCGTCGCCCACGACGCCGACATGAAGCGCGTCGCGGGCTCCGACCTCAAGATCAAGGATTCGACCTGGGACCAGCTCAAGGGCCTGGACGTCGGCCGCTGGAAGGGCCCGAAGTACGCCGGCACGACCCCGCCCCGACTCGAAGAGGCGTTGGCCTCCATCCCCGAGGGCACCCGCTGCTTCATCGAGGTGAAGGTCGGCCCCGAGTCGATCCCCGCGCTGGTGAAGTGCGTCCGGGAGTCCGGCAAGAAGCCCGAGCAGATGTGCGTCATCAGCTTCCACGCCGACACGGTGGCCGAGGCGAAGAAGCAGCTCCCCGAGCTGAAGGCGTACTACCTCGCCAGCTTCAAGCGCGACGAGAAGACCGGCGTCGTCAGCCCCACGGTCGACGAGCTGATCGCCAGGGCCAAGGAGCAGAACGCCGACGGCCTCGACCTGGCCCACAACGGCCCGATCGACCGCGCGTTCGTCGACCGCGTCAAGGCCGAGGGCCTGGCCCTGTTCGTCTGGACCGTCGACGACCCCGCCGTCGCCCGCCGCCTGATCGAAGCCGGCGTCGACGGCGTCACCACCAACAAGGCCCGCTGGCTCGCCGATCAGCTCCGCTGAGCCGGCCGCCCTCGCGAGCCGCCCTCCTTCCCGATCGCGGATTCCCCGCGCCGCGACGAGATCCGCCCGGGACCCTGTCCCGTGGAGGTTGACTTACCTACCCGCCCCGCCGCCGGATCTGCAAGGGATCCGGCCCCGGGGCCTCGCGACCGCCGTCGCCGATCCTCCGCCCGAGCCGCATCGCGGGCTCCCGCACCGGGTCTCCACGGCGGAGGCCCGCCGATCGTGCGCATGCCCGCGACCACGGGCCGCGCCGCCGCGCGCGATCGCTCGAAGGAGCTCGCCGATGAGCTTGTTGCACGCCCAGATCCATCGTCCGGACTCCGCTCCCCCCGTCCATCCCCGGGGCCGAAAAGCCCGGGTCCTGCTGGCCAGCGTCTGCGGCCCGTATGCGCAGGACGACGAATACGGCAGTCGAGCCCTCAACCCGATGGAGCTGTACCACAACCAAGTGACGCGGGTGCAGGGGCCGTTCTCGCTCCGCATGTTCCACCGCAGTTGGGGGCTGATGCTGATCCAGGCCAACCTGTCGGCCCCCTGCACCGTCCTCGACTTCCCCACCTGGGAGCGCTTCGAGGAGGAGATCCGCGAGAACGACTACGACGTCGTCGGCATCAGCAGCATCGTCCTGAACCAGCGCAAGGTCCGGGCCATGTGCGAGATGGTGAGGCGTCACCTGCCGAACGCGACCATCGTGATCGGCGGCCACATCGCCAACGTGCCGGACCTGGCCGACCGCGTCGACGCCGACCACATCGTCCGCGGCGACGGCGTCGTCTGGTTCCGACGGTTCCTCGACGACCGCGTCGGCGAGCCCCTGAGCCACCCGCTGATCGCCTCGGGCTTCGGCACGCGCTGCATGGGGATCACCGTCCAGGGCCGGCCCGAGGATACCGCCGCCACCGTGATCCCGTCCGTCGGCTGCCCGCTGGGCTGCAACTTCTGCTCGACGTCCGCCATGTTCGGCGGCAAGGGCCGGTTCGTGAACTTCTACGAGACCGGCGACGAGCTGTTCGACGTCATGGACCAGCTCTCGACCCGCATGGGCGTCCGATCGTTCTTCGTCATGGACGAGAACTTCCTGCTCCATCGCCCCCGCGCCCTGCGCCTGCTGGAGCTGATGGAGCGCCACGGCAAACCCTGGGCCTTCTACGTCTTCAGCTCGGCCAACGCCCTGCGGAAGTACACGCCGGACGAGCTGGTCCGCATCGGCGTGTCGTGGGTCTGGATGGGCCTGGAGGGCGAGGAAAGCTCGTACAAGAAGCTCTCCGGGGTCGACACCTTCGAGCTGGTCCGCGGCCTCCAGGGCCACGGGATCCGCGTGCTGGGGTCGAGCATCATCGGCCTGGAGGAACATACGGCGGAGAACATCGACCGCGTCATCGACCACTCGGCGCGGCACCGGACGGACTTCCACCAGTTCATGCTCTACACGCCGATCCCCGGCACGCCCCTGCACGCCGAGCTCGCCGCCGCCGGCCGCATGCGGACCGACGCCGAGGTCGACCCGGCCGACGTCCACGGCCAGTCCGTGTTCAACTACCGCCACGCCTCGCTGCCCCCGGGCTGCGAGGGCGAGCTGATGATCCGGGCCTTCACCCGCGACTTCGAGGAGAACGGCCCGAGCGTCGTGCGGATCGCCGAGACTACCCTCGCCGGCTGGCGACGCCACCGCGACCACCCCGACGCCCGCGTCCGCGACCGCATCGAATGGGAGTCGCGGTCGCTCTGCACGCAATACCCGGCGATGGTCGCCGCCGCCCGGCGCTACTTCCGCGACAAGCCCGCACTCCGCGACAAGATGGACCGCCTGCTCCGCGAGCTGACCCGCGAGTTCGGCTGGAAGGCCCGGCTCGCCGCCTCGCTCGGCGGTCGGTTCCTCCACTGGACCTCCCGCCGCGAGTCCGATCGCCTGGCCCGCGGCTGGGCCTACGAGCCCCCCACCTTCTACGAGGTCAACGAGGCCGCCGCCGCCCAGCCCCGACGTCGGGCCTTCACCCGCTGCCAGAGCGTCCGCTCCGACACGACCGACGCCGCCCTGTGCGACCCCGTCGTCGCGACGGGGACCCGGACGACTTGACCCCGCGCGGGGATGTGTCTAGCTCTGCTCCCCGGATTTGGCTCGGTGCCTCGGGGCGAAAGGTGGTCCGGGCGGCCCGCCCGGACCACCGTGGAAGGGTCGCCGACCCCAGGTTCGAGGGCGACGCCCCGCGGGCATCGACGCGACGGCCGCGGCTCTGTTAGGTTGGCGTGAACCGACGCCTCATCCCCGATGGACCGCAACTCGCGACACACCCCATGAACACGATCGCCCGCATCGCCGCCGCGTCGCTCCTCATCTTCGCCGCCCCCCACGCCCGGTCGGACGAGGACCCTACGACGTCGCCGGTGACGATCCCCGGCGCGTCGCGGTTCGACGTCGCCAGCAAGGCCGGCCAGCCGTATCGGATCTTCGTCTACGTCCCCGACGCCCCCGCCCCGGCGGCCGGCTACCCGGTGATGTACGCGCTCGACGGCAACTCCTCGTTCGGCATGCTCGTCGAGTTCGAACGCATCCAGCGCCGGATGAACGGCCCCGTGGCGATCGTCGGCGTGGGCTACCCGATCGAGGGCCACATGGACCTGGATCGCCGATTCCTCGACTTCACCCCCCCCACGCCCGAGAACCTCGTCCGCCGCTTCCCCGGCGCCAAGCACACTCCGAAGACCGGCGGCGACGACGCCTTCCTCGACTTCCTCGTCGACGAGCTGCGGCCGATCGTCGGCCGCAAGGTGAAGGTCGACCCGAACCGGCAGGCGATCTGCGGCCACTCGCTCGGCGGCCTGTTCGTGCTGCACGCCCTGTTCAAGCGGCCCGGGGCGTTCCAGTCGTACGTCGCCGCCAGCCCGTCGATCTGGTGGAACGACCGCTCCGTCGAGGCCGAGGCCCGCGCGTTCGCCGCCGACCCGACGAAGGTCGCCCCCGCGCGGCTGCTGATGACGTTCGGCGGCCTGGAAGGGGAATCCGTCCCCGGCGACTCGGCCGAGAAGAACGAGGCGCGCCAGCAGACCCGGATGCCCGAATCGGTTCGCAAGATGGAGGCCGACCTCGCCCCGCTGGCCTCCCGCGGCCTGGCCGTCCAGGTGGCCGAGTTCCCCGGCGAGAACCACGGCGGCGTGATCCCCGCCGCGCTCAACCGGGGGTTGGCGCGAGCCTTCGCCCCGGCCCGCTGACCCGGGCCGGCGACCGCCCGATTTTGATACTCCTCGCGGAACACCACCAGGGATCGACGTAAGTCTTGAAGGGACAGTGGCCCGGCCGGCCCGGCCGGGCGTCCGCGACTCATCGGGAGACGATCCTCCCCGCGCCTCGGCCCTCGACGCCCGGCCGGGCCGGCCGGGCCACTGGTCCCGATCGATCCCGGTGGTGTCTGGCGAGGAGTGTCCCGATTTTGGGTTTGATCGTGGGAAGGCCCATTCCCATGATCAACAACCATGCCCTTGATTACCAACATCTTGCGTCAACGAAAATCTGGCTCCGATCGTCGTTTTCGAACATCGCGCCGATCGTCGTCGATCGACGCCCTTCGGCCGGCCCTCGCCCTTGCGACGCCGGGCGACCTGCCGGGCCGTTCGCCGTCGCCGGCCGGACTCGGTAGGTCGGTGAGCCCTCGCGATCCGGCCGAATTGTCAAGGAACGATGGAACCCGTCGACCGTCATGATCCGCGGCGGCGGTGCCGGGATTTCAGGATTTCGAAGAAAAGAACCGGTCGTCGCCAGAATCTCGGAGAATCCGGACCGATCGCGTGCCGCCCGTGCATTATCCTCGGAATCCGAGACGAGGAGGGCCGGCGCGCGATGAGGACGGCGAGCGAGGGGGCGGCCGGGCGTCACATCCGGACGCTGCTGGAATCCGGCGAGGTCGGCGGGCTCCCCGACGGCCGGCTGCTGGAACGGTTCGTCACCGGCGACGGCGCGACGGCCGAGGTCGCCTTCGCCGCCCTGGTCGACCGCCACGGCCCGATGGTCTGGCGCGCCTGCCGCGCGATCCTGGCCGATCCCAACGACGCCGACGACGCCTTCCAGGCGACGTTCCTGGTCATGGTCCGCCGGGCGCGATCGCTCTGGGCCCGCGAATCGCTCGGGCCCTGGCTGCTCCAGGTCGCGCGTCGGACGTCCATGCGGGCCCGATCGCTGGCCCAGCGGCGTCGCCTCCGCGAGTTCACGGCGGCGGGCCTGAAGCCGCGACTGGCGGCCGAGCCGCCCCCCGACGAACTGGGCGCGGCGATCCATGAGGAGGTGGGCCGACTCCCCGAGCGTTATCGCGAGGTGGTGGTCCTCTGCCTGCTGGAAGGGCTGCCCGATTCGCAAGTTGCGACCCGCCTGGGATGGCCGCTGGGGACGGTCCACAGCCGGCTGGCCCGCGGTCGCGAGAAGCTGCGCCGCGGCCTCACGCGCCGGGGGCTCGCCCCGGCCGTCGCCGCCCTCGCCTCGTCCCGGGCTCCGACGGAGGCGGCCTCGGCGGCCGTCCCCGCGCGACTGATCGAGGCGACCGTCCGGTCGGCCTCGCGCCTCGCCTCCCTCGGCCTCCGCGACGCCGCCCTGCCGGCGGCCGTCGCGGCGCTCACGGAAGGAGTCCTCCGCATGACCTGGATAGCAACGATCCAATCCGCAGCCCTCTCCCTGGCCGCCGTCGGCTGCGTCGCCGTCGCCGCCCTCGCCTCGCCCGGCGAGGAGCAGGAGGCCCCCGACCCCGCCCCGAAGGCCGGGTCGCAGGAGATACCGAACCCTCCCGCCGCAGAGACGCCGATCCCCACGTCGAGCGTAGTCGACGTCGTGGTCCGATCCGCGAGCCGGCCGGATTCCCCGGTGCGCAGCCTGGGGACGGTCGTCGCCAGCACGCCTGAGGCGTCGTTCGTGCTGACCAGTTTCAACGGCGTGGAGATCGCCGCCGACTCGGCCGGTAAGTCGCAGGTCCGGGGCGAGATCCGCGTGGCCGGCGTCGTCGGCGAGTCGGTCGACGTCGAGCCGACGAGCCGCCTGGCCCTGCTCCGATTCCGCCCGGGACGCCTCTTCCCCACGGCGAGGGTCCTCCCCAGGAATCGTCCCCTGAGCATCGGTCAGAACATGGCGCTGGTCGATGGGTTCGATCCGGCACAGGTCCCGTCGACCCGCCCCGCCCGCATCCTGGAACTGTCCGGGACCGAGCCGCCCGAGGCCGGGCAGGCCGGTCCGCCGGGCGTCCTGGCGCTGCTCTGCGACGCCTCGCCCCCCGGCGTCGACAACGGCGGGGCCGGCCTGTTCCTGAAGGCCCCGGACGGCTCGCCGCCGCTCGGCGACCTGGCCGGCGTCTTCCAGCTCATCCTCCCCGAGCGCCCGCGCGGCATGTTCATCGGCCCCGAGGCCATCCACCGGCTGCTGGATCGCAACGGCCTGGGCCGGGCCGTCGAGCCGAAGGCGGCGCCCACTTCGCTGTCCGCCTCCCCACCGCCTTCCCCGAAGGTTGAAGAGTCTGCGACGGCCGCCATGTTGGCGAGCACCGTGAGTGTGATCGCCTTCGACGGCAACGAGCCTGGATCCAGAAGCTATGCGGCGGGGACGGTGATATCCAGCACGTCGGACCGATCCATCGTCCTGACGAGCGCCCACATCGTCCTCGGCAGGGCCGCCGACGCGCCGGGGGGGCGCAAGAAGGTCATGGAGACGATCCGAGTCGTCCTCGATACGAAGGATTCCCCTCAAGGGGCGTTCGCGGCCGAGGCGATCCAGGTGGACGAGGATCGCGACCTGGCGGCGTTGCGGATCCGGCCGGGTGCGATCATCCCCACGGCGAGGGTCGCCCCCCCCTCGCGTCGACTGGTCGTCGGAGCCCCGGCGTCGCGGCTCGATCGGCCGGACCCCGACCGTGACCGCCCCCTGGAGGTCAAGCCGACGACGATCGTGGCGCTGGACCATAAGATCACGAACCGCGCGAGTTCCTGGACGTCATGCACCGGAGCCCCGAAGGGCGGGCTCTCCGGGAGCGGCCTGTTCGTCGCCGATTCCGTCGCGGGCGGTGCGTCGCCGATCCTGGTGGGCCTCTGCAACTATGCCGATCCCGCGACCGACCGGGGCTTCTACGCCTCGCCCGACATGATCTACGCGGCGCTCGACGCGGCCGGCCTTTCGGCCCTTTACCAGGACGAAGCTTCGAACGCTCCGCCCCCGGAGGTCGCCGGCTCCGAGATTGTGAAGCAGGGTTTCGTGGCGCTGGCCGTCGAGGGGGCCGTGACGCCGATCGCGCTGGGGACGGTGATCTCCAGCACCGAGGAGGAATCGATCGCGCTGACGGCCGGCTCGATCTTCGCGGGCCCTGGTGACTCTCCGGCCGACCCGAAGCGTTTCGATCGCAAGGTGACGGTCTACTACCCGCGGCCGAGGACTGAGCATTCCGTGTCGATTCCGCCGGTATGGGGGACGGCCGGCGAGGTCGTCGACTACGACGTGGCGAGGAACGTCGGCCTGGTCCGCTTCCGTCCGGGGCGAAAGCTTCAGGCCATGGGTATCGTGCCGACGAGTTGGAAACCGACGCGTGGCGCCTCGGCCTTTCGATTCCTCAACCTGTCCGTCAACGAGGCCCCCGGGGCGATCCGCGAGCCATCGGTCATGGACAAACTCGGTGCCGGGAATTACGAGGCGATCGAGTGCGAGGGGGCGCCCGCGCGGACGAACGTCGGCGCCCCGCTGATCGTCATGGCCAGCGATGACAAATCCTCGGCGATCGCCGGGGTATGCAACTATTCCTCGCCGCAGGACGCCGCCGGATACTACGCCGCGCCCGCGATGATCTACCACATCCTGGACGCCAACGGCCTGTCGGACCTTTATCGCAAGGGCAACGAGGCGTTCGGACTGGCCCCGCCCCTCCCCTTCAATCACGATCGACGTCCCCCGACCGTCGAGGAGCCCGAACGGATCGACCGTGTCGAACGCCGGGTCGACGAGATGGATCGGAAGCTCGACCGAATTCTGGAGGCCCTCGAACGATCGACGCCGCGCTGATCGGGGCCATTCCACCGAACGGACTGCGTGGCTTCATAGAGAAGCCACGCGGTCCTACAGAATCAAAGGGCGTCCGGTGAGAGTGGACGAACCCTCGCAAGATGCAAGAAGAAAGCCCCCCGGCGCTGAAGGAGGGGACGAACTCTCGCAGAACGCAAAGAAAGCCCCCCGATCCTGGGGGGATCGGGGGGCTTTCTGGGATGGAGGATCCCGGCGATGACCGACTTTCGCGCTGACGCACTATCATGGGCCCCGCGGG